>NZ_JBAJHU010000002.1:0-722790 GCF_036867415.1 Mangrovibacillus sp. Mu-81
TTTGCCTTTCTGGATGGCATGGCTTATGTCTCGAGCCTCTAGCCGCCGGAGCTGGACAATAAAAAAAGCCTCCATGCAATCATGCACAGAAGCTCGTATCACCATCAAGGTTACAGCATTTTCAATAATGCATCGCGACCAATCATACCCGGATTGATTCCGCGGTTTTCCGCTTCAACCGTCACCGATTCAAGAGGGGCATCCAGGAGCTGGTCGATTGTCTTTACTCCCACTGCCCTGCCCGCGATGATGCCTCTGTCACTTAATTTCTCATTGAGTAAAGCAACATCCAGTGCCCCGCACATGATATATCCCTTATCGCTCGCCACGACGAGCAGGTTGGTCTTCGGTAACGCAACGGAAATAGCTGAAAAGGTATGTCCTTGAATGGTAATCGGAGAAAGATTCATCATCCTGCATCGCTCCTCTCAACTCATATGTATGACAGGAGCGGAAGAACGGTGAACCATTTACCGACCCAATTTCCAAGCAAGGATATCCCGCAGGAATTCCGGCATGAAGTACTTCTTCTCCAAACGCTGCAGGTCTGGAAAGAAGTGCCCGAATGTGAACATATCGGTTGTTGCAAGTTTATACGTTTTCTTGGGCTGGATCGGTTCTCCCTTGATATAAATCTTTTGTTTGTCTTCTTCAAAGACAATGCCGGAATAGACAAATTCACCCATTATTTTGCCCCTGAATCCAAGGCCTTTGAGGTTAAGATGCGGCCAGTCTTCATTAAATGTCTGCTTGAGGATTTCTTTCAGCTCTGCTCCTGAAAGCTCGATCAGACAAGGATTGATCGGGTGCGGCAGAATACGGTGAAGGTCCTGCCTCGTGACCGGTCCTTTGTTTAACCCTTCCATCAGAAGACCTGCATTCAGGAAGGAACAATCTGCTTTGCACCATTCCTTCAATGCGTCGCACAGCATTTGCGGCAGAGGTGACGCTTCGAACCATTCTGCGGATAATGAGTCCGGCAGGGTGGCAACCTCTGTACAAAGGAGCTTTTCCCCTATTTGCAGCCACTGTAGCTTCTCTTCATCTTCCTGTGTGGACTGAGGCAAATCATCGTGTGCATACAACTGTGCTTTTTTCGCCAGCACATTCTTTGTATCAGTATCGATTTCAATCATCATGTGACCGACAAAGTTCCCGAACTTCCCTGCAGCACCAAGCATGACCCCATTGATCTCTTTTCCCTCATGTAAAATATGATGGGTATGCGCACCCAGTATCACATCTATTTCTGGATGGGTCTCCGCTATGAGCTCATCATCCCGGATTCCCAGGTGAGACAGCAGAACCAGTACATCCGCTTCGTTCTTCAACTGTGCGACCTGTTTTTTCAATTCATCCAGGGGAGCTGAAACCGACCAGCCAAGCGCTCTATAGAAAGGGTAGAAATTGGCCGTCAAACCAAGGACAACAACTTTCAATCCTGACTTCGTTTCATAAGTATGATGAGTCTCGAGCCATTCAGGCAGCTTCCCGTCCCGGTTCAACAGGTTTCCGACAATCACATCGAATTCAGCTTCCTGATACAACGTATCCAGATCTTCATAATCCAGCGTGATGCCTTCGTTATTCCCGATCGTTACAGCGTCATAACCGGCTTTGTTCAAAAGCTGGACATTAGCTTTGCCCAATGTTGCTTCCGTATATGGATGCCAGCGGTCTACGTGGTCACCAATATCAAAGAGGAAGACGTCTTCTCCCTCATTCACATGCCATTCTTTTCTTTTTTGTATAAAGTCCCGGATCCTCGGCCAGTGCTCCAGATGACTGTGCAGGTCGTTAGTATGATAGATATGGATTACTTCTTTCATTGAACTCTCACTCTCCCAATGGAGGTTACCCCGTAATACTTTGATAAATCAATCGTATTCCTATTAAAATCAGTATAATGCGCAGGACACTCACAAGTGCCTTTGATTCAAGCCTTGTATTTAAATAGGACCCCAGCTTAGCCCCGAACCATGCTCCCGGGATCAGCGCCAATGCATACAGCCATTTAACATTCCCCAAAGCAACATGCGTACCTGAACTGACCAGGGCGGAAAGAAAGACCATGAACATCGATGTCGCCACTGCTACATGAGGCGGGAACATGAATATCAGAATCATCGCCGGCACCATCAGCGAACCTCCGCCGATACCGAATAAACCTGAAGTGAACCCTACCACCAGCGCAATCAATGCGCCCATCAGCGGAGGATATCCATAATGGAATATCTGTCCGCCGGGATCGGTGAACTCCCTTTGAAAAGAAGCCGACTTAAACTTTTCGATCGGCTTCAACTTGTTGCGCACCATCAGGATAAGCGCCATGACAATCATAAATATACCAAAATAAAGATTGAAGTCTTCCAAATCAAGGTATTTATTCACCCATGCGCCGATGATCGCACCCGGTCCGCTGCCCCCAAAGAAAATCAAACCGCTTTTGTAATCAACTGTCTTGTGCTTCAAATACGCAAGGGTCGAGGACAATCCCGTGAAAATCATGACCATCAATGAAGTTCCCACTGCTGTTTGCGGTGTGATGTTATCAAGCCAGCCAGTATATGTACCAAAATAAATCAATGCAGGAACAACGATCACTCCCCCGCCCAGACCGACAAGCGAGCCGACTGTCCCTGCGAGTAACCCAATGCAAATCAATACGATCCATTCCACTTACTTTCATCTCCAGTTCTACTAGTAGAAACGCATTTATACGGCGGATACACTTCTCGTATATTTTTCTCATCCTGCAATTAGAATAAATCAAGTTGTTTCGGAGCAAGCACCTGGTACTCAATTCCGAGCATATCAATCAGCTGTTTCGCATTATCTGCAGCGTCTCCACCCGAATTATTATTAAAAAGGATATAAATATCCTTTGACTCTTCATGAAGTTTACGGATATGAGGGATCCATTCGCTTAATTCTGCTTCATTATAGCGATATAAATACCGCACCTCACGCCATTCATCCCCACTGCCTGTCTTATTCCAGCCATGCACATTGCGGCCATGAAACCTGATCAGCGTCGCCCCTTCATCAGTGGCTTCCAATACCCTCGGCACCGACCCCTCTCCTGCCTGTGGTTCATCACAAATACTATGGATCCAGCCCTGTTCCTTCATGAATGTGAGGGTCCTATCTTTAAATCGGGGACTGTACCAGCTTTGATGGCGGAACTCCAATGCTAAAGGTAGATCTTTCAATTGTTCTTTACAGTACCTGATATAGGCAACATTGTCACGCGAGCAATCAAACCATGGCGGAAACTGCATGAGAACCATCGCAAGCTTATCTTCCCTGAGATACGGAGAAAGGGACTCCTTGAATGCCTGAAACATATCCTCTTTCGTTTCAAATGGAATCTCTCCGCGCTCATGTCCGGTCATACCCTGATACGCCTTCACAATGAATTTGAACTCTTTTGGCGTATCTTTCACCCATTTCTCGGCATTACGGATCGGCTGGACCGCATAAAAACTCGCATCCACTTCTACCGCAGGGAAATGCGCACCGTACTCTTTCAGCTTGTCCCGCGGCGAAACATTCTCATAAAGAGTATCATGATCCCCCCAACCCGTGACTCCTATATAAATCATCCGTATTCACCTCTTCTCGTATGATGAACATCCATTGGTTTGTCTTACATTTTATCATAACAGGCGAGTGAAATCGTAGTGATTGATGTTTTCAATGCTGAACCCTTTCTTGCCGTATCGATTATGAGCGGAATGTTGATTTTATGATTCAATTCATGAATTTATGAGCGTTATTTTTGATTTATGATCGATATTCTTATTTTATGAGCGTTTTACCGATTTGTCGACAAAGTTCAACAAACCGCCCGTCCCATCCTAACTTCTCCTGCAAAAACAAAACCCCCTCAGGCCGCATAAATGCGATCAAAGGGGGTTTCCTTATAAAAAAATCTATTATCCAATCGAACCTTCCATCTCGAACTTGATCAGGCGGTTCATTTCCACTGCGTATTCCATTGGAAGTTCTTTCGTGAATGGCTCGATGAAGCCCATTACGATCATTTCTGTTGCTTCTTCCTCTGAAATTCCGCGGCTCATCAGATAGAATAATTGTTCTTCTGATACCTTGGATACTTTCGCTTCGTGTTCAAGCGAGATGTTATCGTTCAGGATTTCGTTGTAAGGAATCGTATCGGAAGTAGACTGATTATCCATGATCAGCGTGTCACACTCGATGTTAGAACGTGCGCCTTCCGCTTTGCGTCCGAAATGAACGATCCCGCGGTATGTTACTTTACCGCCGTGTTTGGAGATCGACTTCGAAACAATTGTTGAAGAAGTGTTCGGTGCCAAGTGAATCATCTTCGCACCTGCGTCCTGGTGCTGACCTTTACCTGCTAATGCGATGGAAAGTGTCATACCGCGGGCACCTTCTCCTTTAAGAATGACAGCCGGATACTTCATCGTCAGTTTGGAACCGATGTTTCCGTCTACCCATTCCATTGTTGCGTTCGCTTCACAAACAGCACGCTTCGTTACCAGGTTGAAAACATTGTTCGCCCAGTTTTGAATCGTCGTGTAACGGCAGTACGCATCTTTTTTGATGATGATTTCAACTACCGCTGAGTGAAGCGAGTTCGTTGTGTAGACAGGTGCTGTACAACCTTCTACATAGTGTACGCTTGCGCCTTCGTCAACGATGATCAAGGTACGTTCGAATTGACCCATGTTCTCGGAGTTGATACGGAAATACGCTTGCAGCGGCGTATCAACCTTAATACCTTTAGGAACATAGATGAATGAACCACCGGACCATACCGCTGAGTTCAGTGCAGCAAATTTGTTATCCGTCGGCGGAATAACTTTTGCCCAGTGTTCGCGGAATAGTTCTTCGTTTTCTTTAAGGGCAGAATCTGTATCTTTGAATACGATCCCCATATTTTCCAGGTCTTCCTGCATGTTATGGTAAACAACCTCGGATTCGTACTGTGCAGATACCCCCGCAAGATACTTTTGCTCAGCTTCAGGAATACCCAATTTATCAAACGTCTGTTTGATTTCTTCAGGTACTTCATCCCAGCTGCGCTCTGATTTCTCTGAAGGCTTTACGTAGTACGTAATCTCATCAAAGTTCAGTTCTTGTAAGTCGCCGCCCCATTGTGGCATTGACATGTTATAAAAATGGTCAAGTGACTTCAAACGGAAATCAAGCATCCATTGAGGCTCTTCCTTCATGCGCGAAATTTCTTCTACAATCTCACGCGTCAAACCACGTTTCGAACGGAAAATTGATACGTCTTTATCACTAAAACCGTATTTATAATCCCCGATCTCAGGCATTTTCTTTGCCATGTCGATTCCTCCATTCTTTGATAGAGCGGGAAGATGAGCTTACTCCTGCTCTTCTTCCTTTACTCCTTTTTCCATCGCTTTCCAAGCCAGGGTCGCACATTTAATGCGGGCAGGGAATTTAGCAACGCCTTGAAGTGCTTCAATGTCTCCTAAATCCACATCTTCATCGTATTCGTTTCCTTGCATCATATCAGAAAAAATCTTCGAAAGCTTCAATGCCTCGTCAATTTCTTTACCTTTTACAATTTGTGTCATCATAGAGGCAGATGCCATCGAGATGGAACACCCTTCGCCGTCAAATTTGGCGTCCTGGACGATGCCGTCCTCCACCTTCAGTGTCAAGTGAATGCGGTCCCCGCAGGTCGGGTTATTCATGTCGATCGTAAAGCTGCCATCTTCCAAAGACCCTTTATTTCGGGGGTTCTTATAATGATCCATGATGACTTGTCTGTACAGCTGATCTAAGTTATTAAAAGACATCGCTGAAAAACTCCTTTGTCTTCACTAGCCCTGCAACAAGTTTATCAATATCTTCCTCTGTATTATACAGGTAGAAGCTTGCACGTGCAGTCGCCGAGACATTCAGCCATTTCATAAGGGGCTGTGCACAATGGTGACCGGCACGGACAGCAATTCCTTCTGCATCGAGTACAGTCGCCAAATCATGAGGATGGACATCATCAATGTTGAACGTCACAAGTCCGGCACGCTGACCGGGATCTTCCGGACCATAAATGGTCATCCCTTCAACTTCATTCATTTTATCCAGTGCATAAGCGGCTAGCTTGTGCTCATATGCCTCGATCGTGTCCAATCCGATATCTTCAAGGAAATCAATCGCAGCTCCGAGACCGATTGCACCTGCAATGATCGGAGTGCCGCCTTCGAACTTCCATGGAAGCTCTTTCCAAGTGGATTCCTGAAGACCGACGAAGTCGATCATTTCCCCGCCGAATTCGATCGGCTCCATCTTGTTCAGATGCCTCTTCTTCCCGTAAAGGGCACCGATACCGGTAGGCCCAACCATTTTATGTCCCGAAAAAGCGAAGAAATCACAATCAAGGTCCTGGACATCGATTTTCATGTGAGGTGCAGCCTGCGCACCATCCACTACCATGACAGCGCCATGATCATGAGCGATCTTCGTGATTTCCTTGATTGGATTCATCGTACCAAGTACGTTCGATACCATCATAATCGAGACGATTTTCGTTTGGGAAGTAATGGTTTCTTTTACATCTTCAAGCTTGATCGTACCATCTTCTTGAAGTGGAACGTATTTTAATACAGCGCCTTTTTCCTTAGCAAGCTGCTGCCAGGGAATGATGTTGCTGTGGTGCTCCATATGCGTGATGACGATTTCATCGCCTTCACTTAAGGATGCACGGCCGTAGCTTGCCGCTACCGTGTTGATCGCGGTTGTCGTTCCCCGTGTGAAAATCACTTCCTGAGTAGACGAAGCGTTGATGAATGTCCGAACCTTTTCACGCGCTCCTTCATAACCGTCCGTCGCCCTTGTGCCCAGCGTGTGTACGCCGCGGTGGACGTTTGAGTTAAAGCCGCGATAATAATCACTGACCGCATCAATGACGGAAATCGGTTTTTGCGAAGTCGCCGCGCTGTCTAAATAAACAAGTGGATGGCCGTTGACTTCCTGGTCGAGAATCGGAAAATGCTTACGAATCTCTTTTACATCCATTAGTTTACTTTCCTTTCGATTACCTCGACAAGCTGTTTCTTAACTCCTTCAATCGGCAATTGATTTACCACAGGAGCAAGGAAACCGTGAATGACAAGACGTTCTGCTTCTTTTTGCGGAATCCCGCGGCTCATCAGGTAATAAAGTTGAAGCGGATCGACGCGTCCCACTGATGCTGCGTGACCTGCTGTTACATCATCTTCATCGATCAAAAGGATCGGGTTCGCATCTCCGCGCGCTTTTTCGCTGAGCATCAATACGCGTGATTCCTGCTCTGCATTTGACTTGGATGCACCGTGTTCGATTTTGCCGATACCATTAAAGATTGAAGATGCTTCATCTTTCATCACTCCATGTTTCAAGATGTAACCTTCAGAATTCTTTCCGAAGTGAACAACTTTAGTCGTGAAGTTCTGTTTTTGCTTGCCTCGACCGACAACCACCGTTTTCGTATCAGCATAAGAACCGTCACCGATCAGATTCGTTACGTTTTCTGAAACTGTGTCTCCATCGTTCATCAAGCCAAGTGCCCACTCGATGCGTGAATCCCTCGCTGCAACACCGCGGCGGTTCACGTATGTGGTCAATCCGCTTGCAAGGTTGTCTACCGCACCATATGCAACTTTAGCGTTATTATTCGCAACCACTTCCGTCACGATGTTGTATACGCCATCTTCAACGTCTGTTGTAGAAATATAGTTTTCTACATATGTCACTGAGCTGTTGTCTTCTGCCACCACCAATACGTGGTTGAACATGGCAACTTCAGCGTTGTCGTGTACGTAAACCGCTTGAATCGGCTCTGCCAGTTCTACATTTTTCGGAATGTATAGGAAGACTCCCCCATTCATCAATGCCGCATGAAGAGCCGTAAGCTTGTGCTCATCCGATTTTACGCCTTCTGTCATGAAATACTTCTGAACTAGGTCGCCGTGCTCTTTCACCGCTGTGAAAATGTCCGTGAAAATAACACCATTTTCTTTCAATTCATTTGATAGAGATAGGAAAGCCGGTGTGTTATTACGTTGAATATATAAACTTTGATCTTTACTTTCTAAGTCAACTAATGCTTTTACTTCTTCTGGCAGCTCACTCAATGATGAGAACGAATCACTTTCAACTGAATGCTTCTTGAAAGAAGTGAAATTCCAGTTCGTGATTTTCGTTTTATCTGCAACTGGAAGGCTAAGATCCTTCATTTTGTTAAAGGCATCTGTACGAAGGGTTGTTAACCATTCTGGCTCTCCAAGCTGCTTTGAGTAGGAGCTGACATAGTCCTGATCTACTGATAGTTTCGTTTCTACAGTCATTATTATCCCCCTAACACTTACGCTTCTTGGCCAACAGTTTCGTCTTTAATTCCCAGTTCTTCTTTAATCCAGTCATAACCTTCCGCCTCAAGACGCTGTGCGAGTTCCGCACCGCCTGATTTCACAACACGCCCCTGCATCATGACGTGTACACGGTCTGGTGTGATGTAGTTAAGAAGACGCTGATAGTGAGTGATGATCAGGCATCCGAAATCTTCACCGCGCATCTTGTTGATACCTTTAGATACAACTTTAAGCGCATCAATATCAAGACCGGAATCAATCTCATCAAGGATTGCGATCTTAGGCTGAAGCATCATCAATTGAAGAATTTCGTTACGCTTCTTCTCACCGCCTGAGAAACCTTCATTTAAGTAACGTTGAGCCATATCCGGATCCATTTCAAGGTATTCCATTTCAGAATCCATTTTACGAATGAATTTCATTAGTGAAATCTCATCGCCTTCTTTGCGGCGGCTGTTGATTGCGGAACGCAGGAAGTCTGCATTCGTTACTCCGCTGATTTCACTTGGATACTGCATTGCAAGAAATAAACCAACTTGCGCACGCTCATCTACTTCCATTTCAAGGACGTCCTGCCCGTCAAAATGAATACTCCCTTTTGTTACCTCATACTTCGGGTGACCCATGATAGCAGAAGATAATGTTGATTTACCTGTACCATTCGGACCCATTACTGCGTGGATTTCTCCACCTTTAATTTCAAGGTTAACCCCTTTCAGGATTTCCTTTCCTTCAATCTCAACATGAAGATCTTTAATTGTTAAAGTAGAACCTGCCATGTGTAAATACCTCCGTGACTTTATATAATGATAAGAATTAAATTCTTTCATCATTCTCAATTTATTCTCATTACAATCTTATAACAAATAAAAGGTATAATCAACTTTTTCAGACGCGATTCCATTGTGTTTCCGACCTGCAAATACTTCCCTATTCTTTACCAGGTACAAAAGAAAAATGCAGGCACTCTCATGAAAGGAACTTGTCCGAATTCCTTCCTATATAAATAGGAAATAATTACATAGTAAAACACTCTTTTCTCCGTCTGTTGATTCCCTGCAGGAGTATGCGATCAATATTGTGAATGAGCTAATCCAAACCATATTCATAAAAAAACCAGTGTCTGTTTCAACACTGGTTTTCCTTAAGATCTATTATATATGAGCGTGCACTTTTCTATCAAGTGCCGCAATCATTCTCCGGCTTTCTTTATAATCCCGCTCTCTCTGTTTCTCTACTTGCATTCTGACATCATGCTTTCGTTTGTACACCTCGTATCCAATTCCATGGGCACTATGCATCGCCTTTTCCATTTCACTTGTGTACGTCAAACCCTCAAGAGAGTCGATAATGAATCATTCCTTTCAATTTTTATATACATAACTATACTACCCCCTCTTCTTGAATACAAAACCCGTTTTCGGTCATTTTTTCTTAAAATACTTCATCAGAAGATTTTAACTGGAGGGTATCATTAAGTTTTCACAAAATTCCGCCATTATACTAGCGAATAATAGGTAAGTTAGTAAATATCCAGATGCTTGTATAAAGATGAAGCGCTTACATTTCTAATAAACCCCTATTTCCTGTATTCGAAGTATTATCTAGAATATCTGAAGACCGTTCCTTCCGCTGCGCTCCTGCAGGGTCTCACATAAGCTACTTTTCCCCCAGGGATCTTCGTCTTGCACTCCAATCAACCGTTGGAATAAGTTGCTAACTAAATGGACTTTTGAACAAAGCTAATAAAAAACCGAACTTACTTGAACTTATAATTCAAATTAGTTCGGGCTTTATTTAGACTGGAACACTTTTGTCTCAGCCTGTTGGGTTATTGTTTCAGTTGGTTTATTTCCTGGACGGATTGTTGGACGAGTGTGACGGCCTGGCTCATTGCCGCTCCTCCGCCGAATGCCGCAGTGACTCCAACTGCTTCAAGGATTTCCTGTTCGGAGCATCCTTCATCGAGGCATCCCTTTGTATGATAGATGATGCAGTATTCATCTTGGGAATAGAGGCTGATGCCGAGGGCGATGAGCTGCTTTTCTTTTTTCGTGAGGACTCCTTCTTTGAAGCAGTGTTCAGTGAATGTATTATAATGCTGTGCAAGCTCCGGCATTTTCTCGGTGAAGATCCCCAGCCCCATTTTATAATCATGAAGTGCGGCTTCGGTTGTATTTCTTGGTTCCATTTGCATCATGTTCAGCTCCATTTTCGATTAGATTCTTCGAAGATAGTATGGGCCAATCAGGAAAGGTTTATGTCCGAAATTTAGTGCAGCCGCAGCCTGAAAATAAAAACAACCCGATGCAGTCACCGGGTTGCTCAAGTTAGGCTTTTTTTCAGAAAAGATTTTTGACATTATTCTGTTACAGGTACTACCGCTCCATCCCATTCTTCATTGATGAATTCCTGAATTTCTTTTGAACGAAGGGCTTTAACCAACTCTTTCACTTCTTCCTTATCTTCATCTCCTTTGTTGACAGCAATGACATTCACATATGGAGAATCAGTATCTTCTATCGCAATTGAGTCTTCCAGCGGTTTCAGGCCTGCATCGATGGCATAGTTGGAATTGATCACCACTGCATCGCCTTCTTCGTTTTCGTACATTTGAGGAAGAAGTGCTGCCTCATATTCATAATCGAATTGGAGATTTCTAGGGTTCTCCTCAATGTCTTCAAGCTGCGCCTGTGTATTTTCAACTCCATCTTTTAATTTAATAAGTCCTTTCTTTTCCAAAAGGGTAAGGATACGACCGTGGTCGGATACTGAGTTACTCATTAAGATGGTGGCACCTTCCGGAAGATCCTCTAAAGATTTATACTTTTTAGAGTAAGCCCCGATCGGCTCGATATGGATTCCCCCTGCGTTGACGAAATCATAGTCGTTATCCTTCATTTGCAAGTCCATATAAGGGATGGTTTGAAAATAGTTCGCATCAAGGTCTTCATTATCAAGGTCTTTATTCGGAAGGATATAATCCTGATAGGTCTCAATTTGTAAATCGATTCCTTTCTCTTCCAAGATCGGCTTCACCTGTTCAAGGATTTCAGCGTGAGGTACATTCGAAGCACCTACGACCAGTTCCTTTTCATCGCTTCCCGATCCAGTATCATTCCCGCATGCTGCCAATCCAACTATACTACTTGCTGCAATAACTCCTGCTATCCACTTTTTCATGTTTTTTCTCTCCTCTTATCGTTTGTCTAATTTATTTGTAAAGAAATCCCCTATGATCTGAATGGCAAATACGATGATCAGTATCATGATCGTGGCTGCCAGTGTTACATCTTCCCGGCTTCTCTGGAACCCGTCCAGATAAGCGAGGTTTCCAAGTCCTCCTGCACCGATGACTCCTGCCATCGCTGTGTAACCTACAAGGGCAATAGCTGTGACCGTTATACCCGAGATGAGTGCCGGCATGGATTCAGGCAGCAATACCTTCAGGATGATCGTACTTGTTTTCGCACCCATCGCCTTTGCAGCTTCGATCACACCCTTATTCACTTCTCGCAGTGCGATTTCGACCATTCTGGCGTAGAACGGAGCCGCCCCGATGATCAGAGCCGGCAAAGCGGCATTCGCTCCACGGATCGTATCCAATAAGAATTTCGTGAAAGGAATCAGCAAGACGATCAGTATGATGAACGGAATCGACCTGAACACATTCACGACAGAGTTCGTAACCGTGTAAGTGAGTTTATTTTCCCAGAGGTTTTCTTTGGATGTCAGGAATAACAGGATCCCCAGAATGATGCCTAAGACAAATGTGATCAATACAGACATTCCGGTCATATAGAGTGTCTCTAACGTTGCTTCCCACATTTTTTCCCAATCGACATTTGGAAATAGAGTTTCGATCATCATGCCATCACCTCAACCTTCACCTGTTGACTCTCAGCAAATTGCAGAGCTTCCCCAAGCTGCGATTCAGCCCCGTCTAAATGAACAAACAGAGTGCCGTATGCTCCTTTTTGCGTCTGGGAAATCTGTCCCTGAAGGATATTTACTTCAAGGTCGAACTTCCTGATCAACGAAGTGATCAAAGGCTGCCCGGTCGAATCCCCGACAAAAGTGAACTTCAACACTTTTCCGGTGGGATAGTGCTTGATCAACTCCTGCATCGCTTCTTCAGACTCCTGAGCCTGTGATACTTCTTTTACAAAACGTTTTGTCACTTGCTGCCGGGGATTACGGAACACTTCGAGTACATCCCCAAGTTCTACAACTTTTCCGTTTTCCATCACCGCGACACGGTGACAGATTTTCTGGATGACATGCATCTCATGGGTAATCAGGACTATGGTCAAACCGAGACGCCTGTTGATATCCACCAATAAATCAAGAATGGAATCTGTCGTCTGCGGATCGAGGGCAGACGTTGCTTCGTCACACAGCAGTACGCTTGGGTTATTGGCAAGTGCCCTTGCGATTCCGACACGCTGCTTTTGTCCCCCGCTCAGCTGTGAGGGGTACGCCTCCCCTCTTCCTTCAAGCCCGACAAGCGCGAGTAATTCATTGGCACGCCGAGTTCGTTCCTTTTTTGGCACTCCTGCTATTTCCAATGGGAACTGAATATTTTCGAGAACGGTTCTGGACCATAATAGATTAAAGTGCTGAAAGATCATCCCGATGGACTGCCTTGCTTCACGAAGCTTCCTGCCTTTGATTCTTGAAACAGACTGCCCGTTCACATCGATTGTTCCTTCTGTTGGAACTTCGAGTCCATTTAGCATTCTGATCAGGGTACTTTTACCGGCACCGCTGTAACCGATCACCCCAAAGATTTCACCTTCCCCAACAGAAAGATCGACCCCGTCTACAGCTGAAATCGGACCTGCTTTTGATTGATATATTTTCTTTACTTCTGAGATTGTGATCATGATGTCAGCCACCTTTCTTTCTCCGAGTAAAAAGAGCGTTATAATGAGGGTTACAGCTTTCCTTTGTAAAAAACGTGCTCCAGGCGGCCCTTTTAATTCCAGCCAATAAAAAAACCTTTCCGCAGATAAGCAGAAAGGCATAATCATATTGATTATCCTTCCTCTTATCTTTCAAAGCATACGCTTTGAGTGAATTGGCACCATTTCAATTTTCATTGACGGTTGCCGGGCTTCATAGGGCACGTCCCTCCACCACTCTCAATAAGAGTAAGTCTAACTATATAAAGTTTATGAGTGTAAAGTCTCAGAATATTTGCTACAAAAGTGATTCTATCATCGCACAAACGGGGTGTCAATTATTTTTTTCAGAAGATTAAAGTATTCAATATATTTCAACTGGTTCTTTTATCATTGGCCTTGTCAGCCAAAGCACTGATTCGACGAATAACAGAGGGCGGTAGCCTCCCTTTACCGACAATTGATCACTTTCAACCAATCTTGATAATAGCTCATTACCGGCGAGAACGGTGGTGATCATCTCCTCATTGCCTGTAATGACAAATTGAGGCTCAAGGTTATTGATGTCTTCCGCTACAAAACATTCTTTATTGGAAAAAGAAAGGGTGTAGCGCTGACTCTCACATTCAAGTTGAAGAATAAATGGGTCTGAAGGAAATAACAGCTGCAGATGGTACTTGGAATGACATTGGTCAATTAGTTTATCTAATAGATTTCTCATAAATACCCTCCCGCGAATCTTCTTACTTAACTTAATTCTACGAATGGGTTTTTTATCCTTTTTTTCTCTCTCGACACAGTTTTGTTGGAGAAAAGCAACTTGTGTCGAATTAGTTGGTTTTTGAATATTCAGAATATAAATTCTGAGTATTTTCTCATCATTTCCCAAGAAATATGTCCAAGTTTGTTGAAAGGTTTTCCTTAATATTTATGTTTTCATCACATATAAAAAAGACCTTTAATCATCAAAGGTCTCTGTTTTTTTTAACATCTCATATAAATAGGGAACTGAGTGGAATGCATAGATTCTTTCCCTCTCTTTTGCATGTTTATAAAGAAGTAAACATGGCACACTTTCAATCGCCTGCTCTTCTGCAAACTGTGGTAAGTAATTCAAATTGACTTTATCAAAGTGAAACGATTGCGGAAGCTTTTTCACAACTTCCATCATTTTGCCTGCTACCTGGCATGTCCCACACATCGGGGTGTAAAGATAAACCGCCGTAAGTTCATGTGTGTGTATTGATTCATACAGCGAATTTGTACTACTTACCTCATTCAACGTTAACTCATCCTTTTTTCCAAGTATTCCGTGTGTATATCAATATTCGCTCCGATCAGTACAGATGCCAAGTGGTACTCGGGAGCCGATGCCACTTCTTTATACATCCGGTCGATATATAAGTGCTCTGCCTCCGGGAATTCCCGCTTGAATTGTTTTCGAAGCTTTTCTCCTGCATGATCGGCATCCACCAGTATATAAACATCTCTCTGCTCCAGCGAATCAATCAGTTCGTCCATTTTCGTCATGCTGATGGTTCCATTTGTACAAATAATCTCAATAGGCTCTTTAATGATTCCTTCCACTTTACGTTTATCCGTCGTGCCCTCTACAATGATTACTTTCTCATCACCGATATCAAACATTGTCATCACCTTATCTTTCAGAAATAAGATTAGGATAGTATATTCAATTTATTAGAGATGATGTCCACTACTTACATATATCTTCTCATTTTTATTTAAAAATAGAAAGAAATACGGCCGATACATGGTTAGTTTCGGTCTGCTCCATAGCCTGATGACTGCCGTTTCAAACACTGTGCCAAGTTCAGTATTCTGCAGATAGACAAAAAAGTGCCAGTCCTACCGGAGGAACCTGGCACCGTTTTTTTATGAATATCAACACCAGCCACCCTCATCGCAATCGGTATAGCGTGCTTCAGAACCTTCTGTTGCGGTGTAATGTTGAAAGATTTTATCTTCATTCGCTTCAAAGTTCGGTTCCATGGTGATGCCTTCCAGGGGAACTGCCATGCGGCCGATCGGCTGATTGTCGAGATACAATTCCAGGCTTCCGTTTTTTAATTTACCTGTCACACGTTCGGTAACATCGAGCTTCTTTGGTTCAAGAGTCATCGGGATCATCCTTTCTGTAATGTCTTCCACATTTAGAATGCCCCAAAAGAAAAACAAAACACCTTGAGAATACCCTCAAGGTGCCTTGAAATCATTAACCTTCGTTAATCATTTCTTCATATTGTTCTGCTGTCATAAGCTTGTCCACTTCTCCAGCATCAGATGGCTCAACGACGATCATCCAAGCTTTTTCATAAGGAGATTCGTTGACAAATTCAGGGCTGTCAGCAAGCTCTTCATTCACTTCAACGATTTTACCTGAAACCGGTGCATAAAGCTCAGAAACCGTTTTAACTGATTCAACGCTTCCAAATGGTTCATCTGCTTTCACTTCGTCGCCTACTTCCGGCAGTTCGACGAATACGATATCTCCAAGTTCAGATTGCGCAAACGCAGTAATTCCAATACGCAGTGTTTCCCCTTCGGTTTTAACCCATTCGTGTTCTTCAGAATAGCGAAGTTCTTTCGGTGTACTCATTTAAAAATCCCTCCAAATACTTGGTATACAACCTAATATTGACACACTTTTAAATAAAAAAGCAAGAAAACGCAGTGTTTCCTTCAAAACTTTTTAGGTGCTGTGACAATACCTTCCATTTCCGCATCAAATCAACGATTCCACGCTCACTTCCAGGACTCTTCAAACGTTTCTTCCTTGAATCCGACTGTCACCTTCAAGCCATCCGTAGTGAGCGGCCGCTTGATCAGCATACCGTCTGTGGAAAGGATCTCAAGCAGTTCCTCATCAGAGGCAGAATTCACTTTTTCCTTCAAGCCAAGCTCTCGGTATTTCTTGCCGCTTGTATTAAAGAACTTCTTCAATGGCAGCCCGCTTTTTTCATAAAGACTTTTCAGTTCCTCCTTTGAAGGAGGATTTTCAACAATATGTATTTCATTAAAATCCGCGTTATTGTCCTCCAGCCATTTTTTCGCTTTTCGGCACGTCCCGCATTTTGGATAAGAATAAAAAGTCAATGACATATTACCACCACCTTTCATATTGGCTTCTAAACACCGCTGTTGATTTCCGTGCAACAGCTTAACAACCAAATACAACTATACTTATTATACATAGTAAACAGATGATCTTCATCAACCTTACTCATTAAAAGTATACCCTCTACTTGACTACATTCGACAGCTTTCGTTATTCTCCTTCTTTTAGAAAAGGTTTATTCACAGTGATTTTCTATTTGGCCAATCAGTTTTTTAGAGGTGAATGGTTATTAAGTATCTCCTCTGTTCATTTAACTTCCGTTATATCCATTCTTGGGCTTTGTGGACAATATTTACGGGGGACGAATCGAAGGGCAGTCGATTCGTTGATCCCTAGTATGATAAAAGATAGATTATGCTGTAAAAGGTGAAGTAACTGTATAAATGAGATCAAAGTTTTAAAAACATGCATTCTGGTGTCTGAAAAGAAATATTACATAAAAAAAACTACACGATAGTCCACTGACATCCTGCTTTTTCACTGAAATATTAATATACTAATATTTATTGTGCCAGTTTCGTGAATATGTGCCAGTATTTAATTATTGTGCCAAAATTTAAATAAATGTGCCACTTTCCCAATAATTGTTCTGCTTGTCGAATTTTCTCTTTCCCAGCACTTGACTTCACTCCACTCCTGTTGCCATCGCTTCCCTCCATCAACAAAACCCCAATCAAAAAAACAGACCCCCAGCTAAAGAAGGCCTGTTTCCCGAAACATTCACTTATCAAACAACATACTTCTCAGCTTCAACAAGTTTCTCGGACGCTTCACGTTTCACAGCGATTACGTTGATCGGCGTGTGGCGTGTGAATTTGCGGAGTGCTGAAAGCATCATGCGCAGTGAGTCGCCTTGTTCTGTTGCAACAAGGGTTTCTTTCGCATGAGCTTCGATTTCATTGAACGCTTCCTGACAGAAGATCTGTGTGTAAAGAAGCTTTTGCTTCGCTTTTTCAGCGCCTTTTTCAAGCGTCTTTTCCGTGCGAAGGACCGCTGATTCCATTGCATAGGCATTGGATACGATATCCGCAATGTTCACCAGGATTTCCTGCTCTTTTTCAAGAGCTTTGCCGAACTTCTGGGCAGCTAATCCAGCAAGCATCAAGCCTATTTTCTTTGCATTTTTCACAAGATATTTTTCTTGTGCCAGCGGTTCGTCGCCAACCTCTTCAGGCATCAGCATCATTAATTCTTCCTGAAGCGCCTGCGCTTTTTGCAGCAGCGGCAGTTCACCTTTCATCGCTTTACGCAGGTACGTCCCCGGCACCAGGAGGCGGTTGATTTCATTAGTTCCTTCGAAAATTCGGTTGATACGGGAGTCGCGGTACATTCTTTCGATTTCATATTCCTGCATGAATCCGTAGCCGCCGTGCAGCTGTACTCCCTCATCCACGACGTAGTCCAGCACTTCTGTTGCAAAGAATTTATTCAGTGAACATTCGATTGCATATTCAGCAATTGACTTCGCCACTTCAGTCCCGTTCTTAACTTCTTCATCAGTCAGCTTACTCATACGGTCTTCGAATAATCCTACAGTACGATATACGGAGCTTTCAGCTGCATATAATTTCGCTGCCATCGTCGACAATTTTTCTTTCGTCAGGTTGAAAGAAGAGATCGGTGTCTTGAACTGCTGGCGTTGATTCGTATATTTAACAGTTACTTCAAGTGCACGCTTACTTGCGCCGACAGCTCCCACTCCCAGCTTGTAACGCCCGATATTCAGAATATTGAAGGCAATGATATGGCCTTTTCCAGCCTGGCCGAGAAGGTTCTCGACAGGAATTTCTGCATCTTCCAAGATCAAAGTTCTCGTTGAAGAACTTTTGATCCCCATTTTCTTTTCTTCAGGCCCTGTCGATACGCCCGGATAGTCTTTTTCAACGATGAATGCAGAGAAGTGCTCGCCGTCTATTTTTGCATATACAACGAAGACATCAGAGAATGCTGAGTTTGTGATCCATTGTTTTTCACCATTTAATATATAGTGAGTGCCCGCTTCGTTCAGTTTCGCTGTCGTTTTCGCACCCAGGGCATCCGAACCTGAGCCAGGCTCTGTCAAAGCATAGGCAGCAAGCTTTTCACCGGTTGCGAGCGCAGGCAGGTACTTCTGTTTTTGATCTTCGTTTCCGAAAAGAACGATTGGAAGCGAACCGATTCCGACGTGAGCTCCGTGAGAGATGGAGAATCCGCCTGCACGGGACATTTTTTCTGCAATCAATGCCGAGCTGACTTTATCAAGGCCGATTCCGCCGTATTCTTCCGGTACATCCGCTCCAAGAAGTCCAATCTCCCCTGCTTCTTTCAATAATCGGACTGAATGATCGAACTCGTGGTTTTCAAGATTATCAATCACAGGTACCACTTCATTCAACACGTAGTCTTCAGTCGTTTTTGCGATCATTTTTTGCTCATCAGAGTAGTCTTCCGGTGTGAAGACTTGCTCACAGCTCACATCTTCAATTAAAAAACTTCCACCCTTAATCAACTTGTCTGTTTGATTTGCCATTATTGACATCCCCTTAACGTTTTTTATGGAAAGAGAGAGGACCCTGTTCGAAGGTCCTTCCCGCTCTGTTTACACCCTTAACCAATCAGTTCAAAGACACCTGCCGCTCCCATTCCGCCGCCGATGCACATGGTGACGATACCGAATTGCTGGTTGCGCCGCTTCATTTCGTGGAGTAGTGACAGAGTCAATTTCGCCCCTGTACAGCCAAGCGGATGACCGAGTGCGATGGCACCGCCGTTCACATTCACCCTGTCTTCGTCGATCCCGAGCTGACGGATGACTTGGATGGATTGCGAAGCGAACGCCTCGTTCAGTTCGAATAATCCGATATCAGACAATTCAAGTCCTGCCATTTTCAATGCACGCGGGATGGCTTCAACAGGACCGATTCCCATAATTTCAGGGGGAACCCCCGCAACGGCAAAACTTCTGAATTTTGCCATCGGCTGTAGTCCGAGACCATCAGCTTTTTCACGATCCATCACCATCACGGCTGCTGCTCCGTCACTTGTCTGTGAAGAGTTCCCTGCTGTTACCGACCCTTTCACATTAAAAGCAGGTCGCAATTTAGCAAGGACGTCGGCACTTGTTGAAGCACGCACGCCTTCGTCTTTAGAGAACTTGAACGTTTTTTCAACCAGCTTGTTATCTTCATTTACTGACCGCTGAACAACATCCACCGGGACTATTTCATCATCGAATTTCCCTTCTGAAATCGCTTTTGCCGCTTTCTGATGGCTTCTCACCGCAAATGCATCCTGATCTTCGCGGGAGACGCCGAATTTCTTCGCCACTTCCTCTGCCGTGTGCCCCATGCTCATGTAGTACTGCGGCGCCGTTTCAGCAAGCTTTGCGTTCGGCCGGACGACGTGGCCCATCATGGGCACAAGACTCATGGATTCAGCTCCGCCGGCAATGGCCGTATCTGAATGTCCAAGCATGATTTTTTCTGCTGCAAAGGCAATGGATTGAAGTCCCGATGAACAGTAGCGATTGATCGTGATGGCAGGAACTGAATCCGGCAGACCTGCAAGTCCCCCGATATTACGTGCCATATTCAATCCCTGCTCTGCTTCCGGCATGGCACATCCGATGATCAGATCGTCAATATTCCCTTCGTAGCTCCCTGCACGTTTCAATGTTTCTTTTACGACAAGTGCTCCAAGATCATCCGGCCTCACTCCGGCCAGCGACCCTTTCCTTGATTTACCGACTGGTGTTCTGGCACCAGCGACTATGACTGCTTCACGCATGATGTTTCCCCCGCTTTCTGGATTGGTTTATAGGCTAGTTGCGTAATGGCTTTCCTTTCACGAGCATATGCTGCATCCGCTGCTGTGACTTCGGCTGGGCGATCAGGCTCAGGAATGCTTCTCTCTCAAGGTCCAATAAATATTGTTCGTCGACTTCTGTTCCGAATGGCACTTTTCCGCCGGCAATCACATAGGCCAGTTTCTTGGCAATCAAGAGATCATGTTCGGAAATGAATCCTGATTGATACATCGACTGTGCTCCCAGCAGCAATGTGCCGTATCCCGTTTCACCTACAACCGGCACCTTCTTGCGGATCGGGGCTTTGTATCCTCGTTCATACAGCGACAGTGCCGCCTGCTTCGCATCATATAATAAGTGATCGCCGTTCACGCTCACTCCATCTGCTTTATTCAGAAAGTTGTTGTCCCTTGCTTCATCTCCTGAAGTCGATACCTTCGCCATGGCAATTGTTTCGAATACTTTGTTCGCAACCTTTTGCAGGTCGAACTCAACACCATTTGGAAGGTTCGCTAAATGCTTCATATAAAGTTCCTTGTTTCCGCCTCCGCCAGGGATCAATCCGACTCCGACTTCCACAAGTCCCATATACGTCTCCATCGATGCCTGGATGTGGGCTGCCGGCAGGCATACTTCACTTCCCCCGCCCAGGGTCATGCCGAATGGTGCTGACACAACCGGCTTCGATGAATACTTGATCTTCATCATTGCCTGCTGGAAATGACGGACGACCATATCAATTTCAAAAACATTATCATCTTGTGCTTCCATCAGGATCATCGCCAGATTGGCACCTACACAGAAGTTCTTCGACTGATTGCCGATGACCAGACCTTTAAAGTTCTTCTCCACTTCATCAACCGCAAAATTGATCATCTGGATGATGTCCAGGCCGATGGCGTTATTTTGAGAGTGGAATTCAAGCAATGCCACACCGTTACCGATGTCTATCAGGCTTGCACCTGTATTTTTCTTGATAAGTTTTCCTTGTTTTTTCAGAAGCTTCAAATCGATCACTTTAGGGTTGCGTTCCACATGCCTGTATTCCCCATTATGGTAGAAAAATAATTCTCCCTCTTCTTCTTTATAGAAATGGGTGTGGCCAGCCTCGAGCATTTCTTCCACCCATTGAGGAACAGAGACCCCGTCTTCCTTCATCCGTGAGACAGATTTCCCTACGCCAATCGCATCCCACGTTTCAAAAGGTCCGAGTTCCCATCCGAATCCCCATCTCATCGCGCGGTCGATGGCAACGATATCATCCGCGATTTCCCCGTGGAGTTTTGCAGAATAGGTCAGGACGGGAGATAAGATGTTCCATAAAAGAGTGCCTGCTTGATCCTTGGCATACACCAAGGATTTGATTTTATTTGGAAGTCCCTTTTCATTCCTGCTCATTTCGATAGATGCTGTCTTCAGCTTATTACGCGGCTGATATTCAAGTGTATCTGTATTTAATTCAAGAATTTCCTTCCCCTGCTTCAGGAAGAAACCCTGTCCGCTCTTGCTTCCCAGCCAGCCGTTCTTAAGCATTTTCTGCATGAAAGCAGGTACCTCGAAAACGTTTTTTTCTTCCCCATCCACCTGGTCATAGACGTTCTTCGCAACGTGGGCGAATGTATCAAGCCCGACTACATCCAATGTGCGGAATGTCGCACTCTTCGGTCTGCCGATCGCCGGACCTGTGATCGAATCCACTTCACCTACACTGTAGCCGCCTTTAAGCATCTCCTGCACAGTGACAAGCAAGCCGTACGTTCCAATTCGGTTGGCGATGAAGTTCGGGGTATCCTTTGCCAGTACAACGCCTTTTCCAAGGACATCTTCACCGAAGACTTTCATGAACTCCACTACGTCCGAATCGGTCTTCCCTGTCGGAATCACTTCAAGAAGCTTCAGGTAGCGGGGAGGATTAAAGAAGTGGGTTCCAAGGAAGTGCTTCTGGAAATCCTCAGAACGGCCTTCTATCATTGCTTCGACAGAGATCCCCGATGTATTGGAGCTGACGATGCTCCCCTGTTTTCGGTAACTTTCAACCTGTTCGAATACTTTTTTCTTAATGTCAAGATTCTCCACGACCACTTCGATGATCCAATCGCACTCCCCGATTTTTTCCATATCATCTTCAAAATTCCCTGCGGTAATCAGAGATAGATTTTGTTTTGATGTTAGAGGAGCAGGTTTTTGCTTCAATAATTTTTTTAAAGCGTTTTCAGTTAATCTGTTGCGAAACGCTTTGCTTTCTTCTGCCAGACCCTTTGCTTTATCTTCGTCCGTTAATTCACGCGGTACGATGTCTAGTAACATAGTCGGGATGCCGATATTCGCTAAATGAGCGGCTATTCCCGAACCCATAACTCCTGATCCCAGCACTGCTGCTTTCTGAATTCTGCGAGTCAATGTGATTTCCCCCTTTGTTGGAACTGATATTGATTTCTTTACAACCTATTTTGATTGGATGTGAAGATTTGAGATGTTTGGACAACTTTGAATGAATACTCATTCATTTTTTACTCAAAAAAAAGACTCAAGTGAGTTTCTGTTATCTATAATATATCGGATTTTCTAAAATATCGCAATATTTAAACGTTTAAAAATGAATAATTTTTACAAAAAAATTTCAAGTCATAAACTTCTTCCTTCTGGGACAATTTATAAATGGAGGTGTTTTTTCATGGCGAAACGCAAAAAAGATCCTTCAAGAGCAGGAGTGAGTGCTGCCAGCATTAAAGGCGACGCCGGTCCGACAGTCGAAGCGGACGGCGCCGGTAAGGTAAACAGTCAAAATAATCAATTCAAGAAGCAATAGCGGATGATCACAGGTGTCCCTGACGGCGCCTGTGATCATTTTTGCCATTTAGGCGCACTGTTCCTACCCTCCTTCGTAGCGGGTCCTTCGTTTCCTGCCGTTACAATGAGCTTTAAAAAACAATGTATTGAAATGCAGAAATTAACTTTGCTTCCCCGTACGTTTTCGAGTAAACTTAGTATATTGCTTTCAGTTGTCAGACCTCCTACTTTAATGAGCAGGGAGTCGACAAGCGGCTATTTTTGATAACGTTTACAGATAAGGGGAGAATTACGATGATGCTTCGAAGATCAGCATTTTTTACTGTAGGATTGTTCATTTTGACGATGGGTGTATCGTTGATCATTAAATCAGGGCTTGGCGCTTCTGCATGGGATGCCCTTGCAGTGGGTCAGTCGAAGATGTTTGATATTACAGTCGGCACAGCAGTGTTCACCAACGGGATCGTGCTGATCGCCCTCAATGCCATCATTATGAAAAAGAGACCTGATGTGCTGGCGACGCTGACGATCTTTGTCATTGGATTATTGATTGATTTCTGGTTATTGATTATCTTAAGTGATTTTGCTCCTGTTATGATGGTCAATCAATTCATCGCACTTGGAATCGGTATCCTTACAGTCGGTCTTGGTGTCGCGATCTACTTGCAGGCGAAGTTTCCTGCCAGCCCAATGGACACGCTTATGGTGGCCATTCATACGAGATTCGGCTTGAACCTCCGCAATTCCAGGATCATCAGTGAAGGATTTGCCTTAACACTTGCATTCCTGTTCAAAGGGGATATCGGCATCGGCACAATCCTCGTGACTGTACTATTAGGCTTTGTCGTTCAGTTCATGTATCCGATCTTCGAGCAATTATTTGAGAAAAAGTCAATTCCCAAAGCAGCTGTATCTGCTGAATAAACAGCAAAAGGATGAAATCCAATCGATTTCATCCTTTTTTAATACAACTATCCGCAGCCCCTTTTTATATTAAATACAAGCTGAAAAGTGATAAGATAAATCTATTATTCTATTTCATTTAGGAGCGTAATGTATGCTGCAGGTTCTGAATAAAAAACTGGAGAAGCTTATGCCGTTCATCACACCTTCTTCGGTTGTGATCGGTGTGTTTTTTGCTCAATATTTATCGTCTTTCACTTACATCGTGCCTTGGGTATTTGCCTTCATGACTTTTTCGGGCAGCCTGAGTTCAAATTTCAATTCACTTCAAAGGGCTTTTAAATTTCCGCTTCCGCTGTTGACAGCCTTGCTGATCCTCCATATCATCATGCCGCTGTGGGCTTTCGGTATGGGAAGCATCGCATTTCCCGGAGATGGGCTGACGGTAACAGGTTTGCTGCTTGCCATGGTGATTCCGACCGGGATAACCAGCTTTGTCTGGGTGACCATCTATAAAGGGAACATCGGTCTCGCCCTTTCCATCATTTTGGTCGATACCATCCTTTCCCCTTTCATTGTTCCTGCCAGCCTTTCCCTGATCGTCGGGCAAAAAGTTGAAATGAACAGCTGGAGCATCATGAGCGGGTTGGTATGGATGGTGGTGATCCCGTCAATCGCCGGCATGCTTTGCAATCATCTGACGAAGGGGACCATCAAAGAGACTGTGGGCAGATGCCTCTCCCCTTTTTCCAAAATCGGCATAGGGGTTGTGGTAGCCATCAACAGCTCTGCTGTTGCACCCTATTTATTGGAGCTTAGCTGGAAGCTGTTCCTCATCGCTTTTGTTGTGTTGTTCATTGCCTTTTCGGGATTCGCCATCGCCTGGCTGCTCGGAACGCTTTTCAAACAATCGAGGGAAACGAAAGCGAGTCTTCTGTTCACTGGGGGAATGAGAAACATCAGTGCGGGAGCAGTCATTGCCGTACAATACTTTCCGGCGGCTGTTGCGGTCCCGGTCGTGATCGGCATGCTCTTCCAGCAGGTCCTCGCCTCCCTGTTCGGCTTTTTGTTCCACCGTCATGAGTTGAAAATGAAAGCATAATACGAAAAGTGGAAGCGCCTTGTTAAGCCCCGACATAGACGTTTTAAGGCTGGCCGGTGACTTCATTGGGCGGACTGGAAGTCTCGAGGGGCTGGGCAATGGTGCCTGGCCATTTCTCAAAATATGTCTTGTCATTCAAAAAAGGACCTGATCACAGGTCCTTTTTTGTTGAGCTGTCTTTTGATTCGGTTTCCGGTTCACGTTCCCCGGCCACATCTGCATCTCGTTCCGATTGTGATTGAGGCACCCTGCCACCTTTCCCATTCTGCTCCGTTTCATTTCCCAAATCCGATTGGAGTTGAGTTTCCCGCACTGAATTCCGTTCCTGCTCAAACTCCTCTTTGGGTTCTTTCTTCGCATTAAGCAAGTGGTTTATATGCTTTCTCTGACTTTTACTTGCGAGTACATACAACGTATCGTCAGCCTTGATGATGGTATTACCCGTCGGTGTGATTAGATCATTTTCCCTTATGACGGCAGAAATCAATGTTTTTTCCGGAAGGTCGATGTCTTTGATGGCCATTCCGGTGATAAACGCTTCGTCATTGATATGGACTTCTATCATTTCATTCTTTGTTTTCCCGATGCTCACTAATTCAATCGTGTGCGCAAGCGGAGGTTTATCCTTGCCGGAAAGCTTAAGATAATTTGCAAGCGGTGTGATGGTAGAGCCTTGTATCAAAGCGGATAAAAGGACGACGAAGAACACCACATTGAAAATGATCTCACTGTTCTCGATCCCCGCTACCATCGGGAACGTGGCAAGAACGATTGGAACGGCCCCCTTGAGCCCTGCCCATGAAATGAAGAATTTTTCTTTCGTATTAAAGGTTTTACCGAACGCCAGACTGATGTAGACCCCCAGCGGCCTTGCCACGAAAATCAGGAGGATCGATAACAGGATTCCCTGAAGTGCGATTCCTGGCAGGTGCTGCGGAAATACAAGCAGACCGAGCAGGATAAACATGACAATCTGCAGCATCCATGCAAATCCTTCATTGAATCTGAGGATGGAGTGACGGTAAGTGAGTTCACGATTTCCTAAGATGATCGCCATGACATATACCGCAAGCAGGCCGCTCGCATCAAGGAGGGATGTCATCGCATAGGCAAGGATTGCCAATGCGACGGATAGGACAGGGTATAGCCCTGAAGAATCCAGATTGATTCTGTTAATGATCCAGACAGAGACCAATCCGAAAAGAATTCCGAATACAAGTCCCATACCCATCTGCCAGAAGAAACTTAAAATAAGATTGAGTGGATTTAAGTTCGGAAATTGAATCAATTGTAAAAATGCTACGGTCAAGAAAATGGCCATAGGATCGTTACTGCCAGACTCTGCCTCCAATGTGGATGAAATTTTCGGTTTGATATTTTTGTTGCCCAATACCGAAAATACAGCTGCAGCATCTGTCGAACCAACGATGGCACCAAACAGCATGCCTTCCAGCCAGCTTAGGTCCAGGATGAATTTAGCCGCGACCCCGATGGAAAGGGTCGTCACCAGCACCCCGATTGTAGCAAGTGATAACGACGGTTTATATACACTTTTCACACTGCTCCACTTCGTCTGAAGTCCACCCTCAAACAAGATGATGATCAGCGCAATCGTACCGATGAATTGGGTGATATGTGCATTATCGAAGAAAAAGTATGTATTCAGGATCATACCGACAGCAATGAAGAGAATGAGTGAGGGTACCCCTAAACTCGAGGAGAATTTAGCAAAAAGGACTCCGATTAAAAGAAGGAGCGCAAGAAGGAATGAAACATTTTCGATAGAAAAATCCATTTAATCGCCTCGTATAAGTATTGATGATATGTTTAATTATACTCTATTGTGAATAATGTCACAAATAATATGCACCGATAATCATGAACATTCATATTAAGGATTTTCCTTCAAATTTAAAAAAGAGGTTGGGACAAAACAACTATACCTAGAGACGAACACTCCAGTGTACTCTGCACACCGCTAATGATTTCCGTGCAAGACTTCGCTTTCCGCGGGTAGCCCGTGAGCCTCCTCGTCACATTCGTTCCTGCGGGTAAGAAAAGTGGAGGGGCTTTGCTCAGTGGCGTGTGGCATAAGGCGACTCTTCCCGCAGGAGTCTCCGTCTTGCACTCCAATCAACCGCTGGAACAAGCTAAAAACTAAATGAACGTTACAAAAATAATAAAAACCCGAACCTACTTGAATCCTGGAATTCAAATTAGAACGAGTTTTACTTTGACTAAAACACCTGTGTCCCAGCCTCTCCTTGCCAATTGCTTTATTTGTTTTTCATTACACCCTTCAATACGAATGCCACGTTTGCAGGTCTTTCGGCAAGCCTTCTCATGAAATAGCCATACCAGTCTGTCCCATAAGGAACATAGACACGCATTTTGTAGCCTTCTTTGACCAGCTGGTGCTGACGCTCGACACAGATACCGAACAGCATCTGGAATTCGAATTGATCTCTTGGAATATTATGTTCTTCTGCAAGCTGTTTTGTATACTCGATGATCTTATCGTCATGAGTGGCAATTGCAGTGTAATTACCGTTGAGCATATGCATCTTGATGATTTTCTTGAAGTTTTCATCCACATCTTTTTTCTCAGGGAACGCAACTTTAGGCGACTCTTTGTAAGCACCTTTCACAAGACGAAGATTGGGGGAATACGCATTTAACTCTTCCATATCCTTCTCTGTCCGATAAAGATAAGCTTGAATAACAGTACCGATGTTGTCGTACTCTGATTTCAATGTCTTAAAGATTTCGAGCGTCTTGCCGCATCGTGAATAATCCTCCATATCGATGGTTACAAAGACATCATGCTTCTTTGCTTCCTCCAGGATCATTCTCATATTCTTTGTAACGACATCCTCTTTAAGATCAAGTCCCATAGAAGTCATTTTGAGAGACAATTGAGATTGTAGTTTCTCCCTGCCAATCGCACGGACGGCTTCTACACATTCAAGGGCCATTTCATTGGCTTCCTCTACGTTATCCACAAACTCTCCCAAATAATCAATCGTTACGACAAGATTCTGTTTATTCAATTCACGAATGACATCGACCGCTTGTTCTATTGAAGAACCGGCAACAAATCTGGCCGCACCGAAACGCAGACCATACCTCTTAGCCAGTTTAGTGATCGGCTTGTTTTTAGAAAGGAATAAAAAGAAATTACGCATTGCTTGCTCCATGTTGCTACCTCCCTGAAAAGAACATATATGCCATACTATGAAAACGTTTACTTTCCTGTCAAAAAAAGAAACGTTTCGATTAGTATTTTATTTACCAACATTCTATCACCTATTAAACATTTTGAATATACTTTTGTTACTTTCTTAGTAGAAAATTTTCAAATTTTGAAAGCGGTGTATAACATGCTGTAAATGTCGCAGAATAACCATTGGCAAGGCGTTTATGATGCTTGTTTAAACAACGGGCACGTTAGGAATAAATACCTAATTTTACCTGTAAATAAAGGAGGAATACAAGATGCAGCAACAACAGCCTCAACAAGGTAATCAGCAGCAAACATACACACAGCCGCCACAATTGTTAACAACCAAGGATTCCCTTTATCTCAATGACATGCTTGCATGGAACCTGAATGCCATGAAAAAGTGTCATTTCGCGGCTTCCCAATGTCAGGACCAGGAAATCAAGGCGGAGCTCGATAAGTGCGGGCAAATGCATCAGCGTCACTATGAGCAGTTATTGGCCCACTTGAATACGTCAAACACCAACCAGGGCATGATGTAGAAAGGAGATCTGACTATGAACCAGCAAAATCAGCAAAAAATCCAAAATCCGCAGACTCAGGTACCGTCCACACCGCAAATGAATGACCGAGACTTCATCACGGACGTGCTTTCACATGAAAAATACATGACAGCCTCTTATTGCACAGCCCTTAACGAAGCCAGTCACCAGGCCCTTTATCAGGATTTGCTGACGATCTTCAACGAAACACAAAACGCACAACGCGAACTTTACAATGAAATGTTCCGTAAAGGCTGGTACAAGCTGGAAGCAGCTGACAGCCAAAAAATCCAGCAGTCCTACCAGCAGCATCAGCAGTACTCATCCCAATTCCCTTATGGAACCGCTGGCGGCGGACCGCTGCAATAAGTTTTTGAATAGGCGACCTCCTTATAGCGGGGGTCGTTTATTTATAGATTCGGGGATGGGAAGAAAAATCATTAAAACTAGTTTAAAAATCACCTTATTTCCTAACAATTATCCACTTCAGTACAGCTGGTACCTTTAAAATACTCTCTTATGCCTGTCCATACCCATTAAGAGGACTTTTATTTTCAAACCGACTTTAATACATTTATTTTCAACAACTTTACCTATTTTACTTTCAACTCAGCTTCTTCCAAAATAAAAAGCACCCTTCTCAAAAGGGTACTCCTCATCACAATTCTATTCTTCCCGCTTCCGGCGGTTCATTTCTTCACGATGTGCTTCGTTCAATTCTTTGATTTCGCCGACGATTTTTTTCATTTCGTCTTTGCCGTCAGGATAGAGTGAGTTCCAGTGCTTCACGAGAGAAGGCATATTCTTGGCGATGAACGTGTAGAGTGCATATTGGCCGACCATTTCTTTTTTCTCGGGAGAAGTCTCTCCGACCAGAAGCTCGGTATACTTATCCAGAAGTGCATCAAACTGTTTCGGAAATTCGCTCATAATATTGTAGAACCCCCTATTATATACTGGTTAACCGCTTCACCCTGCATGTCTGCGGGCAGCTCTTGCAGCGGAATTGTTCTCCATTCTCAAGTTGATAAGAAAAACAGCACGTCTTCCGCACCCGGATTTCATCTTCGAGTCCTTCCACTTTGACTTTTTCAGTATAATATCTGCTCAGTGGATTCTGATTATACGACCCGAACCAGTGACTGTTCTCAGCATTAAGTAATTGGGCAAAATCGCTTTTTTTCTTATCCAGCATGCATTCATCGGTAACAAACGCATCGTTTTCATAGATCCAGAAGAGATAGACCGCAATATTCTCCCACAATATCAGATTGGAAAGCTTTACGGATCTCTTTATCACACCGATGATTTTATCAAGGTGCTTACTGAACAGCGCCACCATGAACTCTTCTTTTTCAGACCAGCTGGTAAATTCCTTGACAGTTGAATCCTTTAAATAAAACTGCGGCAGCCACAAACCCTTATCATTTACGTAATCGACCAGCACAAGATTTTCCGGGGACAGATTCAGTTTACGATTCCAGAAGGTTGCAGCGAGCATCCCCATTGCTGCGACGAATGCATAACGCTTCATTAAGAGAGATGCTGCTGTCTTCAAGTCACTGGCGCCCATCATGGAGATGCGGTCTTTAAGATAACTCAGCATTCTCTGTTCATCTAAAAGTTCACTTGCATTAATCCCATCCGAAGCAGCAGGAACACCTCGATGAAAGCGATACTGTTTCAGGAGCCCCCATTGCTCTTCAGTGAGTGAAGCTTGCATCATACAGGCTCGCCTATCTGTTTAAGTATGCATCTTCCTTTGCCGAACGGGATGCATAGCGGTGTACCGAATAACGGATCACTAGTTACCTGACAATCCATGTCAAAAACATTCTTCACCAGTTCGCAGCTGATGATGCTCTCCGGTTTTCCCTGGGCAAAGATTTTCTGATCGCGGATCGCCACGATATTATGAGCGTAGCGGCAGGCAAGGTTCAAGTCATGGAGCACCATGACGATTGTACGGTCTTCCTTTTCGTTCAGCTCGAATAACAGATCGAGGATTTCGATTTGATGCGTCATATCCAGGTAAGTCGTCGGTTCATCGAGCAGGATGATATCCGTATCCTGTGCAAGGGTGAGGGCGATCCAGGCACGCTGGCGCTGTCCGCCTGACAGTTCGTCGACTTTGCGGTGCTGCAGCTCTTCCATTTTGGTTGCCCTCAATGCGTCTTGCACGATTTCTTCATCCTCATGCGACCATTGTTTCAGCCATGTCTGATGAGGGTATCTTCCCTGCTTTACCAATTGCAGTACGGTCAATCCTTCAGGAGCTGTCGGCGACTGGGGAAGGATGGCCATTTTACGTGCAACTTCTTTAGTGGACAGTTTTGCAATGGCATCCCCTTCTAAAAGAACAGACCCCTGCTTCGGCTTCAATAACCGTGCGATGGAACGCAGCAAAGTTGATTTCCCGCATCCGTTCCCACCGATGAATACGGTGATTTCTCCTTTTGGAATCTCAATATTCAATTCATCGATTATCGTTCTATCACCATAAGCCAGGGTTAAGTCTTTCGTTTGCAGCATGCTCATTAGCGGCCAACTCCTTAAGAATTTCTCGTTTTAAATAATAGATAAATAAAATACGGTGCACCGATCGCAGCGGTAAATACTCCTGCAGGAACCTCCAAAGGAAGGAAAAGTGTGCGCCCGATCAGGTCGGCGACCATCACGAGTATCCCTCCGATAAAGGCGGACGCCGGCAGCAGCGCCCCGTAAGAAGATCCTACCAGCCTTCTTGCCATATGAGGAGCCATCAAGCCGACAAAGCCGATACCTCCCGCGAAAGATACCGCTCCACCTACTAAGACAGTGGCCATGAGAAGAAGGAAGAACCGCTGTCGTTGAACACTCCCTCCGACTCCTTTGGCCATCTCTTCTCCAAGTTCCTGGATATTCAATTGCCGTGTAATGAAAAAGCTTATAAGAATGAACACGATACTCCATGGCAAGAGTATTCCTACATCCTGCCAATCAGATCCGTTCACTGTACCCGTGATCCAAATATTCGCCTGACTTGCCCTGTAAATGGGACCCATGATCATCAAGAGGGCGGTCAGTGCCTGTGTCAGGGCCGATATCCCGATGCCGATCAGGACGAGCCTGACCGGGGAGACTCCTTTTCTCCATGCCAGGAAATAGACGAGGAACGCAATCGCTGCTGCGCCGATAAATGCTGCAACAGGCATCCATTGAATACTTACAGGCAGCGTCCCATCTTCATTGCTGAAGAGGGTTAAGAATGCGACGACTGCGGCTCCCGCTCCCCCTGTGATTCCAATGATATCCGGTGAAGCAAGCGGATTTCTTATCATTCCCTGGAGAATGCCGCCAGCAACCGCCAGGGCCATCCCTGCAAGGAGGGCAATGATGATACGGGGCAGCCGGAATGATTTCACGACCAGCTGTTCAAGGCTCGTGCCTCCGCCAAAAAAGACATTCACAACATTCCATGGGGCAATCTTCATGTCCCCTATTCCTGTACTCACGATCAATACAAGTATTCCTAACAGTCCCAATATCATTACTTTTTTCAAAGCAGACATATCTACCAGGAATGATATCCGGTCCTTGAACCAACGTTTTCCTATGAATCTATTCATTTTAGAACCCCTTCCTGGCAACATACACGAAGAATGGTGCGCCGATGACTGCGGTCATGACTCCTACAGGCACCTCTTGGGGCATGATAATGTAGCGTGCTGCAATATCAGCTGTCAACAGTAGAATAGCACCCAATAAACCTGCATAAGGGATGAGCCACTTATGATCGACACCGATCACCTTTCTTGCCAGATGGGGAATGACAATACCGATAAAACCAATAGGGCCCGCAATCGCGACAGAACCCCCTGCCAGAAGGACGACGATCAACAGCGAAAGAAACTTAATAAGGTTGGTTTTCAACCCAAGGCCCTTGGCTACATCTTCACCCATTGCTAATATATTCATCTTGCCTGCGAGTATGAGTGCACCTGTCCACCCTATAAGGATGTATGGAAAAACTCCGCTTAAAATATCGAGGCTCCTCCCCTGCACGGATCCTGCCAGCCAGAAGAGCACCTGTTCAAGCGCTGATTCATCCAGTACCAGCAATCCTTGGGTGAACGACGAAAACATGGCCGTTATTGCAGCCCCCGCAAGCGTCATTTTCATCGGTGTTAGTCCGTTATTACCGGCAGCACTGATAGCAAATACGCCAAAAGCGGCGATTGCAGCTCCAAAGAACGAAAGCCACGTAAATGTCTGAAGGTCGGAAACCCCAAACAATGTCACTGCCAGGACGACCATGAAACCGCCGCCAGCATTGATTCCGAAAATACCGGGTGATGCAAGCGGGTTCTTCGTCAATGTCTGCATAAGGACACCGGAAATAGCAAGGGAAGCTCCGACAGCGGCAGCAATCAGTGCCCTTGGAAGACGGATCGTCTGCAGCACCAGATGTTCAGTCGACTGAGTCGGGTTCGTAAACGCTTCAAGCGCTGTTTTCCAAGAAGTATCCGTGTATCCATAGACGATGCTCATTCCGATGCACAAGACAAGGATAAGGATAGTTCCTATAAATAGAAGAAATTGTTTTTGCGTTTTGATCATATGTTTACCTTTCCGGTCACTGTATAAATAGTTACTCTTATTCTTATTCTCTTCTTATTTTAGAGAAGATTGGGAAAGCCGTCAATGACTTTGAAAATCATTATCATTTAGTTGTTGACAATGAAAACCTTCTCAATTATGATTATGTTTGTGAATGATAATCATTATCAGTCAAACAAATCTTAGGGGGATTTATACATATGAAATTAAGAAGTTTATTATCGTTACTGCTGATTACTTCTCTTCTTTTCCTTGCTGCTTGCGGCAATAAAGAAGAAGAAAAGTCTTCAGGAAGTGATTCTGACAAGAAAGAAGAAACTTATACAGTAGAACATGCAATGGGTACCACTGAAATCAAAGGAACGCCTGAAAAAGTCGTCATCCTTACAAATGAAGGAACCGAAGCTCTTTTGGAATTGGGTGTCACTCCTGTCGGTGCCGTACAATCTTGGACCGGTGACCCTTGGTATGAACATATCGCAGAAGACATGAAAGATGTTGAAGTGGTTGGTACGGAAAGTGAATTGAACATCGAAGCGATCGCAAAGCTTCAGCCGGATCTTATCATCGGAACGAAACTGCGTCAGGAAGAGCAATACAACCAATTGAAAGAAATTGCTCCAACCGTCATGTCCGAAACCCTTAAAGGGAATTGGAAAGAAAACTTTAAGCTATACTCCAAAGCATTGAACAAAGAAGAAGAAGGCAAAGAAGTCATTGCCCAGTATGATCAGCGCATTGAAGACTTAAAAGGCAAACTTGGCGATAAGCTGAATCAGGAAATTTCCATGGTCCGTTTCCTTGCAGGAGATGTACGTATTTATCATAAGGATTCCTTCTCCGGTGTCATCCTTGATCAATTAGGATTTGCACGTCCTGAAGGCCAGGATGTGAATGACTTTGCTGAAAAAGGCGTGACGAAAGAAAGAATCCCGGCAATGGATGGAGATGTTCTCTTCTATTTCACCTATGAAACAGGTGACGGAGAAGCCAACAAGTTAGCTGAAGAATGGATCAATGATCCGTTATTCAAGAATCTTGAAGCTGCCAAAGCAGGCAACGTCCACGAAGTCAGCGATGCAATCTGGAACACTGCAGGCGGTGTCATTGCTGCGAACAAAATGCTCGATGATATTGAAAAATATTTCTTGGAGCAATAAATATTACTGAAGACCAGGGATGATTCCCTGGTCTTTTTTTATTAGATGTTCACCAAATAGTATGTGCCGCACTGAGAGTCTTGCACGGAAATTAAAAGCGATACAAAAGTTCCTATTACACAGAAATATTGGTCCCCTTCACATTTTACAACCTCACTTCAACTTTTCATAATTCTCCCTTTTTCGGAAACACTACTGAATACACCACGTTGAACATGAGGGATTCGTATGTTTTCATTCTTTAAAAATAAAAATACTGATCAAAATAAAAAGAAACCATCCTATGAAAGTATAAAAACAGCCCTTGAAAAATCTGCTGATTATAAGCAGGCTTTTTACCAAAATCAATTTACCGGGGTGAAATTCAGCCTGCATTTTTTTACTACCTTGATCGATGGGAAAATCATTCAGGAAGATGTTCTTCCTTCATTATTATCCAAGGATTTCAATGATCTGGAAGATTTGAAAACACTGGTACCGATTGTTGACATCCAAGTTTCTGATGACGAATCGGTCATTGAACAAAAGCTGCTGAATGGATACACGATGCTGACAATGGATAAATCCCATCGGAAATTTGCCTTCATTGCGACCAAGAATGAAATGGGACGGAAGGTATCTCAGCCTGAAGTTGAATTCAGTGTCGTCGGTCCGAAAGAGGCATTTGTTGAATCTCTCAGTGACAATCTGAATCTCCTGCGAAAACGCATCCCGGTAAAAGAATTCACTGTAGAGGAAGTGACCGTCGGTACGATTACTCATACCCGGATCGCCCTTCTCTACTTGGATGGGTTAGCCGATGAGGCGAACGTGAATACTGTCCGTCAGCGTTTGAAAGATGTTGATTTTGACCAGGTGATGGACAGTTCATTCATAGAACAGCTTATTTCGGATAATAGCTTATCCCCCTTTCCCCAGCTGCTCGATTCCGAACGTCCGGACCGGGTCGCTTCAGTATTAGTGGAAGGGAAAATCGCCATTTTGGTAGATGGGTCACCCCATGCATTGATTGGTCCGACTACACTGGTGGAATTCTTCAATGCCTATGAGGATTATTTCCTTAACTTTATAGTCGCTTCCTTCTTTCGTCTCGTTCGTGTATTTGCGGTTTCCTTCTCGATTTTGATTACACCACTATATGTAGCCGCTCTTACCTATCATTATGAGTTGATACCGAAAGACTTGATGGCGACACTCGTGACGTCCAGGCAGGAAATCCCTTTGCCCCCGATCCTGGAGGCATTGTTTCTCGAACTCACAATTGAACTGCTGCGTGAGGCGGGAGCCCGCCTGCCCACTAAGGTCGGTCAGACGATCGGTATCGTTGGTGGTATCGTTATCGGAACAGCATCTGTTGAAGCTGGATTGACAAGTAACGTACTACTCATCCTGGTTGCCCTGGCTGCGCTTGCTTCCTTTACGACACCTGTTTACAGAATGGGCAATACGATCCGGATTTTGAGGTTTCCATTTTTGCTCTTTGCCCAGCTTTGGGGACTTCTCGGAATCGTCTTTTGTTTCTGTTTCTTGATGGGACACCTGATGAGGTTGACCTCTCTCGGCCGACCATTTCTGGAGCCGTTGTATCCTCCGCGTTTAAAGGATTTAAAGGATGCGCTCATCCGGTTTCCATTTTATAAACAGTCAAACCGTCCCGGGTTTCTACGAACGAAGAAATCCGTCCGATTCAGCCCTAGAGAAGGTAAGAAAAAGCTTGATATTGACGAATGATTGGAGGTGGAACGATGCAGCCGATTCCTGAAAGCAGAAAGATTTCCCCTTTTCTTGTGTTCTTTCTCATCCATGCGATCCAAGTAGGAGCCGGGGTATTGGGCTTTCAGCGGATCATTGCAAAGAATGCCGGGTATGATGGATGGATTTCCGTCATACTCGCGGGGATTACCACTCATATCCTTATGATGATCATGTATCTGTTATTGGATAAAGGCGGCGGCGACCTTGTTTCAGCACACCGCATCGCATTTGGGAAGTGGTTAGGGAAAGCTGCGGACTTTCTCTTCGTCCTTTACTTTACACTACTGGTCGTCACCATCTTAAGGACCTATATCGAAGTTGTCCAAGTATGGATGTATCCGCGGCTGAGCACATTTTACTTTGCACTCGCCTTTATGATTCTTGCGTATTATATAGTCTCGGGCGGAGTGAGGAACATTGCCGGAGTCGCTTTTTTCGGAACGGTGCTGCCAAGCTACCTGCTATTGACGTTTGCGTTCACGTTCCCGTTCAGCGATTTCCGGAATATCCTGCCCGTTTTTGATCATTCGCTGAAAGATATGCTGATTGCCACTAAAAATATGTCCCTTACCTTTCTCGGATACGAATCGATCTTATTACTCTATCCATTCATCAAAAATGCGAAGAAGTCACAAAAACACGCCCAATGGGGCCTGTTCACCACTACAACGGTATATGTGATCATCGCCATCATTTCCTTTGCCTTCTTTAGTGAGAAACAGCTGGCAAAGACGGTCTGGGCCACTTTATCCATGTGGAAGATTGTCGAAATGCCTTTTGTCGAACGGTTTGAATATATCGGGATAGCAAACTGGTGCCTTGTGATTCTCCCTAATGTATGTATTGCCTTATGGTGCGCAAGCAGAATCATGAAGAGAATCACCCCGATCAATCAGCGTCATTCCATATGGATTCTATCGGTAATCGTTATCGGCACCCTGTCATTTTTAACAAATCGCAAACAGGTGGATATGCTTAACACCCTGTCGGGAGAAATCGGTTTCTATCTTAATTATGTATATATCCCTATTCTCCTGTTAGTAGTGATCATTATGAAGAAGGTGAGAAAGAAAGTATGAGAAAACGAATATCTAACCTTATCCTCATTCTTTTGCTTTTAACCGGTTGCGTGGAAAGGGAAATCCTTGATGACTTGAATATTGAAACGGCCAAAGGGTATGACCTCGTCGAGGAAAATACCATTCGCGGGACGGCGTTATTTCCTGTTTATATTAAAGATGGCGCGATTGAAAACAGGACGTTATCGGCAGAAGCACCTTCTACGAGAGAAGTACTGGAAACATTGTCACGTAAATCTCAGCAGCCATTAGTGCGGGGAAGTCTGGATGTCGTGCTTCTCGGGGATGATATGGCAAAGAAAGGCGTCCTTGATGTCGCCGATTCCCTTCAAAGGGATGCCAGTATCGGGGCACGCGTTACTTTGGCCATTGCCGAAGGAAGTGCGGAAGACATTCTGAAAGGAAATTACGGGATCCGAGGGAACGGGACGTTCATTTCAAATCTGATCAATCACAATATCAAGAGAAGAGAGCTCCCTGAAACCAACTTGCATATGTTTCTCTTTGATTATTTTCAAGATGGCAAAACTCCGTATCTGCCGATCATAAAAAAAGTTTCCGACGATACACTGGAAGTCTCGGGTGTTGCCTTATTTGATAAAGACAAGATGGTTGATACCGTACCTGCGGATGATCTGTTCTTCTTCAAGCTCCTTGTAGATAAACTCTCTGAGGGAAGTCATGTCGTAAAGCTGGGCAAAAAGGACGGCGATGCCGAAGAACATGTCGAGGCTGCGGTAACAAGCATTATGTCAAAACATAAAATCAAGGTCGAGAATGAAACAGACCCTGTAAAAGTATCCTTTAAAATCGTCATTCGAGGGATCATCAAAGAATATACGGGAAAAAGGTTATCTCAGAAAAAAATCAAGGAAATAGAAGATAAGATGTCAAAAGACATTACAGATCATTCGTTGAAGCTGCTTGGAAGGTTTCAAGAGAAGGGGATTGACCCGGTCGGCATCGGTCAACTTCAGAAACACGGTGTACGGGGTTTTGATATAAAAGAATGGGAAAAAACTTTATACCCGAATGCACAATTCGAAATCAAACCGGATGTAGAGATCCTCGAATCCGGGACTGTGGAATAAGGCGGTTGAATTGTCCTGCAAAACGTGCAGTGTGCCTTAATGAAAGGAGAGGTGCCGAATACAGCACCTCTTCTTTCATTGATTGTTGACATCGTATCATGTGGTGATTATAAATATATGGATTTATTCTCTGCAGAGCTTTTCTTGCATGCTTCGATGATTTCAATGACATCGAGTGCCTCTTCAGCTCTTACCGGAATAGGCTGATTATTTCTGACTGCCTCAAAGATTCCTTGATAGTACTGAGTGTAATCTCCTTTTTCAGATGGAAGTTTCACCTTATTCACTTCTTCCTCTTCTAAAAGGGATAATGTGCCCCAGGATTCTTCATCCTCCATTCCCCAGGAAGCGGAATAAGGATCGATCCCTTCTTTAAGATCTGTCTCCTGACGGTCCATCCCGTATTTCATGAAGCTTCCTTTATGGCCATGCAGCTGATAGCGCGGACCGGGGTCGAGTACAATCGAGCGGGAATAAAGACCGATTCGGGCCGTCCCGTAACCGAGAGTGATTTGGAAATAATCTTCTGCTTTTTCAGGGTCACGCTGTGAGAAGACATCTGCGAACACCCATTGAGGTTTTCCGAACAAACAAAGTGCCTGGTCGATCAGATGGGAACCGAGGTCATAGAGCACGCCTCCGCCTTCGATCTTATTTTCTTTCCAGCGATTTTTTACCGCCGGACGGTAACGATCAAAGTGTGCTTCATATGTAGTGATGTCACCTAACTTCTTATTCTCGATGAGTTTCCGGATCGTCAGGAAATCAGCATCCCAGCGGCGGTTGTGGAAGACTGACAACAGGAGGCCCTTCTCTTCAGCCAGCCTGATCAGCTCTTCACCCTGTGTTCTTTCCGTTACGAATGGTTTTTCCACCACTACATGTTTCCCTGCTGTGAGTGACTGCTTAATCATGTCATAGTGAAGATGATTAGGTGTCGTGATTACGACAAGTTCAACGTCTTCCTGAAGCAGTTCCTGAAGTGATGACACTACGTTGACACCGCCAAGATCTGCCTGGACCTTCTCTTTATTGGAAGACATGACCGTATGGATCTCAAAGTTACGGGAATGTTGAAGGAGCGGACGATGAAAGCTTTGACCGGAGAATCCGTAGCCCGCCAATCCTACATTGATCGGTTTCATGTTATCACCTGTTTTCCTTAGAGTGTATCCCTATACTATCATGTTCTCTTGACGCCGGGAAATTCTTTGCCGATGGTTTCTTTGAGACCTTGCAGTTTACGTAAAGATCAGCTGTGGTTAAAATAAAAGAGAAAGGAGGGTTATACATGCAATCGATCAAGAATAAAGAAACATTCGAAGAAATCATTTCTTCCGATCAGCCCGTAGTTGTTAAATTCCATGCAGACTGGTGCCCGGACTGCCGGCGCATGGACATGTTCATTGATGAAATCATGGATCAATACAGCCAATATAAATGGTACGACATCAACAAGGATGAATTCCCTGAAATCGCAGAAAAATATGATGTCATGGGAATCCCGAGCCTGCTCATCTGGAAGAACGGCGAAAAAATCGCGCACCTGCACAGCGCACACGCCAAAACACCGGAACAGGTTACAGATTTCTTGAATACGCTCTAATCAAACGCCCGTCCTTCTGTACTTTAAAGCACTCAGGACGGGCATTTCCATTATTCATAGAGGGTGCCGGCACGGTCTACAAAGATGGTTTTAACGACTGTCCGCTCGAATTCATTTCCGCGTCCGGTAGTTCCATTGATGTCGATAGTGATGTTGAAGGTGCCTTCTTCATATTGTGTTAAGGTGCCAGGCTCAAGTCCGGGTGGATTTTCGATGGACTTCATATTCCCCTTATTTTCAACCGGAATGTGAGTGAGATGAACATGCTTTTTGATCACAGAGGCGTTATGCACCTCCACTCCTTTATTCCCGATAGATGCATCCCCTGCGAAGATCTCATCAATTTGTGGCAATACCCCATTTGTAAACATCACGTTCAACAAATACGTTTCTCTTTGATCATTCCGGCTTTCAAGCACCCACCTACCGCTGGGCGGATCACTGATGAGCACGGAATGATGAAATGCATCCGGAAAGAAACCTGTGGCATCCCCCGTTGTTACAAAGTCTGTATAAATTTCGCCCCCGGGGCCGGTAAGTACCAGTTCCGTATACCTGGAACAGCTGATCCAGTCAACCGTAATGTCAGCGACGTCCTCTTCAACCGAAAACTGTTCAGTGCCAGTGCCTTCAATCGACCCTCCCCTATGCAGAACCGACGTTTGAACTTCTTCTTCGGAAGACGATTGGTCAACAGCTGCAGGAATGACATCCACTTCCTCACTCAGCAGACGTTCTACATAAGGAAATATTTCTTCACCCTGCTTGATCGTTTTGTGGGTCCAATCATCGACTCTCACTTCCCGGCCGTAGGGAAGCTGCGAACTCTTCACCGTCACCGCTCCATCATTTGCACCGAAACGCCTTAAATAGAGGCCTCCCCAGAAGAGTTCTGAATTCATCCCTCCCCATCCAGTCCCGCCGAAGGTATAGAAAGGAATTTCTCCGCTTTCCATATGCTCATCTGTTCTCTGCCTGTATGCTTCCATATAAGCCTTCTGCAGAGAGAACACCGCATCGCTTTTACTGCCGAGGGTTTCCGTGAGCCATTCTGCCCATTTGCTGTATGCAAGGTCAGCAAGCTCAGATCCATGATGGGGTGTGGAAAGAGTGATCACACGTTTTACACATTCAGCAGCGCCATGATAAACAACGGCCGTCTGCGCATCGATCCCTCCTTTGCTATGGGCGACAATCACTACTTTTTTCTTGAAATAGTTATACACTTCCCGCAGCTTTTCAGCCAAAAGCAACCCATTTGTCCACATGTCATCGATCCCCGATAAATCAATGAATGCAGTCTCATACCCCGCGGAATATGCCATTTCGCTTAGTTCATTATTCTCAATCCACCATGTTTCAGAGGTTGTGTTGATCCCGTGGATAAAGAGGATCGGATGGCTGTCAGGTTTCACTTGTTCCGGTTCTTTTCCAGGAAACCAACTCCCTTTACTCGCCCGGATTGAAGCAACAGAATGTGGATGGTCATTCAATATGGTAACCTCCTTTATCCCTCTACTTTTCTCCTTTTTTTCTCAAATTCCTTTACTGACAAGCATTTTAGGAGATATTGCTTACTGTATTTTGCTGAAAAAAATAATGGGGGAACAGTAGGTTGTTTCCCTTCAGTGCAATCTGGTTTATTTGTTCTTTACCTCATCGAAACTGAAAACTGAATTGATCAATGAATAACTTCCCTGTGGTTTTCAAACACTAAAGTGAAAAGATAAAAGGAGGAATGACCCATGACGAAGAAGGTCAACAAAGGCAGCAGCAATCAAAATTCCCCGAAACGCGGAACGACTGAATTTGCCTCTGAGATTACGAGCGGCGACAATAGCAAAGGAAATAAACACAATAAGGATCAACGAAATAAAACCAGATGACATACTTCTTTTAATAATGACAAAGATACAGGAGGACCATGCATATGGAACTTAAGCGCGCAAAGCAAATCCTGTCTTCATCAGCAGACATCGAAGTGAAATACAATAATGCGTCTGTCTGGATCGATGAAGTGATGGAAGATGGCCAAACGGCAGTCGTTCATCTTCGCGGCCCGTTAGAAGAAAGGTCACAAGTCAGCATCTCTGACCTGCAAGAAACGTGAAATCAATGAAAAAGCCATGCAGCTGCATGGCTTTTTCATTATTTATCTTCCTTGATTTTTCCTTTGTTCTTTAATATTTCAAAGATCAACTGTGCCTGGTCTGTATTGTCGATCATGCCTGCAAATTTCTCTTTCTGAGGACCGAATGCATAAACAGGGACATCATCTCCCGTGTGCCCATCCGTCGTCCATCCTGTTCCTGAACGTTTGTCGAAGATCTTCTCGATCGCATTATCAATTTCGACTTTATCCTTTGTTGCTACAGCTTTTTGTACAGAAGCCAATTCTTCACTTGTCAATTCTAAATCTACATATTGAGACAGGGTCTCTTCCACAGAGGCTCCATTCGCGATTTCTTCCGCCATAAAGTCGGGCGTGCGCTCCGCTGCATCGATTACATCCGGATTCCAGTTATACTCACCGTCCGAACCGATCGAAAAGCCGCCAGTAGAGTGGTCAGCTGTAACAACTACTAATGTTTCTCCATTTTCTTTTGCAAAGTCCCGAACTTCTTCAAATGCTTGTTCGAAATCTCTCATTTCACTCATGGCAGCGACCACATCATTGTCATGACCGGCCCAATCAATTTGGCTTCCTTCCACCATTAAGAAGAATCCGTCTTGATCGCCTTTCAGACGATCGAGCGCTGAATTCGTCATATCAGCCAGGCTCGGCTGCTTCTGATCACGGTCGATCATCTTGTCCATTCCCTCTTCGGCAAAAAGACCAAGAATCTGTTCATTGTCATCATTCTTCATTTCTTCAGCAGACTTCACATAACTGTATCCGTCATTCTTGAATTCTTCAGCAAGGTTGCGGTCTTCACGTTCAAAGAAGTCCGTTCCGCCGCCAAGCATGACATCCATCTTATGTTCACCTTTGATCATTTCGTCAAAATAATCATTTGCGATCTCATTTTCATTATCACGATGCTCATCATGTGCTCCGTAGGAAGCAGGTGTCGCGTGTGTGATTTGAGACGTTGACACGATCCCGGTCGACATACCATTTTCTTTAGCCTGCTCCAACACTGTCTTCACGCGGGATTTATCATTTTCAACTGCGATTGCATTATTGTATGTTTTGACTCCGCCGCTCATCGCTGTCGCTGCAGCAGCTGAATCCGTTACGTTTTCGTGTTCATCTTCCGGATAAGTCGTTTGCAATCCGACAAGATAAGGATCGAATGCCGTCTTTTCAAACTCCATTGTTTCCGGATCGTCATTCATATAACGGAGAGCTGTTGTAAACGGAACCCCCATACCGTCACCAATCATAAAAATAACATTTTTTGCTTTGCCATTTTTAGATTCTTTGGCTTCTGCCTCCGTATTATCCAGATTCATTCCGATCACACTGCCAATAGCCAAAGATGAAACAACTGCAAGTGGAAGAATTTTTTTCATAGACTTCTTCATTTCCCTACCTCCTAGTGTATGAATACAATTACTAGAATACTAGAAGAATATAAAGAAGCTCTTTCAAGAAAACTACATTCGTGTAAAAGGTTTGTAAAAGTGGTTTAATCCTTACCAGACAATAACGACCCGCTCCTGCACTGCTTTTAAAACACTGCGGGACGGGCCTTTACAATTATCCCCTTATGATTGGCAGCGTACAGCATCTGAAGGAGCCGCCTGATTTAATGATTTCAGAGAAGTCGGTTTCGATGACAGTATAGCCTTTTTCCACCATTCTCTCATTCAATTGTTTATTTTGGGGGAGGCTGATGATTTTCTTATCACCGATCGCCAGCACATTTGGCCCCATCTGGAATTGTTCCCTATCATTCACTTCAATAATATTATAGTGCTTCTTGATCTTTTCCAGATCCTTTTTAGCAAAAGCCGGCGGATACACGATGGCTGCCTCTTCTGAAATGATTGTGAAGACACAATCCAGGTGAAGGATATCACTTCTTAACGGAAGGGTGTGGACGGTGTAATCAGGAAGAAGCTTTTTCAGGGACTGAACCGCCAGGCGATTTGTCCGTCCGCTCAGCCCAACCCATACATCTTTCCCATCTACAAGCACATCCCCGCCTTCAATGGAGTGGGCTGCAAGATGGGCATGGGGAATATTGTTGTCCTCGAGCCAATGAAGAAGCACCTTCACTTCTCCTTCCCTCAAGCTGGTATGCATGGAAGAAACAATGAATTCATTTCCGATGCAAAATCCGATATCCCTGGTGAATACCTGCTCATTCAACTCTTCGCGAGGTTCAAGATGAACCACTTCAGCTCCATTGCCCTCAAGGATCCTTACAAACTCCTCGTGCTGGCCAAGGGCTTTCTCTATGTTTATATTGTCTTTCAAATAATGTTTTTGGGTCTCATTGATCACTTCGGTAATTTTCATATTCTGAGGTGAAACCACCACTACCTTCTTCAATTCTCCATATTCGTCAGAACAATTTACGTTCTTGTCCTCCACTGCTTTCCTAGTCAGGCTCATAGGGTTTAACCTCCCGATAAATTCTTTACGAAAAGATTATTCCCTGTTTGGTTTGGGCTAAAACCTGGCCGGGCAGATTTTTCGTATCGTGCAGTCACCAGATACCTTGAACTCAACTCTATATAAATTCTTTCACCGCTCGGAAACTATAACCCTTTTCCTCGTACACTTAAAAAAGGGACTCTATGCTAAGAGCCCCTTCTCATTTTTACCTTTAAATTATCCGTTGTTACTTGAGTTGTTATTCGAATTGTTGCTTCTTGAACGGCTTGAGTTACTGGAATTACCTGAATTACTGGAATTTTTTCCGCCCTTTTCGCCGATTTCCTGATAGAATTCTTTGTCGTGATTGCTGGCGGTCGCTTCTCCGCCTTTTTCACCGATTTCCTGATAGAATTCTTTATCATGGTTTTGGGATGTAGTCTTTCCGCCTTTACGCCCCGCTTCTTCATAACTCATTTTATTGTTGTTATTGTTTTTGCTGTTGTTATTATTGTTTGCCATTTTGTTTCCTCTCCTTTAAGTGTAATTGTATTTACCAATGACGCTTTCTGGAAATGACGTTTTCCAATGGTGCATATTTCTTTACTATCGTTTAGCTGTTGTTTGAGCTGTTATTGGAACCTGAGTTCGAGCTGTTGCTTCTTGAACGGCTTGAGTTACTGGAATTACTGGAATTACCGGAATTACTGGAGTTTCTTCCGCCTTTTTCGCCGATCTCCTGATAGAATTCTTTGTCGTGATTGCTGGCGGTCGCTTCTCCGCCTTTTTCACCGATTTCCTGATAGAATTCTTTATCATGGTTTTTGGATGTAGCTTCGCCGCCCTTGCGCCCTCTTTCCTCGCGGCTCATGTTTCCATTGTTGTTATTGTTGTTGTTTTGATTATTATTGTTTGCCATGTTGTTTCCTCTCCTTTTAAGTGTAATCAGTATTTACCAATGACCCTTTTACAGAAATGACGTTTCCAATGACTTTCTTTCAATCGAAGCAGAATTCTTATTTGCCTGCTTTTCAGCTTCACTATAGCTCGTCTATTCTTTTTAACATGAACGCCATAATGTAAGAATCCTCCTTTGTTTTTTTGTTGTTACATTTGCTTGTTTACCATCTTTTTAGAGATATAAACATATTGAATGGCAAATTTTTATATTGTAAAATCTTTGTCATTTTTAAAAAATATTTTTTACACTTTAACAAGATTGGGGCTTTTGGTCAGTGTTGATATTTTAGGGATTGGACAAAAAAAGACATGCTTATCCGCACGTCTTTTCCTTAATCATTACCCTATTTAATGGACCATTCGATCATGGTCTTTCCAGAATTCTTTCCTGATGATGACCTTTTGGATTTTGCCCGAAGCAGTTTTGGGCAGTTCTTTTGTAAATGTGATTCCTTTTGGCGCTTTAAAACCGGCTAATTTTCCACTGCAGAAGCTGATGAGTTCTTCTTCTGTCAGACTATACCCATCGCGAAGAACTACCACTGCATGCGGCACTTCCCCCCATCTCTCATGAGGAACGGCAACCACTGCCGCTTCCAGGATTCCGGGGTGATCGTAAAGCACCCCTTCAACCTCGATGGATGAAATGTTCTCCCCCCCGCTGATGATAACATCTTTCATCCGATCGACGATTTCGATATAACCGTCCCGGTCAACGACAGCCATATCCCCTGTATGCAGCCAGCCATCCCGTATCGCTGCATTCGTGGCTTCAGGATTTTTAAAATATCCCTCCATCACCGTATTTGTCCTTGTCACGATTTCACCTATCGACTTGCTGTCATGGGGGACTTCCTCTCCTGACTCATCAACCACTTTCACCTTCGCACCGATCATGCTGTACCCCGCCTTCGCCTTTAATCGGTACTTCTCTTCTTTTAGCTTTTCAAGTTCAGTTGAGCGGATCGCTGAAGTTGTGATGAGCGGCGAGATCTCGGTCATCCCATAAACCTGGATAAACTCCCACTTCAAGTCCTCTTCCACTTTCCTCACAAAAGCAGGGGGAGGTGCCGAGCCTGCGATAACGACCCTCAACTGCTGATCGATCTCCGGTTTATCAGATTCATATTGTTCAAGGATCATATTCAGGACGGTCGGGGCCATATGCATGACCGATACCCCGTACTGCTTTACTTTTTCCAAAATGACTTTGGGGTCGACCTTTCGGAGCATCACTTGTGTGGCCCCGTTAGCAGTGTAGTAAAACGGAGAACCCCACCCGTTCACATGGAACATCGGAAGCACATGGAGAATTGTATCCTGATCGGACACTCTCAAATGGTGCATCGATGTAAGAGCATGGAGATAATTGGAACGGTGCGTTAACAGAACCCCCTTCGGATCTCCGGTCGTCCCACTCGTGTAAAGTAACGAAGCGATATCCGTTTCCTCAAGAGCCACCCTCTCAAAATCCTCCCGGCTGAAACTGCCCCTCCACTCGTCATATCCCGGATACCCATCCCGGGATTCCCCGTGGATGATGACATGTTCCAAACCCGGAACCTTTGGCAGTATACCTTGAACGAGAGGATACAGCTCCTCATCCACAAAGAGTGCTTTGCTTTCACTATGAGTCAAAATAAATTCATAGTCCGCAGGTTTCAAACGTGTATTCAGAGGCGTCATCACCCCACCGACTCCGAACACTCCGTAAAATCCTTCAAGCATCTCCGCCGTATTCGGTGCGAGATAAGCGACTTTATCACCTTTTTCAATCCCGATTTCACGCAGTCCCCGGGATAATTGATTGACCCTCGCAAATAACTGTTTATACGTCAGTCTCTTTTCATCATCGATGATCGCAGACTTGTCCCCATATTGCTCGACTGCCCGATCGAGAAAATCCGTTAACACTAAAGGTACATGCATCCCTACATTCCATCCCCTCTCTAAATTAGCGAAGCGTTACTTCTATTTATAAGGGAACGGCGAATAGATATCAAGTTAGTTGTTTTAATTTTCTGATAAATAGAGACAGTCTTATGGGGATGGTGTGATGATTCGGATTCTGGGATTGTGGATTCAGTTTTTTGTAAACGTTTATTGATGAGTATGAGACAGGACTTAGCGTTTGGTCACGAAAGGAGCATCAGTCTAAGCATTTTGACGGAATTTTTTATCTTTCTATTTCAAAGTCAGCCAATATTCTACGAATCCTTCTATTTAATTGATTTCTGTCATTCACAGGAAAGTATAAGCTGCCCCTGAATTATACTTTTCCCGCAAACGCTCATCAATCTTGCCATTTTTCTTCTTAATCTGGCTGGCCGATACGCTCGTTTTTCTTTCCGGATTAAGATTATTCTTTCTACTATTGAAATTATTCTTGCCGAAAAGTCTATTAATCTAGCCGATTAACATAAAACACCAATATTTAAACCGAAACAATATTGCACTTCTCGAATCCGTCTCTGTAAACAAAAAAGCATGGTCGCGTTTCCACAACGCCCCATGCTTTCTTTTTTTATGAACGGCCTCTCCGTCCGCCTGCTCCGTTCCCGCTTCTCCTGCCTGATGAAGTTTCACTTCTGCGGCCTGAAGTTCTGCCCGAAGTGGTCGAAGCCCCACCATCTGAATTTCTGCCTGAAGGGGCAGAACCCCGCCCGGTTCCGAGTTTGCTCGCAGACTCTGCAAATGGTTTTCCGCTAGAAGGGGTCCTGCCTCCCTGCACGTTAGATGAATCCCTGCGTGATGAGCTTTTTCGCTCCGGACCGCCGGATGAACGTCTTCCCCATCCGCCTTTTCCACTGCGTTCCCGGCTTGCCTGGATGTTCTTTTCTCTTCTTTCTTTGACGCTTTCACTTTTGTCTTTGCTTCCGGAAGAGGAATGGCTGCCGGATGGAGATGGCACGTCAACCTCGCGTCTCGGAAGCGAACGCTCGATCCCTTTTTCGATCATCTCAAGAGCCTGTTTGTCTTTCAGGGCGACAAATGTGATGGCGAGTCCGTCTTTTCCGGCACGTCCTGTACGGCCGATACGGTGGATATAGCTTTCTACGTCCTGCGGGATGTCGTAGTTAAAGACATGTGTGACGCCTTCAACATCAAGACCGCGCGCAGCTACATCCGTTGCAATCAATAGTTGCAGCTTGGCATCGCGGAATTTCTTCATGACGGCTTCCCGTTTTGCCTGCGACAGGTCTCCGTGAAGCTCATCTACAAGGAAGCCCCTTGCTTTCAAGTCCATGTGAAGCTTACTTACCCGTCTTTTTGTCCGGCAGAAAATGATGCCGAGAAACGGCTGGACATCATGGATCGTTTGGCTGAGGGCATCAAGCTTCGAACGGTCGGTCGTTTCGACGACTTCCTGGTGGATTTCCTCGACGATCTTTTCTTTTTCGCGTATTTGTACATTATGAGGATTTTTCATGTAACGTTTGCCGATTTTCCGGATTTCTTTTGACATTGTCGCTGAGAACAATGCCGTCTGTCTCGTATATGGAGTCTCACGGATAATCGCCTCCACTTCATCGAAGAAACCAATATGAAGCATTTGATCGGCTTCATCCAATACAAGGAATGACACCTCTGAAAAATCAATCGTACCGCGTCGTACGTGGTCAAGGATCCGCCCAGGCGTCCCGATGACAATGTGGATCGCCCGGTTCTTCAAGCGGTTGATCTGCTTTTCAACATCCTGCCCTCCATAAACGGCCAGCACATTGATGTCTTCTTTTGAAGCGGTCAGCAGCTGATTTAGCTCTGCAGTCACCTGAATCGCCAGTTCTCTTGTCGGAGTGACGATGAGGGATTGAATGCTTTCTTTCTCTTTATCGATTTTATCAAGCATCGGAAGCAGGAATGCCATCGTTTTTCCCGTGCCTGTCTGAGCTTGTCCAATCACGTCTTCGCCATTTAATAAAACAGGTATCGTCTCAACCTGGATCGGTGTAGGTTCTGTAATCGATTGTTCTTTTAATGCGTCTGTATACTTAGGCTGAATTCCTAAGGATGTGAAATCGTTCAATTTGGTCACCTCTTTCCCCTCATTATACCCTTAACCTATCTTGAAAAATAGGGGACTGTGCTATAATGAAAAAATCGTCCAAAATAGGAAATGAGGGATAACATGCTGACATTTCAGGAGAAACTTGTCATCATTGAAGCATTTGAGGAACTTACTAAAAAAGATGTGTCGTTGAACCGGGTGAATTTTCACTTTGAAGACAGTCTTTATGATAAAACCATTGTAGTCTACCATCTGCATCCCAACGGGAACGGATTTGTCTATACAGGAGATCTTCCTCAATATGATTCAAATGCAAAAGGACTGGTCAATATCCGTGACTTTAATGAAATCGAGCTGCGTGACGTTGTTACTGCCTCTGTTGCATACTTGTCACAAGAGGAAGAAATCCAGCCTGCCCTGGAGCAGACATGGAAAGATTCAGAAGGACACACCCTGCGCCTCGTGGAAGAGGATGACCGCTGGAGTATTTATGCCGGTGAAAATCTGGAGGACAGCTTCGGCGGCTATGATGAAGCTGCCTTGTATTTAAGAGAAGAAGGATTTAAGATCCGATAATTTTTTTAAGAGACATTGCGCCCTTGTCAAATGGTCGAAGGACAACCTCTCTCGCACCCGGGTCCATTCCCTGTTTGCCTATGGGTGAATATACTAAGATAACAGATCTGATCTATATAAGAAGGAGAGTTAAAGATGAAAGTATTAGCCTTGCTGGGAAGTACGAGAAAAGACGGGAATTCTGAATACCTTGCCAAGAAAATCATCGAAGGTACCGACCATACCATTGTGTCGCTTGCCGATATGGATATCAGGCCGATAGTGGATATGAGACATTCTGAAGAAGGCTTCTCACCGGTCGAGGATGATTACGAAGAACTTGTTCAGCTGATCCAGGATCACGACATCCTGCTGTTCGCCACTCCACTATACTGGTACGGCATGAGCGGACCGATGAAGAACTTCTTTGACCGCTGGAGTCAATACTTGCGTGACGAACGATTCAACCTGAAAGAAGAACTGACCAGGAAGAAAGCCTATGTGGTCATCACCGGAGGCACTAGTGCCCGTATCAAAGGGCTTCCTCTCGTACAGCAGTTCAACTACATTTTTGAATTTGTGAACATGGAATTCTCAGACTACCTGATCGGTGCCGGCGTCCGTCCCGGTGAAGTGATCAATGATCTTGCCGCCCTTGAAAAGGCTGAGCGCTGGAATGTATTGTTCAGATAAATAGAAAAGCGGAGGCGGCTCGCTCAGAGGCGACAAGCATAAGACAGGGCAGCCACAAAGGCGTTCTTTGCCTTTTTGGATGGCATGGCTTATGTCTTGAGCCTCTAGCCGCCGGAGCTGGACAAATAGAAAAGCGGAGGCGGCTCGCCCAGAGGCGACAAGCATAAGACAGGGCAGCCACAAAGGCGTTCTTTGCCTTTTTGGATGGCATGGCTTATGTCTCGAGCCTCCAGCCGCCGGAGCTGGACAAATAGAAAAGCGGAGGCGGCTCGCTCAGAGGCGACAAGCATAAGACAGGGCAGCCACAAAGGCGTTTTTTGCCTTTTTGGATGGCATGGCTTATGTCTCGAGCCTTTAGCCGCCGGAGCTGGACAAATAGAAAAGCGGAGGCGGCTCCCCCAGAGGCGACAAGCATAAGACAGGACAGCCACAAAGGCGTTCTTTGCCTTTTTGGATGGCATGGCTTATGTCTCGAGCCTTTAGCCGCCGAAGCTGGACAAATAGAAAAGCGGAGGCGGCTCGCCCAGAGGCGACAAGCATAAGACAGGGCAGCCAAAAAGGCGTTCTTTGCCTTTTTGGATGGCATGGCTTATGTCTCGAGCCTCTAGCCGCCGGAGCTGGACAAATAGAAAAGCGGAGGCGGCTCGCTCAGAGGCGACAAGCATAAGACAGGACAGCCACAAAGGCGTTCTTTGCCTTTTTGGATGGCATGGCTTATGTCTCGAGCCTCCAGCCGCCGGAGCTGGCCAATTCGCAAATCACATTTATACTTCTATAAAGTTAGTGACGGATGATCCTGTTGGGTCATCCTTTTTGGTTTATACGTTTCTTTTTTGGAAACATTATGACTATCATGATCATCGGAGGCTTACCATGAATTTACCAACGATCCATACCAACATCTGGGATGCCGTCATTGCCATCCCTGTTATCATCCTGCTCACCCAGCTCATCAAGCTGACCATAAAGCCCCCATCCTTCCTGGTCCCTAACATCGCTGTCCTACTCGGACTGCTGATCTCCATTTTCATCAGTCACAAAGGACATTTTGTTGTCGGGACCTTCATGGGCTTCTTCTACGGATATGCAGCCATCGGAAATTATTCTTCATTAAAAACAACGGTGTTGGCTTATAGGAAGCAGCGTGAGGTCGTTAGGTAGGGATGGTTGCGAAGTGGGGTGATTTTTGGTTGGGAAATGAGCTGGGGAAAAATCCCTTATTTATATAATAAATGTGTAGCTTTATATACAACAAGGTCTGGCGGGAGTAAATATTGTTTACTTTTTGTCTTACCTGTAGCAGGGAGATTCATTTGACTAAGGAGTTTAACAGCAATATTTGCAGATGTAAGATTGAGAAATTTGCGCATTTCACTATTTGTGATGGAAGGCTTAAAGAGAAGCGAATACTCTGCCAACGCCTCGATATGTGCATTTTTATTGGTTTGCCTGCAAAATCTACAGCGCCATCTGCCGGAAACCCTTTCCATTGAAAATGAGTTGCAGCTTTTACAATAGATACCGGTTTGAATATCGTGTTCAGACAATCCAAATAGTTCCAATACATCTTGATTAGGCGGTACGTGGTGTTTGATCAGTTTTCTCGATAGCTTAGTAAGATTTTTATCTGTTAAAACCTTTTTGGTGTGTACATTGCTGTATTCAAGTATCTTAACCGCCAGTTTGGTATTGCGGATCAGTCTTTTATTTATATCAGGGGCAGTTGCGGGGGCCTTAATCAGTGCCTTGGGATTGGTAAAAACCACAATGTGTTCAATAGGGACTTCTGAAAACTTATTTTCAGTCAACCACCTCTTTAATTCAGTCATTTGTTTATTCGCCTGAAGGATTGGATCAGGAAATATCTCAGTATGTCCATCAATTGTCCTGATCATCTGGCTAAAAGATGAATCAAGGTAAATTTCACCTGAAATATTCTTTACTTCGATTACTAAAATGAAAGAAGAGTGAAGAATGAGGGTATCGATCTGGAAAAAATAAGAACCAATCTTGAGCCGGATATCGTGGAGAATGATAAACTCCTTTTCTGGAAGAGAACTTAAATAATAGTCAAGTGATAGTTCCCCTTTAAAACCTGCCAATATTCTATTATAAGTTGATTCAATTTCTTGGATTCTATGATGATGATGAAGAATTCTTTTCAATAAAGCGTCGAGCTGCAACAATAGTTTCGGAGGCTCATGTTGCTTAAGGGTCAATATGGTCACTCCTAACTTTTTGAATTTTTAATAGGGGGTTCATGTGGAGTAATTTGCAATTATTATTTGTCAGGTTGGGTACTAATAGGTGAGTTTGTACTTTTTTAGACGGATGGGCTATATATTTCGATAATTGATATGATGAAACTGTTGACTTTACAGCATTTCCCATGAAACATGTCTGTTTAACTTCTGGATTGGACTTGGATGAGTCAAGGAAAACAATAATCCTGCCATTTTCACACTTATTCCTGCCAATTTCACACTTATTCCTGCCAATTTGAGCATTAATCCTTTCAATTTCAGGCTTAATCCTGCCGATTCTTCCAACAATCCTGCCGAAATAGACATTAATTCTGCCATTTAACAAAAATTGTAAATTATTATCGCCTCTTTCATCATTTAGTCAGAAAAAACTACTCTCCATAAACCAAATTATACCAAACACCCACCCCCATACAAGATCAATTTCCTCAAAAATACACCCACACGTTTCAATCCCCCTTCCAAAAGGGAATGGGATAGTAAACATAGTATGGTAACTTGTACTCATTGGAGGATCACGAAGAGATGGAATTACACAACGGGGAATTATTTTGGCCAACAACCTATAACGATACAGAAAAAGAGTTTGATACCCATTACGATGTTGCGATCATCGGAGGCGGGATGTCTGGTGCGCTTTGTGCCTATGTCTTGTCCCGGGAAGGCTTGAAAGTGTCGATCATTGAAAAAAGACAGCTAGCTTCCGGGAGTTCTTCCGCGAACACGGGGCTGCTTCAATTTTCAAATGATATCATGCTTCATGAATTGATCGACCAGATCGGCGAGGAGAAAGCGGTCCGTTTTTATAAACTTTGTCAGGAAGCGATCGATCATCTTGAGGAAGTTGCGATGAGTGTGCCGGTGTCACCCGAGTTCACACGCAGAAAGAGCATTTATTATGCGAGCACGCCGCTGCATCTTCCCAAACTGAAAAAAGAATACAAAACATTGAAACTGCATGAGTTTCCGGTCGAATACTGGTCCCGCAAGGATATGAAGGAGCATCTTCCTTTCTCGAAGACCGGGGCGTTGATTACCCGCGGCGATGCGGAGGTGAATCCGTTCAGGTTCGTAAATGGGATATTTGACTATTTGAAGGATCATGACACCACAACTTTCGAGGGTACAGAAGCGCTTGAGGTAAAAGAAGACCGCGGCAGGGTCTTGATCGAAACGACTAAAGGGAAACTGTCAGCATCACACGTCGTCTACGCGACTGGTTATGAAACGCCGCGGCTCGGTGAACACATTGGGACTGAAATCAATCGTTCTTATGCGATTGCCACAAAGCCGGTTGAAGATTTGTCAGAGTGGCATGAGCGTTCGCTTATCTGGGAAACGAACAGGCCTTATTTATATATGCGCACGACCGTGGATAACAGGATCATTGCAGGCGGACTGGATGAAGATCCGGCAGAAGCACCGCAAAACATGGAAAAAATCGAAAACCAGGGAAAGCGGATTGAAAAAGAAGTGCAGAAACTGTTTCCCGAGTTAGACATCGAAATGGAATATGTATGGGGGGCAAGCTTCGGGGAATCCCTCGACCACCTGCCGTATATCGGGAGGCACCCGGATATGGAACGAATCTATTACCTGCTTGGATATGGTGGAAATGGCACGGTTTACAGCATGCTCGGTTCAAGGATACTCAGGGATCTGATCCTTGGCCGCCCGAATCCGGATGCAGGCATTGTGAAACTGGACCGGTAGGAAGAGCATGCGCTTTGATCACCCCCGACAAGAATCGGAGTGACCGGTCAAGTGCCTCCACCCGCCGGACCGAAAATTCACGAGTCGCTGAAACAGAACAGATAAGTAAAGGCAGAAGACCCCCGCCGGTCTTCTGCCTTTTTGCTCCTATGTTCATTAACCATCCCTGCCCCATTTGTATACACTATCGTAGAACTCAAAGAGTAGGCGATTTACATGGATAATGCGTTTAAATCCACATTTGGATCCTGGATCCAGGCAATCGGAACGGTACTCTCTGCCATCGGGAATACGCCGAGCAAGACTTTGCCGGAAGATACCCTCGATAACATCGATATTGTTGGAAACGAGCTGCAGGCGACAGGGAATGCCCTTGAAGCCGATGCGATCGCTGATCCCGCCAGCTTGACAAAGATCGGAAATCAAATTCAATCAATCGGAAATTTGACTGTGCTGACCGGAATGATGATGGATTTCAATGAAGTGACGGAGCAAGAACTCATTATCAAAGGAAACCTTCTGCAAGCTCTGGGCGGATCTGCCGCGGTCGCAGATTCCCTTGATGAAGAGCGGACGCTCGATGAACTGCTGTCCATTTACGGTAACGGTCTGCAGGTGATAGGGAACACCCTTCAGGCGATATCTGGCATACTTGAACTGAATCATGAAGACAGCGGGGACCTGAACGTAGCCGGGAGCTGGATCCAGGCTGTCGGAGCAGTGCTCTCGGCACTCGTTCAAAGTCAGCCCGCTTCCCCCGCGAGCAGTGATTCCGCAAGCAATTCATAGGATCTCATTTTGTCTTCAAAATCCGATACATTCGAAATGATCATGAATTCATCCGCAGCATAGATTTCACTGAGTAATTGTAACTCTTCCTTCACTTTTTCAGGCGTGCCGACAATGGTGCGTTTGCGATTTTCTGCGACTTTCTCCCTTTCCCTGGCCGTGAATATTCGATTTGCCGCTTCTTCCTTTGAAGGGATGCGGGTATCGATTCCTCTTTCTACCTCCAACAGCCAGATGTCCTGGCTGCGGGCAATCTCCTCTGCTTCCTCCTGGGTCGGTGCACATATAACAAATATACAGACGTTGCTGACGGGTGCCTTTAATCCTGCAGATGGCTGAAAATGAGTATGATAATAATCCAGTGCCCTTTTCCCATTACTCGAATTGATGAAGTGTCCATAGGTAAAGGCCGTCCCATGCTCTGCCGCAACCCGGGCACCCCGATGTGAGATTCCGAGTATCCATGTCATCGGCGGCTGTTGAACGGAGGGATATGCTTTTACCCTTGATCCTTCGTGGAGGTATTGCTGCAGCTCTCCTACCTGTCTTGGAAATTCATTCATACTTTTCTTGAGTCCATCCGTCAGCGCCAGACGCGTTTCATAAGACCCGCCCGGTGAACGGCCGATCCCTAAATCGATGCGTCCGGGAAAAAGGGTTTCCAGCACCTTGAAATCCTCCGCTATTTTATACGGGCTGTACTGAGGAAGAAGAACCCCTCCCGATCCTACCTTGATGTGCTGTGTCATCGATGCAAGATGCGAAATCAGCACTTGTGGTGCAGAACCGGCGAGACCGTTCGTATTATGATGCTCCGCAACCCAGAAGCGGGTAAAGCCGAGTTCTTCAGTACGTTGAGCCAGTTTCACTGTTTCTTCAAAGGCCATTCTCGCGTCCTGTCCTTTCGTTATGACCGACTGATCAAGTACACTCAATTTCATGCCAATACCTCCACACTCCACCTTTTAGCCTGTATTATCCCATTCTTCCCCGCTCTTTCAAAAAAAATTGCTTATTCGGTATACTTTTCATTTTTCCATTTACAATAAGGAAGGAATCCATACCAGGAGGTCCTTTCATGAAAAAGAAAAACCCTTACCAGCCAGAAGACCGTAAAGTGGCTCCCACTTATGATGAAGAACAATCCTTTGGTGAAGATGCGACAGAAGAGGATGTGAAACATGGAGATGCAACGATGGTCACTCGTCTCGTCAATGATGAGTACGATCCAAGTGAAGGATAACTTTAATAAAAAGCCGCCTCGTATCATGCTGTAACCCTTTCGGTTGATAGGGAGAAAAAGCATTTGCAGTTGTTTTTGCAGGTGAATTAACAAAGCTTTTTACAGATTGTTTTGAAGTGGAAAATGAATGAGAAATTGTACAAAAAAGAGGCGCTGCCATATTGATTGCTCCGCCTCTTTTTGATGTATATCCCCAGTTAGCATAATATACAACTTACAAGAACTGGTAGCCCCATAATAAAAACAGATATTTATAAAAACAATGTGGTTTATATCTTCATAAAAACACTTCTCATTATTTTTTCAAAATGTTAATCGTTTTTTGGTTGCTCATCCAAGACGTTTTTTAAAGGTTTTTGAAGAACGTTCACAAAAGCTGCGATGACGCTTGTTGCTAAAATACCCATTAGACCCAGTGATATCGGACCTGCTGGGTCGTCACCTGTGAATTGAGCAAGCACCCTTAAATAAACTATTGCTATCAAAATGAAGAAAATGACAGTAAAAGCACATTTTTTTATTAGCTTCAAAGATTTAAGAGATAACTCAGAGAAAGCATTGTTCTTTTCGATATAGGTTAAAAGTTTAAATACTTGATACAACACTACAGAAAACGTTATACATATTCCATATGCACATGCCAAAAGTGGATATAGCGAATAATCACCCGGGCGCTCTATCGCATCTCTTCTGGTTGCTTCAGGCAACAAATATATACACACCGCCAGCACCGCAATTCCAATAAGAAATGCAATGACCTTTAAGAAAAAAGTTGAACTTAGTTTAACTTTCATATAAAGCACCCCGCTGATTTAATGATAAAATCACTTTAACACAGTATTTATTGATTCTCAATAAATACTTTTTGTTTTCCGTTATGTTATTATTGCTATAACTTGATTCCGATAAAAATATTGAGCGTTTCTCATTACAAAGAAACGCTCTTACTTTAAAAAGTTAAAATTATAACTCCTTCCGCCAACCTGCCTTTAATGAAACATCACTGGCAGTCCATCATTCAGAGTAGTCTGTAAACATTAACTTGTCATAAGTTGAATGCAATAACGACTCTTCCGGCTAATTTGTAATACAAAATGCAGCCCACCTTGCTACAGCACGTAAATTTATGCGGTAGTGTAAATTGGCCTGCAAATTAGTATGCAAAATCAAGCAAAAAAATACCCAAACCATTGGTATGTCAATAAAAATGCGATACAATTTGTTATACAAATTGTACCGCAATTTACCTTGCAATTTATTGGTTTCTCCCTCTCATCCGAACGAATTATATCATGCTTCGAGGCGGCTTGATTTCTTAAATGGTTAAATACAGCTTGTTTCCTGAAGGATCTTCTATTGAAATCCTTCCGTTTTGGTCCTGGTTCACATGTTTTCCAAGCGTTTTCAGCCGGCTGATTGCGGTGTTTCTTTCCTCTCCGCTTGGAAAATGAATGGTGAACGAACTTAGTCCCACACTTTCCCGGGCAGGTCTAGGCGCTCCTACCCCGTTCCAGGTATTCAATCCAATGTGATGGTGGTAGCCGCCCGTCGAGATGAATAGAGCCTGATTTCCAAATTTCGAGACGACGTCGAAGCCGAGTCCCTTTGTATAAAATTCTGCTGTTTCATTTAGCTCGGCCACATGCAGATGAATATGCCCCATCAGTGTGTGCGGAGGGAGCCCTGTCCAAGGTTCTCCTTTCCCCTCCGCTAAAATGGCTCTGGCATCGATCGGGTCGACGGCCATTTCCACCTGGTCGCCATTCCACGTCCAAGTCGAGGCCGGTTTATCCCAGTAGACTTCGATTCCGTTGCCATCCGGATCACTCAGGTAAAGTGCTTCACTCACCAGGTGATCGGATGATCCTAACTTGATATTCTTCTGAGCAAAATGGTTTAGAATTCGCCCTAAGTCTGCTCTCTCCGGTAATAAAATCGCAAAATGGTAAAGTCCTGTCGTTCCAGGCTGTTTTCGAATGACGTTCTCCGGCTGCTCGATCGTGAGCAGTGTTGAACGGCCGTCCGCAGTCAAGCTTGCTACATTTTCTGACTGATGAAGTACTTTAAAGCCGATGACTTCTTGGTAAAAGTTCAGTGACCGACTCAGATTTTCAACCTTTATCGTGACCTGGCTTACATGTGCATGAGGATGCTGGTGAAAGTTCATTTCAATTTCTCCTTCTATGATTGACTTACATTCGATTGAAAAAGTTTGGTGTCCAATGACAATGAGGCCGGTTTATTAAGGATGAAATAAACGGAAACCGCCAGAAGAATAAAGTCGAGTTCATAGCCTGCCCCTTGTCCGTTTCCTAAGAAACCGGCAGCAAGCTTCACTTTAACGATTGCGCCTGCCAAAATAATAGCGAAAAGGGCTGCAACTATTCTTGTTCCAAACCCAAGGATCATCGCGATCCCACCGATTAATTCAATCAGCGCTACCACATACGCGGCAAGACCCGGCAAGCCAAGCGTCTGGAAGAATCCAGCCGTATTTTCAATACCTCCTTGAAACTTACTTAAACCGTGAATGAAAAAAGTCAATCCTAATGCAATCCTTAAAATCAGTGCCCCTATTTGTTGAGAATTCATCTTTGCTGCTTCCTTTCTGTTTTGAGATCTTTTATTTAGTTACTTTATGTAACCTATATTATTTTAGTAACTAACTTTTGTCAAGTAATTAATTTATATTTAGTTAGTACTTATGTTATAATAGAGGTATTACTAAAGGAGTGATAAAGGTGAATACATCCGACATTTGCCCGCGGTTCGAAAAAGCGGTAGGCATCCTGAGCCAGCGCTGGACCGTCCTCATCATCTATCAACTGCTTTCCGGCCCGCAGCGGAACTGCACCATCAAAGATGGCATCGGCATAAGCGGCAGACTCTTATCAGAACGCCTCAAAGACCTTGAAGAAGAAGGCATCGTCGAACGGAAAGTATACCCGGAAACCCCGGTCAGAATCGAATATTCCCTCACTGAAAAAGGATATTCAATGGAACCGCTGGTGAAACATATAGAAAAATGGTCCCAGGATTGGATAGAGAAGGAATGAAGGGCTCGTCATTTGATGGCGGGTCTTTTGTTTTGGAGTTGACTTGTTTTGTGAAAGTTGGTGAGGTCATAGGTTGTGCCTTTTTTGGTGCCGGTAGTTGGGAGGTTGAGGGATTTTAGGAGTCTGGATGCAGCATGCCTGGAGTTAAAATGCAAAAAGCTTCTTAACTCTCTGTTTGTGATACGTGGACCTATTATTAATTCATAATCTCGTAATGCTTTTATATGACCTTCCGCATCACGATTTTTACACTTTGAACAAAACCAGGTCCCATGGATTCTATTTAGAGGACTATAGCTGCATTTTTCACACATTACCCCTGTAATGATTTCACTAGAAGAAATATTTAAACGTTCCAGAATGGATTGATTTGCGGATTCATGTTTTTTCTTTAGAAGTCTTATAAGTTTTTTCAAATCTCGGTCCATGTACGATTGTTCTTGAACAGAGTCAGCAATTTTATTAATAATATTAGGGAGCATTTGTTTATGAATTATTTTTGAACGAATAGAATGGTTGTGCTTAAACTTATGTTGCTTCAACCACTTTCTCAATAGTGATTTCTGTCTGCCGACTTGAAGCAGGGGATCCGGATAAGAAATCTCTTCACTGCCTTAAATTTGGATCATTTGGTTAAAGACTGGATCAAAATATATAGTTCCAGCCAAGTTTTTAACTTCAATTATTATTATAAATTTGTGAGACAGAAGTAGTGTGTTCATTTGAAAATAGGTATCGTTAATCTTTAACCTCAATCCATAAAGGATAAAGCAGCTATTTTTATCTAACATCTTTAATACATAATCTAATGACACTTCACCTTTATGACCAGCTAATCTTTTATGGAATTCATCTGATATAAGAGGGATTTTCGGGTGGTGGGGAGTCAGTCTGCCTTGTAAAGCATCCAATATAAGAATAACGCGGGGGAATTCACGTTCATTTACATTCATTTGATCACTCCATTTTATTTTATATTCTCCTTAACTATTGAGAAACCCTTTAAAATAAAGGACGAATATTTGTAACGAATGAAGCATGTGACATTTATGATCGAAGTTCCCACTATATGATCGCTATTTTGTTTTTAAGATCGAAATATCAATTTTATGATCGATATTTACAATATATGATCGAACCAACGATTCTCCGACATAAATCGACACTACCTGCTGCACCCCCCTTTCCAATCTTCAAAAACAGCGAATAAGAATGATAATTATTATCAATACTATCTAAAAACAAGACAACCACGCCAATGGTTGCCTGCCGGAACTTTATTCAGGGACGAATAGAGCTCCATATTACATATTCATAAACGTTACATACCCGGGTCGAATGTTTTACAATCGGTTTCTTCGCTGTTATGAGCCTTGTTCCCCTTATGACTGACGACGAAGATTTGGTCCGCTGAGCATTTTTTGCCTTCTTTGTTGTATTTGCAATTGCTTACTTCACATAGTACATCTTGTGCCATGTTTCTTCACCTCCTCAGTTATCATTAGATTTCTCTAATTTTCTTCTGTTCATACCTTGAGGTGTTAAAAATCATATACCCGCTCGTTCGTTATCATAACCACTTCTCTTTGGCCATATAATCAATATGGATACTACACAAAGGGGGATTTTTGATGGAGCAGAGACGTTTGTATCATGTTCAAAATCTTGCTTTTGAGATCATGGATGAAATGAATGCCGATAACGAGCTGAAAAATAGAGTGGATCTGAAGCATGTCGTCGATCATTTATCGAGGGCAATCGGGAGTCTCGCAGATCCGTCGGGTACGTTTTCGATGGATTATGTCGAAGAAAAAATTGCGGCTGCGCATTACTCGATTTTTCACAACGAGAAGAAACTGGCATGTCTGAAGATCAAATCACCTGCTGTCAAATGACAGGAACGAAAATCTGCCTAAGCTGGTTACACATTAACCGGTTTGGGCAGATTTTTTCATAAAATAAATAAAGGAAATCTTCCTTTCATTCAGAAGTCTTTAGAGTAAGAAGTCCATGAAAGAAAGGCAGGTTACATAATGAAACGAATACCAATCGCACTGCAAATGTACACTCTCCGCAACGAATCAGCTGAAGATTTTACAGGAACATTGAAAAAAGTTGCCGAGCTTGGCTACGAAGGAGTGGAGCTTGCGGGGTACGGTGATGTAAAGCCGGTAGAATTAAGACGTGTGCTTGATGATCTGGGGCTGAAAGCAGCTTCAAGCCACATTCCGCTTTCCGAACTAAGAAACGATTCCGCTAAGGTGATCGACGTCCAAAAGGAATTGGGCAGCAAGTATGTGGTATGCCCTTATCTGGAACCGGAAGAAAGAACGGAAAGTGACTATTTCAACTTGATCGATGACCTGAATGAAATAGGCGAGAAATGTGCAGTGGAAGGCCTCACCCTTTGTTATCATAATCATGATTTTGAATTAACTGCCTTAATCAACGGCCGCCCTGTATTGGAAACCATCCTTCAGGAAACAAATCCGGAATGGGTGAAAGCTGAATTCGATATTTACTGGCTGACGTTTGCCGGAGAAAGGCCGGCTGAATGGCTTGAACGTTACAAGGACCGATCCCCACTGGTTCACCTGAAGGATATGACGACGGATGGCGAACGATTCTTTGCGGAGCTTGGGAGTGGCGGTGTAGATCTTGATTCGGTGCTTGCCTTCGGGGATGCAGGAAGCGTCGACTGGTGGATCGTCGAGCAGGATGAATGCAGGGATTCTCCTATCCGAAGTGTTCAAAGAAGCCTGGAGTATTTGAAGAAAAAGAAAAACCAGTGAAAGGCAGGGACCTCGAACGTAATTAGGCGCATAGGACTTTCTTTATGCAAAAAAAAGACTACAAGGCCCTTGTAGTCTTTAACCGCCGCTCACTTTCAACGGATTGCAGCGATTTTTCTCATTTCCGGGATATCCAGACCGAAAGCAGTATGCAGCAGTTCGGCGGCATTGTGCATGTCGCATCGTTTCACGACGGCAGTCACGCTTACCGGAGAATCTTCGGCCAGCCTGTATTCAATCCCTCCTCCAGTCAATACCTTCGCCGCTTTGCCCTGAATGACAGGATGCGTACGGATGTTGCTTCCGATGACGGCTACTTTCGCCAAGTCTACTTGTGTTGTAACTTGATCAAATTTCAATTGGTCTTTCTTGTCCTGAATTAGTTCCAGTACATCATTCACATCATTTTGATGAAGGAGAAACATCAGTTCACTTCCAGGCAACTCCTTGAAAAAATCACACTCGATATTCCTCGTTTGAAGTAATGAAGTGATTGCTGATTTCGCTTCCTTGCATTCAGGCATTCCGCAAAGGGCGATGCTCGTTCGGTCTTGTTGAAAGACGATTCCTATAACGGGATACCGGTCCGATCTTTTGGAGGAAACATTGATGAACGTCCCTTTTTCTTTTGTCAGACTCGAGCGCACAACCATCGGGATTCCGTACTTTTTCGCATGTTTGACGGAGCGCGGATGCAGGACGCCCGCTCCCCTTGCTGCCAGGTTCAGCATATCATCGAACGTCAGGGATGAAATTTTGGCAGCATTTTTGATATATCTGGGATCTGAGGTGTAGACGCCGTCGACGTCCGTAAAGATGTCGCAGCGTTCCGCGCCAAGCCGGGCTGCGAGTGCTGCTGCCGTTGTGTCGGATCCGCCCCTTCCCAAAGTAGAGATGCAGCCTTCTTCCGTTACGCCTTGAAAGCCTGCTACCACGACGACCTTCCCTTTACCGAGTTCCTTCATGATCGGCTCCGGGTCAATTCTCTTGATTTTGGCATTGCCGTGAACAGAATCCGTCAGAATGCCCGCCTGACCTCCAGTGAATGAAATGGCGGCCGCCCCTTTTTCCTGCAGTGCCATAGCAAGGAGAGCGATCGTTACCTGCTCTCCGGTCGACAAGAGCATATCCATTTCTCTTTTAGCCGGCTGTGAGGACATGTCTTTGGCCAGCGTGGTCAATGTATCGGTTGTGTCCCCCATCGCAGAAACGACCGCGACGACGTCATTTCCCCTGTTCTTTTCCTCAATCACTCTTGAAGCCATGCGTTTGATATTTGAAGCGGAACCCACTGAGGTCCCCCCGAATTTCTGTACGATAATACTCATATGCTAAACCTTCTTTCCCTGGGATTAAGAGAATTGATCCGTTATGATCCTTCCGTTACTGAACGGCTGCTTTTTCTTTGAAAAGGGCGAGGGCATTGTTTACTTTTCCAAATTCCGAAGCGTGCGGACGATCGTCGCCGTCAGAGTATCCGTAATCGATCATGCGGTTGCGATTCAGACAAAGTTTCGTCAGCTGCGGCTTGAAGAAATCAAACAGCTCGAAACGATCCTTCAGTTCCGGGAATCTTTCCTGATAATCCCCGATGGAATGTGCGAGCAGACCCCAGAATGTTTCTTCATCCATGATGTCATGATTGACAAGGATATGGCTTAGATAGCGAAGATGGCAAATGAACAAACCGGTGAAAATGAATTGTGTCAGTCCTTCCGGCGGCTCGCTTCTTAATACCTCTTTGAATTCCTTCGACAAGCCCTGAAGCTCGGGGAAATCCTGATCCGAAATGTTGACATCATCCACGAAATCCTTGATGGCCAATCGGCAGGGCACGGAATCTTTCAGCACGACGATCGTATTCTGACCGTGCGGCGAGAAGACCGTCCCATATTGATACAAGTAGTGAAGCAGCGGATCCATGACGACCTTGAAGAATGTTTTCATCCACTCTTCCGCCTGAAGTCCGGAGTCTTCAATCAGGCTCTGTACATATGGTTTACCTTCATGATCTTCATATAAAAGAGCGGCCAGCGTGATCGCTTGTTCACCTTCATCGAGATACGTATAAATGCTTTCCCTCCAAATCGTCCCAAGCATTTCCAGATACTGATATGGAGCCTGCTTCACTCCGGTATAATACCGGTGATCGACATTCATGCTGGCATTTTCGCCGGGAAGGATGACGCGGCATTCGTCTTTCAGGAATGAATCATGATCCGCGATGCCTTTGATGAGCTCTGTTACCTGAGGCGCAATCAGGGTGCGTTCTGAAGGAAGACCTCTGTAGACGAGCGTATTTAGGATGCTCATCGGAAGCTTCACATGATGCTTCTCTTTGTGCGTGGTATTCACGAATGTCCGGATCGACTGCTGCGGCAGATAGCTGTCGCTTCCTTCCCCTAACGGAATGATTGTTTTTTCGGCAAGTTCCTCAGGGAAGTTCTGAATCAGGACATTTTTCCACTGCCATTCGTGTACGGGCATGAAGAAATAATCCCCAGGGTCTTTCCCTTGTGAGATCATTTTTTCTTCAAAAGAGGACCTATCTTCTGCTGAAAGTTCCGCAGCAAGCAAGTCTTCATATTTCAACCCATCGATTGATTGGAAGGAAGCGGTTGTTTTCGCAGCCGCAATCCAGGAAAGGCGGATTTCGTTCTGATGTTCAGGGGCAAAGTTCAGATAGTCATCGTATCCAAATCCGATGCGGCCTTTATTGTATGTAATCCATGGATGTCCGGTCATGAAGCCTTCAAGCTCAGCGTAATCGACGTGGATCAGCTCGTCCGATGATTTCGGTTTTTTCCCAAGAAGATGGGCGTCCGCAATCAACGTGGCGTTCAGTTCTTTGATCAGGTGCCCGACGGTCTCAGATGACATCGGAATGACCTCCTGCAGGTCGATTAAAAGTTCGATCGCACTGACTGCAGGCTTTGTTTCTTCGCCATCCCTTATTTCGATTGTATCCGGCTTCACATCATAGCTGTCAAAGAATCTTCTCTTCGCCTGATAGCGATAGTATTTATGGGGTGAAACCTGAAGGGAATACGTGATCGTCTTTCCTTCTTCGCTAAGCAGATCCGGCTGGATCATATCTTCGTACATATACTCCGATAACATTTTTGCGATCAGTTTGCGGTTGACCTTTTTCCAGTTGTCCTCTTTTAAAACCTTCTGAATGTCGCTGGCAAATTGCATGGGATCCCTTCTTTCTTATTTTTCTTGGGGTATTAACATTTTTTGTATTACTGATAAGCAAAATTGGCTCTACATGGATGCTTTAGACACAGCGTTATGTCGTTCTGGACTTTATTCCCGGCTGTATTATCATTCATCCTGCAGGTTTTGACTTTATTCCTGTGGATCTGATTTGGATTCCTGCTGATTTAAGAACTATTCCTGCCGATTTGAGGTAGATTCCTGCCGATACCGCACATTATACTGTCGACTTAACGACTATTCCTGCCGATTATGGCCTCCTTCCTGCCATTTTACAAAAATCCCCATAAACTCAAACCCACTCTGCCTCCTAACAGAAACAAACGATCTAAATCCCGACAGGTGAACGTTTCTCCACCCCGAATGTCTGAAACACATTCTTCGTCCTGACCGGGTATACTTCCCGGCCGGCCAGCTGATTGATGATGACGGCATTCCGGTGGGCGCCGAGTCCGAGGTCGGGTGCTCCGACGCCGTGCGTGTGCATTTCCCCGTTTTGAATGAAGATTTCGTTATCACCATCGAGATATGTCTCAAGCCGGTAATCCTTCGTTATCTTGAATCGTCCAGCTTCGTCACATACCAGTTCCTCCTTCATGTCCGACAAAAACGACGGAATCGCTGTTTTATAGCCAGTCCCGAGGATGACAATATCCGTCTCCTGAGTAAACGATTCTTCTTTCACAAGGTGATCACCGCGGAGCTCATAGCTGCTGCCGCTCGTTTCAATTCCGGTGATTTCAGTCATTGCCTGCATGGAAATCGGCGGGTAGTCACTTCCGATCGACCGCTCGTATAAATAATCATAAATGTCAGCGATTGTTTCGGCGCTGATCCCTTTGTACAGGAGAGCCTGGTCTCTCAAGAGGGAATCCTTCATTTCCTGAGACAGGCTGTAGAAGAAATCGGTATAGTCGGGTGAAAAATATTCGAGACCGAGTTTTGAGTATTCCATCGGGAAGAATCCTTTTGAACGGGTATACCAATGTAATGTGAATCCGTGTGATTCCTGTTCCTTTGCCACATCCAGAAATACTTCCGCAGCACTTTGTCCTGAACCGATCACCGTGACTGAGCGAGCACCTTTAGAGATTTCTTTTTTCTCCAGGTATTGAGATGAATGAAATACGCTGTTTCCGAGATGTGCGCTGAAGTGGCGGGGTACGGCCGGTACAGAGCCGATGCCCATCACTAGGCGGCGCGTGTAGAATCGTTCTGCGGTGTGCAGTGCATCATTCCAAACCGTTATTTCATAGCCCTGACTTCCATCTCCGAGCCCTGACGGAACGACCCGTTCCACTTCCATCCCGAACCGGCACTGTTCCAATTGTTCCGAGACCCATCGGCAATAATGGTTGTATTCTTTTCTCGGGATATGGAATTTTTCAAGAAAATAAAAGTGGTATAAGCGATTGTGCTCCTGCAGATAGTTCAGGAAGCTGTATTTGCTCCTGACGTCTGCCATCGAGACAAGATCCGCGAAAAACGGCACCTGCAGGGTCGTTCCATCGATCAGCATTCCGGGATGCCAATTAAATTCACTTTTTTTCTCTAAAAACAGCGACTTCACATCCGGGACTTCGTCAAGCAAGGCGGCCAGCCCCAGATTGAAAGGACCGATCCCGATGCCGATCACATCATAAATGTCCTTGCTCACAGCGCCCACCTCCTTTCAAATCCTTCCCGCTCACAGGCCATGAGCAGGCCGGTTTTGTCCGGCAGTTCAATGGGTCCGATACGCTGGAAACCGCATTTCGTGAAGACATGGATCATTTTTTCATTCCGTATATCCGGTTCTGCCATCACTTTCTGCGTCCGTTCCTCTTGAAACTGGAATCGGACCATTTCCCTCAACATTGGCAGGGAGTATCCTTTTCCCAGGAACTCTTTATCACCAATCAACAGATGGACACCTTGATCAAACGGAGCCGGTTCATAAGCCTTTTCCAGCACGTCTCCCTCGACCCGGTAGGCTTCCCAATAGCTCATCGCCTCGTCATTCAAAAAGCCGAGATACAGGGTCTGATGCTCATCTTTCAGTGACTTGCCGAGATGAGTGCGAAACTTTTCAAGGGAGATGTTCAGGTGCCAGAATGGATGTACATGCTCTTCCCCCATCCAGTCGTGAATCATGTCGACATCACGTTCAAGCTCCACTTTTTTAAAAGAAATTTTCTTATCCAGACTTTCATCATAGAATTCATAGTCATAGTGCATGGGGAATTTCCACCTCTTCTGCGATCGGGTTCTTTACCATCGTATAGACGGATTGTGATTCCATCGGGCCGACAAGTTCGTCCATGTCATAGAAACGGGTTAACAGGTTCGCCTTGCAAGGCAGCACCGGCTGGTACAAGAGACTGCCGAGAAGATCAGATGGCATTGTTTCTTCATGCTGCTTCAGGCGCTCTTTCAATACAGAAATCAATATCTTCTCTCCGATCAGGCCGCTGACTCCAAAGCCGTTGATGAGGCCGAACAGGTGATTGAAGAAGAAGTAATATCTCAGGCGTTCCTCTGCCACGTCATCACCGCAGATTGTTTCACTGATTGTATTTAATTCAGGCAGCAGTTCAATCAGTTTGCCTGCCTTCGATTCGCTGTAATAGTATCCTTGATTATCGCGGTAATAGAACGTTTCCGGATAGCCGTCCCTAAGTTTGATAACGGAGTTCTGCTGATGGGCTTCAAGCGCAATCCCGTATGTGTTGAACAGCCAGATCATCGGGTCCAGGGTCAGGGACAGATAGCGGTTAAACCAATCGATGCTGACTTCCTCCGCGGTACGATTTTCACGTTCGGCAATACCGGTGATGATGGAATGGATCCTTGGCTTGCCACCGTAGCCATGGTCCTGGCATAGACCTGCAATCAGGCTAGTATATTTGCTGTTTTTATAGAAAGGGTTGTCGCGGATCACCACTTCAAATCCTGAAAGTTCATGTTCGGAATCAATATTCATGTAGGCAGGATCCTCCAAAATGCGGAATTCAGGGAAATTGCGTTTCATGCTTTGTCCAGCTTCGGTTTCCAGAAGCCTTGAAACCTCCACCCCCCTTGCCAGCTCTTTCGCCTGGTTGATGCGGAGGGAGTTTGTGATTTTGACTGGAACAGAGAATTTATACATATATTTGGAGTCCCTGCTGTAGACCGTTCTGAACGAGGAAGTGCCTGTGAACTCCTTGCCGGCCGGTCCGATATAAACAAGCTCGCCATTCTCCAGCCTCTTCCGGACTTCCGCCTGCCCCATCAACTGATTCACTTGCAGGGGATGGACGGGAATCAGCCATTGTTCGTCCTTTTCAATGAATTCTCTCAGCCACTCCTGATTGACTGCTTCATCATTCTGCAATTCTTCGAAAATAATGGAAGCTGCCGAAATCGGACGGCTCGAATCCTGTAGGACCAATGATTTCTTCGCTGCAAAATAGTGAAGCTGATAGGTTCCTTTCCGCTCAGGGGAATAGGCGGCATCTTCACTTTCCGTCAAACCCTGTTTGCTTTTTGGAGTGGGGTGAAGCAGGTGGCCGAACAAAAGGGACTGCTCCGCTTCGATGAAATCAACCTGTTCTTGTAATAGGGATTCTGCATCATCTACGCGATTCTCCAGATACGTTTTGATGCTTCGGCAGCTAAGGATGACACGTTGAATCAGCTCATCTTCTGCTCCACGGAAGCTTTTATCCAGTAAAAATTCTTTGACAATGAGTGAAGTCAGCGTGACGTAATCCATCGGCTGAAGGTCTTCACTCTCTCCAGTACGATAGTAAATCGGAAAAGCGAATAAATGGCGTTCGGTGGCCGACCAGTATTTCACGCCGGCCACTAATTCGATGTTTTGCAGGACCAGTTTCGAGATAATCACTTTTTCAATGTCATCATTTATCAGTAAAGGGTGGCGCTCGTACCATGGAGTTTGTTCATAATTCCCAGTCTCCCGTAAATAACAATTCAGAAAGCTTTGGATCGTTGCGTTTTCTGCTGATTGTTTCGTATCAAACACTGGCCAAACCTCCGTTCATTAGTTGAGTTGCGGTCTTCTCTATTTCGGTCATCAGCTCGCGGATCTCTTCTGTTCCGGTCCTCGGATTAAGGAGAGTCAGCTTAAGGTACGTCATGCCTTCTACGGTCGTTTTCGCAATGACTCCCCTCCCCTCGTGAAGCAGCGTCTGCTGGATCGCCCTGTTCAGTTCATCAAGGTCGAATTCATGGGTGGACTGCGGCTCATAACGGAAAATGATCGTGTTGATTTCAGGCTGGTTATTTTTTAGTGACAGATTGTCAGCCCCGTCAATATAGGATGCTGCATATCGGGCAAGCTCCACGGTATGATCGATCATGTCGCCGAATGTATCGGTGCCGATTGTTTTCAGTGACAGGAACAGTTTCAGCGCATCGAACCTTCTTGTCGTCGACGTCGATTTCGTCACCAGGTTCACGATTCCTTCATCTTCATCTTTCAAAGGATTTAAATAATCCGCATGATGAGAGAGAAAGCCGAAATTCTGGCGGTTCTTCACCAGAAATGCTCCACAGCTGACCGGCTGATAAAATAATTTATGAAAATCGACCGTGATCGAATCAGCTTGTTCAAGACCGTCTAGCTTCCAGCGGTGAGAATGACTTAAAAGCAATCCTCCTCCGAACGCTGCATCGACATGGAGCCAAAGCCCGTATTCTTCTGCAACGGCGGCGATGTCATGCAGGGGATCGATGCTGCCAAAATCAGTGGTTCCACAAGTTGAGACAAGTGCGAACGGCAGCAGATTCTCTTCTCCAAGCTTGGACAGAGCCGCTTCCAAATCTTTCACACTCATGCGATGATGTTCATCTGTCTTCACCGTGATGACTGCCTGTTCACCTAGTCCAAGCTGCGACGCAGACTTCTTCACCGTGAAGTGGGCGTCTTCTGAACAAAGGATGCGAAGGCGGGTGAATGCCCGGGGCAGGCCCTGTTTCTGGACATCATGCCCCCAATGTGTCTGGCAGAAGTAATCCCTGGCGAGTAAAAGGCCCATGTAATTGGATTGTGTACCTCCGCTTGTAAACACACCGTCTGATGTTTCAGGGTAACGGACACGACCGGTGAGCCACCTCACCATCCCTTCCTCCACATAGGTCGCTGCAGGGCTCTGATCCCAGGAGTCCATGGACTGATTCAACGTACCGATGATGCTTTCGCCGATGATTCCGGGCAGGAGCGGCGGGCAGTGCAGATGCGCCATGCTTTTCGGATGTGAAACATGCAGGCTGTTTCTGAGTATAGGTCCTTCCATCTCATCCAGAACTTCCTCCAATGAAATGCCTCTGCGGGGAAAATTCATGATCTTCCCAATTTCTTTCTCGATTGCAGAATGAGACTTGCCTGTGAACGGCCGATCCGTCTCGGCGTATACTTCCTTCAGCTTATGGCCAACTTGTTCCAGCCCCTGGCCAAATGCACTCATCCCCTCTTCCCCCTGGTGAAGGAAGAGGGAGTCAAATGCTGTCTTTTTATCTTTTAACGATACGCTTGCGTTCATGGTGATTACCTCACAATCGAAGCTGCTGCAGCTTCTTTGAAAATGCCGATCACTTCATCCAATTGCTCTTGTGTGATGATGAGCGGCGGCAGGAACCTCACAACCGCCCCGTGCCTGCCGCCTACTTCAAGGATCAGGCCGCGCTTGAAGCACTCCTGCTGGATGCGGCTTGCGATTTCAGGATTTGCCGGGTGGCTCCCGGCGGTTGACTGAGGCAGGGAAGGATCCACGATTTCAGCTCCCACCATTAAGCCTCTTCCCCTCACATCCCCGATTTCCGGGAATTCTTGCTGCATGCCGATCAGAGCATCGAGGAGACGGCCGCCCATCTCATCAGCGTGCTGAACCAACTTGTGTTCCTTGATGTATTTGAGGGTTGCCGTACCTGCTGCCATCGCCATCTGGTTTCCGCGGAATGTCCCGATATGCGCTCCCGGTTCCCAGCAGTCGAGGTCTTTGTCATAGACAACCACTGATAAGGGAAGACTGCCGCCGATCGCTTTGGAAAGCACGAATACATCCGGGACGATTCCGGCATGTTCAAATGAGAACAGTTTCCCCGTACGTCCGATTCCTGTCTGGACTTCGTCAATGATGAGCGGTATGCCACGCTCTTCCGTGATCCTTCTCATTTCCTGCAGCCACTCAATCGGGGCGGGAATGGAACCTCCTTCACCTTGTACCGTTTCAAAGATCATGGCAGCCGGCGGCAGGATTCCGCTTTCCGGATCATCCAGCAGATTTTCGATATATCGTGCCGAAATGCGGTGGCTCTCTTCTCCCCCTACGCCGAACGGACAGCGGTATGTGTACGGGTAGGGAAGGAAATGAGTGTCGGGAATGAGTCCCTGGACGTTTTTCTTCGGGCTCAGATTCCCTGAGATCGACATCGTTCCGTGCGTTGCCCCGTGATACCCTCCCTGGAATGTCAGGATGCTTTGTCTACCCGTTGCCGTTTTGACCAGCTTCAGGGCAGCCTCGATGGCATCCCCGCCAGTCGGTCCGCAGAATTGAACTTTGGCGCGGTCACGGAATCCTTCCGGCAGTGAAGAGAATAATTCATTCATAAATTCTTCTTTTACCGGTGTTGTAAGGTCTAAAGTATGTAATGGTCGCTTGTCGCGGATCACCTGCTCCATCGCTTCGATCACAACGGGATGATTATGGCCGAGTGCCAATGTCCCGGCACCCGCTAAACAGTCGTAATACTTCTTTCCTTCCATATCCATCACATGGATTCCCTCCGCTTCACTGATGGCAAGCGGTATTCTTCTCGGATAAGACCTTGCGTTCGATTCACGTTTCTCCTGCTGGCTTAATAATTCTTTATTTGAAGTTAAAGCTTGAACTGTCATTGATCATCTTCCTTTCTTTGGTTGATTCCGTTTTGCTTTCTTCGTCATGTTAATTGATAATGATTATCAATGTCAATAGTAGTTGATAACTATTCTCAATTAATTATTTGCCTCATGGTCCATTCGGCATAACCGTATCTCCATTCACCTCTTCATTGGCTTTGAAAGGGGCATCATCAGCTTTTTCAGAAAATCTGCACGTGAAAACTGCATGTTATGTTGTTGGAATTTTTCCATAACTATGCCCATTCCCACCACTTTAAAAAAGGTGCTTTCGACCTAGTGTTTTAACTCGATATGAACCATTGCTCTACCTTCATTCTCAATTATCAAGTAAGAATGGCGGCTGCAGAAAACTATTTCCAACTTGCTCACCGCGTAGTATATTTAGGGTATCGAAATAATTTACGTCACGAGGAGATGCACGATCTATGTGGAAAAACAGAAATGTATGGATTTTATTGATTGGCGAATTTACGGCCGGTCTCGGATTGTGGCTGGGGATAATAGGCAACCTGGAATTCATGCAGGAAAAAGTGCCTTCAGATTTTGTTAAATCGCTTATTTTAGCTTCAGGACTTCTTGCCGGACTCGCGGTTGGTCCCCTTGCTGGAAAATGGACGGATCAGGTGAAAAAGAAAAAGGTGATGCTGATCTCTGGTTTTACACGGGCACTGAGCGTCATCTTCATGCTGATTGCGATTGAAACCGGCTCTGTTCTTTGGATGATTGTTTTTCTCGTAAGCATTCAAATTTCAGCAGCTTTTTATTTTCCCGCCCTTCAAGCGGCTATTCCCATGGTGGTCAGAGAAAAGGATTTATTGCAGATGAATGGGGTCCATATGAATGTTGCTACCCTGTCCCGGATTCTCGGTACAGCACTGGCAGGGGTCTTATTGGTCGTCCTGTCTTTGTCCATGCTGTATGTATTGTCTTTGACAGCGTATATCGCATTGTTCATCCTGACATGGTTTTTGTCGTTTGATGAAGATCCGCAGACTTCAGATGTAAAAGGACAGAAAGCCGCTGGAGCCGGATTCAAAGAGGTGTTCCCCATCATCAAAGGGCTGCCGATTGTACTGATGACCTTGATCATGACACTGATTCCGCTGCTGTTCATCGGCGGGTTTAACCTTATGGTGATCAATATTAGCGAACTTCAGGATAGTTCGGCGATTAAAGGGTGGATTTATACTGCTGAAGGGGTCGCATTTATGACTGGAGCTTTTTTTGTGAAGAAAATGGGAGAGATGATGTCGCCGTATGGAATTTTGTTCTTCTTTTCGTTTGTCATCGGTATCTCGCAGCTGCTGCTTTATTTTGCGGACAGTCCTGTCATGTCAGTCGTTTCTTTTGCCATCTTCGGGTTTGCAGTGGGGTGCTTCTTCCCTACAGCTGCGACCATCTTCCAAACCAGGATGCCCAAGGAATTTCACGGCCGCTTCTTCTCCTTCAGAAACATGCTGGACCGCTTGATTTTCCAGGTTGTACTGCTCATCACAGGGTTGCTGCTGGACTTGGTTGGATTACAAATCATGACCGTTTTATTTGGCTGCCTTTCCCTTATCATGACCGGGTTATTTTATTCCAGGTATCGTCAGCTGAAAAACACAGTGTTAGCTGAACAGACAGGGTGAACACCCCTTTCTCCGAACACAAAAAAGCTGCCCTACCGGTTCGTATGACCGGTACAGGGCAGCTTTTTATAGTTCAACAGCATCTCTGTTTCGTGAATGTTTTTGGGATGACGGATTCGTTACAAGCCTGTAAATAAAGACGGTTACCAGCACAACCGCACTCGAAATCAGATAAAGATTTGTAAATCCAAATCCTGCTGAAATCATTCCCAGGATGACCGATCCGACCGCGATTCCAAGATCATAAAAGATGAAGAACGTAGCGGTTGAGTGCCCCGTCCTTTCCTTCGGTGCCGACTGGATGGACATCGTTTGATAGCTGGGAAGAAGTGCGCCATACCCAAGGCCGATCAGTGCACCAGCCAGTAACAGGATCCCAGCCGATTGGGTCACACTTAAAATGATGAGACCGATCGCAAAAATGAATAGAGACGGATAGATGACGGAACCCGGTCCTTTTTGATCAAATAATCGGCCTGTATAGGGTCTGGAAAGCAGCATGGCCAGTGCGAATACGACGAAAAACAGACTGACGGATTCGAATAGCCCGATTGATTTTGCATAAACAGAAATAAAAGACATGATCCCGGAATAGGCAAAGGCGGTAAGAAACCCGACAAGTGCGATCGGCATCGCTTTGATTTCAATCAAATCATCCAATCTTATACGATTTGACGATTTCCGTCCGGTTTGCGGTGTTTCTGACGGTTGGATACCGAATGTCAGGATGAATGCAAACACCATTGTAAACGCAAGACCGAGGAATAGCGTTGAGTACGAAACAAATTGAATCAAAGCCAATGAGAGAAATGGCCCTGCTACTACTGCCAAGTTCATCGACATCGCAAAGTATCCAATCCCTTCCCCTTTCCTGTGCTCCGGAATCAAATCAGACGCTATCGCAACAAGCACAGTCGAAGCGATGCTGAACCATATCCCGTGAAAAAAGCGCAATCCCAATAAAAGATAAAAATCGCTTTCACAAAATAAAAGAACGAAGAAACAGCGAAGAAAAAGATGGAAATCATCAGCGTTCTCTTTTTCCCGATTCCTTCGATTATTTTCCCTGAGAACGGCCGGACGATGATCGCCGACAATAAAAAGATCGTCGTCACGAGGCCTGCCTGCGATTGACTGCCTTGAAGCTCATCAATGACATAGACCGGCAATACGGTTAACAACGAATAGAATACTAGAAAGACAACGAAATTATTCAACAGAGCCATCAAGAATGGCCTGGTCCATATGCTGTTAGCTGAGTTTGACATGCAAAGCTCCTCTCTGGATTTTAAGGTTGTTCCTAATAGTTGTTATACTAATTATATACACGCCAATCACTATTGTAAATATAATTGTCATAACAATTAATTGAAATCGTATTCACTTTCAGACAATTTGTAGTATGATAGTAGGAAGAAGAATAAATTGTAGTAGGTGATACAGCATGCGCGATACTCGTGACGAGGCATTTGGACTATTTACCAATAACACGGTAAAAAATATCATCCGTTTTTTATCTTTCAATATGAAAGATTTTGATATTACTCCTGAACAGTGGACCGTCCTGAAAAGACTGGCTGAAAATGACGGAATCAACCAGAAAGAACTGGCTGTCAAAGCTGAAAAGGATCAGCCCACCGTTACAAGAATTCTTGATATCCTTGAACGGAAAGAATTGATTTCAAAGCAAAAGAATGAAGAAGACCGCCGTTCGTTCATCCTTTTCATAACCGACAAAGGTCTTGCTGTGAAAGATGAATTAACTCCTTTTATCGAGGATTTATGGGAGAAGAAGATTCTATCCGGCATTTCTGAAGAAGAACTCAAAGTGTACCGCAGCGTACTCGTGAAAATGAATGAGAACGTGGAGAAATAGGAACGACATTCAGCTGCGGCTCCCTATATCACAACAAAAAGCTTGAAGAGTGGAAAACCTTACTCTTCAAGCTTTTTCGAATTTAGTATGGATCTGAAGGATGACCTTCTGAGTCTGCCTCTCTGACGGCTTCTTCCTGCTTATCTTTCATCTTCTTCATTCCCTGTTTGACACCTTCTGCGACTCGTTTTCCATAATCCTCATCACATTTCGTAAACATCTCGATCATTTTATCCTGAATTTCTTTTTGACATTCAAGCATGGCACCGACAAGGTTTGAAATCAGTTCATCCCGTTCCCGATCATTGAGCCTTCTGTAGGTTTCGCCTGCCTGCCCGAAGTTGTTTTGACGCGGAATGCTTTCACGTTTCAGATTCCCTTCGACATTTGGCTGATGTTCTTTACCAGGGTTTTTCGCTTCCTTCATCCCGTTGATCGTGGAAGGTTCATAATTGATATGGGGGTTTTGCTGGTCTCCATAATCTTCCCGGAAATCCATTTGCCCCCCATCCTGATTGGTCGCTACACCCTTTTTGGGACGATTGATCGGCAGCTGTAAATAGTTTGCCCCGACACGGTACCGCTGAGTATCTGAATACGAATAGGTCCTCCCCTGCAGCAACTTGTCATCCGAGAAATCAAGACCATCAACGAGAACTCCTGTTCCGAAGGAAGCCTGCTCCACTTCAGCAAAATAATTTTTCGGATTTCCGTTCAGCACCATCTTCCCTACCTTATGCCATGGAAAATCCTCCTTATACCAAAGTTTAGTCGGATCAAGAGGATCAAAGTCCAGCTCAGGATGCTCGCCGTCTTCCATGATTTGAACATACAGTTCCCATTCAGGATATCTCTTCTCTTCAATGGCTTCGTAAAGATCCTGGGTCGCGTGATTGAAATTCTTACTCTGTATCTCATCAGCTTCCTTTTGAGTGAGATTTTTAATCCCCTGCACAGGTTCCCAGTGATACTTGACCAGCACGGCTTTCCCTTCTTCATTCACCCATTTGTACGTGTGAACCCCGGATCCCTGCATATGCCTGTAATTGGCAGGGATTCCCCATGGTGAAAACAGGAATGTAATCATATGCATCGCTTCCGGGGAGCAACTGATGAAATCAAAGATCCGTTCCTTTTCCTGCAGATTGGTCACAGGATCGGGCTGAAATGCATGGACAAGATCAGGGAATTTCAGCGGATCACGGATAAAAAATATCTTCAAGTTATTGCCGACAAGGTCCCAATTTCCATCTTCAGTGTAAAACTTAACCGCAAATCCTCTCGGATCCCGCAAAGTTTCCGGGGAATGCCTGCCGTGGTTCACCGTTGAAAAGCGGACAAATACCGGGGTCTGCTTCCCTGTTTCCGTAAACACCTTTGCCCTAGTGTAGGTTGAGATCGGTTCGTCCCCCACTTTTCCATACGATTCAAAATATCCATGCGCCCCTGCACCCCGGGCATGAACAACACGCTCTGGTATTCTTTCCCTGTCAAAGTGGCTGATTTTTTCAAGGAAATCATAGTTTTCGAGTGTCATCGGTCCCCGGTTCCCGACTGTCCGGACATTTTGATTGTCCGTTACCGGGTGACCCTGCTGGTTTGTCAACGTCGTGTCCTTCTTGTTATCCCGTTTTTTTGAATTCACAACTCTCTGCCTCCTTATGAAATCTCTTACAAGTTATTTCCTTGGGGAGGTGTCGATATACAATGGGATCGAACGGAATAAGAAAGATAAGAAAGATACCTATTAGCAGCCGGGACAAAAAATCTTTGACACCTTGCCAAAAAATGTAGTATATTACGATAGGAACGAACATTTCCAAATGAACATATATTTAATATTCGTTTTTAGGGGTGTAACTCATGGAAAATGTATTTGATTACGAAGATATTCAATTAATTCCTGCAAAATGTGTAGTAAACAGCCGATCAGAATGTGATACGAACGTCGAACTCGGCGGCCGTACGTTTAAACTGCCGGTCGTGCCTGCAAATATGCAGACCATCATAGACGAAAAGATTGCCGCTTATCTGGCAGAACAAAATTATTTCTATATCATGCATCGTTTTGAACCTGAGAAAAGAAGAGATTTTATAAAAGAGATGAAGTCACGGAGTTTAATCGCCTCCATCAGTGTAGGCGTGAAAGAAGAAGAATACACATTTGTGGAACAGCTGGCAGAAGAGCAGCTTACTCCTGAATATATTACAATCGATATTGCACACGGTCACTCCAATGCGGTGATCAATATGATTCAGCACATCAAAAAGCACCTTCCTGAAAGCTTTGTGATCGCTGGCAACGTCGGGACTCCCGAAGCCGTCAGGGAACTTGAGAATGCGGGGGCAGATGCGACGAAGGTCGGAATCGGACCCGGCAAGGTGTGCATCACCAAGATCAAGACAGGATTCGGTACGGGAGGCTGGCAGCTGGCAGCCCTTCGCTGGTGTGCCAAAGCAGCATCCAAGCCGATTATCGCCGATGGCGGAATCCGTACTCACGGCGATGTGGCAAAATCCATCCGCTTCGGGGCATCGATGGTCATGATCGGTTCCCTGTTTGCCGGACATGAAGAATCTCCTGGTGAGACTATTGAAAAAGACGGAAAGCTTTATAAAGAATACTTCGGTTCCGCTTCCGAATTCCAAAAAGGCGAAAAGAAAAACGTCGAAGGCAAGAAAATGTTCGTGGAACACAAAGGCTCACTGGAAGATACATTGGTGGAAATGGAACAGGATCTTCAATCAGCCATTTCTTATGCAGGTGGCACGGACCTGCAGGCAATCCGCCATGTTGACTATGTAGTCGTGAAGAATTCGATCTTCAACGGAGATAAAGTATATTAAGATAAAAAGTGAGGGACGGGCCATTGGAATGGCCCGTCCCTCACTGCATTATATTGATAATTTCAGTTTGGTTCCACATGTACGTGGACATCGTAGATTTCGTATGCTTCTTCCAAATCTTTTTCAACACGTGTGGATATGTCGTGTGCCTCGTGGATATTCAACGCCGGGTTCACCGTGATGACGACATCGACGACGATGTTGTTGCCGTAGGTTCTGGCTTTGATATCCTTTATTCCCTTCACTCCGGGTATTTCATGAATCATTTCCTTGTATTCCTGTATCAGGTCCTGGTCAAATCCATCTGTGAGCTGATGGGAAGCTTCCCGGAAAATCCCCCAGGCTGTTTTACAGATCAGGATCCCAACAATGATCGCGGTAAACGGATCGAGCCAGGGCAGTTTGAATTGAGATCCTATGATACCGGCCACTGTCCCGATACTCACCCACGAATCAGACAGATTATCCCTGGCTGCTGCCATGACCGACTGACTTTTGATTTTCAGTGCAAGCTTCTTGTTGTAGCGGTAAACGAGATACATGACCAGCGCCGAAAACATTCCGGTCCAGGCAGAAATCATGTCAGGCGGATGCCGCGGTCCATCAAACAAAGAGGAAATTGCGCCGGCGAGAACTTGAAAGCCTACAACTGCCATGATGAAAGAGGCAATCATGGACGCAACCATTTCTGATTTCCAATGACCGTACAAGTGGTCTTCGTCTGCCGGCTTTTGTGAAAGCCTCAACCCGATCAAGACGGCGGCCGAAGCCAGAATATCTGTCGTATTATTCAATCCATCGGCTTTCAGTGCTTCCGAGCCGCTGATGTGACCAATGAACAATTTTAAAATTGATAAACATATGTAGGCAATGATGCTGATGATGGCACCGCGTTCACCCAGCTTTAAATTGGAGTATCTTTTTTCATCCAATATTCTAACCTCCCAAACAACTGCTAGAACATTTTAACAAGCCGGATATGTGTGGGTCTATGGCAACCTTTTTACCGCCCTCCATCTATATCACTTCAAGTAAAAAGAGTTGCGTCAAGGAAACTTTATCTTTCCCTCTCATTCACGTTTGAACCAACGTACGTTGTCCCTCCCCTGTCCTGCTTATTTTGTTATTAGTCCAATGAAATATTCATTTTCTTCGTGGTCTATAAAAATTTTTTCACCACGATCGGGACAGGTACACATCAAAAAAACAGCTCCCGCCCAGACACTCAAGGCAGCAGCTGTTTTTTCAATTCGGACACTTCACCGCTCAACTCTTTTTCATCAGCAAGCAGCCGGAACATGCCTTTGATCAATAAGTCATCCGGTTTCGATTTCCGGCATTCTTCCGAGATCCTGTCGGCAATGATTACATATTCCCCGGCTTCTTCACGTTTCAGGGAATGAATTTTATCATAAAGATCCGTCCAGGCTTTTTCCCTTTTTTCAAAAGAGATAAATGCCCCTTCACGATCCATATCGACAGAGAACGGCTTCATCATTTCATCATCCAGGAGGGGCATGCTCTTCCCTTCGAAGAAATCTTCCGCAAGAATCATGATCTGCCTTACAAGATGTTTCCCCAGATCTGCCGGTTTGAGTTCACTATCGGTTGAGATCAGGAGCATCATATAAGATGAATAGATCGATTGGGTCATCCACATCAGATCCCATTTGTACGGATCGATTCTGTTTCCAAATAAGCGCTGGAGATTATACTGCAGCCAGCTGAATAATCTGCCCCGCATCCTATGTTCCATTCCCGCAAGCTTTTCACTGTTCTTGGCGGTTTCACCCCTCATATGCATCTTCATATATGACTTGTATTCGAGGATCCCTTCGAACTGTACCTGAAACTGTTTGGCCAGCCGTTCCTCAGCCGGCATATTCCCGTCCAGACCGACCACGAATGCCCGCTCAAAGACAAGCTGCTGATAGTGCTCATAAATCGAGATGATCAGATCTTCCTTCGATTGGAAAAAGGAATACAAAGAACCCTTTGATATCCCGATGCTGTCCGCAATCTGCTGCATCGAGGTCTGATTGTACCCATGTTCCGCAAACAAGTCGACCGCCATCTCCAATATCACCTTACGTTTATTCATCATTGCCACCCTTTCAAACCCGGCCATGTATTCATGTATTGACCAACTTATTTTAACACACTCCCTCACTTTCCACTTCCCCCGTTCCCGATCAACACATCCAATCTTGACTGGACGATTCAATCATGAAAAAATGACTTATAAGTCAAATAAACTAAAGCTATTATAACAGCATTTATAGACACATTACGAAAATCACCTGACCAACGAGTCAACTACTGAAAAGGAGGTTTTTTATCGTGATTCAAGCCATTCTGAAACGATCAAAGATCACATTGATTTTTGTCCTGCTCTTCGCGATCATCGGAATCTTTACCTTTTTCCAGCTTCCGCAGAGGGAAATTCCTGAAACGGAAATGAACATAGGGACGGTTTCAACCGTTTACCCCGGTGCGACCGTTGAGACAGTGGAACGTGCAGTCACCAATCCGATTGAAAACTCCCTTCAATCGATTGATGGCATCAAGGAGCTGAGTTCGTCGTCAGCCTCCGGATTCTCTACCATTATTGTAGAGGTGGAGGATGGCAAAGACAAAATAGAAGTGTTCAGCAATGTACGCCAAGCCGTGTCAGGCGCTTCCGCTTCCTTTCCCGAAGAAGCCTTCGATCCTGAAATCAATGAATCCAAGGTGAAGATGCCGGTCGTTTCGTATCACCTTACAAGTGACAGCCGCGAAAACCTGCAGGATCTTCAAGAAGAAATGAACCGCTGGAAAGAAGAAATTGAAGAGTTGCCCGGTGTTTCAAGCACCACTGTAAAAGGACTTGCCGAAGAGCAAATCCTCATCGAGTTAAACCTGAAGGAATTAAAAGAAACCGGCTTGAACGTTTCAAACGTAATGACCGCCATAAATGAAGAATACTACCCGTCACCACTTGGGAAAGAAACAATCGACGGCGAAGTCGTTCAACTTTCAGTGGAACATTATTCGACCCTCGATCAAATGAAAGAGGTCTTTGTCGGAAAGAGCCCGGCTGGTGAATCGATTCTTCTCGGTGATATTGCCGAAGTGAAGATTTCACCGAAAGAGGCAGAAGATATCATCACGTATGAAGGCGAACCCTCACTATCCTTCACTGCATTCGTTTCCCAAGGGGAGGATATCCCTTCCGTCGATAAGAGCGTGAGCGGGAAAGTGAAGGAACTTGCAGAGAACCTGCCTGAAGATGTCACCCTTGTTCCTTATTATTCCCAGGCAAGCCTTGTTACCGACATCTTTAAAGGATTGTTCATTTCCTTGGCGATTTCCGTTCTGGCTGTGATCGTCACGACCGCAGTCGGTCTGACAGGTTCCGGAGTGTTCGTCGTCGCATTAGCGATCCCGGTTTCTATTCTGGCCGGATTGATCCCTCTCCCTTACGCAGGTGTCGATCTTAATCAGATATCAGTCATCGGTGCGATCATCGCACTCGGTATCCTGGTCGATGATTCTATAGTGATGAATGACAATATCCAGCGCCGCTATAAACTCGGTGACAATGCGTTGACAGGTGCAGTGAACGGTGTGAAGGAAATGTGGGTATCTATCGTCACCTCTTCCCTCGCGATCGTGTTCACATTCTTGCCGCTCGTCTTTTTATCGGGCGCAAACGGAGCATTCATCCGGGCTTTGCCAACCGTCTTGATCACGACAATCCTGGCTTCAACGCTCGCTGCGCTCGTTTTCGTACCCGTGCTGCGCTACATGCTTTACAGTAAGACGAAGAAAAAGATCTCTGATTCACCCGGCATCCTTGGGAAGCCACTCGATAAGCTGGCAGATTTATATGCAGACGGCATCTTGAAAAGATTCTCAAAGAAGCCTTTACTGACTTCAACACTGGGTCTTCTATTCACGACCGCCATCTTCGGTCTGATTGCGTTCACACCATTTGAATTCTTCCCGGCAGCCGACCGTGAAGAAGTGACTATCGACGTCACCCTGCCGATTGGCACGACGCTTGAAGAAACGGCGGAAACGCTTGAAGAAATGGAAGACAGGTTAAAAACCCATGAAGGAGTCCATGAAACAAGCGTGTTTGCCGGAACCGGCCTGCCTAATCTGTTTAACAGCTCCCTTCAAAATGCCGGTGAAAACACTGGGCAGATTGTTGCGCGGGTCGACAAGGAGAACCAGACTGCCCAAGGCTTGATCGATGACTGGACAGAGAAGCTCCGTGGTAAGTTCCCCGAAGCCGAATTGTTCATGGAAACGATCCAGCAGGGTCCGCCGGCCGGTGCCCCTGTAACCGTCACGGTATCAGGTCCTGAAATCGAGAACCTCCTCGAACTGCGTGACTCGATTCGAAAAGGAATCGAAGGACTGGAAACAAACCTTGTTGTCGATAATGTCGGAGAGCTTGCTCCCACTATGGAATACATTCCAAATCGGGAATTGATGGAAGCGAACGGAATCACTGTTGACCAAATCAGCCGGCAAATACGCATGGCAACGGAAGGGATCCCCCTTAAAGCGTTTGATAACGGCGTCACAAAGCGGGATATGAATGTTGTATTGGACGGGAACGAAGGAGAAGTCGACCTTTCCGTACTGGAAGTACCTGCGGGTGCGCAGAACCCTGCAGCTGAAGGACCGCCGGCACTAGTTTCCCTTGATGACCTGGTAACGGTTGGAAGAAAAGACGAAATCCAGCAGATTCCTCACTTAGACGGGGAACGCGCGATTACGATCCGTGCTTTTCCTGAAAACGAAGACGGATATAAAGAGAAAGTGCAAGAAATTGTTAAGGATACGCAAGAAGGGCTTGATCCGGAATATAAAGTGACACTTGGCGGCGAGAATGAAGCGCAAAGCAGCTTCTTCTCGGAAATCACGATCCTGTTCACGATTGTGCTGTTCCTTGTGTACCTGCTGATCGCCCTCCAGTTCAATTCATTATCGATGCCATTTCTTGTATTGGTTGCTGTCTACCTGGCAATAGCAGGTGCCATTCTCGGATTGTTCGTCACCCAGACACCAATCAGCTTCCTGGCAGTCATGGGCATGGTGTCCTTGACGGGAATTGTCGTAAGGAACTCGATCGTCCTCATCGAGTTCATTGAACAGGGATTAAGAGACGGCATGAATCTGAAAGATGCAGTAGTCGAGGCAGGACGCGTCAGACTGAGACCAATCGTCCTGACCGCACTCACATCCATCGTTGCATTGATTCCGGTCGCGGTCAGTGGAGATGTGCTCTTCACGCCGCTTGCGGTTACGATCATCTCAGGGATCGCATTCTCGGTCATCCTGACACTGATGATTGTGCCGATGCTCTATCTGGTACTGGACCGCTTTCGGCGGAGGAAAAGAGAGAGAGCAGTGGAATAGGAGTAAGCCCCGTTGCTGCCGGTTTATTCGGTGGGAGCGGGGTTTTTTGCTTTAGTGCATTTTTCTAGTTGATTAAGGCTACTAAGATTTCTGCAGCATTTTAATAAGCTTTGTTGATTCCTTTTTCACAGCCCTCTATTGATGTGTTCATTCTCATTGCTAAAACCGACCATACTACAGCTAATATAAGGAGTGTCACTCCTCCACTCCAATATAATAAACCAAAGCCTCCCTTTAACTGTATGATTATGTAACTGAGTGCCGGCCCTAAAGCTGCCCCTGCATCTTGAGAGATGGAATATATGGTAAGGAAAGATACGACATTTGTAGTCTTTGAGGTGTCTAGTGCAAGAGTGTCGAGGATGGTAGATAAGATTGTAGCTCCTGCCATCACGAAAAGAGTAATGACGATCCAGAACCCCAACGGAAGTCTAATGGATAACATACCAAAAACAATGCCAGCAAAAATCAAGGAAACAATAAAAATCGGCAGCCTGCCTCTCGAGCCATCAGACCAGTGCCCCACAGTCCTTCCGAGGAAGGGTTCCCATGCCCACCTAACTGCTTGAATTATGCCTGATAACAAGGTAACACTCACAATTACATTCACTATTGAAATACGTTCTCCATAAAAGTGTTCAATCATTGAACTCAGCGTGGATGTAACGATTCCTTGAAATAACATAGCAATGAGAAAACCCGAAACAATAATAGATACTTTATACCCCTGCTTGCCAATAAAAGGCCTTCCTTTATTTATTTCCTCTTCCTTTACAGAAGACACATTGTCCTGAGAAACTGTAAAATTCATCAATATCGGAAGCCCTAAAAGGGTCAATAAACCAAATCCTACTGATACTGAGCTCAAGCCAATAAAAGGAACTAACATGCCGCCAATCAGCATCCCCACTAAGCTTCCAGTTCGATAGAGCCCATTAAATAAACCCATTGAATATCCCCGTTTATCCTTATCAGCGTACAGGGCAACAACTGATAACCCTCCAATTCGAAAAAAAGACCAAGCAATCCCCCATATGGCACGCAGAATCATCCAGGCCAGAAAACCTTCGAAAATACCATACCCTATCGTTGTGAATCCTCCTAACAGAACCGCTGTGATCAATCCGGTCTTCAATGAAATACGTTTGTAGACCAAGCCAACCAGAGGATTAATGGGTAATCGTATGAAGCGATTTATCGAAAGAAGCACGCCTACTTGCCAAATGGAATCAAGCCCTGCCGTTTCCCAATAGATTGGCAGGGCAATATAAAGCATTGAATCTCCCAAGAGACTTAAAGCTGTAACTATGGCGACTATTACAATAGTGCTTGAAGATTTCTGATCTTTAATAGTCACCATGAGTTCTTCCTTTCGCGGAGAAAATTTTCTTTACTCATTGGGAGGCACCATTAATTCTTGATAAGCCAAAAGAAATTGTGTAAAGGTTTCCTGACCCATTTCATTTTCGTTTAATCGAAACAGCCTTTCAAAGGTTCTATCTTTCGCTTCCTCAATCGAACATCCGCAAGCATTCATTATTAATTTCATATAAGAAACAAAATAGTCTTTTCTAAGCGTTCCGGCATGATTGATCGTCATTTGCATCACCTTTATATTCGTTGATAGGGGAAGTGCGGCTTCCCCTTTAAGCAGGTGTATCAATAGTTGCAGCAAGAAGACGAAGTTTCGTCACAGGAAGAATTTTCACTCTTTAGATTGACGCTGCAAACACCTGTTTCCGGTAAATCCAACTCCACTTTTTCAGCCCCGTCCAGATCACCACTTAAATAAGCGGCAACTGATCTAACTTGTTCATAGCCTGTAGCCATCAGGAAGGTTGGAGCACGCCCATAGCTCTTTGCACCTACTATATAAAAATCTTTCTCAGGCTGTCTTAACTCTTTTTCTCCGTGAGGCCGGACCGTACCGCAGCTATGAATATTAGGGTCTATCAATGGCGCTAATGCTCCTACACTTTCAGTTCCAGTGTCTATAGAGGTACGAAGTTCATTTATTATTGAAAAATCAGGACGGCTTCCTGTATTAACGATCATTTCTTCGATTCCATCAAGGCTCCTTTGATTACCATTTTGGCTGCCTATTAACTTGATTCCTTTTTCTGACTTTTTGACTGATTCGATACGAAATGGTGTAATTACCTTCACTTGCCCGTTCTCTACCAAATGGTGAATTTTGCTGCCGAGGAGGCCGCGAGCTTCAAGTGCATCCTTCTCTTCACCGCCATAAGCATCCTCAACCCGCTGCCTTCTCATAATCCATACTATCTCTGTTTCAGAATAAGCTTCTTTCAATTTAGCTAAATCTAATAAAGCATTGATGGCTGAATGGCCTCCTCCCACAACAGCAATCCGTTTATTTGCATAACGTTGTTTTTCCTTGCCTGTGATATCAGGAATACCATAATATATTTTTTCCTGCAGGGATTTTTCTTCAGGCAGCCATATCCCGCTTGAAACTGCCGGATTGGGGTGTCCCCATGTACCCGCAGCATCGATCACTGCCTTCGCTTCAAAGGATTTATATTCTGCATTTCTTTCAGTATGGATGATAAATGGGGCATGTTCCCTATTTGCTGTTTTCATTTTATCCAACCCTTTTCTGCCAATCGAAATGACTTTAGTATCGAGATGAACATATGGTTTAATCTCAGGCACCATGGACAACGGCTGCAAATAGTGTTCGACAAGTTCCTGCCCGGTCGGTAAACCTTTTAGATCAGGATGAATCCAGCCATTTGCATTTAATAAGTCATTAGCAGCTTTATCGACGTTGTATTGCCAAGGGGAGAATAATCGTACATGTCCCCAGGTTAAGAGGTTAGCACCAATTTTTGTTCCCGCTTCTAAAAGGATAAACGGAATGGCTCTTTTTGCTAAATGAGCTGCAGCTGCTAGACCTACTGGACCACCGCCTATAATTGCAACCGGTAATTTACTGGTTTCATTAGTTTCCGTCTTACTTTGAGTCAAGCTGACATTTGTACCGCAGCAACCGCTTTCATTAATAAGTTTCTTTCCCATCATTTATCTCTCCTTTTGTCCTTTAATAGGTTTTTGTTCGGACAGTATTGTGTATTAAAAGTTCCTCGAAATTTTCCAGTCATTCAAAATTTAGTAGATTTCAAATATCTCCTAATCTTTTGAACAATAAACTGTGCGTCGGGCCCCACCCCTCTTAACGTTGCAGAAGAAAATGAACGCTGACCTTCCAGGCCAATATAATAAAGTCCCGGTACGGAGGTACTGACCCCGGCAATTTGCATAGGCTTCCCTTCTTGATTAATGGCACCTAGATCGCTTAAGTAATCAAGGTTGTAATGGTACCCGGTAGCATAGATGACTGTGTCAACCTGTTCTTTTGTACCATCCGGCCAAATTACTCCATTTTCATAGAAAGAACTAAACATCGGTTTTTGATCGGGCTTGGCGGTTCCTTGCCGAACCGCCAGAAAGGAAAAGTATCTATTCCTGCAGTCCTTATCCAAAAGTGCAGGTCCTTCCCCAAGAATCTTTGTCTTATTAATTGAACCGGCTTTCTTACAGCTAAAGTTGTTTTGCCTGATTCTGCTAACTCAATGGCAATTTGCACAGCTGAATTCCTGCTCCCTGCCACAATTACTCTTTGATTAATAAAAGGCTCCGGGTTTCTATACTCAGATGAATGAATGGTGCGTCCCAGAAAAGACTCCTGCCCTTTGATCAAAGGAATATTTGGTTTATTAAATGAACCAGTTGCGTTGATAATAGTTTGAGCATGGAATGTCTCGCCGGATTCCGTTAAGATCTCAAACACTTTAGCCTTGCTCTTTATGGATAAGACCATTTGATTGACCATAACTGTCAGATTAAAGTGATTTTTATACTCCACTAAATAATCAATCACCTCCGCTTTCAAAGGATAATGATCAGGATCTCCCGGGAATTTCTTGCCGGGTAAAGATGAATAACGAGCAGAAGAAAATAGCTTGAGGCTATCATAATAATGTGGCCATGAACCTGCCGCATGCTCATTTGCTTCCAAAATTAAATAATCAAGTCCCTTTCTTTGCAAATAATACCCTGCTGCAAGACCAGCCTGCCCACCTCCAATGACAATAACATCCCAAATTTTTTTCATATAAACCCCCTCTTCATTTATTTGCAAATTGCAAGTATTGGATGCAGGGAATTACCCCTGTATTGGTTTACAACATGCACTGGACTTCGCCATTGCGTTGTTAAGCAGGTGAATTGAACGAATAACAGTCTCTCTTTCAAACTCATTCATCTGAGAAAAAACTTCATTTAAAAATGAATTCATTTGTTGGTCAATCGTGGCAGCAATATATTTCCCTTCTGTGGTTAAAGAAAGAATACTGATCCGTTTGTCATCCGGGTCTGGTGTTTTTCTAACCAGGTTCATTTTAACCAAGGATTGTACCTGCCGGCTAAACGTAGTAATATCAGTCCCTAAGATTTCTGCAATCTGTTGTATAGACGGCTTGAGCTGATTATCTATTTCATAGAGGATATGGCTTTGGATGAGGGAAATATCACATCCTCCAACACTGCAGCAATTTTTATTAAGTAAACCAAAACGGCGTGTCATGATTTGAAACATTCCACGAAGATTTTCCAATATTTCCACCTCCTAATCACATTGTATGTAAATTGATTGCGAATTGCAACTATTATTTGCTAGCAAACACAAAAAAATCCATTACCCAGGTTAGAAAGCCTTTAGTTTGATTGTTTGGTATCGGAATTCTAACTAGAATAGTCACACGAAAATTATTTACTATCTCTTCCCCTCTATCCGGGCTATTTCCTCATTTTGAAAACGCTTTTTCGCAATCTGAATAAGTTAATAATGAAAAGGAGGGGTTTACAATGGATAGTCCGATTTGGCTGTTTTTATTTTCTATACTTGCGGGCTTTGCACTTCTGAAGGCGCCGCTGACAGGGTTCTTGGCTCCGATTGATCCAATCGTTGATGTGATTGGGGTACTCGCTGTTTTATTATTCTCTTTAGTGTTGATCTTCAAAGGAGTCATGCATCTCATCGATAGCAGGAAACGATAAATAAAAAGCCCGTTCCACACTGCTTTATAGCTGCGTGGTGCGGGCCTTTTTCATCCGTCTTTCTTTTGGTGTTTTCGTTTTAGTGTAAGATAGTCTTCAACTTCTTTTTCAAGCTTCCACTTTTTTTTGAAGATGGCCGCTGACTCAGCTTTGACCGGGTCATTCTGCCGTTCCTTCACCATTATTATTTATCCGGTTCATCCAATGCCTGGTACTTTGCCTGATACTTTCCGCCATCCGCTACTTCGGAATGATACAAAGCCTTGAGCGCAAAGCTTCTTTCCAGTCCCTGTTCATCCATCAATCTTTTTAAGCGGTCCTGCAGTTCCTTTTCATCTTTCATCAGCCGTTTCATTTGGGAACGTATATATTTCAAGGGTTCTCAACTCCTTTTAAATTTCACCATGAACGTCCATTATAACAACCTTTGCGAAGAACACAAAGTTTAGCTGGTATGTAAGAAACCTGCTTGTTAAAATAGACGTACATATTCGGAAAATTCTGATCATTATGAATGAAACCCGGCAATCATACACAATTTTATAAAAAGGAGGGAATGGTATGTACACGTTATATTGCAGGATGTACCAACATGCTTATCGCGGTGCTGCTTATCTTCTGCCCTGGCGGAAACCGGAGCTGATCACGGGAGAAAACAGTGTGGAGAAACTCCCTGCACTCATTAAAGGGATGGGGATTCACACTATTTTAATCGTCACCGATAAAGGAATCGGCTCACTCGGACTTATGAATGGGCTGCTTTTGCAGATGGATGCGGAAAGCCTGAACTATACGGTTTATGACAAAACCGTCCCGAATCCGACGATTGAAAATATTGAAGATGCGCTTAGCATCTATCATATGAACAACTGTGAGGCCATCATAGCGTTCGGAGGCGGATCGCCGATGGATTGTGCGAAGGGTGTCGCGGCACGGGTTGCAAGACCGGACAGGACGATACCCCAGATGAGGGGGCAGTTGAAGGTCAGGAAAAGGATCCCCACTCTTTTTGCGATTCCGACAACTGCCGGTACCGGAAGCGAAGCAACGCTGGCTGCCGTCATTTCAAATCCCGAAACCCATGAGAAATATGCGGTAAACGATTCTGTACTGATTCCTCATTATGCCGTGCTCGACCCGCTGCTGACCGTGAAGCTCCCTCCCCGCATCACCTCGACGACCGGAATGGATGCATTGACTCATGCTGTGGAGGCGTATATTGGCAGAAGCAGGACAAAAGAAACCATCCAATGCAGCAAGGAAGCTGTTTCACTCATTTTTGCCAACCTTTATGGAGCGTATTCCGAAGGAGAAAATATCCACGCCAGGACCAGTATGCAGAAGGCTTCATATCTGGCCGGGGTTGTTTTTACACGTGCCTATGTCGGCTATGTTCATGCCATCGCCCACACACTCGGCGGCTTCTACTCCATCCCCCACGGACTTGCGAACGCGATCATCCTGCCGCACGTCCTTGAGTACTACGGGGCTTCAGTCCACAAACAATTGGCAGAGCTAGCTGATACCGCGGGAATAAGCCAAGCAGGGGATACGGCCGAACAAAAAGCCTCCTCATTCATTGAGGCGATCAAGAAACTGAACGAGGACATGGACATTCCGGCGAAAGTGAGCGGAATTGTAGAAAGCGATATCCCGCTCATGGTCAAACGTGCTTTGGCTGAAGCGAATCCGCTTTACCCAGTGCCGAAGATCTTGACGGAAAAAGACTTGTTTGAATTATATAGATTGATTAAGGAATAGTTAGCGTGAAAAGTCTGATCCCTTCGTAATGGGGATTAGACTTTTTGTATGAATCCCTTAATCTCAAAGGTAATGAACTTTATTCTAAATGCTGCAGCTGGCGGGTCATACATATTTTCCAGTGTAAAGGAAAATCTAACACCGATGTCAACGACTTAGGAGGGAACATCATGTTCAATCAGCAAAACAATGACCAAACTCAAAACACCACACCAGGCATGGTTCAAATGAACAAGAACCATGGCGGTCATGAATTATTCGATGCCCATGAAATCATTGCAGGTATCATCAGCATGCTTGATCAGTATCAAATGTATGATCAGCATATCCAGGATCCAGAATTGAAGGATATCCTCAAACGCCAATCGGCTTTCGTGACAACCATGTACAACACGATTGTCGGCAGTTTCACCACTGGCAGCGATCCTCAAGTACCGACTCAGCAGTATAAAATGATGCAAAACAATGACATTGTATATGGTCTCAAACCAGGACCGCCTAAGAAACCAAACCAATCGATCAGTGAGCTCTCAGAAAAAGGATTATCCGCTTATATGCTTGGTCAAACAAAATCACTCGCGACCCTGCTTGCTATGACAGCCCTTGAAATGACGAACCCGGTCCTGCGCCGTGTCACAGCAGACAGCGTGCCGAATTTCATTGAGATGAGCTATGAAATCTTCTTATACCAGAACAAGCACGGCTACTATCAGGTCCCCCAGCTGAACGACCAGGATATGGCGCAAATGCTGCAAAGCTATGCAACGGCCCCTCAGGGGAACATGTCTCACTAGCCATTATAGGATACGGACATTGGATGACTTTCAGAATCCTCATAAGCTGGCTGACATGCCCGTTTCGTTTTATGCGGGACACGGATGCGTTCCGTGTCCCTTTTAATTTTCTCTCAAGATGAAATCCTCGTCTTCACTTCCTCCACAGCCGTCCTGCCCGCCTCAAGTGATCTGGTAATCAGATAATAAAGTGCAGTCCCTGTAAGACCAAAAACAAGAAGGATGCCGCCCATCGCCACAGGACTGACCCATTCCCCGACGATGATCAGCAGCGATGCGATGATCATTGCCCCGTAAAAGGTGAGGCTGTAAAACGCCATGTACGTGCTGCGGGCATGGGATGGGGCAAGGTCGCCAATCATGGCCTGTTTGACCGGTACATACATCAGTTCGCCAATTGTCCCGACAAATATGAGGAGGAAGAGAAACCATATATTGCTGGTAAACGCAAGGGCACTGAAACTGACTGAAAAGATGAACATTCCCGCCACGAGGTTCCAGTGGTCCTTCCATTTTTTAAAAAGAATCAGAACAACCGTGGACAAGAGTACGACCAGCAGTGTATTTTCCGTCTTGAGAAATCCGAGCACCTTTGTGCCGTCGAGCATGAACTCCATTCCGAGCAGCGTGGCGGATTGCTCCGGGATCTCCTTTTCCAGCCGGATCCCGATATAGTTCGTCAAGGACTGCTCCAGTGTGAAAATGAAAACGGCACCGACTATATAAAACATGAACAGCTTATCTTTTAAGACAGCAGAATAGCTTTGAACCATTTCTAAAGGAGAAGATTTGGGCTGTGCCGTTGAAGGTTCTGGTGAAATTTGCTCTGGTGTGTAGGTTTCTGTGATGAAGAAAATGGTGATCAGGACTGATAGGAGCGAAATGCCCGATATCCCGATGAACAGTTCAAACAAATAGTTTTTGAACAAGAATGCTCCCATGATCCCCCCGATGGCGGTGGCCAAATTCCCGAGCCAGTAGCTGATTGTGAACACGAGTTTTCTCGATTCCGAATCCGTCACATCGATGATCATCGCCTGTGCAGCAGGCTGAAACATCCCGCCGGCAAACATATTGAGGAGAAAAAAGGCAGCCGACACATACGGGAGATCGAACCAGGGTGAATTGCAAAAAGCGATGAATAGATAGGTGACCAGCACACCAATCTCAGAATAGATCATGATGTTACGCCGGCCGATCTTATCGGAAACATGGCCGCCGATGAATCCTCCGACCACACCGCTGATGACGATCAAGATGAGGATGATCCCCGTTTCAGCAGCCCCGATTTTTTGAGCAAAGTAGATGGCCAGAAACGGAATGACTGCCATGGATACCAGTCCCCCCAGGAACTGCATACCCAGCCTTAATTTGATATTCGGGTGGATATCCCTCAGTTTCATTGCATGTCCTCCCCCGCGTCGGATACCGGACCAAATAGCCTCAATGCCTGTATTTTCATATCGCTCCATACTAAATTCGTATAATCATCGACAAAGGTCAATCTCATCCCATTTATCAGCGATAGATAGGACTGTGCGATCAAAGGCGGCGGATCCCGGTAGAACAGATCCAATTTCTGCCCTTCAGCAATGACCGGGTAGATGCGGTCGATAAAAACATTTACGAAGTCATCAAGTTCCTGGAACAGTGCAGGATAGCGGTCTGGTCTTGCAAGCACCTGTTGAATCAGCAGTAAATATTCCTTTCTCTTTGAAAATAAATCAACCTGACAGTGGATCATTTCCTTGATCTTCTCCATCGGGTTTCCGCTATACCTTTCTTCTATTTCATAAAAATAGGGCTTAATTTCTTCCAGCGGTTCCAAAATGGCTGACTGAAATAAGGTTTCCTTCGTTTCAAAATACGTGAAAACCGAACCGAAGCTTACACCCGCTTCCTTTGCCACCGCTGCAATCGGCGTTTCAGCAAATCCATTCTCACTGAATAATTTGACCGCTGCCTGCAGAATCAATGCTCTCTTTCTTTTCTTCTTTTCTTCCACTGAAAGTGAAGAATTCATGTGAATCATCCCCGAATAAAATTGATTGATCAATCAATCATTATTGTATTGTAATTTTATTCCATAGTCAACACCTATATTCCCGCAAAAAAAGGAAGCCTCTATACTAGAGGCTTCCTCTTCGCTGATAAAGAGATCCGGGACAGTGTACCTGTCCCCTCGTCCCGCTTTTAGTGCATGCTGTTCATGACCCAGACGGAGCCTGCGACGATGACGATGGCGATGAAGCCGGCCGAGAGCATTTTGCCTACCTGCCATTTTCCTTCGCCTTCGGTTACGTGCATGAACATGAACAACTGGATGGCTGCCTGAAGGAGCGCCAGTACAAATACGATGGCTACAATCAGCTTATACGCCAAGTCCATATAAAGTCCAAACCAAACGGCAAGGAATGTTAACGCAATTGAAAGGACAAAACCGATGACCTGCGTCCAAGGTATACGACTGTGGTTCGATGTGTTATTTGACATTATCCCACCATCCCTAGTAAGTACACGCTTGTAAACACGAAGATCCATACGAAATCAAGGAAGTGCCAGTACAAGCTGGATACAAATAGTTTTTTAGCAGTATCAGGGTTTAAGCCCCGTTTCTTCACTTGAAACATCACAAGGATGATCCAGAGGATCCCTAATGTTACGTGGAGACCGTGCGTACCAGTCAATAGATAGAATGAAGACCAGTATGCATTGGTGCCGATCGCCGCTCCTTCATGAATCAGGTGCAGGAATTCGGAAATTTCCATGTAAAGGAACCCTGCGCCGAAGAGCAAGGTGATGATCAGCCAGACCATCATCCCTTTGACGTTTCTTCTTCTTAATTCATTTATTGATAAACCGGACGTGAAACTGCTGATCAACAGCAGCAGCGTCATGATGATCGTGTTTTTCAAGTCGAACAATTCACCTGGCAGCGGACCACCGACCGTGCCGCCTTCAAGGGCGAAATAAGTGGCGAAGATCGTGGCGAACAGGGCCACTTCCGCACCAAGGAAAATCCAGAATCCAAAGATATTCAGTTTTCCTATATCAGTTTGATATTCAAGCGGCGTGTTAGGATCTACATTTGTACTGTGTGCCATACATCACGCCTCCCTCTTATTCGGATTTTCAGTTTTTTCTATTTCTTCCACACTTACATAATATCCTTCATCCTGCTTGTGTGAAGAGAGTGACCGGAAAGCCATGCATCCAAAGATCCCGATGAGGGCAAGGATGGCCATCCACCACAGTTCGAAGACAAGACCGAAGCCTGCAACAAAGAAGAAGCCGGACATGATGAAAGGCGTTCCTGCATTGCTTGGCATATGAATCGGTTTGTATTCCACGTTCTCGCGGCTCGGGACTTCGCCTTCCTGCTTCATGTAATAGAAGGCATCCACACTTTTCACCTCAGGGACATGTGCAAAGTTGTAGTGAGGCGGGATCGCAGAGCTGGTCGCCCACTCAAGTGTACGTCCGTCCCAAGCGTCTCCTGTTTCTTCTCTTTTTCCGTAACGGTAGCTGTAGTACACGTTGTACACGATGATCATGAATCCTACACCCATACCGAATGCACCGACGGAAGAGATAACATTCAATGCTGTCCAGCCGTCTTCAGGTCCATATGTGTACACACGTCTCGGCATACCGGCGAATCCTAATACAAATTGCGGTAAGAAACATACGTTGAATCCGATCGAGAAGAACCAGAAAGCCCATTTCCCGATTCGTTCATTCATTTTAAGTCCGAACATTTTCGGATACCAGTAGACGAGTCCTGCGAAGCAGGCAAATACAACACCGGCAATCAGCGTATAGTGGAAGTGGGCAACTAAGAAATAGTTGTTGTGATACTGGAAGTCAGCTGCAGCCATACCGAGCATGACCCCAGTCACCCCGCCGATCAGGAATGTCGGGATGAATGCCACCGACCACATCATGGCCACCGTGAATTCAATCCTTCCCTTATACAAGGTCCCCAGCCAGTTAAAAATCTTGATACCGGTCGGAATGGCGATTGCCATCGTTGTAATCGAGAACACACTGTTCAATGCAGCACTTCCGCCCATCGTGAAGAAGTGATGGACCCACACGACGAAACTAAGTAATGAAATGGCAGCAAGCGAGATGATCATCGATTTATAACCGAATAATGTCTTTCTTGCAAAAGTGGCAATGATCTCCGAGAAAATACCGAAAGCAGGCAAGATAACGATATATACTTCCGGATGACCCCATAACCAGAACAGGTTTGACCAAAGCATTGGATTTCCGCCGTCTGTCAGCGTAAAGAAATGCGTGCCGAATAAACGGTCAAAAGTCATCAGTGCAAGTGTCACTGTCAGGATCGGAAACGCAAATACAATGATGAATGCCGTGATCAATGTTGTCCAGGTGAACATCGGCATGCGAAGAAGCGTGATGCCCGGTGCACGCATCTTGATGATCGTAACGACGAAGTTAATACCCGTTAATAATGTACCAATCCCGGAAATCTGCAACCCAAGCAGATAATAGTTGATACCCGGACCGGGACTCCCTTCGATCGCGAGCGGAGCGTAGTTCGTCCAGCCCGCATCCGGCGACCCTCCGAATACGAATGACATATTGAACAAGATTGCCCCAAACATGAATGACCAGAAACTCAGGTTATTCAAATAAGGGAACGCAACGTCCCTTGCACCGATCTGGAGTGGGACAACAACGTTCATCAATCCCAGCAGAAATGGCATCGCCATGAACAGAATCATGATCGTACCATGAGTCGTAAAGATTTCATTATAGTGATGGGATGTTAAAAACTCATTATTTGGCACTGTTAATTGTGCCCTCATCAATAGTGCATCGACCCCTCCACGGAAAAGCATGATCAATGCAGCAAGGATATACATGATACCTATCTTTTTATGATCAACACTCGTGATCCAGTCATTCCAAAGCCATTTCCATTTTTTAAAATAAGTAAGGGTAGCGACAATTCCGATGACGGTGAAAACAATCGAAATGTTGGCTCCCAGAATCAATGGATCATTGAGGATTAAGTTATCCTTTATAAAATCAAACATCTAAAGCCCTCCTTTCTTAGTGCTCATGTCCCTCGTGGGATTTATGATTTTCCTGGTCATCCTGGCCACCTTCGTTCCCATGGCTGTCGTGACCTTCATTGACCTCGTGTGACCCGTGACCGTCATGAGCGGATCCGGCATCCACATCCGCACCGTGTGAATTTTCAGTGGCGCCATATTTCTCACGAATCGCGAAGGCATATTCTGAATTCTTGCCATGATCTACAATTGATAAGTGAGTGGACGAGAACGTCATCTCTTCAACAGTTCCAGGCAGCATGAGCTTCTCATACGTTTTTTCCGTCAGTTTCGGCTCACCGGCCTGAACATCCTTCACCCACTCTTCATATTTCGCTTCTTCCATCGCAACAAAATCAAACTTCTGATGTGTCATCCCTTCACCAGTGAAGTTTGAGTTCCGTCCGTCGTAAGTACCCGGCTCATCTGCCTGCAGGTATAGGTCATTGACCATTCCAGGCATCCCATAAATCTGGCCCCCGATTTGAGGAACCCAGAAAGAAGCCATGGAATCGGCAGCCGTCACCTTAAACAAGATCGGATGATCCTCAGGAACATTGACGTAATTCACCGTTTCGATTCCTTCTTCCGGATAGCTGAAGATCCACTTCCAATCAACAGCCGTTGCGTGGATCACAATCGGATCTTTATGAGCCGTTGCTTTCGGAGGTTCACTCAGTTCATAAAGCGCCTTCGTATTCGGAATCGACAAGGCAATGACGATCAATACCGGAATCAGCGTCCAAATGATTTCCAGTTTTGTACTGCCGTGCATTTCCGGCTTATAGTCACTCTTTTTACTGCTTCGATATTTTAGCAGAATAACAGTGAAGAAGGATAATACAACAACCATTATGCCAAGCATATAATAGATCGACAGCATGATCAGGTCTTTCTGAACAGCCCCTACAGGCCCTTTCGGATCGAGAACAATCATTTCACTTCCCGAACTGAATATGATAATGAAAAATAAAGAAACCAGACTGATCAACACAATCAAGTAAGGCTTGAATTTATTAAACATAGGGAGATCACCTTCCTTTATGTCAGAATTATCGTTGTAGCATCATACTAACAAATTCTTTAAAGAAGGTACCCTCATTTCACCTAACTGTAAACAGAAGTTCGAAATTTAGACGAAGTTTATTCACAAAACGGTAACAATGTTGGAAAGAATTGTTCCAAGGGCAAAAAAATAACTCTCAAAATTATTTGAGAATAATTTTGAGAGCGGTTTACGATTTGATTATTCAGAATAATAGATTTTATAAGAACCATAAGACTGCCTTTCACTTTTTATTATTCTGTGCCACGAATATTCGCTATTGAATACCAGATCAAAGATGCATTTGGAGGAATCTAAATGACTCCTTAATATGATCGGCTCTTCCAATCCATAAAAACTCAAGTGCACTTCCCCATTAACTATGATAAATAGGGGGCTCTTTTTAACGAGCAAGTCCCGGCGGCGTCCTTGAGCTTTGGAGAAAAATAGCTGAGCTTTTTAATGAAATAACAGGTTTCAGGGAAATGATGCTCTAAAAAACGGAGCGTCGTTTTATTCAGCAATTTCTTCTTATTGTATTTTACAACCATTCCATAGATATACTGACTCATTTCCAATGTCGTTTGACCAACTTCATTGGCAAATTCCCTCTGTCGGGCAAAGCCGGGCTGCTTAAACCTGAGATATCCTTTAAGATGCCGGTTCTGAACGATATACACTTGATATTGGTTAATATAAACCTCTGCCCGCCTGCTCGCGTTAATTTCAATAGGATCAAGTATGTTTTGAAATAAAAGTGCGTGACCCAATTGATCTTCAAGCCATAAATCCATCAAATCCACCAAAGGAAGCGGCTTGGGCTCTTCCCCTTTCCGCAAATAATTTAAAAACCGCAAATATTCCTGATTTTCTGCAAGCGTGCCGTTTAAGTAGGTCGGTGATAAATTCAGGTTCACTTTATTATCAATACGTAACGATTGCAGCCTCCCTTCGAATTCAAAATAGCCTTTGGCCACTGGCCAGACTTTATTTGAAAACTGGACCATGGATTCATCCTCATGGCCTGCTGTACGCGGCACACTGTTTAACTGCCCGATCAATTCCCCGAACAGTTGGATGTATTGTTGTGCAACTTCTACATACTCTGTTTCAACGGCAGATAAGTGATCCCTGATGAAGTATGCATGATCCTGTAATACTTCAAGCCAGAATAAGTGCTCCTCCCATGCCGTGATCATTTGATTAGCCACAACTTTCCCTCCCCTTTTATACTTATATATTTCACCAGGAGTAAAAAAAGAAGGACTTCATTCATAAGTTCCATTGATTAAAGAATCCCGCGGGAAGATACATAAATTTTTCATGAAAAGGAAAAATAGTTGTACCACTATGATGTAAAGGGTGTCCTTTTATGAAGAATAGAACACGTTGGATAATGTTAATGACACTGCTTCCCTGGTTGTCGATTCCCCTTCTGAGCAAAAATACGTTAAAAAAATATTTACCCGGCACACTTTTTATGTGTGTTTATTTAGTAGCAGAGGGCATATTAGCAACACGGAGAAAATGGTGGTGGTTCCCGTTTTCCATAAAACCGAATGTACTGGCTGAACTGCCATTGATCCTTGGTCCTTTTTTTGTTATTTTGGATATTTAAATATACGTTTGGAAGGTTCCCGGTCTATTTTCTAGTTAATTTAATTGTTGATTCCTTTTTCACCACTTTCATGTTGAATTGGTTCAAGAAAATTGGATATGTCACCCTGATCAGGTTTACAAGATTACAGTTATCCTCCCTCTTTTTGATAAAATCGGTATTGATGTATGGATTTCAGTATTATTATGAGAAAGTATTTTCACGCAGTAATAGAAATGATAAGCAAGTAGAAATCTTGTAGATTATCCTATAGTCAATGTATGAAATAAACCTCTCATCGCAGTTGAACGATGAGAGGTTTTTTATGACTCTATTTTCGTATATTATATTTCCATCCTTTGTCCTTATCCATCATTTTCTTCGCAGCGTGAGATGGAAGGCTTATTGGTTTAAATCTTCACTCAGCGCGGAGTTCATTTATCCGTCAATTCATCAGCTGGTTTACCTACTGCAATGCTGGTCATGGTGGCAATAAACGCACTTCCGAGAATATCAGATGGATAATGATGCCCCAGCCAAATACGTGAAAAAGCTGTCAATAATGATAACAACCACATCATAGACCCAAGGGCACGGTCATAAAGAAAGATAGAAGTTGAAACTGCAAATACAAGCAGTGTATGCTTACTTGGAAATGAAGAATCCATTTTAGAGGGAATGAGTATGCCGACCCGCCGTTTGGCAAATGGACGCGGCCTAAAGAAAAACAACTTAATCAATGTGTGAAGAAACATAGATATTACCGAAGAAACCATCGCATTCCAAGTCACTTTTCTATAATGATCATTTCGAAACCACATGAATATCAAAACAAATATAAACACATAGCGAATCTTTTTTGATAGAAATATCATCAGCCAATCAATCGGGGCACAGCGTCCAGAAAGCAGATTGATTGCCCTGAATAGTCTGTAGTCCATAAGTACGCCTCCTTTTTCGAAGATACTTATAAAATCCCCTGTTGAGTATGAAGTATGTAAAAAATCCTGTATATGAATTATTATCGATTCGGGTCTGTTGATGGAAAACATTAACGCATAAAAATAAAAAAAGCTTGTAGACAAAGTTCTTAGACTTTGTCTATAAGCTGAAAGTTGCAGAATTCTGCTGCTTAGAATTCCTAAATGGAACATTCTTAGGAAGTTCTCATCTTATTCACGATCAAACAGCACACGACCCGCAATCCCCGGATTGGTCATTTCATAAGGGTTTAAGATCAGATCAAGTTCTTCCTCTGTCAGAACATCATATTCCAAGCAAAGTTCCCTTACTGATTTCCCTTTCAGGATCGCTTCCCTGGCAATCCTCGAAACTACTTCATATCCTAGATGCGGGTTGACGGCTGTAATGATTCCCACGCTGTTTTCCACGTATTCCTTCATGCGCGTTTCATTTGCTTCAATTCCGCTCAGACAGTTGTCGGTAAAGCTTCTGAACGCATTATTCATGATGCTGATGGATTGAAGGAGATTGAATACAAGGACAGGTTCCATCACGTTCAGTTCAAGCTGGCCCGCTTCAGAAGCCAGGGAGATGGTTTGATCATTCCCCATCACCTGAAAGGCTACCTGGTTGATGAGCTCAGGCATGACCGGATTGACTTTTCCAGGCATGATGGATGAACCGGGTTGTCTGGAAGGCAGGGATATCTCGCCTAAACCGGCGCGCGGTCCTGAAGCCATCAAGCGCAAATCATTTGCGATCTTGGACATATTCGTCATACATACCTTCAGTGTGGAAGATACCTCTGTATACGCATCCGTATTTTGTGTAGCATCCACAAGGTGCTCTGCTCCCGTCAAAGGAAGTCCGCTGATTTCTGCCAAATGCTTTACGACACTCATGATATATGCTGGATCGGCATTCAAACCTGTCCCTACTGCTGTCGCCCCCATATTCACTTCATACAGGTGCTCCCGCGTTCGTCCAATTCGCTTGATATCTCTTTCAAGCACCCGGCTATATGCCTCAAATTCCTGACCAAGTCTGACCGGCACGGCATCCTGGAGATGAGTGCGTCCCATTTTGATGACGTGATCAAACTCCTGTGCTTTCTTTTTAAAAACAGTCAGCATATCTTCCATCGTGATCAGGAGCTTATCCAATAATTTAAGCGTCGAAATATGGATGACCGTCGGGAATACGTCGTTGGTAGACTGAGCCATATTGACGTGACTGTTCGGGCTGACTTTCCCGTACTCACCTTTTTGATGGGAAAGCAGTTCAAGGGCACGGTTCGCGATGACCTCGTTCGCATTCATGTTTATGGACGTCCCCGCTCCCCCCTGAATCGGGTCAACAATGAAATGCTCATGCAGCTTCCCTTCAAGGATCTCATCACAAGCCCGTACGATTGCCTGTCCGACCCCCTCATAAAGACGTGTCGTTTCCATATTCGCAAGCGCTGCCGCTTTTTTGACTACAGCCAGCGCATCAATCATCTCTTTATGGATTTTATACCCCGTAACCGGGAAGTTTTCCACTGCACGTAAGGTTTGAACTCCATAATATACATGTTCGGGTACTTCCTTGGGTCCAAGGAAATCTTTTTCAATTCTATATCCACTAGTAGCAGTTGTCATCTCTCTACCCCTCTTGTTCGTTTTCTGTATTACCCTTCGCGATTCTATCAATATATGAGGGAGGAAGCAACGGTTATTAACTATTGGCAGAGGAAAAAAGATCAAGCTTGCTAAGTATTGAATTTTTCATGCGAAATTATGTCCACAATTGCCCAGTAGGGGAAATAACCAAATATAAGATCTAAAGACAGGGGTTGAGAATATAAAGGAATGGGAAGCTGCTTATCCAGCAGGGATTAACGATGGGGAAGGATGCACCACACTTACCCACATTCTGACTAAGAGAAGAAAGTGAGCTAACTTCCAAATGAATAACCAAAAATAAATAAATAGTCAGATGGCAGTGCATGCCTAATAGGTCGTTTAATCGACTCATTTATTAAAAAACACCCACAGTAAATGCAGAACAATGAAGGTAAACATCAACTATTATTAATTTTCAATATCACGCTTATTAAAAGCAATAAATCCAACTATGGCCAGCATTATCCAGCCAATAGTAATAAAGGCATTAATTAAAATTCCTCCCTCGGTGTTTGAGGACCATGGTCTCTTATTAGATTGTAGCAGTACTTCCGTCCATTCCTTTCAGATGATTGGCATTCAAGACGAACTTGTCATCAAAAACACTGCCTCAGCCGAATGGGTTGAATATTATTGATTAAATATTACATCCTAAAAATACTGGAGGTGCAATCAATTCTTAGTGAATTTTCTTAGAATAATCAAAGTAATTGTATTATGGGACAATCGTTATCTTTTCCTGCCTAATCAATCTTTTAAAAGATTCTTACTGTGACACTCTTTTGCTCATTTATTTTGTTAATACTATCTTTTTTAAACCCTATTTATACTTGGTGGCAAGTAAAAGGTGAAAGGGAGGATATAAGTATATGGTCTTTGAGGCACTAGCATTTATATTTGGCCTTTTTTTCATTCAATAAAATGTCCTTTAAGTGAATTGCGATGTTGTTTTAGTAATGAGAAAGAAAAAAACATCTAAACTTCAGATCCGAACATTGAATTATTCCAAATAACATTGAAATACTAGCGGAGGAAAAATGGAGATGACTTATATGGATGAGACTATAAAGGATTTAATAGCATTACAGCAAAGATACGCCGCTTTGGCTATTGAAAGTTGGTTATCAAATTCCGTATTTAATTTAAGCTGGTGGTTTCTTCTAATCTTATCTGTAGTACCTTGGTTGATATTTGTTAAGCTTCTTGATAAAAACCGTACTCTTCAAACCTGGAGTTTTGGACTAGTTGTCATTATTATCACCAGTTTTACAGACGATCTTGGCAGTGAATTGAGTGCTTGGGTTTATCCTATAAAGTTTGTTCCTATTGGTCTTCTTGCATTTCCATTTGACTTTTCAGTGATCCCAGTGTCTTGTATGTTAATATATCAATACTTTAATACATGGAAAACATTTAGTATTGCACTTGTTAGTCAAGCCGCAATTTTTGCATTTATTGGAGAGCCTATTTCAGTTATGCTTGGAACTGTTACATATTTAAAATGGAAATACATATATTCATTTGTTTTTTATATTGTTACTGGGATAATAGCCAGGTTTGTAATACAGAAATGGACGTCATAATTAGCTCTTTTCTTCTTCAACTAACCTCCCGATAATTGAACAAGGGAAAAATGAAGATCCGTTACTATCTTCTCCTAATGTGCCCCTGTTTGCTTAACAAAGTCCCCCTCTTCAAGTCCAAAATCGGGAAAAACGCTTTAGTTGCCGGGTGGAGAAAGAGTGGAGAATCACAAATGGGTCATTCATGAAAAGAAATCAAACTGGTGAAGTTTAATCGGGAAACACTTGAAGAAACCGAGTATCAATTATCACCTATAAAAGCAGAAATCCAGATGATCAATCGGAATTGACCATTGTGATATATAAAAATGATTACCGTACAACAAATGGGGGAATAACTTGGATGAAATTATATACAGCGGGAAACCTGAGAAAAAAATCATAGATGAGGTTCCCATATAGGGAGCTTCAAAACAGGCATCAATCGGCCGCCACCTATGCACATGGCAGACAGCTTAGTGAAAAGAAATGAATCTATATGGAAAGGGTCAACTTTTCAGATGCTTTCTGTACCTTGGATGGTCTTACCTTTCCGGGACCTTCTCCTCCATCAACTGGACCCAAATTACCCTTTTATATTAATTTATAAAAATATTTTGTTTCAAAGTCTCTATCCAGGAATACTGTCCAATTACTTAACAAATAAAATGCTTTAATTCTTTATTGCAAAGAGAAAGACGCTTTCCTTTTTGCAGAAAAGCGCGCCCGATTGCGAAAAATCATTAATTCTAATAAGCCCCTGTCGTTGAACAAAATACCTTAAAACATAAAATAAATATTGTCTAATAAGAATTCCAATATAATATCTTCCCTACTGTAGTATTCAGCTTTTACACTATTTCAATAAACCCTTCTGTTCCATGCACGCGAATTCGCTGCCCGTCTTTTATCAGTTTGGTAGCATTTTCTACCCCGACCACTGCCGGCAGACCATATTCACGAGCAATAACCGCTCCATGGGTCATCAGTCCGCCAACTTCGGTGACCAGGCCTCTTATGGAAACAAACAATGGTGTCCAGCTGGGATCTGTAAATGGCGTGACCAGGATATCCCCATCTTCCAGATCAGCATCCTCCATTTTCAAGATGACTCGTGCTCTACCTTCGATAACGCCTGAAGAAACCGCAAGACCTGCAATCGCTTCGGGCGGGAGATTTTCCCGTTTGTATTCTCCTGCAACGATTTCACCATCAGAAGTGATCACCCGCGGCGGTGTCAGTCTTTTATATCGTTTATATTCTTCTTTTCGCTCGCTTATGATCCCCTCATCCAGTTCATTGGTGCGGACAACTTCGTGAAGTTCTTCAAAAGTGAGATAGTATATATCTTCTTTATCATGAATAACGTTGGCATGTACGAGTTGTTCGGCTTCTTTCAGTAATGCCTGCTTATAGACGAAGTAGCGATTAACCATTCCGTATTTTGGATATTCCCGATAACCGATGAAGTTCCGGATAAGGTCAATCATTCGTTTTGTTTCTGCGGCCTTTTGTTCACCATCCGGTAAGTGTTTCAATCGGTCTAATAACTCTTGTTCTTTTTCCAAGGCTTCCTGTCGCCCTAGCTCGAATTTACGCTTGCCAGCTCCAGGTTCAAAGTTTTTGATGTTACCAAGAATCATGGAGACAAGTGTAATTGGCTTCTCACTCCATCGAGTTTTCGTGATATCGATTTCTCCTGCACATCGCATCCCGTATTTGTTGAGAAAAGCGTTAAAAGCGTTTCCGGCTTCCTGCCCACCATCAAAGTTAACCAGTTCATCCAAAAAGTTATCATCTTTTACATGTTGTAAATAGTCAATTACTTCTGGATAAGGACGAATCACATCTGCGACATCCAATAGTGCTAGACCCATTTCAGAAGTAATATTATTTGGTACAGATTGAGAGAGCGTGTCTGCTGCGTTTTTTTCCCCTAACCACTCGTTCATTTTTTCATTGATCCATGATGAAGCATTTATTGCAGCCATAAATACAGCTGAACTTTGCGGGTCAAATAAAATCTTCTTTAATTCTTTAATATCTTCTAGAATAAAATCAAATAAATCTGATCCTGTTTTCATTTGAATGGTGCGTTTTAACTCTTCTATAGATGTTTGACTACGCTTAATCAAATCAGAAACATTTGATGGATTGATTTCGATTTGATCCAGCCTATTTATGTTTCTTTTGGCGGGACCCGGTGTTTTGTTATCATTTGATAACGATTTTATGAAATCTCCACGCTCAATGATATTTATCAGGGCATCTTTCATGAGCGGATCGTGTTCTCCCATTGTATTTAATAACATGTTTCTGCTGTCAGGTGAAGCCAGTCTTTGTGTGACATCAACAAACAACCTTCCACCAGCTATACGCATGGGGGCAGGAGTCGTTAACAAGAAGAAGGATAATCCTAATGGTTTCATGGGATCAGTCATCATTTGCTGATGACCGACCGATACATAGACATGATCTTCTTGATCATTCGCTTCAGGTATCGGGTATAAAGTAGTGATAGGCCGGCTCTGGACAATATAAAAAGTATCATCAACAAGACACCACTCGATATCTTGCGGGCGGCCAAAGTAAGCTTCAATCTGTCTTCCGATTTGTTCAAGTTGTAAGATCTGTTGTTCAGTAAGTGTTTGAGCCGTTTGCCGATCAGGAGAAATCCGTTTCGTTTCTGTTCCGCCATCTTTTCGTCCATAGACAGCCACTTTTTTGGCTACTATCCTCTTATCGACGATTTTTCCTTCCTGTACTTTATAACAATCGGCAGATACCAAGCCAGAAACCAGTGCTTCTCCAAGTCCAAATCCGGCATCGATTGACAGCATCTTTCGATTAGACGTAATCGGATCAGCCGTAAATAAAATCCCCGATGCCTGCGGGAAAACCATCTTTTGAATAATAACGGATATATGAACCCGACGAAGGTCAAATCCATTTTTGATCCGGTAGATTACTGCGCGTTCCGTAAAGAGGGAAGCCCAGCATCTGCTGATATGCTGCATGATTGCTTCTTTGCCGATGATATTTAAATAGCTGTCTTGCTGCCCGGCAAAAGACGCATGCGGCAAATCTTCAGCAGTGGCACTGGAACGCACTGCATAAGCATGTTCCTCGCCGAACCTGGAGAGATAGTGAGTAACTGTTTTCACAACTTCGGAAGGAATGTCTGCTTCCATAATGATTTTTCTAATCTTCTTGCTGATATCAGCTATTTGATCTCGATCTTCTACACTTAGCAATGTCAGTCGATCCAACAAAGCAAGATACGTTCCATTTTGTGCAACGGCTTTTTGATATCCGGCTGTAGTCACACAAAATCCATCTGGTACTTGTATGCCTTCAATTTTTGACAATTCACCTAAGTTCAACCCTTTTCCGCCAACGATCATAAGCTGATTCTGTTCTATCTCCTGAAATCCGAGAGCCAAAGAAGTCATTCTACATCTCTCCTAACCAGTAATGTTCTATTGATTTTACCAGTAGTAATTGGGAAAAAATAGTCTATTCCGACCATTTTTTCTATGCTATAATTAAATTAGGAAGGGGTAGAATATTCAATTTTCAAAAGCAGCCGGAACTTACAGTTGAACTGGCTTAATCCCCTTAAAACCCCATCATTTCACTCCAATCAACCTCTGAAACAAGCTAAAAAAAAACAACGATCTTTAACACTGCCCCTAAAAAAACCGAACTAATTCGAATTCTAATTAAAGAAATTGAATTAAAGTTCGGATTTTTATTTGACTAAACCATATTTGTCCGGCCTCTTAACTATTCATCACCTAAATTACTTTGTTCGATTATTCCAACTAAAAAAATATTCTGGTTTATAGTTCTATGTTTCTACTAATAGTTTGCCCCTTATTATGCAAAAAGAAAAGATTGTTACGGTTTTCATTTCCCCCGGACTGCAACCTAATATTTACATAAAATTTACCAATGGTACGAGGGAATTATGAACCTTATGTCGAATAATTTAACCTAAATCTATTTAGAGGTGAATGTGATGATAAATGCAGTCTGGGGCTTTTTATTATGGATATCAGCTACATTGCTTTTCCGTTTTTTCGGACAAATGTTTCTAATACCCGGGAATTCACTTTTATTGCTTATTACCTTTATTTTGGCAATACCTTTGATTGCACTAGCTACGTATCCTTATTATTATTTGAGGAAGATACCTGAATCGAAACGTCTAACGGCATCAGTCCAAATTGCTCTCCCAGGAATGATTTTGGATATATTTAGCGTTATTTATTTTAATAAAGTGTTTTTAAACTTACATATTGATTCTTTACCTTTTTTCGCTGCTTGGTTACTGTGGGCGTATAGCTTAATATTAATCTCCGGTTTTTCAATAAAGACTAAATCTGACTAATGCTATATGTCCTGTGGCGTCTTTACTGAATCAAAAATGGCCCTCTACTGGATTTGGATGCTGATTTAACAGCAAAGAAAGTTTAAATATCCAATAGATATTTCTTCAGTTTTTCCTTAGTCTCTTCATTCGCAAAAGAGGCTTGCACGCTATTCATGTATATTTGTTTATACTCTTCATCACTCATAGTAAATTCATTACAGACTAAATTACATTCCTTCGTCATCGTTGTATCCGATACCGTTCTGTTGTCCGTATTAACCGTGACTTTTATTCCTTCCCTGTGAAAATTGAAGATGGGATGATCACTAAATTGGTTTACAGCTTTGGTTTGGATATTACTTGTTGGGCACATTTCAAGCACTATCTGTTTTTCCTTTACAATGTTATAAGCATCCACACAGTCTTTAATAAATACACCATGCCCAATTCTTTCAGCCCCTAACCATTCGACAGCCTCAAGGACATTTTTTCCGATTCCGGTTTCGCCGGCATGGATCGTGACTCTGTATCCATATTCTCTGGCCAATGCGATCGGCTCAATGAATTTCTCGCAGAATCCTTCCTCTTCGGAAGCACACAAATCAATCGCAGCTACTCCTTCTCCAAGGAATATCTTACCCTTTTCGACGACCTCAAAAGCACTTTCCACCGACATCGTTCTCATACATGACAAAATGATATTTCCTTTAATATCAAAGTGTTCTTCTGCCTCTTTCATTCCCTCTATCACACTTTGAATGATTTCTTCTACTGATAATCCCTTTCGAGTGTGAAGTAACGGGGCAAATCGAACCTCCATATATTTCACATTTTCCTTCGCTGCATCTTCAAAAAGCTCAAAGCTAATTCTTTTTAAATTTCCATTTGACTGCATGACTGAATTAGGGATGGAAAATCTTTTTAGATATTCATCTAAAGATTCGCAGTCTAACGGTGCAATCAGTTCTTCTTTAATCTCTTCCTTATTAAAAGAAGGTATACTGATGCCATCTCTCTTTGCGATATCAATGATGGTCTCGGGTCTGACACTCCCATCCAAGTGGCAGTGAAGTTCAATTTTAGGCATGATAGAAAAATTCATTGCTGGACCTCCTCGATTTTCAAAAAAAAATCCTGATTACGAAGAAAATACAAGTAAAATGCATTTTCTTCGTAATCAGGATTTATTGGTTCCTGGTAGAGACCTCCAAACCATATTATTGGAGTTATACGAATTTGAATGTTTATTAATTTTTTATAACGATAATAGAATTTATCTTTATTGTCAAGGAGTTAGATAGATCAACTCACACCAAACATAATCTTAAATAACTGTTGTTATTGATAAAATAGTGAAAAGCAGTTCAACCCTTTAACACAATAATCATTTTCCGAAAAAACACTTAACAGAAGCAGAATCCTTTACATTGTCTGTCTTCCACAAAAAAATTAATGTATTATACGAGTAAAAAATCACCTATAGTCAGGTCATTAATTATCATCAAGATTAGTAACAATTACTCCATCCATGTTGTTGCCCGATATCTCATAATTATTGTCTTTTGAAACATCAATTGTTCTGCTTTGAGTAACGGGGTAATAATTGATTGTATAATCGCTATCTTTATATCCGACAGAAATGTTTTTTTCTTTTTTAAGATAATTTAAATACTCTTCTAAAGCGAAATTCTTTTCTTTCATAATCGCACTATGGGGGAGACCAACATATCGAATATGCCAAGGTTCATATTGAATTCCAGTTACTTCTGTTTTATCCTTTGGATACCGTAAAATAAATCCGTATTTCCAGGCATTTTTTTCAATCCACTCTCCTTCAGCGGCTTCATACATATGGTCTTCTGTTGAACCTACATCAAGTGATAACCCCAAGTTGTGTTCACTGTATCCTGCTGGCAGCGCATAGTCTTCACCCATCTCCAGGTAAAGGGAACCCTGCTCTTCAAATTCCCGAAAACCACTGTTTATTATGAAATGAACCACACCATCTTTTTTTGCTGCAGTGATCATCTTCGAGAACTCAAGAGCAATTTCTTCTGACAATTTTATCTCGTTATCCAGCAATCCATATCCTTTTGTCAGTTTTCTATGCGTAAATAAATTTACAATATCCGATTTAATGCTATCCCGTTGAACAGGGTACTCACTGTTAACTAAAATTAAATCGCCTTTATAGATCTGATCTTCTGTAATCTCTATGCGTTTTTGACTTTCAGATGTTTTTTTATAATTATCTTTTTGCTGTATTTCTTGAATATCTACTATTTCTTGAAATATATCGTGATTAGTAATAACCGCAATACTGATAAGGATTAAAATAAATATTAAAAATCCCCACTTTTTCATTGTGTTGTTCCTCCTTTTTCTTACTTATTTCAGAATAGGACAAACAATTTAAAAAAAGAGTGGGGTAAATTTTAAATTTTTCTTAAGTTTTACGTGAAATTATGCTCTCTTCGTACTTTCAATTGGCAGACGAACTTCGAATAAAGTCCGGGCCAAACTGCTTTCTGCACTTATCGATCCTTCATGCCCTTCTACAATGTTCTTTGCTATAAATAAACCGAGGCCAGTACCTTCACCTTCAACTCTGGCTTTATCACCTGTATAAAACATCTCAAAGAGATGGGGCAGTTCATCTTCAGAAATTGTATCACCATAGTTCACTATCTGCACAACAGCCATTTCCCCTGGTTCAACAAAACCGTTAATATCTATAAAATGACCATCTTTTCCATAACGGCTGGCATTAGTCAAAAGATTTTCAAACACACGAGCTAATAACTCTCCGTCTCCTGTAATGGGCATATTTGAAGGCATATGTATTCGTACGGTTAAATGCTTTTTTTCAAAAATCGGATATAACTCTTCTTTTAATTGATTAAGAAGGTCGGATAAATCAATCAGTCTTTTATTTATCGGCAGCATACCATATTTCATTCTTGTAATTCCAAATAACTCATCTATAAGTTTTTCTAAACGCTGAGATTTTGTTTGGGCAATCATTAAATAATGTTTAACCTGTTCCTTAGTCAGTTTCTCTTCTTTAAGGATTAAATCGATATAACCCAGAATGGATGTCAGGGGTGTACGTAAATCATGGGCCAGGTTTACAACCAACTGGTCTTTACTGCTTTCTGAAAAATCGCCTCTTTCTATTGCGTCTTTTAAGTTTTTGCTTGCCTGATTTATATTCTGTGCGATATATTCAAATTCATCTTTTGAATTTATTTTTACAGTGTGGGAGAAGTCTCCCTGTGCGAGATAGTGGATGCCAGCTGAAATTTGATTGAAGTAAACCGAATAACGGTTAGTGAGTAAATAGAAAAACAAGAAAGAAAGCGGGATAAAAATCAGTAAAAAGAAGTTAATATCACCAATATTTCTTATAGCTTGACGATATAAAGTCAGTTTATCCCCATATTCTACAAATGAATGGTAATAAAATTGGAGTCCCTTAAAAATTATGAACGTTATCATTCCAGACAGTAACATACTTAAACCAAAGAACAGCACCATCTTCGACCGAAAGTTTCGCATGAAATTAATATTGGAATGCATATCCAACGCCCCAAACAGTCTTTATCCACTTATGTTTCTGAGAACCATTTTCCAGTTTTTTTCGTAAAGTCCTTATATGTACCATTACAGTATTCCCACTTTCAAAATATGCCTCACCCCATACCTTCTGGAAAATATCCTCGACACTGTACACCTTCCTGGGACGACTGGCTAATAAATACAAAATATCAAATTCTTTAGGAGTTAATTCTATATTCTTTCCATATAAGGTAACAGTACGCTGTGCCCGGGATATTAATAATCCACCATACTCGAGGATCGATTCATTCTCTTTCTTAAAGTTATTAAAATTCAAATATCGTCTCAGCTGAGCATTTACACGAGCAACTAACTCAATGGGAGTAAATGGTTTAGTTATATAATCATCAGCACCTATTACCAGACCTTGCACCTTATCAAAATCAGAAGTTTTGGCACTTAAAAATATAATAGGCATATTATGCTGTTCACGTACTTGGCGGGTAAGTTCATACCCATCTAATTTGGGCATCATAATATCCAGGATGAGCAAATCAATAGATTGTGATTGAATTTTATGAAGAGCTTCTTGACCATCTAATACTTTGATAACGCGGTAACCCTCTTTTTCTAAATGAATAGCTACTAAATCAGCAATTTCCTTTTCATCTTCGGCTATTAGAATAGATATATCTTCCATCTCTGAGATCATCCCCTGCAATTGTTACATATCTAAAGTTTTATTTTCTATTATTGCCATTAATATTTCAAGAATAAGGGTAAATATAAAAGCGTGATTCCCACTTGGGTAAGTTCCCTGCGGTTAAATAAGAAAACAAGCCCCTGCTACTCGCAGGAGCGTATAAAAAACATTTACTTTTCTGCTGAGATTATTAAGAACATAGGTCTACGGAGTTCATCTTTCATTTCAGGGATACTTTTTAACTTTTCCTCAGAGGGAACTGGTTCCTTGACAGCTCTTAAATTAAAACCAGCAATAATTAAGTCATTGATATAAGTTGAAAATGTACGATGATATTTTATTACGTTCTCAGTTAGGAATGATGTGTCACGTAATCCTTCCAATTGATAATTGTCAACTGCCCAATGCAGACGATTCCCTTTGTCATCATAATACCAATCTTGTTCATTTCGTGAAGTGAAAATCGGATGTTCAACTGAAAATACAAAAGAACCTCCAGGTTTTAGACAATCATAGACCTTTTTACAGATGGATTCAAACGACTAAATATAGTGAAGTGCCAAAGAACTAAAGACAACATCAAATTGAGAGTCTGAAAAATGGATGTCTTCAATTGGCATTTTAATGTAAGAAATTAAAGAATCATCAGTCATTTCACGTGCTTGCTGCAGCATTTTTTCAGATAAGTCTACTCCAATAACAGCCCTTGCTTGCTGTTCACGGGCATAACGGCAATGCCAACCGAATCCGCATCCCAAATCAAGGATACTTTTATTTCTAAGACCGGGTAAAAGATCCTTTAATACGTGCCATTCTCCCGCGCCTTCCAGCCCATTTACTGAACGAGCCATTTTTTTATATTCAGAAAAGAAATTTACATTATCATACTTGTTTTGCTTCATCATTTATACAACTCCTAAATGTTAATTTAGCCTCCTAAAATTAAAACATATCTAATTCAGGAGGCTATCTATCTCCTTCTAACCATTTCTTTCACCTCATAAAAAATACAATACTTATTAAACTTCATCTAAAAAGTACTGTCCAATCTCGTTTCCCGTCATTTCTATATGGGACATATTATTCATAAGTTACTCTTATCTTTTTATTCTTTATAGAAATAAACTATTGTGCAAAAATAACTAGCAGCATCATAATATATAATTACTGGGCAAAATTAATAGCTAAATCACCTTTCCAAATAGTCTTTCCAATAGGACTTAATAATCGAGCAATCAGAAAACAACATAGCCATATTACTAAAAAGGTAAAAACTATCCCCATCGTCCCCAACCCAACCTTGTAATAGTATAGTTCTGTTATACTAAATTTATTGAAGTTAATTCCTCTTTCGTATCTCGTCTTTATATTATATATATCAAATGAAAAAACAGAAAAACCCATATCCCTAAAGAATACCGGGTTTTTCTGTTTAATAGATCCAAAAATCCCTCGTCTGGAACTTCACCAGAAATCATGTTGACACCCAGAGCAGTCGATGATGCCAGGACCTCATATCCGTTTTACATTTTGCCTATCTAACTCTTAGCTTAGGCCAGCTTTCGTCAATCCAAACGCTTTGTCAGCTGATCCTGGTGCCATTTTGAAAGCAACATTAATACAGTTCCAAGCATTAATTGCCATAACTGAGAATGTAAGATCTGATAACTCTTTTTCTGAAAACTGACCACGAACACGGTCATAAATGTCATCAGATACACCATGCTCAGGAACTTTTGTCAAAACCTCTGTCCATTCTAGTGCCGCACGCTCACGCGGACTGAATAATGTTGATTCACGCCAAATTGTAGTGTGGTAAAGACGAAGCTCTCTCTCTCCATGGATTTTAGCTTCTTTAATGTGCATATCTAAGCAAAAACCACATCCATTCATTTGTGATGCCCTGATATGAACTAAATGACGGATTGATTCTTCAATTGAACTTTCCTTCTCTTGCATGCTAAGTTCCATCAATTTTTTAAGAAATTCCGGTGATTCTTTCATGTAATTAATACGTTCAGTCATAATTGGTATCCCTCTCTTTTCCTTATTATTTGTAATCAATGAATAAACAAGTAACTGTAAATACACGACTAGAAGATCAAACAGTAAAGATTAGTATCGGATTAAAAGTATCTTATCCGGCTGTCCTCTTCACCTGCATTCCCTTCAAACATATAACGACTAAATGACTCATCCTGTGACAAGTTGTTCAATTAAAAGAGTTTTTATATAAAATTCTCTTTCTTTTTTTATTAACTGGATAACCGTTTCTCCAATTTTTCAGGGTACACATATTTGGAGTGTAGTTGGGAATTTTATATATGTTAAAAATTCATTTAAGAAAAGATACAATACTTTGTCACAGATTTGCTCCTCTGCTCGTTTTATATGTAGCTCATGGTACAAATTAGTGAATTGTAGAAAGAGAATGGAAGTGAAAATATGCAAGAAATGTACGAAAAATATAAAAAATTGCTGTTTAAGCTCGCCTACCAACTGACAGGATCGGTTTCAGATGCGGAGGATGTAGTCCATGACGTTTTTTTAAAGCTATATGACGTACCTCCGGAGAAGTTGGATAAACCTAAAGCTTATCTTTGTAAAATGGTAACGAATCGATGTCGTGATTTACAAAAAACAGCTAGCAAGAAGCGAGAACAATATTTTGGAGAATGGCTTCCAGAACCCTTTTCTGATTCTGGAGAAGATACAATTGACTCGGTCATCCGTGACGATGAATTGTCTTATGGGATACTTGTGCTACTTGAAAAGCTAACACCAACGGAACGTGTCGTTTTTGTGCTTCGTGAAGCACTTAGCTTTGAATATTATGAAATAGCAGAACTCATAGAAAAAAGCGCAGCGAATTGCCGCAAATTATTCAGCCGTGCAAATGCAAAGATGGAGATTAATTCTGAAGAGGAGGTTCATTCTGAAGCTGCTTCTCAAGATTTAGTTCATGATTTTATAACAGCACTCAAACAGGGGAATGTGAGTCAGGTCATATCAATGCTTGATCAAAACGTTGTACTTGTCGCAGATGGAGGAGGCAAGGTGTTGGCTGCCGTAAAACCAATTTTAGCACGGGATCGAGTTGTTAAGTTTCTTTTTGGTGGAGTACGTAAAGTGTCCATGATTGATGGAATTTCACATATCGAAATCGGTGAAATTAACGGGCAACCCGCTCTTATTCTTCGTTCAAACGAAGGGATTCACACAGTCGGTATGATTCATGTTGAAAATAACTTGATTCGCAACATATATATTATCCGAAACCCAGACAAGCTGAAACATGTAGGAATATTAGGCTAATCCAATTTCAATATACTTTCAATCCCCCCATGGATAGTAAAAAGCATTTCCAATCTCCAGCCTGGAAATAGAAGAAAAACTTTTAAAAATAATAGAAAACCCCGCCTTCGTGTTATGCAAAGGAGGGGATTGTGTACGGTCTTAGATAGCTTATAGGCTATCTATAAGTCTATAAGCTTTCCATACATCAGAGTGTTGTGATTTAGTTATGTCCCAACCTCGTCTTCTATCCCTACTCTGGCCGTCACGCGGCATTAAAGGTTTTATAAAAAATGAAAGCCAGTACCCTAGCAGACAGACTTCTCCGGCAATAATATCGTTTTACTTGCCAAATAAGACACGTAATAGACAAAAGGGACATTGATTCTTTACACATCTCGTTTCCTAAAGATATAAATGGACACCAGGACGGTAACCACCCCATACAGCAATGCATACCAGACCATCACATTACTGGGACTGGACACACTGGTAAACATCCCGCCTTGCGCTATGGACAAGGGATTGTCCTCTGTTTCAAATAAAAATACGGTCATTTTACGGTACATTGCATCAATTGGAAACACCAGGCTCATGATTATTCCAATGTTGACCAGATTCGACTTCTCAATTATTGATCCAAATTGTTCGATAAAGCCCCCGATAAATGCCGCTCCATATAAGACAATTGAAACAATCCCTGCATTCAAAGTGGTCATTCGCGTACTTAATAATATACCGAATGCTATTAAAACAAACGGCTGAATCGCAAACACGCTTACGGCTTTGATCATCTGTATCGGTTCGATATCGAGCGCCATCCAATCTCCACCAATCCCTTGATGAAGAAAGACGATACTAAAAAACACGCATACCGCATAAGCAATTATAAGAAGAGCCAATCCCACAAACTTTCCAAGTACAAATTGGGCTCTGGATATCGGGCGCATCAGCCATGTATCAATCTGGTGGCTTGACACTTCGCCTGATATTGCACTGACACTGGACAATATCGCAAGCAGAGCTGTAATGAAAGAAGAAAAATAAAGGCCAACTCCCAAGAGCTGTGAAGCGACGAATTGCTGCATGAGAAAAGCTTCTGTTCCTTGAAGAGAATCAGGCCCGACATTTGCTGATTCCTTTGCAGCAAAATGAATAGCAGTACCATAAAGCGCCAAAAAGACGAAAGTCATAATGATCGTAATCAAAAAGATCCGCTTCGATATCATTTCTCTAAAGGTTAATTTACTGATTGTCCACATAAGCGTTCTCCTTCTTCTGATTCACCCAATGCATGAAGACATCCTCCAAGTGCGGTGTGATCGGCTTAACTTCATAGATATCAACCTGATTGGCAGAAAAATAATGGATTATTTCTGATGTATCGCTTTCGCTCTCAAGTTGGAAAAGCCATCTTGTACGTCCTTCTTTCTCTTTCACTTTTTGATGATTCTTCAAAAATGAAGGCAGCGGTACATCTATAGACTGATCTGTTACGACTTCAACTTGTGCATCGGACATCATTAAATCCCGCCATGGTCCTTGTACAACCATCTCTCCTTGATGAACGATCGACACATGATCACATACCGACTCGACTTCATAGAGCAGATGACTGTTTAAAAAAACGGTTTTTCCTTGATCACGAAGGTATAGCATTAGATTTCTTACATCTTTGCGTCCTATCGGGTCAAGTGCTGAAGTGGGCTCATCCAGAAAAACTACTTTGGGATCATTTAGAATCGCACATGCAAGACCAATCCGCTGTGACATTCCCTTTGAAAATCCACTGATCCTTCCGTTTTCCCTTCCCGTCATCCCCACCAATTCCACTACTTCCTCAATTCGTTTTTTTCTTTTGCGAACAGGCAGCCTGCATAGTTCAGCGTGACTTTCTAACAATTGCTTTCCGGTCAGCCAATCGGGGTAGCGGAATAATTCAGGTAAATAGCCGACTTGTTCACGTGACTTTGTTGTTCCGATCGGTTCACCGAGGATATATCCATCTCCGCTTGTCGGGTGCAATAACCCAAGAAGAGTACGGACGAACGTGCTTTTTCCAGAGCCATTTGGACCTAGGAAACCATATACTATCCCCTCACCTACTGATAACGTCACATCCGAGATACCGCCTTTTCCATTGTATGTTTTTGTTAAAGAATTCGTCTGAATAATGCTCATCATCTTCCCTCCACACGATGAAAAATTCAGAGCGCAAGCAAGCGCTCTGAACCTTTTATACTAGTTAATCTGTGTACTTAATTGTTCCAATTCTCCGGTACCCATTTTCCCTTCAGATATGAGTAGATGAATTTCTCCATTTTTCTGCCAGACAACGGTTGATTCCTGCTCGTTTTCGATTACAAACCCCTTTGCCTTATCAACACGAATTTCACTCACCTTAGCTCCTTCTGTTTTCACGAGAGGTATTGGCAAAGTCGTTCCAAAATTCTCAATACCTGCAAGCTGCGTTTTCACATTTTCAGGTAAAAATGGAAGAGAAAGCAGCGTAGCTCTTAACTTCTCGATAGATGCTCCTTCTGGAACTTTGATTTCCGGAGATTTCGTACGCATATAGGTTATGTACTGATTATTAAGCTTGTAGTCTGTTTGAATGGCTTCAAATGTGGAAACAGAAAATGGTTTTTCATCCAGTAATGCCTCAAATTGTTGATCAGAACCTAATTGATTCAATAATTGATTCGCTTTGTCTACATTTAGGGTGAATGTAATGATGTTTGCTGGAATCACTCTTACTTCCTCGACTCCATATTTCCCCAGCTCAGGAACAGAATACCCTGCTTCTTCAGCAAGTTCGAATGTATCAAAGCTCTTGGATTCCCCTGGGGTCTCAGACATTTCCAACTTTCCAATTCCCTTTAGATCTAATGTTCCTGCTTTATTTTCACTAACAAATTTTTCAATCTCCCTGACATCACTTTGCGTAAGCTTCACCATCTCAAATTGATCAACACGGAATAGTGATAAAAATTCACTTGCTTTCACTTGAACTTGAGGTATCGCGAATGAACTAAAAATTGCTGCTGCTGCAACTCCTGAAATCACCAGTCGTTTCGTTTTTGTTTTCAATGTACCCCATCCTTTTCTGGTCTTTGAAGCTTTTGTATTTATCATCTTCTGATTTCCAGCATGTTGAAGATTTCCCTCAAACTTTGCCCATGCCTGATCGGTGTCAACCTTTACTTCCTTCACATATAGGGATTTCTCAGTAAAAGAGTGAAGGCTTTGCAACTCATCAATGTTTTTGCGGCACGTTTGGCACTTTTCCAGGTGCCTCATGATTTGTTTTTTCTCCTCCCGGCTAACTTCTCCGTCTAAATAAGCTTGGAGCATACCCATATCATGACAAGTCATCTTCCTCTCTCCTTTCCTCCATAAAGAATCTTTTAAAGCGTTTCTTCGCTCGAGCTATTAAAGTGCCGATGGATGTTTTCTCCAGACCTTTACTCTTCGCGATTTCCTCATAACTGTATCCCGAAAATTTCATGATCAGAATATCCCGATCTTTTTCAGGTAATTTCATCAATGATCTTTGAACTTCATTGATTTCTTCAAGCTTGATAAATCTATCTTCAACAGTACCAACTGAATGAATTTGAAAGATTTCTTGTTTATCTTTTCGAGCATGATGGCGTTTTTCCGTTCGAATATAGTTATAGGCCGTATTGACAGCAACCTTTGTCAGCCAGCCGGGTATATGGTCAATCGTTTCTCGATCAGTGTGATACAACTTTACAAATACTTCTTGCGCAATATCCTCAGCAATGGATTGTTCTTTCACGATAAGCATAATTTTCCGGACGACATGAGAATAATGCTGTTTAAATAAATCCTGAAACGTTTCTTCTCTTGAAGGATCTTTCTTGTTATCCGGCAAATTTGCCTTCTCCTCCATTATTATTTCCTCCTTTCTGAGAGCCCTCACTATAAGGACACCGGAATATATATTTTTGTGACAGTGTTATCAGAAATTTTTTTGCTTTATCACTTTACCGTCGCATTGAGCCCCTGTTACTGATTCAACTTATATTCATAATACTTGGCTCTTTTCGTAAATATATTGCTTATTAAAAAGGGATTTTTCCTTTTATTTTCTTCGGAACATTTATCCCGTTATGCCCGCAGGAGGTCATACAGATTCTGCTCCGATCAATCATTCGAAAACGAGTCCTGTAAGAACTAATATAATCAACTCTCTTAAAGAAACGAGACAAATACAAATTATTTTATGTTTTGACCAACAATCTACCATACTGGAGAAGGTGACAGATATTCAATTTTCAAAGGTCTGCTTCCGCCGAAAGGGATTTGAGAGCCTCTCTTCTCCCTAAATAATTTTCAATACTCAGAATACTGCAGCTGCATCTTCCTCCTGCTAAAGATTCCGCTTTGTTAATAGAAGAAGCAATACACCTTAGCAATCCCTTCTTTTGTTAATAAAGAGAGTTATAGCTTAATACAATTCCTGTGGTATTGATTGGCCCAACTAATACGTCTCAGCCTAAACACCGCCATATCTCCTTTTTCGCTGCCGGAATTCCTTCAGCGCTTGCAGAAATTCCCTCTCGGAGAAGTCCGGCCATAGTACATCCGTAAACCAGAACTCCGTGTAGGCAAGCTGCCAGAGCAGAAAATTACTCAGACGTTTTTCTCCGCCGGTGCGGATAAGCAGGTCGGGATCTTTCATACCAGTTGTATAGAGATACCCTGAAAAACGCTCTTCATCCAGTTCCTCCAATGATACTTTCCCATTGTTTATATCCGTCAACAGCTCTTTCATGGAATCTAGAATTTCATGTCTGCTTCCATAGTTGAGCGCAATGTTCAGCTGAAGACCGTCATTTTCACGGGTTCTTGCAATGGCATACTTTATGGCTTCACGTGTATGAACAGGAAGGTGTTCAATATCCCCGATTGCCTCAATTCGTACATTATTGGATATAAGGTCTGGCAGATAAATAGAAAGGAATTCCTTAGGAAGTCTCAGTATTGCTTCTATTTCGCCCTTTGGTCGTTTCCAGTTTTCTGTGGAAAAGGTGTACAGTGTCAAGAATTTCACCTTGCATTTGACTGATGCTTTAACAATTTTCACGACGGTGGAAAGCCCTTCTTTGTGCCCTGCTGCTCTGGGCATCCTCCGCTTTTGAGCCCATCTTCCATTTCCATCCATAATGATGGCTATGTGATCCGGTGTATTATCTATAGGATAATGGAAGACTTCTTCCAGGTGTGTGTGCTTAAGAAATGAAATGTTCATAGACATTTTCCGCCTCCCTGCGTGTTGTGGTTCTCTCCCATTCGTACCCATACAGTACAGGACTGAAGATGGGGAACGAAATTGATAACAAATGTTTATTCCTGCTTGTCCTCGTCACTTTGGTATTCCAATATATCTCCGGGCTGACATTCCAAAGCCTTGCAAATGGCTTCTAACGTTGATAATCGAATGGCTTTTGCCTTCCCATTTTTCAATATGGAGAGATTGGCCATTGTGATTCCGACCTTCTCTGAAAGTTCCGTAACACTCATCTTTCTTTTTGCCAGCATCACATCAATATGAATGATAATCGCCAATGTTTTCACCTCAGACCGTTAAATCATTTTCTGATTTGATTTGTATAGCTTGTTGTAAAAGTCTTTTGAGAACCGCAGCAAAGACTGCAACAACCATTGAAGCACCAATGATGACCATGCCGATAACGATGAGACCAGGTGCATCATCCCACTCTGCTATGATATAGACAAAGGGCAGGGACAATACATACAAACCACTGATCGTGATCGCGCTTCTTTTGATATAGCTCAAAGCTGTTACTGATAATTCCGAAAATGCTTGGTTCTTATCTATAAAACTTAGAAGTCTGAATGCCTGATACAGCGCAAAGTAAAATGGTATCGCGGAAACATACATGATTAATAAAATTGAAAATACTATATAAGCCAACTCTGAACCCTTCTTTGCCTTCTCAAATCCTTCATTCGCTACTTCGGGCAATATAAATATACACAGAGCAAGAACCGGAATACCCAGGAAAATTACAGCCATCTTTAAAAAAAATGTTGATCCTCTATTCATATAAAACACTTCACTAATCTTTTGTCATTTTAAAAGTTAACACATTATTTATTGATTTACAATAAATTATTATTAATAAATATTTATTTTTTATCGAAATGTAAATAAAAAAAGTATCCCTCTTTATGGAGGAATACTCTATAAAAATTAATATATATTTGATGTTTTATGCTTTCCCACAAACAAAAGGATTCAGATTGTTTATATAACTGTAGCACCAATTTATCTTTGAACCATTGATTGATAAATATCTTCCAATGACCAAACTTTACCTTTTTCATCCTTAAAAACGACATGCTCACGTTTAAAATGAACCGGAGATTCCAAACCTGCCGCCGCAGCTATCCGAAATAAACCTTTGCGCATAGTAATTAAATAATTAGCTGTACGGTATTTCTTTTCTTCTATCACAAGTCCTTTTTGTAATTCCGGATCTGTTGTTGCTACACCAACTGGACAAGCATTGGATTCACATTTTTGTGCTTGGATACAGCCTACCGTAATCATAAATCCCCTTGCTATATTAATAAGGTCGGCCCCCATTGCTAGTGCAATCGCTATTCGATCTGGTGAAAACAGTTTACCTGAGGCTATTATTTTCACCTGGTCACGGACACCATATTTTATTAAAGCATTATCTAATAAGGGCAAAGCCGATTTGATTGGCAAACCGACACTATCTGCCAATTCTTGATAGGAAGCACCCGTACCACCTTCACCACCGTCAACCGTGATAAAGTCAGGTCCTTTGCCGGTCTCCTTGATAAATTTAGCCAATTCATCTGCTTCATGACTACTTCCAATAACAACTTTCATTCCTACAGGTTTACCCGTTTGTTCACGGATACGTTCGATAAAGTCAAACAAAGATGGAAAGTCACTAAATTCACGAAAACGGTTTGGGCTATCAATAGATTTAAACGGTTCTACCATTCGTATTTTTGCAATTTCCTCAGTTACCTTTTCACCATCAATATGCCCACCACGTGTTTTAGCACCCTGAGCTAGTTTAATTTCAAATGCTTTCACTTGAGGTATTTGACTTTTTTCCTTTAATGCTTCCCAACTAAAATTACCCTTTCGGTCTCTTACCCCAAATAAACCGGGGCCAATTTGCATGATAATATCAACGCCACCTTTTAAATGGTAATCAGAAAGCCCTCCTTCGCCAGTATTCATCCATGTTCCTTTGGCAATCCCTAATCCTTCTGATAGTGCTGTAATAGCATGTTCACCCAGGGAGCCATAACTCATTGCAGACATGCCAATTTGACCTTTTACAATAAAAGGACTCCTGCTTTTCTTTCCAATTACGATTGCATCGTCATCCTCCAGCAAATATACAGGTGATTCATCCTTCTCTAAATATTCCTTTTTCTGTGTAAATAAAGGTTCGTTTATTAAAAGATATCGATTTGTGGTTACTTTCGTTTTCCGATCCATTTTTAACTCTTCCGTTAGCTTTGGAAACATAGAGTTCCTAATATAATATCCTGCTTCATCAAAATCTCTCTGTGAGCCAAAACCGAATACATCACGTTTATACTTTGCCTTTTTTACAATATGTTGATAGTCATTTCGTGAAAAAGGTTTGCCTTCTCGATCGTTGTTAAATAAATACTGACGCAGCTCTGGGCCAATTGTTTCTAAGAAGTATCTGACTCGTCCTATTACTGGGTAATTACGAAGAATTGGGTGCTGCTTTTGCGTTCGGTCAATAAAGAACAAATAAACCCCTATTAATATGAGTACCAGCAGAATGACGGTAAAAAAAACAAAGCCAATGATTGTCAAAACGTTAGCTATATTCAATATGGTTTCCTCCTAGCAAAGAAAGTCTATAAAGGTTTATACAACACTGTTGGTATTGTTTGTAAAAGATGGGTTGACCTCACGTTATATACAGGGCATGCCTGATTTTCTCGACTTCCAAAATATTTGCCAAGTCTACTAACTTTATCAGAAAGGCTATTTTCTTCGCGTACTCTTAAAAACCAATACAGTTAGGATTCTTAAATGTGGGAAAACTATTCATCGTTCCTTTACAAAACCACGAGTTCAATGAAATATTTTCTGAAAAATAGTTTAAAAAATAGATTTGAACAAATAATACAAGGAGCATAGAACTAAACTGCGGAGGGTGTTTAAAATGAGAGTTGCTGAATTACTCGTTAGGTGTCTTGAACATGAGGGAGTTAAATATATATTTGGTGTACCTGGCGAGGAAAACTTGGACATTATGGATGCACTTTTAGATTCGAGTATTGAATTTATCGTAACCAGGCACGAAACTAGTGCGGCGTTTATGGCTGGCACATATGGAAGACTCACAGGTAAACCCGGTGTCTGTTTGGCAACTTTAGGGCCAGGTGCAACAAATCTTTTAACTGGTGTAGCTAATGCCAATATGGACCTCAATCCGCTAATTGCAATCACCGGTCAAGCGGGTTTAGATCGTCAACATAAAATCTCTCATCAATATTATGATTTAGTTTCAATTTATGAACCTGTAACGAAATGGAATGCCCAGATTAAAACGGGTGATATCGTACCCGAAGTAGTTCGTAAAGCCCTTCAAGTGGCTACTCAGGAAAAACCCGGTGCTACTCACATTGATCTACCTGAAGATATTGCAGGTATGGAAATTCAAGCTTTTCCGTTAGAAATCATCAATCACTCTTTATCAGAAGCTGGTGATCATGTTATACAAGAAGGTGCTAAAATCATCGAACAGGCTAAGAATCCACTGATTTTAGCCGGAAATGGGATAACTAGAGGACGTGCTTCCGACAGTTTACTCAACCTTGTTGAAAAAACGAATATTCCTGTAGTCCATTCTTTTATGGGGAAAGGAGCATTATCTTGCAAAAATGAGCTTAGTTTACTCACGGCAGGATTAGGCGGTAAAGATTATATTACTTGTGGATTTAAACAGTCTGATTTAGTGATTGCTATCGGGTTTGATATGGCGGAATATCCTCCAGAAAATTGGAATCCTGACGGCGCCACACCGATTTTGCATATTGATACAGAGGAAGCTGAAACGGATTCAAACTATCCAGTTAAACTAAATGTGATTGGAAGTATAAATGAAAACCTTAAGAAGTTAAACCAATCCCTTTCACCTATCGAAAGAGATAATAATTGGGTGAAGAAAGTGCGCCAAAATGCACTAAATGAATTAGAGCAATTTAAGGATGATGTAAGTTTCCCGATAAAACCACAGAAAATTATTTCAGATTTGCGGTCTGTTTTAAATGATGACGATATTGTTATATCTGATGTTGGCGCTCATAAAATGTGGATGGCTAGAATGTACCATACCTATCAACCAAACACTTGTCTAATATCAAACGGCTTAGCATCAATGGGGGTAGCTGTCCCTGGTGCGATTGCTGCAAAAATGGTACATCCAAATCGTAATGTCGTCGCTGTTTGTGGTGACGGGTCTTTCCAAATGACAGGTGCAGAACTTGAAACAGCTATACGACTAAATCTCCCTATTATTGTTTTATTATGGAGAGACGAAGGCTATGGTTTAATAGAGTGGCATCAGCAAAAAAAGTTTAAGCGTGCATCCCATATTAAATTTGGTAATCCTGATTTTATACAACTGGCACAATCATATGGATTTGAGGCGATGGGAATACAAAAAGGCGAAGATTTAAAATCAACATTAGAAAAGGCAATCGCAATAAATAAACCTGTGTTAATTGATTGTCCGGTTGATTATAGAGAAAACATGAAATTAACTGAAAAATTGGATGATATTCTTTGCTAGTAGGAGGCATAAAATGCGATATGGTTCAATCATAAATGGTCAAGAACGAGATGAAGATCATCGTGATACCCTAGATGTCATAAACCCGTATAATCAAGAAAAAGTAGCAGAACTCGCCCTTGCAAATAGTACGGATCTCGAAGATGCAGTAAATAATAGCTTCGATACCTTTCACTCAACAATGAAAAAATTGCCGGCTCATCAACGCGCAGACATATTACGGAGGGCTGCTGACTTATTAGAAGAAAAGGAGAAAGACTTTGCTGAAACGATCGTAAAAGAAGCCGGAAAACCAATTAAGTACAGTCGAGATGAAATTAAAAGGTCCATCCAGGTCATCCGTTTTGCATCTGAACTTGCCAAGAATATTACAGGTGAAGTCCTCCCAATGGATGCAGCTATTGGCGGGGAAAACCGAATGGGACTTGTTAAACGAATACCATTAGGTGTTATTGGGGCAATTACACCTTTCAACTTTCCACTAAACTTATCTCTCCATAAAATTGCACCAGCCATAGCAGCAGGCAACACGATTGTTTTTAAACCTGCTGAAAAAACACCAGTTTCTGCCTATATGTTAGTGAAATTATTTCAAGAGGCTGGTCTTCCTAATGGTGTTTTAAATTTGGTGTTGGGAACTGGGGAAAAAGTTGGGGAGCCACTTGTCACACATGAAAAAGTGCATAAAATTTCGTTTACAGGTAGTTTACCAGTAGGAAGAAAAATCCGAGAATCTGCAGGATTCAAGAAAGTTACGCTGGAATTAGGTTCGAATTCACCAAACATTTTATTTGAAGATGCTAATATTAAAAGTGCTGTGACTGGTTTAGTGAAAGGAGCCTTTGCCTTTTCAGGACAAGTCTGTATCTCTGCACAAAGAATATTTGTTCATAAGAATATTTATGAGCAATTTCTTGAAGAATTTATTAAGCTAACAAAAGCATTAAAGATTGGGGATCCAAAGGATGAAGAAACAGATATCGGTCCAATGATCAATGAAGAAGCAGCAAAACGTGCCAAACTTTGGATTGATGATGCTGTAGAAAAAGGCGCTAAAATCGAAACGGGTGGTGAACGCTCTGGTACCATACTCACTCCTACAATAATGACAAATGTTGATCGTAATATGAAAATCATTGCTGAGGAAGTATTTGCACCGGTGGTATCAGTTATTCCTTTTGATTGTGAAGATGAGGCTATTGAATTTGCCAATGATTCCATTTACGGTCTGCAGGCAGGTGTTTTTACAAGGGATATTGATCGGGCAATGCGTGTAGCAGACCAATTAGAGATGGGCGGGGTATGGATTAATGAAATCTCTACATACCGTCAAGATAACCACCCATATGGTGGAGTCAAACAAAGTGGAATTGGCAAAGAAGGGATTAAATATGCAATTGAAGATATGACCGAAATGAAATTTATTGGAATAAAATTAAATCCGTAGGATGAAAAGAGTTGTCGTTATTGACAACTCTTTGTTTAGTTGACGGTGCTGACCGTTCTACCCCGGCTACGGTTAGCATATATCTAACGTCCTATTCCCACGCTTTTTTAGTGGTAAAGAAACGGGCTAATTCTTTGCTGGTTCCTCTGTGATGTTTACGTAATACAGCCCTTTCTTTTCCTGATTCATGTAATTTTATTTCTTCTTTGGTCTTGGGAATAACTGCTGGAACTTCAGAGGGTTTACCGTCTTCATCTAGGGCAACAAATGTTAAGAATGCCGTAGCTGCTATTTTTCTATCACCAGTTTTTAAATTCTCTGCAATTATTTTAACAAACACTTCCATAGAGGAAGATCCTGTCCATGTAACAAAAGATTCAAAGTATACAGAGTCATTTTGTGTGATAGGATTTAAAAAATCAACTGAATCTGTAGATGCCGTTACACACTCTTTTCTTGAATGTTTAGCAGCTGAGATGGATGCAATCATATCCACATTACTCATTAATTTGCCGCCGAACAATGTATTGTGGTTATTAACATCGTTGGGGAAAACCCTGCTGGTTCTCACTACCCTTGATTCATTTACATATTTTGATTCCATAAGAAAGCCTCCACTTTCATAACTTTATGATAAGCATTAACAATAAATAAGGTTCACAAACTTAAAATAGTAATTAGCATTGGAATTGCTAGGGAAAGCTAAGATGATTGCTGATTATAGGCTTCCTTAAGGGTTTAGAGATTCAAGAAAACAGTTCATATAAGAGAAGTATTATACTATTACCCTAAAAACTAATATGGAGATTATTGATAAAAAGCGGGATCCAAAGGAAATAGGGTGTTTTGCATGAAACGCAAACCTATATTTAATTATGCGATTTATTTTCTGTACCCATAGGAACAAACGTAGCTATTATTAGAGGTTCTTTGTAAGTGCACAATGTCCACACCTAATTTACTGCCATTCCCTTCGGTCGGTGGGACTTTGATTTGTCTTGCCATCTCATCCCAGAATGACAGTATTGTATGAGCTTCGTGTTCCCCGGGTCGGAGGTTTGCCTCCAGCTTCATTCAGATGCCAGGTACATAAGAAAAATAACGAGGCAGGGACAAAAGTGTTTTAGTCTTAATAAAACCCGAACTGATTTGAACTCTAAGTTCAAATCAGTTCGGGTTTTTCATTAGATTTGTTTAAATGTCGATTTAGTATACAACTTGTTCGAGCGGTTGATTGGAGTGAGACCTGTCCAGCTCCGGCGGCTAGAGGCTCGAGTCATAAGCCAAGCCATCCAAAAAGGCAAAGAGCGCCTTTATTGCTGCCCTGTCTTATGCTTGTCGCCTCTGGGCAAGCCGCCTCCGCTTTTCTAACCGCAGGCTTGACGAGGAGGCTCACGGGCTACCCGCGGAAAGCGAAGTCTTGCACGAAAATCATTAGCGGTATTCAGTGGTCATGCCTGATAATGTTCGCCTTTAGGCAGTTGTTTTTTGTTTTGTCCCAGCCTCGTTGTTTTTCATCTGATTACCTTATGCAATACCTCTTCTTTTTTTTGTGTTTAAACCATAAATCAGCACTGGAATTATTGTGGCTGGAGCACGTTGTTTCGTGACGATCATTATCGATATAATTTCATTAACAAATGAAATAGTTAACAAATTCCTCGTTTATTCACCCTGGTCTGCAGGGAATGAGTCAATATAAGGAGGTGTGGTGATCTTGGAAGCAATAAGCAAGCACTTTTTCTTGTATCTCTCTCACAATAAGGCATTGGATCGAATGGCCAAACGGTGGGGATCAAAATTTGGGGCTAACAAGATTATAGGAGGAGTAACCTTTTCACAAGCAATTCCATTGATTACGCAATTGAACCAGGAGGGATTCCAGGTTACGGTTGATCACCTTGGTGAATTCGTCAATTCCACAGATGTGGCTCGGGAACATGTTCAAGAGTGTATTCAGAATATAAGTGCGATCGCTTATCATCAGCTCGACACTGAAATTTCTGTGAAACTGACATCCTTGGGACTGGATATCAGTCATGACCTTGTCATTGAAAACATGGAATTGATTTTATCCAAGGCAAAGGAAAGTGGAATCACGGTAACTATCGATATGGAAGATTCATCCAGATGCGATGCTATCCTTGAAATTTACAAAACACTTCGTCAGAAGTACGAAAACCTGGGGACGGTGATCCAATCCTATCTGTATCGATCAGAGAAGGATATAGATGATCTCCAGCATTTCGCTCCTTATTTGAGGCTGGTGAAGGGTGCATATAAAGAATCCAGTAAAGTGGCTTTCCCAGAAAAGCAAGCGGTGGACGAGAATCTGAAACACCTCATCAAAAAGCAGCTCTTGAACGGTCATTATACAGCTGTAGCAAGCCATGATGAAGCGATGATCGATTACACCATCGGTTTAGTGGAAGAACACAAAATCCCGGCTGACCGTTTCGAATTTCAAATGCTGTATGGAATGAGGAATCAATTGCAGTCCGATCTAGTGAAAAAAGGTTATACAGTCCGTATTTATCTACCTTACGGGGAGGATTGGTATGGGTATTTCATGAGACGTCTGGCGGAAAGGCCAGCAAATATTGCGTTTGCGTTGAAGGGAATCTTCAGCAAGTAGTTTTTACAATTTTGCAGATAAAAAATTCAGTATATAAACAGGAAGGAATGTGAAAGAATGAGTAACGGAATTTTCAATATCCCAACACCTAAAAATGAGCCTGGTAATACATATGCTCCAGGTACAAAAGAAAGAGAAACATTAAAGGCAGAATTAAAGCGCCAATCGGATACCGTAGTCGATATCCCTGTGATTATCAATGGGGAAAATATTAAGACAGATACAGTGAAGCAAGTGGTTATGCCGCATGATCATCAACATGTTTTGGCAAACTTTTCGCAAGCAGGAGAAAAAGAGCTGCGTGATGCTGTAGAAGCTGCGATGGCTGCCAAAGAATCATGGGCCAATATGCCATGGCAGCACCGTGCATCCATTTTCCTGAAAGCTGCTGATTTAATCTCCGGTCCATACCGTGACGTCATAAATGCGGCTACGATGTTAGGTCAATCGAAAACAGCTTATCAAACTGAAATTGATGCTGCACAAGAATTAGCAGATTTCTTACGTTTTGGCGTTGATTATGCCAATCAGATTTATCAAATGCAGCCGGATAGCATGAAGAATATTTGGAACCGTTTGGAATACCGTCCATTAGATGGTTTCGTATTGGCCATATCTCCATTCAACTTCACAGCAATCGGCGGAAACCTGCCATCTGCTCCAGCTATCATGGGGAACGTAGTCGTTTGGAAACCGGCAACAACTGCTATACTATCAAACTACTACTTTATGCGTATTTTAGAAGAAGCAGGATTGCCAAAAGGCGTAATCAACTTCGTACCTTCCCGTGGTTCACAAGTATCTGAAGTAGTATTAACAGATCCGCGTATGTCCGGATTCCATTTTACTGGATCGACAAGTACGTTCCAAACTATTTGGAAAACAGTAGGAGAAAACATTACAAACTATCAATCATATCCTCGTCTGGTTGGGGAAACTGGTGGAAAAGACTTTGTATTTGCTCACGAAACGGCACAAGCAGACAAAGTAGTAGCTGCCCTTGTCCGCGGAGCGTTTGAATACCAAGGTCAAAAATGTTCAGCAGCCTCCCGTGCATACATCCCAGCAAGCATATGGGAAGAAGTGAAAGCTGGTGTGTTAGAAGAAACGGCTAAGCTTAAAGCAGGGGATATCCGAGACTTTACAAACTTCATGGGTGCGGTCATTGATAAACCGGCTTTTGATTCAATCACAAGCTACATCGACTATGCTGCAGATTCTGAGGAAGCAGAAGTCATTGCCGGTGGCGAGTATGATGATTCTGTCGGCTATTTCGTTCAACCGACAATCATCGTGACTACAAATCCAAACTTTAAAACCATGACAGAAGAAATTTTCGGACCAGTATTAACGATCTATGTATATGAAAACGATCAATTAGAAGATACATTGACTGCAGTAGATACAGCGTCTATGTATGCATTAACAGGCGCGATCTTTGCACAAGATCGTCAAGCTATCATGCACTTGGAACGCCGCTTATCTGGTGCAGCCGGTAACTTCTATATCAACGATAAACCAACCGGTGCCGTGATTAATCAACAGCCATTCGGCGGTTCCCGCGGTTCCGGTACAAATGATAAAGCAGGCTCTGTCTTTAACATGATCCGCTGGACAAGTCCTCGTATCATCAAAGAAAACTTTGCTCCAACTACAGAAATTTCATATCCATTTATGGATGAAGAATAATGTAAAAAGGTTTTCGGTTATCTGCGCCTAAAGGCGAGTTTAATAGTCCGGTACTGATTCCAAAGCCAGTTGCCGGATTACTTGATGCTTCATAAGCAGGCCAAGACCATTTCGGAAAAACTCTTTTGAATGGCAATTTAAGCTTCTAATGATAAAGGCTCTCCCGACAAGGGGGAGCTTTTCACTTTTCATCCAGGAATTTAACGCTATAATAGGGATAATAACTCTCGCGGAAAGGTAAGATTCCTATGGAAGCAATAGACTTGATCCTGCAGGCAGACGACATCCATAAAGCAACGGAATTGATCAGTTCAAAATTAGGCAACCCTGTGATCATTGAAAACAAAAATTTCGAATTGATTTCTTACAGTTCCTCTTTCGATAAATTCGATCAAACACAGCAAAAGACGATTCTCACGAAAAAATGTCCGATCTTCATCATCGATCGACTAAAAAAAGAAGGCATCGTACACCGACTTGAAAGACACTCTGATCCGATCCGGGTTCAACCTATGGAAGAGTTGGGGTTCCACCAACGTGTCGTCATTGCCGCAAAGTACCTTGGGAATACGATGGGATATATTTGGGTCCAGGAATCCAGCCAACTTCTCCAAAGTGAAGAGCTTGCTTTCCTTGAAGAAATCTCCCCTCACCTTGGGAATCTGATCAATGATATTTACGCAAAGGTCAATGTCAAAAAAGGCAAGAAAGAAGAGGTATTGTGGCAGCTCCTTCAGCACGAATATGGAAGTGAAAGTCAACTGCGCCATGATGCCTCCCTGGTCAAGCTTACATTGCCGGAACGGTTCACTGTAGCTGTTTTTTCGATAACATCATCACAATATAAACCAATGCTCGACCATCTTGAAAGGCTGGTCCACGACTCACACTTCCATACAAATATTTATACATTGAAAACGGAATACCAAGTGATCCTCGTTCTCTACGGTAAAGCAGATAAACCGTTTTCTTCGCTGGAATTAGCCAGGGATGTGGTCAGAAAGGTCAAAGAACAAACAGGCGAAGAACACTTTTATAACTTCTTGATCGGGGTGGGAAAGGAATACGCCTCTTTATATCAAATGAGAAAGAGCTTTTTGGAAGCGTCAGAGGTCATTGAGACCGCAAACTTCATCACTCCGCGTCCTGAATCGATGCCGCGGGAATTTGCTCAATTGGGTATTTATCGGTACTTGCCTGCCCTCTATGAAAAAAACACCTCAAAGGATTATTATAGTGATGACTTGTTGTCATTAATCAAGAATGATGTCAAGAAACAGACAAATCTGCTCCGGACACTTGAAGTGTTCTTGGCGAATGACGGAAAGGGTAAACAAACGGCTAATGAATTGTTCATCCATCCGAACACCTTGAATTATCGGATCAAAAAAATACAAGAGCTTACTACGATTGATTTCAATAACTTCAATATGAAAGTATACCTATATACTGAATTACTGTTGTTGAACAATGTTGAAGCATATTATCAGCGTTATAAAGATGCTTTGAAAGGAATTTGATCCCGCAAATAGAGGTTTATGAAAACTTTTGACCCTTGGGACCCGACGTAGATTATACCAGCATAGGATATTTATTGAGACGTTTGAGCCGGGCCCATCCATTGTGGACTGGGCTTTTTCTAAAGGAATAGCTTCTACTTTAAATTAATTTAAGTTGATATACCCCTTTAAATCAAGAAAAAAGAAGTGCCAAAATCAATATGACTTTGCACTTCTTTTGATAAGTTACTTAAGTATTTAATCAAAGATAAGGCTCATTATAAATTATATGAAGAGTTACTTTCTAATACTCTGATTTCCATTAACATTTCCCAAAAAAAAAACGAATGAATGCCTCGGAGTACCAGTTTTTCTTTATTCTTAGGGGTTTCAAATACCAAAGAAAAAACTATCTCTCCCCCAGGTTTTAGATAAATACCATACCAGTCCTTCTTCTCTGTAACTATGGTGTCGGTCGATTGATACACAATTCCTTCTCCATCCAGTATGGTATAACCGCCTAGTTTAATGTTAAATCACATCAAAATTAGGTATAGTATTTAAACAGTGAATAGCCCATATCCTAATGGTTGGGTTTTTGATTCATTATGTGTTTCTTGCTCCATTAAAGCCCCCTTTAATGGAATAAAGGAACTAAAAGTAAGGTCTTAGATTTACCTTTTTCATTTTTCCTTATACTGTACATCTGTTTCTTTTTCTAAGTAATTAGCAATATCTCTAATGTTTTCTTGGTGTTCTTTGTCTCCACTTTTTGGGATATAGAATTTATTCTGAGACTTTCCATTCCCCTCATAAAAAAGAAGATATCTGGAGGTAGAAATTACTTCTAGATTTTTGCCCACCACTATCTTGTGTTGTCCCTTCCCAAATAAAAAGGACATTATGGGGTAGCGTCAGGAAAATGCGGATTTACAACGTTAAGGAAATCAAAATATAAAAAGTCTAATTTCTCGGTGTTATAAGTGAAAAATTAGGCTTTAGTTACTTCATTAAAGCGCCCGATTGTTGAAGACTAAAGTTTATATTCACCAAGAAAATTGATATGCTCTTATCCTAACAAATTTTATTTAGGACTTACATGTATGCCTTCACTCTCTCGCCAATCTGCGTAGAGTATACGATTTACATTATCATATCCATTGGTAGTTAATTGGTTATCTAACCACTGTTGATCAAATCCGAGTTCATGTAAATTATCCCATAAAATTTCCCCATCTATAATTAACGATGTTGGGAGGTCTACTGGACTTTCTGGAAGATTGAGATCTTGCTTGTCTGGTTTTTGATACTTGGATTTTAATAATAAACTTAATTGCCCATTAGCTTCCAATATACCGTATTTGACTTCGCGAACTGAAAAGACATTATTTTGACGGAGTATACTCAATACTTGATTTACATCCAATTTGTTCTTTGTAAGTAACTTTCTGTCCATAACACCATCTCGAATGATTATGTTAGGATTGCCTAATAAGAGAGAACGTGTCGATTTATTTTTTAGAGTCATAAACTCTATTCCCAACATAAGAAACGTCCACAATCCGATGGCATATAAAAAATGAAAAATCCCTACCTTATCTTCATAAATGGTATTTCCTAAAAAATCTCCAAGTACTAACACAAAAACTAAGTGAAACGGGGTTAACTGATAGATGGATGTTCTGCCTGTTATGATAATGATAAAAAATAAAGTGGCAAAACCAACGATGACTTTGATCGTCAGTAAACCAATATTAACTTCTTCCAAAGTTTTTTCCTCCAATTTAAATTTTACTTAGTTGTAAGATCTTGAGGTTTAGATAAAAAGGCTAGTTTTAGTATTAAAGCTCGAGTTACAATTCCAACAATGATGTAATATATGAATGAATATCTGTATCTCCACTCTAAATAATTAACAAGTTTGACCCACTCGCAAAATGGTTCACCTATAAAGGCATATGTTAGTGCCATAATGATCTGGGCTAAAATAAAAGATTTCCATGTTCTAAAATATTGATATAACAACATGTAAGCTACAGGTACCATTGAAAAATCAAAAGGAAAGGCCCGAGGAATAATAGGTAGGAATGCAATGGGGTAATCCCAAAAACTATATTGTGCACCAACTACATCTAATAAGGTTGTTGTCAAGATAATTATGGTACCAAATAACAAAATTTCTAAAATAATGTCTCGTTTAACAAGTTTAGCCCATATAACCCAAGGCACAATAAAAAAAACTACTAGAATCCACCATTCCCAAGTTAAAAACTCATTTTTTAGCCAACCATTTAATTCTAAATGATAGAGCTTATCTTCTAATAAACGTATTTCCTTAAGATTTTCAAATATATTATTTATTGATATCACCCCTATATTTAAATTAAAAGGTAACAGATATTTTTGAATTCAAACTCTTTGAGCTGCCTTTTTAGTATTACCGTTTTTTAGTAATGAATTTCCATCGTAAATAAGAAATATTTTTTAAAACAAAAATTTATTAAATCTAGATTTAAGATAGAACAATAAAAACAGGATACATCAACTTATAATAATGGAGAAAGCAAGCGAGCACCCTGTTCAACAATGCGCTCGGTCAGGGATCGTTGCAACAAGTCTTCAATTCTTAATGGTACAGAATCAGTAAGATCCCTCTCGAACTGCTCTGTGAGTTCCCTTGCCACATCAGCACTGTACACGACTTGACACACCTCATAATTCAGGCGAAAACTTCTCATATCATAGTTTGCTGCGCCTACTTCTGCAATTTCCTCATCAATGATCATCAGTTTCGCATGTAACATTCCTTTACCGTACTGGTAGATTTGGACCCCAGCTTCTATAAGTTCCCCGTAATAGGTACGACTTGCAAAGCCCACGATTTTTTGATCAATATGGCGAGGAACAAGTAATCTTACGCGTACACCACGAGCCACAGCTGTCTTTAATGCCATGATAATATCTGTTTCTGGTACAAAGTAGGGTGTTGTTATATCAATAGTCTTGGTCGCCTGTGTTATACATATAAAGTAAGCTTGACGAATAACTGGGGTAGGAATTCCAGGGTTTCCTTCCAACGTATGGATGTACGCTTTTTGCAATGTCCCGGTCTTTGGGTATATGTCCATCTCTTTACCATCTATGGTGCTCAACTCTGACCCCAATTCGGCTGACCATCTGGAAAGATCTACTCTTCCGATTGGATTGATTTTCGTTACCTCAGATTTTGTTTTCAGATTTGTTTTCGATTTTATCCGTTCCGGCACAGCAATATTCCAATGAACGTCAAAGACAGTCTGCAAATCGACTGATGCTTCTCCTGTTATTTGTAAATGAGTATCCCGCCAGAAGCCAACGTCAGGATTCAATCCTGTATATTCATATCCTACGTTCATGCCACCAGTAAAAGCTTTCTTTCCGTCGACCGTGACAATCTTACAATGATCTCGATAATTCCAATTGGATAAAATCCAGGGAAAGCGTAAAGGAAATATTGTCCGGCATTCTATCCCTGCTTCCACCATCTGAAGGATTTTTTGACGTGGAAATTTTTTACTCCCCCAACCATCTCTAATAAAACGAACCCGCACTCCGTTTACTGCTTTTTCGATCAGCAGTTCTGTGATGCGATTACCTATTTGGTCATTCCGATAGATGTAATATTCCAGTTCAATGGTTTTTTGGGCTTTTTGTAGGGATTCGATGAGTTGTTCATATTTTGCTATTCCATTGTTTAGTACTTGGACTTTGCCGACTTGTAGCCCGCCTACAGTAAAATACCTTAAAGCATCGGCGATTATCGATGCTGAATCACTATATGTATCAGGTAACTTCTCAGACTCATTATGAGAAGAGGTCAATCTTTTACGATGAATAAGCTTGGGATTTGATATGCTAAGATATAGTAAGAAACCAATGACAGGCAAAACAAGGACGATTACTATCCAATTCAAAGCTTTGGCTGGCCGACGAACTTCCCAAATTGCTATGAATAAGATAAAGAACGTATTTAACAGGTATAGAAAAAAAATCCACTCCAACTAAAATTCCTCCTTAGTTTTTCCCTTAGCATGTACAAACTATGTAGCAAGTATACGTTTGGAATACGAGGAATTGTTTAGATTGACCTTTTCTCATGAGACACCTCAAATAATTTTGTAATTAGTTTGTTTTGTCACAGGAAATTTAATGTTGGAGATGTATCGAAAAACAAAAAAGGAGGTTCGTTTTACATTTCTTCCATTTAAACCTAAAATCTTACATTATTCTGCTGTAGCTGACTAAGTATATTCGATGTTAAAAAGACTCCAACAGGGGGGGGGGGCAAGGTACCACTAATTACGGGATATCCGGTAAGAGCTCTATCGGGTTGTAGCAACCCATGTTCCGTATTCGCCTGCTTGTAAAGAAGGAGGTTTCATAATAAGCCTCCCATTTAAAATAAAATGTCGAATTCTAATCTGGGGTTCATCAAATATGGCTAAGTTTCCAGAAAATGTGGCATAAGGTGAATCAAATCTTATTTGTTTGGTGTTTTCATCCCAAGATCCATTAATTGGAATAGGTGTACCACGAAAATTAACCGTACCAATTACCCTGTTATCTGTAATAGAGTTAATGTTGAGTACGCCCCAAACGATTGGTTTACCAGCTATAGCACATACTGATGGGAATGGAATACTAACCATTGTTTGCTGTGCAGTTTGCAATACTAATCTCCCCCTAAATTTAAAGTTTATGTTCTGAAGAATAGAGGATTAGATATCTTATTTACTACCCTATATAAAGGACCAATCCAGTATATGCACCACAAGCTGAATAATCCTTTAGACAATAGAAAAAATAACCTAGTTCCTTCTATTTTTTCATTTCTAATGTTCAGTATAAATAAAGATGTTTACTTTTAACGGTTAGAAGCCTCATCCTTCCGTTGAAAAATGCAGCTCATTCAAAAAATAGTTGTTAACTTTTAAGAAATTACTCGTGATGGAATCAAAAATCACGTGACAAAAAGTTGTTTATTCAACTATATGGCCCTTTAATTCAATATTAGTAAGTATCTTCTAAAGCAGCCATAGGCTGCGCTACAGCTAAATTTTCACCTGTTTTGTCGTTAATGGGAATTGTAATTGTTGTTTTAGAAATAATAAAAGCCATGCTCTTGCTAATTCAAGAGCATGGCTTTCCTATATATAAAATTGAAGCATAAAATTGCCGTAAGTATTTTGAAGCATAAGCCTGCCAAAACGGTAATCTTTTGGTGAAAGTCACACAAAAAAATAAAAACCACCAAATATGTATTTGGTGGAGACGGTGGGAATCGAACCCACGTCCAGAAACATCGCCACTTAAGCGTCTACGAGCGTAGTCGATATATTTGCAAGTTCGCTGCAGCTTCTGCCTATCGACGGGCGTCCGTGCAGCTAGTCTGGTTGGTCTCTTCCTTTGTCCTCAGACGGTGGACTCCGGCGTAGCCTACTAAGAGTGAGTCCCTTACCCTACCACATAGGCGATGGAGGGAGGAACAGCTAAAGCGCTATTACGCTGCTAAAGCTAGGTTATTGTTAGTTTTGCCAGTTATTATTGGCTTTGACGTTTTAACGTAGACGATCCCTACGGCTCGCAACCCAAGCTCGAACTATCCCTGTCGAATCCGTAACGTCCCCATATTAGAAAGGGAAGAACGGGAAGAATAAGTTCAGTTGGTCACTTATTCAATTGTTCTTACAGCCGCTTGATTACCTCGCGACATATATTATTATAACAAATCTATAGCAAAATGCAATTGTAAGATTCCGGAAATCAGTATTCTTACATCCCTTTTTGTCTGTGGGCCAGTTCTCTTTGGATGGATCGGTTTGCTTCTTTGCGCTTCAGGTCTTCACGTTTATCATACTTCTTCTTACCTCTTGCCAGGCCGATCAGAAGCTTTGCTACACCATTTTTGATATAGAGCTTAAGCGGAACGATTGAATAGCCTGCTTCATTGGATTCACCGATTAATTGGCTGATTTGCTTGCGGTGAAGCAGAAGTTTGCGTGTCCTTAATGGTTCATGGTTGTAACGGTTACCCTGTTCGTAGGGGCTGATGTGCATGTTGTGGACGAATACTTCGCCGTTTCGGATGCGTGCGAAAGAATCCTTCAGATTCACTCGTCCGGCACGGATGGCTTTAATTTCGGTTCCTTGCAGCACTAGCCCCGCTTCGTATGTTTCTTCGACTGTATAGTCATGGCGTGCTTTTTTATTTTGGGCAATGAGTTTGCCTTCTCCCTTTGGCATATGATCCCCTCTTTTCTCTTTCTGTCGAGTGTGTTTATTATTATCTCATATTTTGTGGAAAAATTGTATGAAAAGGAAAGGAGCAACGGTGAAAACCATTTGCTCCTGGCTTTATTGATATCGGCTTTGAATACCGCAGTTGATTCCGTGCAAGACTTCACTTTCCGCGGGTGACCTGTGAGCCTCGCAAAACTTCCACGGATTTCACTGTCCAGCTGCAGGGCTTAGAGGCTCATGACATAAGCCAAACCGACCAAGAAGGCAAGGAACGCCTTAATGGCCGATTCGTCTTATGCCACCCGCCTCTTTGCAAAGCCCTTCCGCTTTTCTGATAGGAGTCTTCGTCTTGCACTCCAATCAAAAGCTGGTACCATCTGAAATTATTTTTTCCCTTCTAATTAACACAAAAAACTAAACTAACAAAACAACCTATTTTTTCTTTTTACGTTTGCTTTTTGGGGCGTTTTCGTAGTGTTTTTTGTTTTTGTTTTTCTTTTTGTTGTTTTTTGGAGGACGGGTTGACCATTCTCCGTCTTCTTTTTTGCGGGAGGAGGATTTTCCTTTTCCGCCGTCGGACCGGAATGAACGTACTTCTGTACTGCGTTCCCTGCGATTGCTTTTCATACCGACGATTTCAAAGTCGATGGCGCGTTCGTCTTTGTTGACGCTGACGACGCGGATGGTAATTTCGTCACCGATGCGGAATACGTTTCCTGTCCGCTCACCGATCATGGCCAGATGACGCTCGTCAAATCGGTAATAATCATCGGTCATGTAGCTGACATGGACAAGCCCTTCGATCGTGTTTGGCAGTTCGACAAACATACCGAAGTTTGTGACGGAAGAGATGATCCCGTCATATTCTTCCCCGACCTTGTCTTCCATGTACTCTGCTTTTTTCAGTTCATCCGTTTCGCGTTCTGCATCGACGGCACGGCGTTCACGGCTGGAGGTATGCTGAGCGATGTTGCCCATTTGCGCTCCCCATTTTTCCCGTGTTGACTGGTCGATCTTCCCTTCGATCAGGTACGTCCTGATCAGGCGGTGAACGATTAAATCGGGATAACGCCTGATCGGTGATGTAAAGTGGGTATAGAACTCTGTCGCTAGTCCGAAGTGACCCAGGCTTTCCGGATCGTATTTCGCCTGCTGCATCGAACGGAGCATCATCGTCGATACGACCATTTCTTCCGATTTTCCCTGCACGTCCTCAATGATTTCCTGGAGGGCGCGAGGGTGTACGGAATTGGCAGTCCCTTTCACAATCAAGCCGAAGTTCGTTATGAACTCGAAGAAACGCTGAAGCTTGTCTTCCTTCGGGTCTTCGTGGATTCGGTAAATGAACGGTACTTCCATCCAGTGGAAATGCTCTGCCACCGTTTCGTTGGCAACAAGCATGAATTCCTCGATCAACTTTTCTGCAACGGAGCGTTCACGAAGGACGACATCCGTCGGTTCACCCTCGTCATCGACCAGAACTTTTGCTTCTTTAAAATCAAAGTCGATCGCGCCGCGTTTCATCCGTTTTGTACGGAGGACCTGAGCAAGGTCTTCCATTTGCTCGAACATCGGCACAAGCGGCTCATAATGTTTACGGAGTTCTTCATCTTTATCGACAAGAATTTTATTTACATCTGTGTAAGTCATTCTTTCCGTCGTCTTGATCACGCTTTGGAAGATTTCATGCTTGACGACATCCCCGTCAGGTGAAATTTCCATATCACATGACAGCGTCAGTCGGTCCACCTGGGGATTCAAGGAACAGATCCCATTCGACAAACGGTGTGGGATCATCGGGATCACCCGGTCGACCAGGTATACACTCGTCCCTCTGTCAAAAGCTTCCTCGTCAATCGGTGAGCTTTCTTTTACGTAATATGTCACGTCGGCGATATGTACACCCAGCTTGTAGTTGCCGTTGTCTAGCTTAGTCACCGTTACCGCATCATCGAGGTCTTTTGCATCGGCTCCATCTATCGTGACGATGGTCTGGCCGCGAAGATCCTTTCGGTTCGGGATCTCCGATTCGTCGATCGTATCCGGAACATTATTGGCTTGTTCCATCACTTCTTCAGGAAATTCGACCGTGATTCCGTGTTTATGGATGATTGACAGGATATCGACACCGGGATCATTTTTATGACCAAGGATTTCAATAACTTCTCCTTCTGCACTCTTTCGTCCTTCGGGATATGCGGTCAGTTTTACCACGACCTTATGCCCTTCGATCGCTCCCTTTTGGGCAGACTTCAGGATGAAGATGTCACTTGCAAATTTCTTATCATCCGGAATCACAAAGCCGAAATGCTTGCTTTGCGTAAACGTTCCGACCATCTGATCGACTCCGCGTTCCACGATGCGGACGACCGTTCCTTCCCGTCTGGAACCGGAACTGTTCGAGGAAACACGGACGAGTACGATATCCCCGTGCATCGCATTATTCGTTTCATTCGGAGGGATGAAGATATCATCCATACCTGATTCTTCAGGTATGACGAAAGCAAATCCTTTCGCATGGGCGGATACCTTTCCTCTTACTAGATTCATTTTTTCCGGCAGGCCGTACCTGTTGCTCCGGGTCCTTACCACAATACCCTTTTCCTCCATGACGACAAGCGCTTTTACGAAATCCTTGAAGTTTGTCGAGCCTTCGATCCCGAATGCTTCTTCAAGCTCCTGTACCGTAAGCGGCTTATAGGCCTCTTCTTTCATGTAGGATAGGAGTTTATCCACATGCTCTTTAATATGTTCGTCCATGACAATCCCTCCTGATCATGCTATTCATTAAACAGTCCAATCCAATTTCTCCAGGAAATCAAATACATCTTCATGAAGCTGTTCCTTTTCCTTATCAAGTGTAATCACATGACCGGATTCTTCATACCATTTCAGGTCCTTATCGTCTGATTCGATATTGTCGTAAATGATATTGGCAGAATCGGTATTGATCATATGATCATTTCTTGCCTGTACGACAAAAGTCGGCGAGTAGATCATGTCGACATTTTCGCGTACATCTGCAATAAGTTCCTGAAGAGCTTTCAATGTGTTCATTGGTGTCTTCTTGAACTCTTCCATTTCCTTTTCAATTTGATCTTCCTGTTTTCCTTCAAATTTCTTAAATTCACGGGCGTAGTCCACGACCCCTTTATACATGACTTCTTCACTTTTTATATACATAGGCGCACACATTGGTACAATACCCTTTACAGGTACAGTGTAACCCAATTTCAGGGAAAATACCCCACCTAATGAAAGTCCGGCAACGGCAATTTCCTCATAGCCTTTATCTTTCAGATGCTGGTATCCATTTATGACATCCTGCCACCAATCCTCCGGCCCTGTATGCACCAATTCTTCAGGCGGTACTCCATGTCCTTTATAATGAGGTGCATGCGAGGAATAGCCTTTCTTCTCCAAGTAACGGCCGAGCATCCTGACATCTGCTGAATTCCCTGTGAACCCGTGCAGCAATAGAACGGCTCTCGGCCCGGCTTCGAATGTAAATGGTTTTGGTAAAACGGTCTTCATTTATATGAACTCCTTTTCTTTGAATTTTAAACAAACGTTTGATTAAGTTTGCTTACGCCTTGGGGCTGCTGACTTAATCGGTTTAAACAGTTGTTTAACTGGATTGTGTATGTAATGGGATTTTAGTTGAAATTCTTAAACAAACGTTTGATTAACACCAGTGAACCCTTGATGCGCATGGGCTCGTGATGTTAAACAATCGTTTAAACGGTTTACTCTCTATTTTTAGCAAAAATTGTTGTTACAATCCAATATTTCGCTTGGTAATTTGGAAGGGATTTGCGAATCGATTTATAAAAATAAAAAAACCTGACCTTATTAGAGATCAGGTTTTGTATTATAAAGCTACGATTGCAGTTGTTAGAACAAAGAATAATACAGCCAGCACGATTGTGATCCGGTGTAATACCAAGTCGATACCGCGTGCTTTCTGTTTCCCGAATAGCTGTTCTGCACCACCAGAGATGGCCCCTGAAAGTCCAGCACTCTTACCTGATTGAAGTAAAACAATGGCGATAAGTGCGATTGAATCAATGATAAGTAAAGTGACTAATAAAGTGTGCATGAGTCCCACCTCCTGATACGAACATTACAACATTATTAGTTTACCATAGGGCGTTGGCGCGGACAAGGTAATATTCGCATAATTGTGGAAAGTGTTGGGGATTGTACTGATTGGCGATGGAATGGGGTTTAAAATTGAGATGGTGTAGGAATTGGATGGGTATTCCGGTTGGGATTTTTGTGTTGAAGTCAGCATAAAACGAAATAATTCAGCATATATCGTAAAAAGTCAGCATAAAATGGATTTTTTCAGCATAAATCCAAATAATTCAGCATAAACCATGAAAAGTCAGCATAAATCTTTTGGACCTCATTCATATACTTATAGGGGTTTACACTTGAACACGCTCACGGATCACGATGAAAACCGACTCACATTAGTAATTGGACAGCTGAAACGGACAAGCAATGGGTTTAAGGTGGGTTGGACGGTGTTGAAGGAATGGTGGAATGACTAATTATAATCATTCTAATTGGCAAGAAAAAACGAAAAGTGGCTTGAATATCAGGATATTTGCTTGCTTATTTATAAAGTGGCATGAATATTTGAATTTCGGCTTGAAAAATGAAAAAGTGGCACGATTCCCGCTTCCAATGAGAATTTCATTACTTCCAGACACCTGCTCTTCTTCCCAATCAGAATTTAAAAGATAAATTTCTCTTTTTTAGCTGAAAATCTGATTTAGCGGAGGAAATTGATCTGAATATTGAATTTGACCCCGCTTATGAATTTCCGCAAATTTGACCGAGCGCTCAGTCACCGCGAACCCTACTCAACAAACGAATATTCAAGACAATGATACCCGCACACCAATAAAAACAGCCCCGTCACCGACGGGGCTGCCTCCTTTCACTAATCACACATCAATTAGCGGTTAACGTTATAGAATGTTTTCACACCAAGGTATTGTGCAGTGTGTGCCAATTGGTCTTCGATGCGAAGTAATTGGTTGTATTTCGCTACACGGTCTGTACGTGATGGTGCACCTGTTTTGATTTGGCCGGCGTTTGTCGCCACCGCGATGTCAGCGATTGTGCTGTCTTCTGTTTCACCTGAACGGTGAGAGATGACTGCTGTGTAGCCAGCGCGCTTCGCCATTTCGATTGCGTCGAATGTTTCTGTAAGCGTACCGATTTGGTTCACTTTGATCAGGATGGAGTTACCGATACCCTGCTCGATCCCTTGTGCAAGCTTCGTTGTGTTTGTTACGAATAAATCGTCTCCAACAAGCTGAACTTTGTTTCCGATGCGGTCAGTAAGAAGTTTGAAACCTTCCCAGTCGTTTTCGTCAAGTCCATCTTCGATTGAGATGATTGGGTACTTGTCGCACATTTCAGCATACCAGTCAACCATTTCAGCTGATGTACGAACAACGCCTTCACCAGAAAGGTGGTATTTACCGTCATCTTTGTTGTAGATCTCAGAAGCGGCTACATCCATTGCAAGAAGGATTTCTTCTCCAGGCTTGTAACCTGCTTTTTCGATTGCTTCAATGATTGTAGAAAGTGCTTCTTCGTTTGACTTAAGGTTAGGGGCGAATCCGCCTTCGTCACCTACAGCGGTGTTGTAGCCTTTAGACTTTAGAACTGATTTCAGGCTGTGGAAGATTTCCGCGCCCATGCGAAGTCCTTCTTTGAAAGTAGGGGCTCCTACCGGCATGATCATGAATTCCTGGATGTCCACGTTATTGTCAGCGTGCTCTCCGCCGTTGACGATGTTCATCATTGGAACTGGAAGCTGCTTGGAGTTGAATCCGCCAAGGTATTGGTATAATTCCACTCCGAAGAAGTCAGCTGCTGCACGAGCGACAGCCATGGATACACCAAGGATTGCGTTCGCACCCAATTTGCCTTTGTTTTCTGTACCGTCAAGTGCGATCATTGCCTGGTCGATTGCTACTTGCTCTGTTACGTCGAAGCCAATGATTTCTTCTGCGATTTCGTTGTTCACGTTATCGACTGCTTTTTCTACCCCTTTACCAAGGTAGCGGTCTTTGTCACCGTCGCGAAGTTCTACTGCTTCGTACTCACCTGTGGATGCTCCGGATGGAACAAGTGCGCGTCCGAAAGCGCCTGATTGAGTGTAAACTTCTACTTCGATTGTTGGGTTACCGCGTGAGTCCAATACTTCGCGAGCATATACGTCTGTAATGAATGGCATAAAAATAACTCTCCTTTATTAGTAGGTTTTTTGTTTAAAAACGAGCGTTTGTTATTTAATCAGTGATTTCCCCGTCATTTCTTTCGGTTGATCTACGTTTAACAGTTCAAGCATGGTCGGTGCAAGGTCTCCAAGCTTACCGCCGTCACGGAGTTCGATTCCTTCTTTTGTTACGATGACCGGAACCGGGTTCGTGGTGTGGGCGGTCATTGGTGTGCCTTCTTCAGTGAGCACTTCATCGGCGTTGCCGTGATCAGCTGTGATGATGGCGGTGCCGCCTTTTTTCTCGATGAGGTCGATGATTTTGCCGAGGCATTCATCAACTGTTTCGACTGCTTTGATGGTTGGTTCAAGCATCCCTGAGTGGCCGACCATGTCAGGGTTGGCGAAGTTCAGGATGATAGCGTCCTGCTGATCTGCTTCGATCTCGGCAAGTAGCGCATCCGTTACTTCATACGCACTCATCTCCGGCTGCAGGTCATATGTTGCCACTTTAGGAGAATTGATCAGGATCCGCTTTTCTCCCGGAAATTCATTTTCACGGCCGCCGCTCATGAAGAACGTGACGTGAGGGTATTTTTCCGTTTCGGCAATGCGGAGCTGCTTCAATCCGTTTTGAGACAGGACTTCACCAAGTGTGTTATCCAGGTTCGTCGGCTTGAAGGCAACGAAGCCGTCAACCGTTTCACTGAACTTCGTCAAGCAGACGAAGTGAAGGTGTTTCGGATGCTTTTCACCGCGGACGAAATAACGGAAGTCTTCGTTCGTGAATGTATTCGAGATCTGGATGGCACGGTCTGGACGGAAGTTGTAGAAAATAACGGCATCTTCGTCCTTGATCGTTCCAACCGGTTCTCCATTTTCTTTGGTGATGACAGAAGGAATGACGAACTCGTCGTAGATTCCTTGTTCATATGAATCTTCAATCAACTGCATCGGGTCGGTATACGTTGGTCCTTCCCCGTACACCATGGCACGGTAAGACTTCTCTACACGTTCCCAGCGCTTATCGCGGTCCATTGAATAATAACGTCCGGAAATCGTGGCGAATTGCCCGATGCCGATTTCCTTCATTTTCGCTTCGGCTTCTTCAATGAATTTTGGTGCTGTCTGCGGTCCGACGTCACGTCCATCAAGGAAAGCATGAACGTATACATTTTTCACGTCTTCTTGAGCAGCCAAGCCCAGGAGTGCGTATAAGTGTTCAATGTGACTGTGAACCCCGCCGTCTGAAAGAAGACCGAAGATGTGAAGGTCTGTCCCTTTTTCTTTTGCATGGTTGATGGCATCAAGGAAGGTGGCATTCGTTTCGAATTTACCTTCGCGGATCGCCATGTTTACGCGGGTCAGACTTTGGTAGACGATGCGGCCGGCACCGATGTTCAGGTGCCCCACTTCGGAGTTGCCCATTTGACCTTCCGGAAGGCCTACCGCTTCGCCGCTTGCTGTTAATTGGTTATGCGGGTACTTGTTCCACAGGCGGTCAAAGTTCGGTTTGTTCGCCTGTGCAACAGCGTTCCCCTCTTTTGTATTACGACATGCAAAACCATCTAAGATGATTAACGCCACTGGTGACTTACTCATGAGAACCTGCCTCCAGTAGTTGCAGGAACGATTGAGGTTCCAGGCTTGCGCCGCCTACCAGAGCACCATCGATATCGGATTGAGCCATGTATTCCTTGATGTTGTTCGGTTTTACACTGCCGCCGTATTGTACGCGTACAGAGTCGGCAGCACTTTGTGAGAATTCACTTGCGACTACTTGACGGATGTGGGCACACACTTCGTTGGCGTCTTCTGCAGTGGAAGATTTGCCTGTTCCGATTGCCCAGATTGGTTCGTAAGCGATGACCGTCTGCTTCACTTGATCTTCAGTCAGACCGGTAAGAGCCTGTTTCACTTGAGATCCCACAAGGTCTTTCGTTTCGTTATTTTCACGCTGTTCCAATGATTCACCTACACACACGATCGGAGTCAGGTTGTGCTTGAAAGCAGCCAATGTTTTTTTGTTAACAGAATCATCCGTTTCATTGAACATTTCACGACGTTCGGAGTGACCGATGATCACATATTTAACACCTAAGTCAGCCAGTGCAGCAGGACTTACTTCTCCTGTGAATGCTCCGCTTTCTTCGAAGTGCATCGTTTGCGCACCGATTTCAACTTTTGTATCTTTCGTCTGTTCAACAAGGTTTTCAAGGAATAGGGCAGGTGCACAGATGACAGAGTCAATTTTGTCTGTGTCAGGTACTAATCCCTTGACTTCTTCTGTAAAAGTTTTCGCTTCTGATGCCGTTTTGTGCATTTTCCAGTTACCTGCAATAATAGGCTTACGCATAACGTTCATCCTTTCTCAGCTAAGTTGGTTTTGTGCTGAATTACTTGTCGTTAAGGGCCACAACACCTGGAAGTTCTTTGCCTTCCATGAACTCAAGTGATGCGCCTCCGCCTGTGGAGATATGACTCATCTTTTCAGCGTAGCCGAACTTCTCGACTGCTGCTGCAGAGTCACCGCCGCCGATAACAGAATATGTATCTGTCGCATCGGCCAACGCCTCAGCTACGGCTTTCGTTCCGTTTGCAAATGTGTCCAATTCGAATACACCCATAGGTCCGTTCCAGATGACAAGCTTGCTGTCCTTGATTGTCGCCTGGAATAGTTCCCTTGTCTTAGGACCGATATCAAGTGCTTCCCAATCAGATGGAATAGAGTCAATCTCTACTTCTTTCGTATTTGCGTCGTTTGAGAAGTCATCAGCAACGACTACATCGACAGGCATAAGGAAGTTAACGCCTTTATCTTCAGCTTTCTTCATGAATTGCTTCGCTAAGTCAATTTTATCTTCTTCTAAAAGGGATTTCCCAACCTCATGGCCCTGTGCTTTCACAAATGTGTAAGCAAGTCCGCCTCCGATGATCAAGTTGTCCACTTTATCTAATAGGTTATCGATGACACCGATTTTATCCTTTACTTTCGCTCCACCGATGATCGCTGTGAATGGACGTTCCGGAGTAGATAATGCTTTGCCCAATACTTCAAGCTCTTTCTCCATTAGAAGCCCGGCTACAGCCGGCAGATGTTTTGCCACGCCTTCTGTTGAAGCGTGCGCACGGTGAGCTGCACCGAATGCATCGTTTACATATAAATCTGCAAGTGCTGCGAATTCCTTCGCAAGTTCAGGATCATTATTCGTTTCACCTGCATAGAAACGCACGTTTTCAAGAACCAGTACATCTCCGTCAGCCATTTCGCTGATTTTCGATTGTACACCATCTCCATACGCTTCGTCTGCCTTTGCAACGTTCTTGCCAAGCAGCTTCGAAAGTCGTTCCGCAACAGGAGTCAAACGAAGTTCTTCTACCACTTCACCCTTAGGTCGTCCCAAGTGACTCGCCAGGATGACTTTGGCACCGCCTTCTACTAAGTACTTAATTGTTGGAAGTGCAGCTTGGATACGGGTTTCATCAGTGATTTTGCCTTCGGACATCGGTACGTTGAAGTCCACACGGCAAAATACGCGTTTCCCTTTCACATCAACATCTTTGATTGATTTCTTATTCATCGTAAAAGGCCTCCTTTAGTGTTTCTCTTCTATTGAAAAGAAATGCAAGTATAGAATGAGAAAAGGGAGTGGGGAATCTTCCCCGCTCCCCTTCATCCCTTTTCATTATAGATGGTGGGACAGAAATTATCCATCCTCACCATATTTATAATGTAATTTTACGTTAATGCCGGATTAAAGACCTTTAGAAGCGATGTAATCAACAAGGTCAACGACACGGTTTGAGTATCCGCTCTCGTTGTCATACCAAGAGATGACTTTTACCATGTTGTCTTCCATTACCATAGTTGATAATGCATCGATTGTTGAAGAAGCAGGGCTTCCGTTGTAGTCAGTTGATACTAAAGGCTCTTCGCTGTAAGCAAGAACTCCTTTAAGATCACCTTCAGCAGCTTCTTTGAATGCAGCGTTGACTTCTTCAGCTGTAACATTCTTATCCAGTTCAGCAACCAGGTCAACCAGTGAAACGTTTGGAGTTGGAACACGTACTGCCCCACCGTTCAATTTACCTTTTAATTCAGGAAGCACTAGTGATACAGCTTTTGCAGCACCCGTAGTTGTCGGGATGATGTTTTCAGCTGCCGCACGAGCACGACGGTAATCTTTGTGTGGCAGGTCCAGGATCTGCTGATCATTTGTGTATGAGTGGATGGTTGTCATCATTCCACGCTTGATGCCGAATTTGTCGTTAAGAACTTTTGCGAATGGCGCTAAGCAGTTTGTTGTACAAGATGCGTTAGAGATAACGTTGTGGTTATCTGCATCGTATTTATCTTCGTTAACACCCATAACGACTGTAATATCTTCATCACTTGCTGGAGCAGAGATGATTACTTTCTTTGCACCGGCTTCGATATGTTTAGCTGCGTCCGCACGCTTTGTGAAACGGCCAGTGGATTCTACTACCACTTCTACGCCAAGGTCTCCCCAGCCAAGTTGAGCAGGGTCGCGCTCTGCTAATACTTTTACCTTTTTATCGCCGATGATAAGAGTGTCACCGTCTACAGATACTTTCTCTTCAAGTGTTCCGTGAACCGTGTCATATTGTAAAAGGTGAGCAAGCATGTTTGCATCAGTTAAGTCATTAACTGCCACTACCTCTACGTTGTCGTTTTTAAGTGCTGCACGGAATACGTTACGTCCGATACGTCCAAATCCGTTAATACCAATTTTCGTTGCCATAATACTATTTCCTCCTTTAGTGTGTGTAAGGATGATTTTTTATATTTCAAAAGGCCTTCAGCCTTTTAAAAGCTCTTTCGCTGCTCCTTCATCAGTGATCAAGATCGTCGAAGAGGGAGCACTTTTCAAGTAAGCCCGGATCGCTTTCGCCTTCGAGCTGCCGCCAGCAACGGCAAAGACATGGTTGATGTCTTTCAGGTCTTCAAGCTGGAGTCCAATGGTCGGCACTTTATGTACCACTTCCCCCGACTCATTGAAGTAATAACCGAATGCTTCACCGACAGCATTTCCTGCAGTGATCTTTTCAAAATCTGCCGGAGGCGTCTTCCGTCTTTCTGCCATTGTAATAGCATCTCCAATACCATGAAGAACCATGTTGGCCGACTTGATTAAATTTAAGACCTCTTTAATCATCGGTTCCGTTAAAAAGGACTTGTAAACTTCTTTACTCACCTGATCGGGAACATACAACACGCGATGGCGCATGCCTGTATGCTCTGCCATCTTCGCGCAAATCGTGTTGGCCTGGTTCTTTACATCTTCCCCGATACCGCCCCGTGCAGGAACAAACAACGTGTCGGATCCTGAAAAGTCGGGTGTCAGCATTTCTGCGACAGCCGCCATGGTCGAACCGCCAGTCACAGCGATGATATTATTTCCCTCAAGGCGCTGTTTCATACTAAAAGCTGATGCACGCCCCAATTCTTCTTTTACCCAAGGTGACTCATCACTATTCCCAGGAACGATGACAATTTCATTAAGATTGAGTAAAGACTGTAACTTCTCCTCCATCTGATTGATTCCTGAAATCTCTCTCATCATGTTTTCGATCCTATCCAGCAGCTTCATGCCATCTTCTGTCATGATCATCCCGGACGTCTTGATCGAAATGAGATCCTGATTCTTAAGGAATTCTACTTCACTTCTCAGCACCCGTTCTGTCAGTCCGAGGTTCTGTGCAAGACTCCTGCGGCCGACCGGCTGTAAGAATTGAATCGAACGGAGAATTTGATGCCTCTTATGCATAACTTCAAGCAGGTCTGGTAATAATCGCTTTTGTATATCAATAATGGATTCCATCGGTAAAAGCTCCTTACATGGAAGTGAGTGACTGCCTCTTTAGTTGTATTTCCACAAGTATCCAGCCTGTAAACGTGGCTTTCAACAGCTGTAGAATTACATCGTTGGACTTGATTGGTCCCACATAGACATATTATGTCCCACTACCTCCAAAAAAAATTCATCCCTGCTTTCATCGTTCATTCTATCAGTATGGAAATCGGAATTCAACTAGAAACTACTGAGTTTTTTCATGTAAACGCTTGCTGAGTGTAAAATAGTCGATTTGCCCGTACTGGATGATTTCTCCTTCGTACTCCACCACCGGGATCATCAACCCGAAACGCTCCGTCAACTCATCACTTTCGTCGATATCCTTTTCGACGATGTCGAATTTCAGGTCGTCCTGAACAAGTTTCAAGTTGATTTTGGCATCGGTGCATAGGTGGCATTGGTTTCTAGTGTAGAAGATGACTTGGTTCATTGACTGGTCCTCCGTTGGTTGAATGTGTTGTTGGTTTGGCTGCGGTAGATGGGTTGGGTGTACCTGGTACAAATTGAGTGGTTTATACCTGGTACGTTTCCGGTCTGCTGTACCTGGTACAAATTGTGTTTATTGTACCAGGTACAATCGGGATTGTTTGTACCTGGTACAACTGATACTACTATATATGATGGCGGGACCGGAATGGTATGGGCATACAACCATCCGGAGAAATTTGCTTGTCATTCATACCGTTTCCTCATCGTCGACGACGAAATCCCGAGTTGATCGCGGTATTTGGCTATCGTCCGGCGCGAAACGTCGAATCCTTTATCAATCAGCATGTTGACGATTTTCTGATCAGAAAGTGGTTTCTTCTTATCTTCTTCGTCCACTAGACGCTGGATTTCATTTTTGATCGATGTGGACGAAGCCGCTCCGCCATCTTCTGCATTGACCGATTTTATCGCCGCACTGAAGAAATATTTCATTTCAAAGATGCCGTAGGGTGTCTGCATATACTTCCCCTTCACGGCACGGCTGATCGTTGATTCATGAACACCCGCTTCTTCAGCCACTTCTTTTAACGTCAGGGGCTGTACGGTAGCGGGACCCGTCAGGAAGAAAGACCTCTGCTTCTCAACGATCAACTTCCCTACTTTCAAAATCGTCTGCTTGCGCTGCTTCAGGCTCTGAAGCAGCCACTGAAATTCCTGCTCCTTTTCCCGCAGGTAGCTTCCAACTTCCTTATCGGGATGATGCTCTAGAAAATCTTTGTATTCATCATTATACATCACGTTAACGGTCGTTCCGTCAAATAAGGAGACCGCCACTTCGTTTTCACCCATTACGTTCACCATCAGCTCAGGGACGATGTAATGAGCGGGGCCGTCACTGTATCCGGCGCCTGGACGGGGATGACAGCATTGAATGAGATCTGCCGCTTTCTGGATGTCCGTTAGATCAACGTTCATTTCTTTCGCGATCCCCTTCCACTTTTTCGCGGCAAAATCTTCGAAATGCTCATCGATGATCGAAAGTGCCAAAACCGAAGCAGACTTGCGTCGTAATTGAAGTGAGAGGCACTCCTGCAGGGAACGCGCTCCAATCCCTGCTGGTTCTAATTCATGCAGTTTGGTAATATAGCGTTCCATTTGAGAAATCTGCAGCTTGTTCCGGGTCATGAAGTCTTCCGGCTCTATGCGCAAATAACCGTTCTCATCCAAGTTGTTAAACAGGTCCTTCATGACTTTCAAATCTACTGAAGAAAGCGATTTCAAATCTAATTGAAGAAAAAGATGTTCCGCCATCGTTTTTTTTGAGACTGATAGAAACTCTGTAAAATCATGCATTTCCTTCTTTTTATAGTGATAAGACTCTCCCCGATCGGGAGCATCCTGTATGGGGTCTTCTAGTTGTATGAGGGGGTTCTCCAATGCTTTCGATTCAAGGAAAGCATTCAGTTCCACCGCAGAATATTGGAGGATGGTGATGGCCTGTGATAGCTGTTGTGTCATTTGAAGTTTCATTTGCTGCTTCTGCCATAATCCTGTGTTCAAATTCATCCTTCTAACCTCCTCCCTTCATTTTACATGAAATAGGGGGTTTCGTTAATGGGAATTGTTTGGAAGATGGGGTGTTTACAATATTCTATGAATATAGTAGATGGACGATACCTTTAAATATAGAGGCTGGGACAAATCCAAAATACAACTACCAAAAGTCGAACATTAACAGTAATGACTACTGAATACCGCTAATGATTTCCGTGCAAGACTTCGCTTTCCGCGGGTAGCCCGTGAGCCTCCTCGTCGCGTCCTGCGGGGTCTCACATAAGCTACTTTTCCCGCAGGAGTCTTCGTCTTGCACTCCAATCAACCGCTGGAACAAGTTGGAAACTAATTGGTCATTTGATCAAAGCTAATAGAAACCCGAACTTACCTTGAACTTAGAATTCAATTTTCCCGGCTTTTATTTATACTAAAACACTTTTTTCCCAGCCTCTTTATCAATGATTTTATTAAAAATGATAAAACTGTATTTTAAATTCGAACTGTGATTTTAACCTTCCATCTTTTCAATGAAACTACCACTTGTCGTAAATAGCAGTTATCTACCGGACATTGCAAGACCATAGTGAAAGGTTCCTTCTTATTAAAAGGTATCTACAAAGCTCTTACCAGCTATTTTATTAGCAGTATAGGTAAACTCTTTTATTAACTTCAGGCTGTTTTCCATGTCCAATAGATCTACAATTTCTACAGGGCTGTGCGTGTAGCGAGAGGGGATGGAAACAACACCGGTAGAAACTCCTGTTGAAGTCATATGGATTGCGCCTCCATCTGTTCCGATTCCCATAAATACTTCTAGTTGATAGGGGATGCTTGCTTGCACTGCTGAATTCTTTAGATGCTCTGTCACTATCGGATGCGAAATAAGGGATTTATCTGCAATTTTAATACAAGGGCCATCTCCCAGTACTCTCGTTCCTGTCATCAATACATCATACGTATCACTTGTTGGTGTAGTATCAATAGCGATAGCGTAATCTGGCTTAATAGATGGAGTCAAAATAGATGCTCCCCGCAACCCGACTTCTTCTTGAACAGTAAAAGCACAATATATATCACCGTGTTCACGTTCAGAACTCTTTATATCCTGTAAAAACTTGATTAATAATGCACTGCCTGCACGATCATCAAGTGCTTTTCCTACTACCCTTGGCTGTTTATCACTGCCGATCAATTTCAGTTCTGATCCATAGGAGATTGGCTGACCGACCTCAATCCCCATTTCTTTCGCATCTTCTGCCGAACCAGCTCCGATATCAATATAGAGCTCTCTATGCGAATCAAACCTTTTTGGATCATCCCATTTTACATAGTGAGTGGATAATGTTCCAATGACACCTTGTAAATAGCCTTTTCTTGATTTAACAACAACAGGCTGAGCAAGAAGAATTCGATCATCGAAACCGCCAACTTTTTCAAAACGCAGCGTTCCATTTGGCTCGATTTTTTTTACGATAAAACCAATTTCATCTGAATGAGCAGCAAATAAAATAGAAGGATAATCAATGTTTGTTGCTGCCACTTTAGCAATCACATTGCCTAAAGAATCTACATGGTATTCATCAGCATGATCCTTTATTTGTTCTATAATAAAGCGCTGTACGTCTTGTTCGAACCCACTTGGTCCAACTTTCCCACATAATTCTTTTAATAGTTGATACATTCCTCATTCCCTCCAAAGCTAAAAAACTATTTGTTTGTTAAATATATATCTGTAAGTAAGTCATTACTCATTGGATGAGGTTTGTACCCTTCCACATAATCAGCTTGGGCAAGAGGGGTTGTCGTATAAGAAAGCATTGTCCAAGGTGCATCATTTTGGAATACCTCCTGAGCCTCTTTATAAAGTTCAATACGTTTCTCTTTGTCTAGTGTTTCACGTGCTTCTGTAATTAGTTGAGTGAATTTGTCACTCTTATAGAACGCACGATTATTAGCAGGTTTTTCTGCGTTTGTTTTGCTGAGATTAGGATATAAGAAATTGTCAGGATCAGCCATAACTCCAGTCCAGCCGAAAAGTGCCATATCATGCTCACCCGCACTTGTTCTCTCAAGATATGTTGCCCATTCGTATGTAGCGATTTCAGCTTCAATCCCAACCTTCGCTAAATCAGATTGAATGCTTTCAGCAATTTTCATGGGCTGCGGAAGATAAGGTCTTGGGTTACTCATCGTAAATAACTTTGTTTTAAAACCATCTTCAAATCCTGCTTCAGCTAGTAATTTCTTTGCTTCTTCTACATTGTATTCATACTCTTTTAATCCTTCATGATACCCCCATAATGATGGTGGCAAAGGACTTGTAGCTACATCGGCTAAACCATTATAAAAGGCATCTATTATTTCCTTTTTATTTATGGCCATATTAATCGCCTTTCTTACTTTCGGATTGTTAAACGGTTCCTTTTCCATATTGAACGCCATATACCCGATGTTAAAGCTGGGACGTTTAAGTAATTCGAGTCCATCTGTTGATTCCACCGTCGTCGTATCAATAGGGTTCAATCCATCTAAAATATCTATTTCACCACTTTGCAGAGCTGCCAGTCTAGAGGAGTTTTCCGGTATTACCTGGAATACCACTTGATCTAAATACGGTTTTCCTTCCATCCAGTATTCAGGATTTTTCGCCAGAGTGATAGAATTGTTTCGTGTCCATTCTTTAAACGTAAAAGGTCCTGTGCCGACTGGATGTTCATTTATTTTATCTCCGTATTTTTTAATAGCGGCAGGGCTTGCAATTCCAAACATAGAAATAGCTAAGTAACTGAGAAATGGTGCAGTCTTTCTTTTGAGTTTAATTTCCAATGTGTATTCATCATTAGCTTTCACATATTCAATAAGATGGTTCTCATCCCCTTTAAAACCTCCATACAAGAATGGATAATAAACAAAATCCCCTTTATGGTAAGGATTATTAGGGTCCATCCACCGTTCAAAGTTAAATACAACTGCCTCGGCGTTAAAATCTGTTCCATCATGAAACTTCACACCTTCCCGAAGCGAGAATGTCCAAGTTAATCCATCTTTACTAGTTTTGTAGTCTGTTGCCAGTTTTGGTTGAAGTTCAAGGTTATGGTCATATTCAAATAAAGTTTCAAAAATATTGTGTGTTACCCTGATAGACTCCCCATCTGTTACGTTAATAGGATCGAGACTGATGGAGTCTGCTCCTCTGCCAAATATAAGCGTTCCGCCTTGCTTCTCATCCTCTGAAAGATTCTTTTCACTTTCCGTACTGCTGTTTGATTGGCTTCCGCCTGAACAAGCAGAGAGAAATAACATGAATGCGAGTAATAAGTAAAATGTAACTTTAATATGCCGCTTCACCGCTTTACCCCCTTAAAATAGTATAAAGACTATTATATGCGAAAATTGTCTGAATTTAAATACTATTTTGTAATTTTATGGTGGTTTTTGTAAAATAGAAGAAAGCCGTTTCTGTTTTCCGTAAGTGTTCCTGTTACAAATTGATCAAGCGGTGACCAGAAGTGTTTCATTTGTTTTAAAGACAAAAAAAGTACCGCCGCGTTATAAAAACGCGGCGGTACTTTGGTACGCCCTCGGAGGGAATCGAACCCCCATTTTAAGAACCGGAATCTTACGTGCTATCCGTTGCACCACGAGGGCATGAATAGGTTACTGAAAAACTATCGTACGAAAGTATATTATAAGATACTTTTTTCATGAATGCAATACGTTTTCACTGTTTAAAAAAGGAATGGATGGGTATGATGTAGAAAGGATTACATAGTGTAAGAATCACTGATGCGTTAAGTTTGACCTTTATTGACCAACAGTGTATGATTACAGTACAAAGTGAATATGTATATAAAAAGAAAAAATGCGTATCTAAGGAGGAACGAAGGATGAACTTAATTCCTACAGTTATTGAACAAACAAACCGCGGTGAACGTGCTTACGACATTTATTCACGTCTGTTGAAAGACCGTGTCATCATGCTCGGAAGCGGCATCGACGATAATGTGGCGAACTCTATTGTAGCACAACTTCTATTCTTGGAGTCCGAAAACCCTGAGAAAGATATTTCAATCTATATCAATTCCCCTGGCGGAAGCATCACTGCCGGAATGGCAATCTACGATACAATCCAGTACATTAAGCCGGATGTACAAACGATCTGTATCGGTATGGCAGCTTCAATGGGTGCATTCCTTCTTGCAGCGGGTGCTAAAGGCAAACGTCTTGCACTTCCAAATGCTGAAGTAATGATTCACCAGCCGCTTGGCGGAGCACAAGGTCAGGCGACGGAAATCGAAATCGCTGCGAAGCGCATTCTTTTCCTCCGCGAGAAACTGAACCAAATCCTGTCAGACCGCACTGGCCAGCCGCTTGAAGTGATCTCAAAAGATACAGACCGCGACAATTTCATGACTGCTGAACGCGCTCTTGAATACGGACTGATCGACCGCATCATCACACGCAATGAAATGGATAACAAATAAGACTCTTTTTTAGAGAAACTGCCCCGTCGGCTTTGGCCGGCGGGGTTTTTGTTTTGGATTTGGCGAGGATGAATGAAAGTGGATGTGGGTTTGGCAATGGGTTTGTCGATTTAAGTCGAATAACCGGCAGTTCGATCATATATTCTAGAATTCGATCATATATCCAGGATTTCGATCATAAATTGGAAATTTCGATCATAAGCCGTTAGAATCCGCTCATAAACCCGCTGTCATATAAATTCATATGCTGATTACCGTCCACAAACTTAGGAAATGTACAACTCGTTCAACTATCCAATACTCTTCGAAAACCACAAACTCTTCAAAAAAACAACTTTCTTCGAGCTCACAATGCTCATAACAAATAGAAACCATCCATTTCGAATGCCGCGCACCAAATTAAAAAAGCCAACAACCATAAAGGCTGTTGACTTTGTGATGTTGATCTTACCCTTCTCTGCCCACAAACTTTTCAAGTGCAGTGATGGCTTCGTCTTCGTCGCTGCCGTCCGCTGCCAGGGTGATTTCAGAACCTGTGCTGATCGCCAGGCTCATGAGTCCCATGATGCTTTTGGCATTTACTTTCTTGCCGTCTTTCTCCAAAAAGATTTCGGATGAGAAGCGGTTTGCTTCCTGGACGAAAAGGGCTGCCGGACGTGCTTGAAGACCCGTTTTCAATTTAACCTCGACTTGTTTTTCTACCATTTCATTTCTCCCCTTTGTTCGTTCTGATTATTTGATCAGTCTCTCTCCTGCTCTGATTTTCTCAGCAATCTGATCGATTTTCCGTAAGCGGTGGTTTATTCCGGATTTACTGATCGTACCGCCCGAAACCATTTCCCCCAGTTCTTTCAGCGTGACGTCCTGATAGGTCACTCTCAGCTCTGCGATTTCACGCAATTTATCAGGGAGCACTTGCAGACCGACGTGCTTTTCGATAAATTTGATGTTTTCGACCTGCCTTAAGGCAGCCCCTATGGTTTTATTCAAGTTGGCCGTTTCACAATTGACGAGACGGTTCACTGAGTTGCGCATATCCCTGACAATCCGCACATCCTCGAATCGAAGGAGTGAATTATGCGCCCCGACGATGTTGAGGAATTCGGTAATTTTCTCAGCCTCTTTCAAATAGGTGATGAATCCTTTCTTGCGCTCGAGCGTCTTGCTGTTCAAGCCGAAGGTGTTCATCAGTTCCGACAATGCTTCGTTGTGTTCGGCATACAGAGAGAAAATTTCAAGATGGTAGGAAGAGGTTTCCGGGTTGTTCACCGATCCCCCTGCCAGAAAAGCTCCTCTTAAGTAGGATCGTCTGCAGCACTTCTTTTTAATGAGAGCCTCAGAAATATTATGGATGAACGTAAATCCTTCACCAAGGATTTTCAGGTCCTCAAGAATCATTTTCGTATCTTCTTTTATCCTCACGATGTAGACGTTGTTTTTCTTCAGACGCATTTTCTTCCGCACTAAAAGCTCTACTGGGGTGTCGTATCCCTTTTTGATCAATGTATAGATCCTTCTAGCAATCGCGGCATTTTCCGTTTGAATATTCACGACTAGCATCTGGTTGGAAAAGGAGAGTGAGCCATTCATCCGGATGAGGGCTGATAATTCAGCATTGGCACAACAATCCTTGATTTCAATATTGGTTAGTTCCTTTTTTGTTTCTGACGCAAACGACATCCCCATCACCTCCTAGCAAACGCTTGCACAATCTTTTACAAATGAAATTTTCTCTGTCATTTTCTGGATGATTCCATATAGGAATGGATGATTGTGGCTACTTTTTCTGTATTATGACGTACTAGTCCATTATTATATGAAAGAATATCATGGGCGAGAACCTCAAATCCCATGGAATTCAAACGATCGATATCAAAGTGTACGGGGCTCGCCTGTTCTTTATCATACCGTGCCTGCACTTCATCCGGAACCTGCTTGTTATTAACAAGGATCGCATCGATACATGAGCTGTCCATATGTTTACTCAGGGCATCCACATGATCGCCTGCCGTATATTCAAGTGTCTCCCCAGCCTGGGTCATGATGTTGCAGATATACAGCTTCTTTGCCTTTGACCTGCAGACCGCTTCCCCGATACCAGGCACAAGGAGATTCGGAATGATGCTTGTGTAAAGACTTCCCGGCCCCATCACAATCAAGTCAGCTTCTTTGATGACACGCAGCGTTTCTGCGAGCGGTTTGATATGATCCGGTTTTAGAAAGACACGCTTGATCTTTTTACCGGCCTTTGGGATGGTCGATTCACCGGTCACGATTGTGCCGTCTTCCATCTCTGCATTCAAGGTGACACTTTGATTTGCAGACGGCAGGACTTTGCCCTTCACATTCAGCACCCGGCTCATCTCCTGGATCGCATGAACAAAGTCTCCGGTGATCGAAGCGAGCGCGGCCAGGATCAGGTTCCCCAGAGCATGACCAGAAAGCTCGTTCTCGGTTTCGAACCGGTGCTGAAACATCTGCTCCACTAGCGGCTCTACCTCTGAAAGGGCGGCCAGCACATTCCGGATGTCCCCCGGCGGAGGTATATCCAGTGAATCACGGAGACGTCCGGAACTTCCGCCGTCATCCGCAACCGTCACGATCGCCGAAATATCGACGGGATGACGCTTCAGTCCGCGCAGAAGGACAGGCAGACCTGTGCCCCCTCCGATGACGACAACCTTTGGCAATGTGGTCATGGTGTCTGGACAGCCTTTCTCTTTTCGATATCACGGTGAGAAATCTTAGTCTGATAATCATCTTTGAAATGGTTGCCGATGTGTTCCGCAAGCGCCACCGATCGATGCTGCCCGCCTGTACAGCCGATCGCCACTACGAGCTGGCTCTTCCCTTCACGCTTGTAGTGAGGAAGCATGAATGAAAGCAAATCGGTCACTTTCTCAAGAAACTTGTTGGTTTCATTCCATTTCAGCACATAGGTCGAGACTTCTTCATCAAGCCCGGTTTTCGGACGCATATGATCGATATAATGAGGATTCGGCAGGAATCTCACATCGAATACGAGATCTGCATCGATCGGGATTCCATGCTTGAATCCGAATGAAATGACATTTACCGTAAAGATCGATTTCTTGTTCACAGAAAACTCTGTGAGGATCTTTTCACGCAATTCCCTCGGTTTCATTTTCGAGGTGGTATAAATCAATTGTGCGCGGCCCTTCAGTTCTTCCAGCAGTTCCCGTTCCTGTTTGATCCCTTCAAGCGGAAGGCCTGATGGAGCAAGTGGATGGGAACGGCGTGTTTCCTTGTAGCGTCTGACAAGCGATGAATCATCCGCGTCAAGATAGAGAATCTGCGGAGTCACCCACGATGTTTCCGCCAGTTCATCAAGCGCCTTGAAGAGATGATCAAAGAATTCCCTTCCGCGCAGGTCCATCACAAGCGCGACTTTATCCATTTTATTGCCAGACTCTTTCATCAGTTCGAGAAATTTAGGCAGAAGAGTCGGCGGCAAATTATCTACGCAGAAAAAACCTAAATCCTCAAAGCTTTGAATGGCGACTGTCTTTCCGGCCCCGCTCATTCCTGTTATGATCACTAATTGTACGTCATTCGTAGAACCTGTACTCATACTCTTCCCCCGCTTTTATATTGAAATGGTATTCATTTATATGTTTCTAGCTCGGATCTAAACGGTAAGATAGCAGCTTGAAATCCGGTGTATACGTAAATGTTCCGTAGATGGTTTTCTTTCCGTGCAGGAGATAATCGAGAATATGATAGTCTCCCTCAGCCATCGGCAGATCCTTGATATCTTCAAACTTGTGCCATTTGATCTTACCTTCTTCCGATTCCTGCAGGTTGACACCGTCTGCTTCGGTTGCAAAAAAGGAAAACATCATCCACTCCGAGACCACTTTTTCCCCATCTTTGATGATGAACGTAAATACACCTTTCAAGTCGGGATTCTTTAAATAAATCCCTGTTTCTTCGCGATATTCACGGATGACAGCATCGCGGATCGATTCACCTGGCTCCATCTTGCCGCCCGGTGCCACCCACCAATTCCGGCGCGGCTTTTGGAGAAGGAGTACTTTGTCTCCGTCCAGATATAAGCAATTTGTGACACGCTGCACGTCCTTCACCTCAAGTTCTGTTCTAAAGGACAACTTCAGAGTCCCTTCTGATTCCTTATATTATACTATGATTGCAGGCAAGCCACAATGTCTCCGCCTGCCCGTGTAAATTTGTCGATTCATCTTTAATAAAAATGGACACGCTTCTCCATATTTCGAGTAGTACAGCCCCCCTCCGTGTCACTATAACAGAAAAAAAGGCAAAAAAAATAGACACAGGCGAGTCCTGTGTCGTCTACGGGATTTATTACTAAAAAGGGGGTCAATTTCTTACTTTCTATATTACCCGATAATTGTTTCACTAGTGTTACAACAGATTTAAAACGGTATTACGGAATTGTTAAATTTGACGAATTTTTATTAACTCCGCTCGGATTTTGGGGTTATTTGTATATCTACCTGGTGAATGAACATTCATTTTATTGTATGGTTATTCCGAGACAGGATTCCTGAACGTCTGCATTTCTGATCGAAAACTTCTCCTGCGGTTTAGTAAACATGTCCCCTAGAAATTGTACTCCTTCATGATCTGGTCGGCCATGAGTTCATACCCTTTGCCATTTGGATGGAGAGAATCGTGAAAATATTTCTGCTTGTCCTTTCCTTTGAATAATGGATTGGATGAAACATACTTCACTTTTCCATGTTTCTTCACTTCCTGGACGATGGTTTGATTCCACTCATCGACATATGCCTCGATCTTATCGCTGTTTTTGTCAGGATAAGGATTATAAAGCCCGATCACAAGGATTTCTGCGTCCTCATTCGTCTTCTCCAGGGTATCCAGGATGAAATTCAAGTTATCCACGTATTCTTTTTTGGCTTCCATGATTTTCTCGTGATGGAGGGGAACAAAGTCTCCACCATTGCTTTTAATGAGATCATTGGTCCCGATATTGACAATGAATACATCCGCTTCCGATAAATCTTCGGTCACACTCGGTTTCATCAGCTGCTTTTGAAGTCCTGATGATTTCTGGCCGGGGATCCCGAGGTTCTGAAACTGATAGCTCTCCTTCGTGTTCTTCTCGTTCACCTTTTCTTCCAGCCGGCCGATATAGCCTGTATCTTTATCATCCCCATATCCATATGTCAGAGAATCTCCGAGGGCGATGACTCTCTTCTTCGATTCCGACTTGCTTTCTTCAGCGAAATAACTGAAATAAATGACGGGAATAAGTGCAAGTACCATGATTGGTATAATGATTTTCCATTTTGACATTGAGGATCATACCTTCCGATTAGACTGTGATGAAGTTCATGATGAAGTTATTCCCTTTTGGGGGGATTGTAATCCTGTATATTTTTGGTACTTATACCGTGCCTGTGTGCTGGCGATACTTTTATTGCAGGAATAAAGTTTGGCATCCTCCCCCTTCCGCTGAGCCAATTGTTTATATAACAATTAAAAAGACAAACTCCCCTATTAGAGTTTGCCTTTTCGCGGAATCCATCAGTTTTTCTGGATTCCAAACCGTGCATTTATTTGGCCCCTGATCATTTTTTGTTTAGCTTCTTTTCTCTCTTTTTTGGTCAGTTCGTACTTGATTTCTTTGGTTGTGACGCCTTCTTCTCTATGGTCCGCAATCTCCATCAACCGTTCTACGTCGTTGAAAGAGTATTTCCGGTATCCCCTGTTGGTCCGTTCCGGGAAAATGAGATTCTTTTCTTCGTAGTACCTGATTTTTCTTTCAGTCAGGCCAGTCAATTCACTGACTACGCCGATTGAGATCACTTTTTTATCCTTATAGGAAGATTCCTGTCCCACTCTACCCTCCTCCTCTTAGGCTCATTATACATGGGCATGATGGAAAATCGGTGACTTGTGTAAGAAAGTCTGACAAACAACATTTCATTTGGAAGGAAAGCTGACAAAGTTGAGGAACCCAGTTCGCTACCGTTTTAAAATAAATGTAAGCTAATGTAAGGAGTGAATGCTATGCCGTTTTTAAGAGATGCCGTTCAAAAGCAGCGAGAGCATTTTATTCGTCTTTTAGTAAAGAGTGGAGTGGCGGAAGGACCGGATTTGGAAAAATGGACGCTCACCGAATTGGTTGCCTTGTATGACAAGCATCACCGGAAATGACGTAAAAAAGCCTTGGGATCAAGGTCCCAAGGCTTTATCTATTAACCGTTTTTGACTTTTTCTTTCAATTCTTCTACATAATGCTGGGCTGCCTGGGCTGCGATGCTTCCGTCGCCTGTCGCTGTAACGATTTGACGGAGTTCTTTCTCGCGCACATCTCCAGCTGCGAAAATTCCAGGGACTTTCGTTTCCATTTGTTCGTTGGTAACTATATAACCCATATCATTGGTGATGCCAAGGTTGTGGAACGGCTTCGTCAACGGAATCATTCCGATATAAATGAAGACACCATCTGCCTGGAATTCTGTTTCTTCGCCGTTTGCAGTGGAAACCAGCGTCACACTTCCAACCTTGCCGTCCTTGTCATTGATTTCTTTGATCGTGTGATTCCAGATGAAATCAACTTTTTCGTTATCAAAAGCACGCTGCTGAAGGATCTTCTGGGCACGGAGCTTATCGCGGCGGTGGACGATCGTCACTTTATTGGCGAATCTCGTCAGGTAAACACCCTCTTCTACTGCAGAGTCTCCTCCGCCGACGACCACAAGGTCTTTCCCTTTGAAGAACGCGCCATCACAGACTGCACAATAGGATACGCCGCGGCCGCCAAGTTCTTTTTCACCAGGTACGCCGATTTTCTTGTATTCGGCACCGGTTGAAAGGATGATTGCACGTGCTTTGTATTCCTTTGATCCCGCTTTGACAAGCTTGTAATCGCCTTCGTCGACGATTTCCTTGATGTCTCCGTATGCGTATTCCGCACCGAATTTCTTCGCGTGATCGAACATTTTATTCGACAGGTCCGGACCAAGGATATGGTCGAAGCCAGGATAGTTTTCCACTTCTTCCGTGTTAGCCATCTGTCCGCCCGGCACACCTCTTTCAAGCATCAGAGTTGAAAGACTGGCACGGGACGTATATACAGCCGCTGTCATTCCTGCAGGACCTGCACCGGCAATGATCACATCATAGATTTTTTCTTCTGACATACTGAAATTCTCCTTCCAAAAAACGTTCTTTAAGCATCATTTTTATATTCCCTATATAGTATTCACTTTCTATCACTATCCTATAAAAAAGAGGGTTGTATCGTCCAAAAATATGCTCATGGAAGGTAGCTTTCCACCACGGAAATATATTTAGTCAACGTGCTTGCAGACACATTGTAGGAATCGCACACTTGTCTCTTCGTCACTTTTTCGTTGCGAAGATGCTTCCACACATACTCGGCAGCGGCTGCAAATGCCTTTGTATTCTTGAATGTTTCCCGCTCTTTAAGACCGCGGTACGCAATCGTGAACCATGTTAAGAACAGGCCGGAATCGACGCTTGAAATTGGATGATGGGATTCATACAGGTGAAGCGCGACCTCATGCATATTCTTGATCTCCTGGTTCACTTTCATCGAGCTTTTGCCGTTGGTGTTCAATACATGTGCCAGGTACACTTTTTCCACGATTGAAAGCTCCTCCACCTCGCAGAAATCCGCATGCGTCAACACGGCTTTCTGATGTTCCGAAACGGATGTGAGGAACAGTCCGAACAGCTTTTCTTCCGTATATTCACTCTGCATTTTCTTCAAGATCGACGTGACGTGATTCTCAAATCCGTCAGTCTGCTTGTCATTCCAAGGCTCGCTTCCCTCTTTTTCGGGATTCAGTTCGATCACTTTTTTCCAGGCATTGCGGGCCGTCTGCTCACGGCCGGTTTCATACGCTGAGTGGGACAGCCAGTAGTAATAGCTCGCGTCACCTTCAAAGCCGATTTTTTGCAGCGACTTCAGCCACTCATACGCTTTCTGTGAATAACCGATCAATGCAAATGTCGCACCAAGCTTGAACCGGTGCTCATGCAATAACGGACGCACCTTTTCAAGACCCGTGATCAGTTCTTTCAGTTCATCATTTCTTTTTTGGTAAAAATAAAAAACAGCCGTGTTGCAAAGCGCATGAAGGTTTCCCGGGTTCTTCTCCAGCACCTCTTCAAGGGTGGCAGACGCTTGATCCACTTCACCCAGGTAGAAATAGGCAAGCGCCAGATTATTATAAGCCGACCAGAACTCCGGATACTCCCCGATCACTTTCTTCAGCGTTTCAACGGCTTTTTGAAAATGACCGGATTCCAGCAAGTCCTTCGCCTTCTCCTGCTGCATGATCAAATCATCATGTTCATATAAGTCTTCAACCGTCAGATCGGAATCCAGTTCCAATAATTCAAGCAGATCTTCGGCATCCTCAACAAACTCGCCATATTCTTCTTTGTCGAGATACATGCTCACATGATCATATGCTTCCTTGAACAATCCTAAATGTGCATAATTATTGGCCAGGAAGTAGTGGCATTCCGTCATATGAGGATCCAGGTTCTTAATGATTTCATGAAGCAATTCATTTGCACGCTTGAACTCGCCAAGCTCTGTATAGACAATCGACAACTGACACGCAATCATCGGCTCGAGTGGTTCCAATTGAAACGCTCTATTCAAATATTTTAACGATCGCTTAAGCTCGCGGCGCTGATAAGCTTTCATGCCCTTTGTGTAATAATACTCACCCGTCGGGACAAATGACAGCACCTTCGCTTGCTCACTTCTTAATTTTGACTCTTTTCTCATCAAAGTCCTCCGAAACGTTCATAGTATAACTAAGCTCTTTTTCGCCACAATCTCGTTGAAGGTGGCTGCTGAAAGAGCACGATGTACGTATTTCATTTAATAATCTTCATCACAATATATAATGAATAACCTATAACTAAGATAGTATAACACACAACAAAGTTGTACTAAACTACCATATTTTGATGGCGTGGGTTCGGGATTGGGAGTATTGGAGTGGTTTGTTGGATTAGGTGGTGTGAGTGGGGGGGAAGATTTTTCGACAAGTTGCTCAATTAATCGAATTCTGGCGCAATTATTAGGGAAGTGGAGCAATTATTTGGAATCAGGCGCAATTATTTAAAATCCAGCGCAATTATCTGGATTCCGGCGCATTTAATGGAAAAACGACGCAATTCTCTATTCTAAGCGTGAATGACATCCCCACCCGCAGGCTGCCCACGCTTATAGTAACCCCTTTCCTGACAAAACTGGGTCAGAAACCGGCCATTTCTGTTCTTACTTACCGAATAAAGGAGAAAATGTCCCCATTAACACATCGAAGGACGGGCCTTAGCTAACGAAAGACCCGTCCCTCCTACTTTTATTTATTATGACGCTCTACCAGAACCCCGAGCACTTCCTCCAAAGGCAGCTCCTGTTCACGAAGCAGCACAAGGACGTGGTAGAAGAGATCCGCCACTTCCCATTTCAGTTCTTCGCCGTCCCGGTTTTTCGCAGCAATGATGACTTCGGATGCCTCTTCGCCCACTTTTTTGAGGATCTTGTCGACTCCTTCTTCGAACAGGTAGGTCGTGTAGGCTCCTTCCGGACGTTCTTTTTCCCGGTCGGCGATGAGTGCTTCCAGTGTCAGTAGGATGTTTTCTTCAGAAGGTGAGGTGCTGTCTCCGTAAACCTTCTCATGGAAACAACTTTCCTCGCCTTTGTGGCAGGCAGGACCTTTCTTATCTACAAGGACGAGCAGCGCATCCTTATCGCAATCCCAGACAATACTCTTGACCGTCTGCGTGTTACCGCTCGTCCCGCCTTTATGCCAGAGTTCCCGGCGCGAGCGGGAGTAGAACCATGTTTCACCCGTTTCAAGAGTCCGCGCAAGCGATGTTTCATTCATATAGGCCAGGGTCAGGACGTCCTTTGTTTCTGCATCCTGGATGATTGCCGGCACGAGGCCGTTTTCATCGTATTTTACTTCTGCGGTCCAATCATACGTTGTCATCTAACATGCACCTCCTGCTCTCTCAGATAACTCTTCACTTCTTCTACGCTTGTTTCTTTATAGTGGAAAATGGAGGCGGCCAGAGCTGCATCCGCTTTTCCGTCCGTAAATACTTCTTTAAAATGCTCTGCGTTTCCGGCTCCGCCCGAGGCGATGACCGGAATGGATACGGCTTCGCTGACAGTACGGGTCAGCGCGACATTGAAGCCTTTTTTCCCGCCGTCACTGTCCATCGAGGTAAGCAGGATCTCTCCGGCACCAAGGAATTCCACCTGTTTCGCCCACTGAACTGCATCGAGGTCGCGAAGCTTGCGGCCGCCGTGGGTGTACACCTTCCAGCTGCCGCTTTCTTCATCGTACTTGGCATCAATCGCCACGACGATACATTGTGAGCCGAAGTACTGTGCGCCTTCCCGCACCAGTTCAGGACGCAGGACTGCTGCCGTATTCAGGGAAACCTTGTCGGCACCTGCCCTCAGGATTGCTTTCATATCTTCAACGGCATTGATCCCGCCGCCGACTGTAAATGGGATGGCTAGTTCTGCCGCGACGTGCCGGACGACTTCGACCATTGTCTTCCGCCCTTCATGGGAAGCAGATATATCTAAAAAGACCAGCTCATCTGCTCCCTGCCCGTCATACACTTTCGCAAGTTCGACCGGGTCTCCGGCATCCCTCAGCTCGACGAATTGAATGCCTTTCACGACACGGCCGTCTTTTACATCCAGACAGGGAATGATCCGTTTTGTCAGCATGATCCCTTCACCTCTTTTAACGCCTCTGCCACGGTGAATTTCCCGGTGTAAAGAGACTTTCCACAAATCGCACCCGAAACTCCCTGGTCATGGTGATTTTTCAGGGCAGCCAGGTCTTCCAATGAACTCACGCCTCCGGAGGCGATCACTGATTTACCGGTTTCCCTTGCAAGCTTGACGACCGCTTCGACGTTCGGTCCGGAAAGCATGCCGTCAGTGGCGATATCGGTGAAAATGAACGTTTCTGCTCCGGCCGCGGCCAGCTCTTTTCCGAGGTCGACAGCCTTCAACGAAGACGTCTCGATCCAGCCGTGTGTGGCCACATAGCCATCTTTGGCGTCAAGACCGATGGCGATTTTGTCACCGCCGTATGCACCAAGCCATTCTTTCACCAATTCCGTGTTGGAGACGGCAAGGCTTCCGATGATGACGCGGTCAACTCCTCGGCTAAGATAATGCTCGATATCTTCTGCAGAGCGGATGCCACCGCCGATTTGGACTTTGGCATTCAATTTTTCTGCAACCTCGATTACGAATTCTTCATTGATCCTCGAGCCTTCCTTCGCTCCGTCGAGATCGACCATATGAATCCATTCCGCGCCTTCATCCGCGAACTTCTTTGCCATACCAAATGGAGAATCGCCGTATACCGTCTCCTGATTGTAGTCTCCTTGAATCAATCGTACACATTTTCCTCCGCGCATATCGATGGCGGGATAGATGGTAAAACTCATAATACCGCCTCCGATTCTTTCACCCGTTTTGTGAAGTTTTCCAGCAGCTGCATGCCCAACTGTCCGCTCTTTTCAGGGTGGAACTGCATGCCGTAAATATTTTCCTTGCTTACGACCGCCGGGATTTCAACGCCGGCATAATCCGCGGTTGCTGTCAGGACATCCTCCGAACCATTCACATAATAAGAATGGACGAAATAGACGTAGCCTTCCGCCAATCCATCCAGCAGGCGGGATTTTTTTTGAAAAGAAAGGTGATTCCAGCCCATGTGAGGGACCTTGTACCGGTTTCCTGCACGGTCTTGTTTCGGGATATGGATGACTTCCCCGGGCAGCAACCCGAGGCCAAGTGTAGAGCCGTTTTCTTCACTCTCTTCAAAAAGGAGCTGCATGCCGAGGCAGATGCCGAGAAGCGGTTTTCCGGTATCCGCAAAGCGCAGGATGGTATCTTTCAGGTGAGTCGATTCCAACAGTTTCATAGCGTCTTTGAAGGCACCGACCCCCGGTAAGATCAACCCGTCTGCTGACAGCAGCGTCTCGCGGTCGTCACTGATGAAGTAAGGGACCTTCAGCCGTTCGAGCGCTTTGCTGACGCTGAACAGGTTTCCCATTCCGTAATCTGCGATGCCGATCATGATCTACAACATCCCCTTTGTGGATGGAATCCCTTTGACCCGCGGGTCGATGGTCGTCGCTTCGTCGAGTGCACGGCCGAGGGCCTTGAAGATCGCTTCGATGATGTGATGCGTATTGTGTCCGTAATGAACGATGACATGCAGGTTCATCCTTGCTTCAAGCGCGAGCTTCCAGAGGAATTCGTGCACGTTTTCCGTATCGAATGTACCGACCTTCCCGCTTGGCAGATCCGCTCGGAATTCAAGGTGGGGACGGTTGCTCAGGTCGACTGCGACGGTTGCCAGCGCCTCATCCATCGGCACCATCGCCGAGCCGTAGCGCTTGATCCCTTTCTTGTCGCCAAGAGCCTGAACGAGTGCCTGCCCGAGGCAGATCCCGATATCCTCCGTCGTGTGGTGGTCATCCACCTCCGTATCACCATTTGCTACAATTCTGCAGTCAAACTGTCCATGCTTCGTGAACAAGTCCAGCATATGACTCATGAACGAAACACCCGTCTCAATCTCCGAATTTCCCTCCCCGTCAATTCCAAAACTCAAACGGATATCCGTCTCATTCGTCTTTCTCACAATCTCCGCACTTCTCTCCATCGTTGCTTCACTCCTTTAAAATACCTGGGGACGGACGTTCAATCAGTCCCTCTTTTTAAATCGTATTTCGACTGCACGCGCGTGTGCTTCAAGTCCTTCGAGCCGCGCCAGTGCCGCTATTTTGTCCCCATTCTCCTTCAGCGCTTTTTCGCTGTAGGAAATGATGCTTGATTTCTTCATGAATTCATCGACGTTCAACGGACTTGAGAACCGTGCCGTCCCATTTGTCGGCAGCACATGATTCGGTCCCGCGAAATAGTCGCCGACAGGTTCCGAGCTGTACCGGCCAAGGAAAATCGCTCCGGCGTGGCGGATCCCCGCCATTGTCTCGAACGGATCTGCCGTCAGGATTTCCAGATGCTCCGGTGCCAGCTGATTCACAAGCTCCACCCCTTTTTCCAAGGTGGCAGTGACATAGATCGCGCCAAAATCACTGATCGACCGGCGGGCAATGTCTTCGCGTGGAAGGGTCGAAAGTTGCCGCTCCACTTCCTGTACAACACGTTCGGCAAGATTTTCACAAGTGGTAACGAGAACCGCGGAAGCCCGTGGATCGTGTTCCGCCTGCGATAACAGGTCTGCCGCGATTTCGTCCGCATGCTGATCACCGTCCGCCAGTACGACGATTTCACTCGGTCCTGCAATCATATCGATATCCACGTCACCGAATACTTCGCGTTTCGCAAGTGCAACATATATGTTCCCTGGTCCAGTTATCTTATCGACCACGGAAATCGTTTCGGTCCCGTATGCCAACGCAGCTACTGCCTGGGCTCCCCCGACTTTGTAGATGTCCTCCACTCCGGCGATTTTTGCCGCGACGAGTACGCCCGCGGACAGAGTTCCGTCTTTACCCGGCGGAGAAACCATGGTAATCCGTCCGACGCCGGCCACTTTTGCCGGCATCACATTCATCAATACGGAAGATGGGTAAGCTGCCGTCCCGCCTGGTACGTACACCCCGACCGAGTCAAGCGGTGTCAGCTTCTGACCGAGCATCGTCCCGTCCGCCCGGGTGGTGAACCACGATGATTGCTTTTGCTGTTCATGAAACGTGCGGATATTATCTGCCGCTTCCTGGATCACGTTGATCATGGCGGTGTCCATTGCAGCAAATGCATCGGCGATTTCCACTTCGGTTACTTTGAATTCTGCCAGTGATACACCATCGAATTTCTCTGTGTATTCTTTCAGCGCAGCGTCTCCTTTTTCACGGACAGATGAGATGATTTCCTGCACGGCTCTCCGCTGCTCCTCGGTTCCGGCGTCGACTGAGCGCTTAATCGACGCTCCTTCGACCTCTCTGATAATCTTCATTCATACCGCCTGCCTTTTTAAAAAATAGATCCCATGGCCACCAATGCCCCTCACCCTTCGATGATCCGTGTCAGCCTGGCAACCAGGTCCTCGATTTTTTCATCCTTCATCCGGTAACTGACCGGGTTGGCGATCAATCTCGATGTGATATCCACGATCGTTTCATATTCGACGAGTCCGTTTTCCTTCAGTGTTCTTCCGGTTGAAACGATGTCTACGATTCTGTCGGCAAGGCCGATCAGCGGGGCAAGCTCGATGGAACCGTTGAGCTTGATGATTTCCACCTGTTCCCCCTGCTCACGGAAATAGGAAGAGGCGACGTTCGGATATTTGGTCGCGATTTTCGGAGCGACATCACTCATTTTTGTCCCGGGAAGTCCGGCGACGGCCAGATAGCAGCCGCTGATTTTCAAATCAAGCAGCTCGTACACGTTCCGTTCTTCTTCAAGCATCACGTCTTTCCCGGCTATCCCCAAATCCGCAACACCGTGTTCGACATATGTCGGGACATCCATCGGTTTTGCTAAAATAAATCGAAGATCCTCCTGCGGCACCTCGATGATCAGTTTTCTTGATTCATCAAATTCCGGGGGCAGATCATAATCGGCTTTCCTTAACAGTTCGACCGCTTCTTCAAAAATCCTGCCCTTCGGCATCGCAATTGTTAAGCCGCTCATCGGTTGTCACCACCATTCCCGTTCCGCTCCTGTCCAACAACGAAATGTACATTGCTGAATCCTTTTGTGAATTCATCCACGTCACCGACACCTTTCCAGTTCTGCAGGACGACTCCTTTTCCCTCGCTTCTGAGTTCAGACGCGAGTGCGATCGCTTCTTTTCTGCGTTCGTCACTGAACAGCACGCACTCCCCGCTTGATGAGGTTAGTTCGATTTGCATGGCTTCGAGTACATAGTCAAGGCGCATTCCGAAACCGGTCGCCCCCGAATGTTTGCCGAACTTCTCAAGCAGTTTGTCGTAGCGGCCGCCATTTCCGATCGCGAATCCGACATTTTCGCCGTACACTTCGAACAGAATGCCTGAGTAGTAGCTCATATGACTGACGAGGCTGAGATCGAATTTAATATATTTTTCGACTCCGTAGTCCTGTAGAATGTTCCACAATTCCTTGAGTTGTTCGAGGGCGTGAAGACCTTTTTCACCTTCTAACAGGGAGTGGGCTTCTCCGAATACGTGGTCCGACCCCCGCAGTGTCAGAAATCTGCACAACCGTTGTTTATCTATCGACGAAAGCGTCAGTTCATTGACATGCTGACGATAGCCGACGTAGTTCTTTTCATAAAGGAATCGTCTCAGTGTATCTGCCCGTTCTTCTGTCCCGACGATTTGCGTGAACAGCTCTTGTACAAATCCGATATGCCCGATCGAAATCTTAAAGTGTTCGAGTCCCGCTTCTTTTAGGACGGACACCATCAGGGCAATCACCTCGGCATCCGCACTCACGGAATCATCCCCGATGCATTCTATGCCGACCTGTTCGAATTCCGCCGGCCGGCCGCCTTCCCGCTGCTGTGCGCGAAAAACGCTGTCGGAGTAGGCAAGTCTGAGCGGCGCCCGGTCCTTCAATAGTTTTGATGCGGCTATCCGTGCGATCGGTGCCGTCATATCCGGTCTCAATACAAGCGTGTGTCCCTGCTGATCAAGCAGTTTGAAGAGCTGCCGGTCGAGGATGGCGGAAGCGTCCCCCACCGTTTCGTAATACTCGAGCGACGGTGTCTCGATGAATTTATACCCCCAGCGCTTCATTGCATCTTCCATTTTCCTTTTCGTCTGATCTTTTATCTCATATAAATCAGGAAATGTATCTCTCATTCCCAATGGCTTCTCGAACATGAATAGCTTTGTCATAAGAACCACCTTTGGCAAATTAAATATTGAGTTATTGTCCCCTATCACAAGGGCTATTACTAATAGTTGATTATTCCGAAATCCTTTAGTTCGCTAATGTGCTAATAAAATAAAGTTATTAGTAGTGTAGCTTTTCTTCTTTTATTCGTCAACCGTTGTGCGGGGATTTTTTTGGGGGATGGAGGTGGTCGAGAGAACATACGGCTGGTGGTAAAGTTTACAGGGAAGCAGTGTTCAGAGGTTTTGATATAAGTGTACTTGTCTGAGGTTTTTCGACAAAGTGGCGCAATTAATGAAATTCTTGCGCAATAAACCCAAACGAAGCGCAATTATCTGGATTCCGGCGCAATAAATTTTTTTCTCGCGCAATTCCTGTAAATCCGGCTCAATTATCAATAAAAGCTGCGCAATACGTTCATTTCCACCCAAGCAATACCTGCTCACAACCCATTTAGAGCACACTTCCAGAATGAAAATGAGACTCGTTTGTCATTTTTGAAACCGTAAGTGAGCGCAATAAGTCAATTTTCATAATTAACTGCCCTTTCTTTATTAAAAACAAAAAAGACAAAAACAGATCTTTGCAATCTATCTTTGTCTTTTCCCCTATTCTTTCATTTTCAATCCGCTTCTCATCTGGCGGCATGGTAATACCTTGTATTATCGATTTAGCCGATGCTCCAATACAGCATGATTCATCCTTCTCAACGCCATATCAATCCGTTCTTTCGGACAGGCAATGTTCATCCGGACGAAGGATCGGCCGCATTCGCCGAATTTGAAGCCTTCGTCGAATTTGACCCGGGCTTTTTCCAGGAAGAATGTACAAAGTTCTTCACCCGACATCCCCAGTTCACTGCAATCGATCCAGATCAGATGCGTTGCCTGTGGTTGAATGGCTTTCAGTTCTGGAAGATGCTGTTCTAAATAATTGGTGACGACCTTCTTATTTTCTTCAAGGACCATCAGCAGTTCGTTTAACCACGGTTCACCTTCTTCGTATGCTGCAATCGTTCCTTCAATCCCGAACACATTCGGTCTCATCAGGCCAAAGCCTGTCAGTTTCGCATTATATTTTTCCCTCAGTTCCTTGTTGGGAATGAGGAGAATGGAGGTTTGCAGGCCTGCGATATTAAAGGTTTTGCTTGGTGCTGCACAGAGGATGCTATTCTGTGACAAGCTTGCATCTGCTTTGTAAAGAGGCATATGCCCATGCCCTTTGTAGACCAGGTCACCATGCATCTCATCGGATATGATCCACAGGTCATTCCGTTTGGCGATCTCTCCGATTCTCTTAAGTTCTTCTTGCGACCACACTCTCCCAACCGGGTTGTGCGGACTGCAGAGAATGAGGATTTTCGTATTAGGCTGACTAGCCTTTTTTTCTAAATCGTCAAAATCTATCTTGTAAAATCCTTCTTCGTAAAGCAGTGTATTCCTGATGACGGAACATCCGTGATTCTCGATCGTACTGTAGAAAGGATAATAAACGGGGTCCTGGATGATGACACCGTCGCCCGGTTCGGTCAGTACGGACAGTAATACGTTTATTCCCGGTATGATTCCGGGGCTGAAGCAGATCCAATCTTTTTCGATCTCCATCTCGAAGCGCTTTTTCCACCAGGAAACGATCGATTCAAAATAGCGGTCGCTGAACGTCGTATATCCATAGATCCCATGCTGCGCTTTTTGATTGAGTGCCTCGACAATTGCCGGCGATACCTGAAAATCCATGTCTGCTATACACATCGGTATGACATCCTCTTCAGGAAACGACCATTTGACGGAGTGTGTGTTTGTTCTCTCGATGCAATCATTCCAATTCATATCCCATGCCCCCTGTTTGTCTCTATTCTTACTTTATAACAGATTGGAGGCGTAAAAAATAGCTAATTTCTATAAAAAGCACCAAAACAAAAAGGCAGAGACAGATTACCGTCTTTGCCTTCCTGTTCAGTCTTCTCTTTTCAACCCGTAGATTTCGTCTTTCTGCCAGCGTTCGGCAAGTTGTTCTTTGGTGTAGATGACACGCATGGGGTTTCCGCCGACGAAGGCTCCGGGTGGTACGTCTTTGTGGACGAGGGTGCCGGCTGAAACGATGGCCCCGTCCCCGATGCTGACGCCCGGCAAAATGGTCGTGTTCGCTCCGATCATGACTTCCGAGCCGATGTTGACGTCACCGAGACGGTACTCCTTGATCAGATACTCGTGTGCGAGGATCGTCGTGTTGTAGCCGATGACGGTGTTCCTGCCGACGGAAATCTTTTCAGGGAACATGACGTCGAGCATGACCATGAGGGCGAAGGATGTCTGGTCGCCGATGTTCATTCTCAGAAACGTCTTGTACAGCCAGTTTTTCATTCCGAGGAACGGAGTGTAACGGGCTGCCTGGATAACGATGAAGTTCTTCACGACTTTGATGAATGGCACGGTTTTATAGACATGCCAGAGTGAATTGCCTCCTGTTACCGGGTAGCGTGTCGTTTTTCTCATGCGGTCGGTACTCCGACCACCTCGAGTAAATCAGGCATTGTTTCAAGCATGAACTCCGGTTCGTATTGTGCAAGATGCTCTCGGCCTTTGGCACTCCAGGCGACTCCTGCCGAGAGGACGCCTGCATTTTTTCCGGCTAAAATGTCATGGTGATTGTCTCCGACCATGATTGCTTCCTGAGGAGACGAGCCCAATTCTTTCAGTGCTTTTTCGATCGGTTCTGGATGAGGTTTCGCGTTCTCCACTTCATCAAGGGTGATCACCACGTCAAAAAATGGACGGAGCTTCATCAGATCCAAGCCCTTCAATACGACATTTCGCACTTTCGTCGATACGATTGCCAGCTTATAACCTTGTTTATACAACGTTTCAACGGTTTCATAGACGCCTTCAAACTCGGTTACCAGCTCATCGTGATGTTCCTGGTTGTATGCACGGTAGTGGGCACACATTTCATCGACTTTTGCCGGGTTCAAGCCGCCGAATGATTCCTCGAGTGGAGGACCCATGAAGGGAAGCACGTCGATTTCTTTGTATTGATCCGGATAGTAGTGATTCAAGGTGTGAAGGAAGGAAGAGATAATCAGATCATTTGTATTGATCAGTGTTCCATCCAGGTCAAATAATACTGTTGTAATTTTGCTCATAATGTTTCTTCCTTTCTTTTTTTGCATCTGTTCGGTTCCAAATATACGCTACGATCATCGTCAATACGATCGCGGTGACAAGACGGATAATCAAGAGCGGCAGGACAGGGATACCAAGCGGGATGAAGATCAGCGTATCCTCGACCACTGCGTGGCAGGAGACAAGGAAGATGAAGGCAATCGTGACGTCCTTCTTGCTTACCCCGTCTTCTTTCACCGCCTGGATCATAACGCCCGCTCCATAGGCAAGGCCGATCACAAGGCCCGCCACCATCGTGGTCGACGTGTTGGCATTCATTCCGAGTGCCCGTGTCGCAGGTGCCAGCCATCGCGAAAAGACTTCCATCCATCCTAAATCCTTCATGATCTGGATGATGATCATGAGCGGGATGACGATCAATGCAAGCTGCAGCACACCGTAGCCGGCTTTTTCCAAGCCGAGTAACAGGATTTGCCCCCAGCCTTCAGGTTCTGCCTGCTGCGGGGGCATCATGCCGTATTTCGCCGTCTCGGATCCGCCGCTCCACATGAGGTTGATGATGAGCGCGGAGATGAGGGCCAACCCGACCCTGACCGTGACGATCAGCCAGATTTTCACGCCGACCTTTGCAGCCACCGTCGATTCAATCAGCAGATTATGGGAGAAAGACAGCATCACCGCTATGATGAAGACTTCTTTAACCGTCAAATCCAGTGACAGGATCCCCGCTATACCCGCATACAGATTCAGGAAATTTCCGAGGACAAGGGGAATGGCTGCATCACCCGAGAGGCCGATCATTTTCATGAAGGGCGATATTTTTTCCATCACCCAGGGCAGGACGGGCGTGTATTGCAGTACGAATACAATCAGTGTAATGGGAAAAATCACTTTCCCGAGGGACCATGTTGTCTTTAATCCTGTCAGTCCGCCATTTTTAATTGACGATATCCACATTCTCTCTTCTCCCCTTATTTTTTCTGTTAACGCCGGCTGAAAAGCGCGTGTTCGCTCCACCAGGTTATGGCAGATTTTTTATTTCAATGGTTTTTACACATTCACTTCTTCATTGCTTTTATCGTGATAGGCATGACGTGCCATGCCGGATTTCCTTCTATAAATGATGAGCGCTGCCGCCGCAATAACGAGAACGATTGAAATGACCTGTGCGATCCGTAACATTTCCGTAAGCATCAGGCTGTCCGTTCTCATTCCTTCTACGAAGAAGCGGCCGATCGAGTACCAGATAACATAGGAAAGGAATAATTCCCCGCGGCGGAGGTTCACTTTTCTTCGTAAAACGAGAAGAAGGATGAATCCCGCGATGTTCCATAATGATTCATACAGGAACGTCGGGTGGTAATAGGTCCCGTTTATGTACATCTGATCAATGATGAACCGAGGCAGATGAAGATTCTCCAGGAAGGCACGCGTGACTTCGCCTCCATGGGCTTCCTGGTTCATGAAGTTGCCCCAGCGGCCGATAGCCTGCCCAAGGATGATGCTCGGCGCCGCAATGTCAGCCAGCTTCCAGAAGGAAATCCCTTTGATTTTCGCAAAAACAAGAGCAGTGATCACGGATCCGATCAAGGCTCCATGTATCGCGATCCCGCCATTCCATACTTTGATGATATCCCCGGGATTCTGGGAATAGTAATCCCATTCGAAAATGACATAGTATGCCCTTGCAGACAGAATGGCGATCGGGATCGCCCAAACAAGTAAATCGACAAACGTATCAGGGTGCAGCCCGAGACGTTTGCTTTCTGATATCGCTAAATATAATCCGAGTGCAATTCCAAGTCCGATGATGACACCGTACCAGTGTACCTGCAGGGGTCCAAGCTGGAATGCGATCGGATCGATGGGTGTGATCGATTGATTCATTGTTTAGCTCCTTTGTTCATATTGGTGTGTTTCTATTAGATATCCTCGTTCACGCCGTCTTCTATGACTTCAGAGAGGCGGTTCGTGAACTGCTCGGCTGCATTCACACCCATCCGCTTCAGACGGAAGTTCATTGCGGCCACTTCAATGATGACCGCTAAATTCCGGCCCGGACGAACAGGTACTGTATATTTTGTAATCTCCGTATCAATGATTTTCATTTTCTCTTCTTCGAGGCCAAGACGATCATATTGTTTCTTCTGATCCCAAAGTTCAAGATTGATGCAGAGGGTGATGCGTTTATAGTTACGCACCGCACCGGCACCGAAGAGGGTCATGACATTGATGATGCCAAGTCCGCGGATTTCCAGTAAATGCTCGATCAAATCAGGTGAGGTCCCGATCAGGGTATCCATATCTTCCTGACGGATCTCAACGCAGTCATCCGCTACAAGGCGATGTCCCCGTTTCACCAGTTCGAGGGCTGTTTCACTTTTCCCGACTCCGCTCTTACCTGTGATCAGCACCCCGACCCCATAAATGTCGACGAGTACACCATGCACCGCTGTCGTCGGAGCAAGCTTGCTTTCGAGATAGTTGGTCAATCTCGAGGAAAAACGGGTGGTTTTCATGGACGAACGCATCACCGGCACGGATGTGCGGTCTGCCGCTTCCACAAGTTCATCCGGAATCTCCAGGTCGCGGGAAATGATGATGCCCGGTGTGATGTCCGTGCACAACGCTTCCATCCGCCTCTTTCGTTCTGATTCATCCAGGAGTTCCAGAAATGAAAGCTCGGTCTTCCCGAGCAGCTGGATCCGCTCTGCAGGATAATAGTTAAAGTAGCCGGCCATCTCGAGCCCGGGACGTGATATATCACTTGTGGTGATCGGTCTATGTAATCCTTCTTCTCCGCCGACAAGTTCCAAGTTGAATTTCTCTACTAGATCTTTCGTTCGAACCTTTGCCAAAGCAAGCTCCTCCTTCGATTCCCAGGACATTTCGTTCGCCCTTCGAATCTTTTCTACTCTTTCCTATTTTAGCAATTATGCGCAAAAGCGCAAGAGTGCCGACTGTGATGCACCGATTGTCGGGCCTTTAGTTTGGTGAAGCCACCCTGGCAATTTTGATGTTGCTAAAGAAAGAAGCGCAGTCCGGGGACTACGGGGAAGAATCTGCCAAAATAAGGGAAGAAGTTTCTCTTATTGAGGAAATAGCAAGAAATATAGGGTAAATAGAGGAAAACATTTCCTCTATTTACTCCAAAAGCATGAAAACGGACCATTTTACCTTCCTTAACGGAAATAACTTCCCTTATATCCCTAAACCTAGCCTTATTCTGCAAGATAACGGAAATAACTTCCCTTATTAAAACAATCAGAGGTTCCTCATAATTAAGGATAAAAAATATGTCTCTTCATTTATCTACTTCTCAAAAATCAACACCCAACCCCTGCTAGTTAAATCATTTGTAACAAACCAATGGGTATAACAGGTAGCATGCGAATTTTCATGCTGACAAAAACTTATGGCCCCATGTAAAAAGTGGTCGAAATCCAAACCCTATATATCAAAAAAAGAAGCAGTCTAATTCAGTTACGAATAAGACTGCTAATTGGTTGTATTCGAAATCCGTACCCATTTTCAGGGGACTACGCTTCTTTTATGAATGTTTCAATCGCGGTCATGATGCCTTTGTGGAGGTCCATGGAATTCAATACGTGAAAATCCTGTTCCAGACTGTGATTCGCCCCGGGGATCAGGTGAAGCTGAAGGTGAGGATTTGAGGATAGTTTCGTAAATCTTTCTTCGACGTAATGATGATCGCTGTCCCCTAAGAAACAAATCCCTGAGTGCCGGCTCTCCTTCAGCGTCTCATAAACGATTTCCTCTTTTAATAGAGGAGTCAGCCAAATGATTTTAGCATCTTTGAATTCTTTCCTGGAAAGTTCACCGCTCAAGGGGATGGTCCCAATGGACTTAGCTGCAAGATAATAAGCATCATAGGATGTGCCTTCCAGCACTTCATCGATGACTTTTTTGGAGTCGGTCATCATTGCCTCATCGAACTCCGAATCTGTTAAATCGTTATATTCCTTCGAGCTGTATTGATAATTAATATGCAGTACAGCGATGTTTTCATGTAAAAAGATACCTGTCGGATAATGCATGAGCGGCCCTTGCACCGTGTAGCCTTGCCCCGGGAACATGATGGCCAGTCCCTTTGGATGATCCGTTGTGCTTAACAGGGTGTACGGGACCTCCAATCCTTTATATCCCTCAATAGATGATGATGTTATATTCATCTGTGATTCCTCCTCTTTTCCAACTATTTCTAGCTAAGGAGGTGGAAATCCTTTTTACAAAAGAAAAACCCCGGCCAGAGTGACCGGAGCTTATCTTTCTTTTTTCGGTTTGAACACAGTGTTTTGGATAACCAGATTGGCAAGAGCAAGAATGATCGATGCAAGAAAAGCCATTCCGAAACCTGATAATTCAAAGGCATCCCCCATGATTCCGTCCGTCAGAAGCAGGGTGACTGCGTTGATGACGAACAGAAACAATCCCAGTGTCAGGATGGTCACCGGCAGGGTCAGGATGATGAGGATCGGCCGGATCAACCCGTTCAGGATCGATAAGATGAAGCTTGCGATAACAGCCGCCCCGAAACTGGATACATTGAACCCATCAAAAAAACCTGCCAATGCCACAAAAATCACTGCGTTGATTAATATACCAACAATCCATCTCATTATCTGATGGCTTCCTCCTCATTCGGCAGCACAAAGGCCATTAAGCCGTAAACGACGACCAGCGGAAAGAATCCTGTCGGAATCAATAATATGATGAAGATCACTCGCAGAATGGTCGCATCAATACCTGTAAATCGGGATAATCCGCCGATCACTCCGGCTAATTTTCGATTGGACCTTGAGCGCGCTAATTGTCTTTTCATAGAAAAACCCTTCTTTCTCATCTTATGCGTTGTCCTTCTTAACATTCTTCCCCCCGTCCTTTTTTATGAGGAAAGAATCGCAAAAAGATGAAGCTTGGGCAAAGGTGTCCGGTACTGATCGCAGACCGGTCCTTTCCACCATGGATATACATGCACATCTTTTTAGTAAGGACAACGTTCGTATAGTACATTTATTCCCCTCTGCACCACACTTAAACGATAAAGGCATTTCTTATACGTTATCCGCTTTCCTGTCTTCCGTCTTCTTAATAAGGACAGAACCCGTCTTCGTTTCCGCAAACAGATGAAGCTTTTCTTCGGCATCAGTTTTCCGGTTGAAGCGAATATGCTTTTGAACGACATCATTCTTTTCTTCGACGACGTCGATGCCTTCAAGCTCCATCTTGAATCCTCCGAAGTTGGATTTCGCTTCCCCCGAAATGTTGATGCGGGACGGTACATAGATATCGACACTTCCCGTTACCGTTTTGGCATGCAGCGTGTCGGCTTTGTCTCCGGTCAGGACGCAGACGATGTTCCCGTTCAGCGATTGTGCATCTGTATACTGGATATCGCCTTCGACCTGAACCTTCCCATTGATCGATTCAGCTTCGATTTTTTCAGCTTTGGCGTTCTCAACCGTGATTGCTCCGTTCGATGTCTCCACTTCTGCTTTCTTGCTGGTCAAATGGTCGATCTGGATTTTCCCGTTGGCTGATTTCGCCCGGAAGTAGTCGGCCTCGATATGATCAGCCTTCAGACCGCCGTTGAACAGCCGCACGGAAATCTTCTCATACTGATGCTTCGGTATATATAACTTCGAATCCACCTTCATCCACTTCAGCTGGGTGGAGAAATAGAGTGTTTCTTCATCAACCGCAAACGAGGTGTTCTCCATGAATTGCTTGCGCGCTTCTTCACGGTCTTCCGTGCGGTACACTTTCGCCTGGCACTCGACCCTTACTTCTTCACCATCCCATGGAATAAGTTCCACTTTCCCGTTTGCCACATCCACATCCACCTTTTTGAAGGCCGTGTCAGGCTGCTGGAAAACGTGTGATACTTCGACTGACTGGTTCCACTGGAAATCGAAGTCGAAGTTCTTTATTTTAGAAAAAGCGGTATTCATGAAATCCAGGAGTTTATCCTTTGTTTTATCTGTTTTATAGCCATGGCTTCTGTCGCCTTTTTTCTCTTCTTGAAAAATGGATACGAATTCATCAAGGAAATCCTTTTCTTTTCCCTTTGATGGTTCAGTTTTCTTGTCAAGTGCTTCCAGGAGTGTCAATGCTTCCTGTGCAGTGAGCGTCCCTTTTTCCACCATATCAAGAATTCGTTTGCGTTCTTCATTCATAACGTTTCATCCCCTTATCAATTTGTTCATTACAGAAGTACTTTGATTCCTTTGTAGACGTTCCAAATGACGATGATGATATTGATCAATATAAACAGGCCGACCGTCACCAGTAAAAAGATCGGAAGTCCTGAGCCTGTTGCAAAAATTCCTATATCCAAAAAGATTCCTGCGAACAGGAACGGAATCGCGATGATCGGTATGATGTGAGAAAGCAGTGCCGCTTTGGCATCTTTCTTTACATGCGGGTTCTCTGCTACGAAATAAACGATGATTGGAAAGATAAATCCTGCAAAAAATATACTAAAATAGCAAAGCGCTGATAATACCTTGTTGGTCTCCATCTTCATCATCTCCTTTACTATTATTTACGATACGTTTCCCAAAAGGTTTCATTCTCAAAAAATTCCTTCTATGATCATTTTCTCACAGGACATCTTTTGTTTTACTCCATCTTAGGTCTGAGTTTTAGTGGGTTCGGGGGCGTGTTTTAGACGATGGTACGATGATAAAAATAAAAAAAGTTACATTCCGACTGTTGAAATGTAACTTTTTTTGATGCTATTCACCCTGCTGCTCTTCCATCTTTATCTCCTTCAAGTGAGCTTCTGCTTCTTCGATCGATTTGAAATTATTGACATCAGTCACTTCCACTCCATCTGTTTCGACTGCTACAAATCCATCGGAAGACTGAAGTATGTGAGCTTTTATTTCTTTGTTGTCTCTCACATTATATTTCTTCAAAAGTGCTGTCTTGCCTTTTTCCTCCATCGCTGTAAGTTCTGCAGCATAAGAATCAATGCTCATACCTGCTTGAATCCGCTCTTCTAACTTTTTACTTGTGAGCAGATCTTCTCCCACATCATCCTTTTCCTCTGCTTTTTCCGGCTCTTCAGTGGTTTCAGTGGCATTCTCTTCCTGTGGCTCGTCGCTTTCTGAACCGCACGCCGCAAGTAAGGGAAATGAGAAAAGAAGAATGCCGATAACAAGTAATTTCCTCATAAAATACTCCTTTCTTTTATTCACGAAATACTTCTCATATATTATTTATCCTGCTGTATTTCTGTTAAACATGATAGATAGGGAACATCCCTCGTTGGAGGGGATAATTACAGCAGACAAATAGATCAGTAGATATACTGCAATAAAAAAGCCTGCAGACAACGTTCCATCTGCAAGCTTTCATATTTATTGTCTATTGCCCCTGCCGGTCTTTGAACTCCTGCCGGATCTCCCCCAAAAGTGCTGAATCTGTCAAAAGTTCATATCCCGTCAACGCGAGTGCCTTCGCTCCTGTCAGCAGCGCCCGGTCACCCTCGGGGGACTTGGCGGCTTCCCTGAATTCGTTGGTATGGACGACGAGTGATTCGGGGCCGATTTTAATGTATGGGTGGATGGTCGGGACCAGCCGGCTGACGTTTCCGGCGTCTGAAGAACCGAGTCCTTTGCGTTCGGTTTCATCAAAAAACTCTCCAAGTGACTCGATCGATTGCTGGAACACTTTATCAAAACGGCGGTTCAGCTGGAAATGATCGACTTCGTTTTGTATTTTGATGATGTTGACTTCTGTACCGGTGGCAAGAGCCGCTCCTTCAGCGACGGCTTTTACTTTTTTCGTGACTTCATTGCATGCTTCCCGCGTGGCTGCCCGGATATAGAAACGGGCTTTCGCATAGTCGGGGACGATGTTTGGTGCGTCTCCCCCATGGGTGATGACCCCGTGAATCCTTACGTCATCGGTCACGTGCTGGCGGAGGGCGTTGATGCCGTTGAACAGCTGAATGACCCCATCGAGGGCATTGATGCCGTCTTCGGGAGACGCTGCTGCATGGGCGGAGCGTCCTTTAAATTCAAAGTCCAGTGGATCGACTGCAAGCGTCTTCCCTGTCAGCGTTGTCCGGTTGTATGGATGTACCATCAGGCAGGCATCCACACCATGGAACAAGCCGGCATTCACAAAACTTCCTTTCGCACTGCCGTTCGGTCCCCCTTCTTCCGCGGGGGTGCCGAATACGACGACTTCACCGCCTGTTTCTTCAAGAGCGGATGCGAGGGAGATGGCCGCTCCGCAGCTTGCCGTCCCGATGATGTTATGACCGCATGCATGCCCGAGTCCCGGAAGTGCGTCATATTCAGCCAGGTATCCAATGACCGGTCCTTCTTTCCCTGAAGATTTCCGGGCGATGAATGCTGTTTCATGTCCCGCCACTCCCCGTTCGATTGAGAATCCGTGCGCTGCCAGCAGGGTGGTGAGCGTTTCTGAAGCAAAGAATTCTTCATTTCCGATTTCCGGTTTGTCGTGGATTTGATGGCTGATTGATACGAGTTTTACAGCCAGTTGATCCACTGCTGAGACGATGTTCTTTTTACGATCGGCGACTGCGGTTGTCTGACTCATATCTTTTCCCTCCTAATGTAATTCACTGACCGGCACAAATGTCGGAATCAGGGAATCTTTATATGTTTCTTTGATGTGTTCTGCTACGTCATCTTCCTGATAAAGCTCGACGATTTTTTTATACGTTTTGTTGTCTTTGTCTTTTTCCTGTGCGGCGATGATATTGATGAACGGCTTTGATTCTGCGCCTTCGATGTAGATGCTGTCCTCAACCGGCACAAATCCTGCTTCCACCGCCACACCGTTATTAATGATGGATGCCGCTACATCCGGCAGTACCCTTGGTGTTTGTGCAGCGACTACCTGTGTGAACTCCAGATTCTTTGGATTTTCTTTGATTGCTTCCAATCCCTGTGACTGATCAAACCCTTCTTCAAGCTTGATCAAACCTGCTTCCTCCAACAGAAGCAGGGCGCGTCCCAGGTTTGTCGCTTCTTGCGGCACCGCCACTTTACTGCCTTCAGGGATGTCTTCCACCGATTTATATTTTTCGGAGTAGATTCCCATTGGTGCGATGATTGTCGTCCCGATCGGTACGAGGTCCAGATTATGTTCTTTTACAAAAGAGTCAAAGTACGAAATCGTCTGGAACGCATTCAGGTCGATATCCCCGTCTGCCAATGCCTGATTCGGTCTTACATAATCGGCAAACTCGACAATCTCGATTTCAATGCCTTCTTTGGCAGCTTTTTCTTTCATATAGTCCCAAATCGGTACGCCCGATCCGTTCACACCGACTTTTACCACTTTTTTATCTGCTGAACCGGAGGCACTGTCTCCCGAGCATCCGCTCAAAACGAGGGTGAATAATAATATGGCGATACTGGCTAAACTGATTGATTTTTTCATGATATTCTCTCCTATCTTCTTCTGATGACTTTCGATAATGTATTTCCCGCGGTCTGAAGACCTTGGACCATCACGATTAGTATAATGACGGTCACGATCATGACGGATGTTTCAAATCTCTGATAGCCATATGCGATGGCGAGGTCGCCGAGTCCTCCGCCGCCGACTGCCCCGGCCATGGCCGACGCCCCGACCAGCCCGATGGTCGCAATCGTGATATTGAGGACCAGTGTACTCAGGGCTTCCGGAATGAGGATCCCGAAGATGATCTGCCAAGGACCTGCACCCATGGATTCCGCTGCTTCTATCACGCCCGGCTCCACTTCTAGGAGCGAGCTCTCTACTAGTCTGGCAATATACGGTGCCGCAAACACGACAAGGGGGACAACCGCCGCAGCCGTTCCGATCGAGGTTCCCACTACCAATCTTGTAAATGGGATGATCGCCACCATCAAGATGATGAACGGAACCGAACGGAACACGTTGATGATGCTGCTCAGCACGGAGAAAATCGCTTTATTCTCAAGTAAATGACCCTTCCTGGTGACGACGACGATGATGCCGAGCGGAAGCCCGATCAATGTGGCAAATAACAATGAGAACGAGACCATCGCCACTGTATCCCACGTAGCTTCAATGATTCTCGGCCAAAATAACTCCCAATTAACTTGCACGTTTCTCCACCTCACTCACGAATAGCCGCTTCTGCCAATACTGTAAAATCTCTTCCGTTTCCTTCTCACTTCCAATGATCTGTACGATGAGATTCCCAAACGGCTTCCCTTGAAGCTCTGTGATCTGCCCGAATAATACATTGATGTGGGCACTGAAAGCTTTTGCCGTTTCGGATAAAATCGGTACGCCGGTAGAATCTCCTTTGAAAATCAAGCGGCAAATGCGCCCTTGTTTACTGTCATTCAATTTATCGAGTACCGACGCCGGCAGCTGATCGTTCATGACGCTCTTCACGAAATTTCTCGTCGTTGGGGTCTGAGGATTGGAAAAGATATCGAAGACGCTTCCTTCCTCGACGATTTCCCCATTCTCCATCACCGCCACTTTGTCACAGATTTCGCGGATCACCTGCATTTCATGGGTGATCATCACAATCGTGATGCCGTACTCTTTGTTGATACGTTTCAGCAGGTTCAGGATCGATTCCGTCGTTTGCGGATCGAGGGCTGATGTCGCCTCGTCACAAAGCAGGATTGAAGGGGATGTTGCCAATGCCCTTGCAATACCCACCCTTTGCTTCTGTCCGCCAGACAGTTCATCAGGATAGTGCTTCGCTTTGTCTTCAAGCCCGACAAATGCCAATAATTCTTGTACTCTCTGATTGATTTTTTCCTTCGGCCATTTTGCCAGTTTCAGAGGATAGGCGATATTCCCCGAAACGGTCCGGGACTGAAACAGATTAAAATGCTGAAAGATCATCCCGATCCGGTGGCGTTCTTTCCTGAGATCGGCCGCCGACTGCTCTTTTAGGCTGCGGTCTTCGATCAAAACATCTCCGGAGGTCGGCTTTTCCAAATGATTGAGGCAGCGGACGAGTGTGCTTTTCCCGGCGCCGCTGAATCCGATGACCCCATATATTTCTCCCTTTTCCACCTGGAAGGATACATCCTTCAACGCAGTGAACGGTCCATCCTTCGTTTCAAATACTTTCGTAACATTCTGAACTCTGATCATACAGGTGTTGCTCCTCTCTCTATGAATCTTCTTGATGCCGGCAGGTAAGGACATGGATGAAAATAAAAAGTGCCCCCCTTCATAAGAAGAGAGGCACAAATATGTATATGTCCCGCTCTTCTCATCTTTCAAGTCACGTGACTTGATGGAATTGGCACGGTATTCATAAAGAACCCGTTGCCGAGGTATCGCAGGGCCAGTCCCTCCACCTCTCTGGATAAGAAGATATCGCTTTATTAAATTAAAATAGTGCTGTAATTAAGTATTATGGTAATGGTAAAAGATTCTGGTTGAATTGTCAATCATGAATTTGAAGATTGTTGACTTTTCATTCCGCTGTTGATTTCCGTGCAAGACTTCGCTATGCGGGTAGTTGGTGAATTCTTAATAAAAGCAAAAAAAGAGCAGGAGGGAATTCTCCAGCTCTACATTGATTATTTATTAACTCGTTACTTCTTCCTTCTCACGGATCTTCTTTTTCATCCGGTCGCGGTCACGTTCAAGGATCGGCTTCAGGTACTTACCTGTGTAAGATCCTTTGGCTTCTGCCACTTTTTCAGGGGTTCCGCTGGCGATGATGGTACCGCCCTTGTCTCCTCCTTCAGGACCAAGGTCGACAATATAGTCAGCCGCTTTGATGACGTCCAGATTGTGTTCGATGACAAGCACCGTATCCCCGTTTTCAACCAGGCGCTGAAGGACGACAAGGAGTCTTGCGATGTCATCGACATGAAGACCGGTTGTCGGCTCATCCAGGATATAGAGTGAACGGCCCGTTGAACGGCGATGCAGCTCGGATGCCAGCTTGACACGCTGTGCTTCCCCTCCGGAAAGGGTCGTCGCCGGCTGGCCAAGTGTGATATATCCCAGCCCGACATCAAAGATCGTTTGCAGCTTGCGTTTGATTTTCGGGATGTTTTCGAAGAACTTCACCGCATCTTCGACTGTCATTTCGAGGACGTCTGCAATATTCCTGTCCTTGTATTTAACTTCAAGCGTTTCACGGTTGTATCGTTTACCATGGCAAACTTCACATGGGACATACACATCCGGAAGAAAGTGCATTTCGATCTTGATGATCCCGTCACCGCGGCAGGCTTCGCATCTTCCGCCTTTTACATTGAAGCTGAAGCGTCCTTTTTTATATCCGCGCACTTTGGCTTCATTGGTTGTCGCGAAGACATCACGGATATCATCGAATACACCTGTATAGGTGGCAGGATTCGATCTCGGGGTGCGTCCGATCGGCGACTGATCGATATCGATGACTTTGTCGAGATGGTCGATCCCTTTCACTTCTTTGTGCTCACCTGGTTTGGTTTTGGCATTATGAAGCTTCTGCGCCAGGGATTTGTGAAGAATCTCATTGATCAGTGTACTTTTCCCGGAACCGGAAACGCCTGTGACCGCCGTAAAGACGCCGAGAGGAAACTTCGCCTTCACGTTGTTCAAGTTATTTTCCTTTGCGCCGACAATTTCAAGATATCTTCCATCCGGCTTCCGTCTTTCCTGAGGGAGAGGGATGAATCTCTTTCCGGATAAATATTGACCTGTTAAGGATTTATTGTCACCCATGACTTCTTCAGGTGTTCCTGCAGAGATGACTTCGCCACCGTGCACTCCTGCACCAGGACCGATATCAATCAGATAATCGGCAGCAAGCATCGTATCCTCGTCATGTTCGACGACAATCAATGTGTTGCCGATATCACGCATATTTTTGAGTGTATCGATCAAGCGGTCATTGTCCCGCTGATGCAGCCCGATGGATGGCTCATCGAGAATATACAGGACCCCCGTCAGGCGAGACCCGATCTGGGTTGCCAGACGGATACGCTGTGCTTCCCCTCCTGAAAGGGTTCCGGCGGCACGGCTTAACGTCAGATAATCAAGGCCTACGTTCACAAGGAAACCGAGACGTTCGCGGATTTCCCTCAGAATCAGCCTTGCAATTTTCATATCTTTTTCGGAAAGTTCAAGCTGAGCAAAGAAATTGTCTGCTTCCTCAATCGAGAATGCAGTCACCTCCCCGACGTGAAGGGAATCCACCTTCACCGCCAGACTTTCTTCCTTCAGGCGGTGGCCGTTACAAGTTGGACAGTCCTGCTGTGCCATATACTTCTCCATCTGCTCCCGGATATAGTCAGAGCTTGTTTCGCGGTATCGGCGCTCTATATTTCTCATGACCCCTTCAAAACGAAGATAATTTTCACGCACCTGACCGAAGTCGTTTTCGTAACGGAAATAGATCTCATCTTTGCCGGAGCCTTTTAGGATTTTATCCATCTTATCTTTCGGAATATCCTTGACCGGTACGTCCATCGGGATGCTGTAGTGGTTACAGACCGCTTTCAGCAGGGACGGGTAGTATTGTGAACTGGTCGGCTCCCATGGGGCGATCGCGTGCTCATTAAGGGAACGGTCCCAGTTCGGGATGACCAGGTCTTTGTCCACTTCAAGCTTCGTCCCCAGCCCGTCACAGCTTGGACATGCCCCGAAAGGACTGTTGAAGGAAAACATTCTCGGCTCAAGTTCAGTAATCGAAAATCCGCAATAAGGACAGGCATGATGCTCACTGAACAAGAGCTCTTCCTCCCCGATCACATCGATGACGACCTGGCCTTCAGCCAGACGGAGAGCCGTTTCCAATGAATCGGATAAGCGCGCCGCCACACCGTCTTTCACGACGATCCGGTCAATGATGACTTCGATCGTATGCTTTTTATTCTTTTCAAGAGTGATTTCCTCGCTGAGATCCTGGACTTCCCCGTTCACGCGGACACGGACGAACCCTTGCTTCTTGATTTCTTCAAGCGTCTTGGCATGGGTGCCTTTGCGTCCGGAAACAACAGGCGCAAGCACCTGGAGCTTTGTTCGCTCAGGGTATTCAAGGATTCTGTCGACCATCTGCTCGATTGTCTGGGAAGAAATTTCAATGCCGTGATTCGGACAGATCGGTTTCCCGACACGGGCAAATAACAGCCGGAGATAATCATAAATTTCAGTGACCGTTCCAACTGTCGACCGCGGGTTTTTACTTGTCGTTTTCTGGTCGATCGAAATGGCCGGTGACAATCCTTCAATTGAATCGACATCCGGTTTATCCATCTGCCCGAGGAATTGACGTGCATAAGCAGAAAGCGACTCGACGTAGCGTCTCTGTCCTTCTGCATAGATCGTATCGAATGCCAGCGACGATTTACCCGACCCGGATAAACCGGTCAGGACGACCAGCTTATCCCTCGGGATTTTGATATCTATATTTTTTAAATTATGAGCTCTGGCTCCTTGTACGATAATTTGGTCTTTGGCCATTCCTGTTTCATCCTTCCGCCTTTAGCTCAAGAATGGTGTCGCGAAGCTGGGCTGCACGTTCAAAGTCGAGCGCCTTGGCCGCTTCTTTCATTTCCACTTCTAAGCTAGCAATAAGTTTTTGTCTCTCCGGTTTGGACATATTTGAAACCTTTGTCTCTTTCCCCTCATAAACCCCTGCATCTTCTGCGGCATGAGTCGCACGGATGACATCCCTGATTTCTTTCTGGATCGTCATCGGAGTAATGCCGTGTTTCTCGTTGTGCTCTTCCTGTTTTTCACGACGACGCTTCGTTTCGTCGATCGCTTTCTGCATGGAATCGGTCATTTTATCTGCATACATGATGACCTTGCCGTTCGAGTTACGGGCGGCACGGCCAATCGTCTGGATGAGGGAACGTTCGGAACGCAGGAATCCTTCTTTGTCTGCATCGAGAATCGATACAAGCGACACTTCAGGAATATCAAGACCTTCACGGAGCAGGTTGATTCCGACAAGGACATCATATTTCCCGAGGCGGAGATCACGGATGATCTCGATTCGCTCGAGCGTCTTGATCTCAGAGTGCAGGTATTGTACCTTGATGCCGATCTCTTTAAGATAAGCAGAAAGATCCTCTGACATTTTCTTCGTCAACGTCGTGATGAGCACACGCTCATTCTTCTCGATCCGCTCATTGATTTCACCGAGAAGATCATCAATCTGACCTTCAATAGGACGGACTTCGATGACGGGATCCAAAAGACCTGTCGGACGGATGATCTGTTCGATCATTTCAGGGCTGTGTTCGAGTTCGTATGGTCCCGGTGTCGCTGAAACGTAAAGCAGCTGCTGTACTTTCTCCTCAAATTCCTGAAAACGCAGCGGCCGGTTGTCCATTGCTGAAGGCAGACGGAAACCATGGTCGACCAACACCTTTTTACGTGCCTGGTCACCGTTGAACATCCCCCTGATCTGGGGAAGGGTCACATGGGATTCATCGACGACGATCATGAAATCATCGGGAAAATAATCGAGCAATGTATAAGGTGTGGAACCGGAAGGTCGCAGCGTCAGGTGGCGGGAATAGTTTTCAATCCCGGAACAGAAGCCCATTTCACGCATCATCTCAAGGTCATAGCGCGTTCTCTGTTCGAGGCGCTGTGCCTCGAGGAGCTTCCCATCTTCCTTCATGACCGCTAACTGCTCTTCCAATTCCTTTTCAATATTTTTGATTGCGACCTGCATCTTTTCTTCACGTGTTACGAAGTGGGATGCCGGGAAGATGGCGACATGATCACGGTCACCCATGATTTCGCCGGTCAGTGCATCGACCTCGCGGATGCGGTCGATTTCATCCCCGAAGAACTCCACGCGCATACAGTGTTCATCACGGGAAGCCGGGAAGATCTCGACAACATCGCCGCGGACACGGAACGTTCCACGCTTGAAATCGATATCGTTCCGTTCGTATTGGATATCCACAAGCTTTCTCAGGAGCTGATTTCTTTCAATCTCCATCCCTGTTCGCAGGGAAAGGACAAGCTCACGGTATTCTTCCGGGTTACCCAACCCGTATATGCAGGAGACGGAAGCGATGATGATGACATCTCTCCGCTCGAATAACGCCGAGGTAGCCGAATGGCGGAGTTTATCGATTTCATCATTGATGCTCGCGTCTTTTTCTATAAATGTATCGGTTTGAGGAACATATGCCTCGGGCTGATAATAATCGTAGTAGCTGACGAAATATTCGACGGCATTATCAGGGAAAAAATCCTTGAACTCGCTGTAGAGCTGTCCGGCAAGTGTCTTATTGTGGGCAATGATCAATGTCGGTTTCTCCACTTTCTGAATCACGTTGGAAACGGTAAAGGTCTTACCGGTGCCCGTCGCCCCGAGGAGCGTCTGATGACGTTTCCCTTCATTAACTCCCTGAACCAATCTGTCAATCGCCTTGGGCTGATCGCCCTCCGGCTTGTATTTGGACTTTAACTGAAATTGTTCCTTCACCGTGAAACCTCCTATATATAAAGGATCCGTACCTTGTTATTTACCTATTTATTCACATAATAAACACAGTCCATTCATCTATACACATTCTACCACATTTCATACAGGAATAACCAACAAAAAGCGAACAAAAGTTCGTTTATTTTTTGAAGTTGCTTTGGAGGGAGAAGGAAGGGATTTTAATAAATTGGGTGAAGATGAATTGGCCGGGAGTAATGGGGATTTTTGGAGGGAAATCCGCTGAGTAGACAAGGTATTTGGGTGATTTGCGTTAAAAATTGGTTTGAAATTGAACGAATCCATCCATTCTCAGCTGGAATGCGGGGTAGTTATTCATGACGGCGACTGTAATTGCGCCGGTTTCCCAATAATTGCGTCACAATAAAAATAATTGCGCCGGATTCCTTATAATTGCGCTGCTTTCAGATTTATTGCGCGGGAATCTCATTAATTGAGCTTCTTGTCGAAAAATCTTCACCCAAGCCCCGCTCCCCTCCATCCTTCCCCACCACCAAACCGCTGAAACGGACTTTCTGAACAAATATACACACAGCTTGTGAATAAGTCTGTGCATAACCTTCGAATAACTGTGGAAAATAACGAAATTTACCCACAACTGAGTGGATATAATGTGAATAACTTTAATCAATCCGACTCACCCTGTGTATAACTCAATAAAATCTTCACTTATTCACAAACCCCACCACGTTATCCACAATCCACAAGAAAAAAACCTGAGCACCGTTGTTATCACAGTGTTCAGGCGTTTTCTTTTGCTTTCATCATCATTTGATTGCTGTACCAGAATCCGACGGTCAGTGACGCGGCATCGACCACGATCAGCCACCAGGAATCTGTATATCCTTTATAAACGGATGCAGCAATCAGGGCTACGGTAAGGATGAGTCCGACGTAATGATTGTATGTGACTCTGGTAAACAGAACAACCAGCAAACCCGGCAGAAAGATTCCTAGAATGATTTTAGACACGATTCACTCTCCTCGATTGAAGGGAATACCCATATTTTAACGAATATGCTTCGTATAGGAAAGGATTTTCTTCTTATTCGCCCCCTGCGCGGATCAATCGTTCGGTGCGTTCTTTTAATTCACTGTGAGGGATGAACTTCTCGGAAAGCATGTCGGGGAGTATATATTCGAGGAAGTATTGGACACAGTCCAATTCTTTGAACTTCACGATTGTGGATAAAGCCCCTTGATAGATTTCCATGAATAGCGGCTCGGGATTTCCTTTCTGGATTTCTCCGAACGATTCATATAAGAGGTCGATTTTGTCTGCGACAGAAAGGATTTTTCCTTCCAGGGAAGCGTCTTTTCCTTCTTTGAACCTCCCTCTGTATACCTCCTGAAATTGCGATGGAAATTCTGTAGAGATGAATTTCTTCACCATCTCATCCTCGACCTGGCTGAATAAGTCGCGAAGTTCCTCAGATGCATATTTTACAGGTGTCTTGATGTCACCTGTGAACAGTTCGGCATAGTCATGATTGAGTGCTTTTTCATAAAGGGATTTCCAGTCGACTTCTTGTCCATTCTGTTCCTCGACGGTGCCCAGGAATTGCGCAATCTTGGTCACTTTGAATGAATGGCTGGCGACATTATGTTCGTGATATTTGAATCGCCCCGGACAGCGGACGAGCGTCTCGAGGTCCGAAAGGCTTTTGAAATAATGATGAATGCCCATAGTATTCTCCTCTCTTGGTTGTGGTCCCGGGATGTACTTTACCCTATTCTCTTTAAAAGAAACAACTCAGTTCCCCGCTTCGCCCAGCAGGATGGCATTGAGCGCATCATGGTAAAGGGTCGGAATTTGGTGGGAGGCACCGGGTATGATATATACTTTTTTAGGATGACAATCTTTGTAGCACTCCAGTTGATCATTTACCCAATCTGATTTTTCCCCATAAATTAAGAGAAGCGGCAGTTTGCACTCTTTCATTTCTTCAATGCCGTCATATTGAAGGGACTGTTTGTAAAAATGGTACCAGATTTCCGGATTCGCTTTGTTCATATGAAGGATGAGTTGTTTCCGTTCTTCCTTACTTTTTGTATGAGCCTTGGAAATGATTTTCGCGAGACGGACGGGATGATTCCGTACCATTTTCATTCCGATCAAGTGCATCAGCTTCAGCTTCCTGTGTATTACTTTCGGATAAGCTCCGATCAGGATGAGTGACGTTACCTTATCTTTGTATGCAGCGGCAAATCGTTGTGCCACAACTCCCCCTGCCGAATAACCGATGAGGATGCAAGTGGAAATCTTTAAGTGATCGAGAATGAAGTTGATTTCTTCCGCATATGAGTCGATGCTGACGAATGTCTTCAGGGACGGTGAATCCCCATGTCCCGACAGGTCAGGGATGATCAGCCGGAATTGTTTGGCAAGGGTATGCTGTTTGGAGAATACAACTCGCCCCATCCCCGGTGGATGAAGAAATACAAGCGGTGTCCCCTTTCCTATATCATCGAAAAATAAAGTGGAACCCTGATAGGATACGCTTGGCATAGATGAAAACCTCCCTTAATCCAAGTTAGTGTCTATTACACATTCTTCTCGGGTTAAGGGAGTTCTAGTCATAGTATTTAGATGAGTCGAACCGATACGACGCCTTCAATCGACTTCAGCTTGGTTTTCACATCGTTTTGTTCTTCTTCTGTCAGTTTTTGGTCAAGGTCGATCATCGTGTAGGCCCATGTGTTTTTACTTCGGTTGATCATGTCGGCGATGTTGACCGCGTAGCCGGATAGAGTCGTGGTGATGCTGCCGACCATGTTCGGGATATTTTGGTGCATCACGGTCACCCGCATATTCCCGCTGTAAGGGAGTTCCACGTCCGGCAGGTTGACGGCATGCTTGATGTTCCCGGTCTCCAGATACGTTTTCAGCTGCTGTGTCGCCATGACGGCGCAGTTTTCTTCCGATTCGATGGTTGAAGCCCCAAGGTGTGGGACCGGTACGACATTGTCCTGCTTCAATACGAATTCATTCGGGAAATCGGTGACGTATTTTCTAACGGTGCCGGCTTTCAATGCTTCTCCAAGCGCATGTTCATCCACAAGCTCCCCTCTGGAGAAATTCAGGAGGGTGATGCCTTTTTTCATACGCTGAAAGCTTTCATTGTTCACAAAATGCTTCGTTTGACCGGTAAGCGGGATGTGGAAGGTGATAAAGTCGCATTGCGCCCATACGTCTTCAATATTATGCGCGCGTTTCACATCTTGTGATAGTCTCCAGGCGGCATCGACTGAAATGAATGGATCGTAGGCGACGACGTCCATGCCGAGTGCCAGGGCATCGTTCGCAACGAGGACTCCGATTGCACCCAGCCCTACAACTCCGAGCTTTTTCCCTTTGATTTCACTTCCGACGAACTCCTTCTTTTTTGCCTCAACGACAGTCGATACATCTTCCTCGTTGTAAAGCGTTTTTGCCCAGCCCACCGCTGAATAAAGATTTCGGGAAGAAGCAATCAGATTCGCCAGGACAAGTTCTTTGACGGCGTTGGCGTTTGCACCTGGCGTGTTGAATACGACGATCCCCTTATCGGTGCAGGCATCCACCGGAATATTATTGACCCCCGCCCCGGCACGGGCTATCGCTTTTAAAGACGGAGGAAAAGTGAAGTCATGAAGATTCTTCGAACGCACAAGGAGCCCGTCCGGATCTCCTTCCCCGTTCAGGTGGTAATTGATGTCGTCCTCGATTAATGATAACCCGCTCTTTGATATCGCATTGTACGTATTAATTGACAGCATGATGATCCTCCTTCACTTCGTTCTTTTCAAAGTTCTTCATGAAATTGACTAGCGCCTGCACCCCTTCGACCGGCATTGCGTTGTAAAGGCTCGCCCGCATTCCTCCCACTGACCGGTGGCCTTTCAGAAACTCGAAGCCGGCTTCCTTTGCTTCATTTAAAAACCTGGCGTTTACTTCATCGCTGCCTGCCGTAAATGGAATGTTCATCAGTGAACGATTTGCCTCAGAGACAGTGTTGTGAAATAACCCGGATTGATCGATACAGGAGTACAGGAGTTGTGCTTTTTCCTGATTACATTCTTCCATCCCCTCTACTCCGCCGTTTTCCTTCACCCATTCAAGCACAAGTTTCAATACATAAATGGAAAAGGTAGGCGGTGTGTTAAAGAGTGAGCCGTGTTTGACATACGTTTCATAATTCAGGAGCGCCGGACAATATTCCGGTGTATTCCCGACCAGATCTTTGCGGATGATGGCAACAGTGACCCCTGAAGGACCGAGATTCTTCTGGGCTCCTGCGTAAATAAGACCGAATCTAGAAACATCGATTTTCTCTGAAAGAATATGAGATGACATATCTGCGATCAGCGGGACATCCCCCGTATCCGGATATTCATTAAATCGAGTTCCTTCTATCGTATTATTCGATGTGATATGTACGTAACGGCTGCTTTCCGAAAAACCCTTAGCCCGATAAGCAGGGATGGCTGTTTGAGCATCCGGCGTGTGCGTCCGTACTTCCCCGACTTTATCCGCTTCTTTCACCGCTTTTTTTGACCAGCTGCCCGTCACGATATACTCGGCCGTTTCATGGGGTCCGAGGAGATTCAGCGGAATCATGGAAAATTGAAGGGATGCCCCTCCCTGCATAAACAATACGTGATAATTTTCCGGAATCGACAGCAATTCCCTCAGCAGCGCTTCCGCTCCATCGATGATCTTCTGGAACGGGGCAGACCGATGGCTGAGCTCCATCACAGACATACCGGTACCTTCGTAATCCAGCAGTTCACGCTGCACCTTTTCAAGCACAGGGCTAGGCAGCACAGCTGGTCCTGCCGAGAAATTATAAACAGTTTTCATGAACAACACCACCTGTAAAAAGTTCAGAATTTTTCCACATTATATTGAACAGATTCCCTTCCGTCAATCCCACTCACCCGACGTGTAAACGCTTAAATACCCCTCTTTTTGTCCATTTGCATACCCATTGTATCGTTATTGTGAATTTTGAGAATAAATGGACGGGGGTGCGCGTCAAAGTCTTTATGACAGCGATGATCAAAACATAAATAAAACCTGTGCCGGTTTGGAGGCACAGGTTTTATTTGAGTTTATCCTGTCAATATATCTTCCTTCGGATAACGGATTTTCTCTTTATCCGGTTTTGACAGTGAAAACGCAAGGGTAAGCGGACCAAGTTTGCCGATGAACATGACGATAATGATGACGCTCTTCCCTATATCTGTGAGAGAACCGGTGATGCCCATGGAAAGGCCGACGGTTCCGAACGCTGAGACGATTTCAAAGAGGATCGGCAGGAATTTCGCTCCTTTTTCGGAGATGTTCATGATGAATAAAGCAGTAAACACCAGAAATACACTCATCATGGAAACAGCCAATGCCTTGAAAATATGAAATTCGCTGATCGTCCGGCGAAACAGGCGGATTTCACGTTTTTCTTTCAGGAATGCAAATACACTCAGTGATATGACCACGAATGTTGTCAACTTGATGCCTCCGCCTGTGGATGCACTTCCTGCCCCAATGAACATGAGCAGGATCGTCAATAAAATAGAATCCCGCTCCATACTCGCGTAATCAAGCGAATTGAACCCCGCTGTACGCGGAGTCACTGCAGAGAAGTATGCTGCCTGCAGCTTATCGAAAAGGGGCATATTCGCGAGTGTATGGGGGTTGTCGAATTCTAAAATAAAAAGGATGATCATGGCTGCTGTATTGATGATCAACGTTCCCCACAACATGATTTTCGTATGAAGCGACAGCTTCCTTAAGGACCTTGTCTTATAAAGATCAACGAGAACTGTGAATCCGATCCCCCCGATAATGAATAAGCACGAGATGACAAGATTCACTGTCGGATTATTCACATACCCCATCAGGCTGTCTTGCCAGATGGAAAAACCTGCGTTATTAAATGCCGAAATCGAATGAAATAAACTGACATACAGACCTTTGCCCCACCCATATTCCGGCACCCACTCGGTCGCGAGCAGCACGACGGCGGCAGCTTCCACAGTAAAAGAAAAAATAAATAAATATTTTACGAGTTTAATGACGCCTCCGACAGATGATTGATTTAATGCCTGCTGAATCAAGAGCCGCTCCTTGAACCCGATCTTCTTCCCGATCATCATAAAAATCAGGACAGCGAAGGACATGATTCCCAGACCGCCGATTTGGATAAGCAACATGATGACGATTTCGCCAAACAGTGTGAACACACTGCCTGTATCCACGACGATCAAACCTGTGACAGTCATCGCCGATACCGACGTGAATAAAGCGTCCAACATCGTGATGCCGTCCACTGTGGCAAATGGCAGCTTTAAAAGAAGCATCCCGAGCGTACTGAAAAAGATAAACGTGACCACCAGCAGCTGAGGCGGACTCCATTGAATGACTTTCCTTTTCATACTTTATACCCCTTCTTTTTCAAAGCGATTAATATCGCGATTATGACCGATCACAATCAGAAGGTCCTCCTTTTGAATGACTTCATCAGCAGCCGGAGACACAATGACTTCCTCGCCGCGGTGAATGGCAATGATATTGCAGCCGTACCTGGCGCGTACATCTAATTCAATCAAATTCTTCCCGGCCACTTTCTTCGTAGCCAGCACCTCGACGATACTGTGTTCCTTCGATACCTCTATATAATCGATGATTTTTTCAGACGTGATATGATGTGCGATTCTTCTTGCCATGTCACGTTCAGGATGGATGACTTTATCCGCGCCGATTTTGTCCAGCACCTTCTGATGATACGTATTGGATGCTTTGACCCACACTTCTTTGACCCCGATTTCCTTTAATTGCAGCGTCGTCAGGATGCTCGCCTCTACATTTTCCCCAAACGACACGATGACATGATCAAAGTTCCGCAAACCGAGTGATTTCAGCACCGATTCATCCATCGCATTCGCCTGCACCGCATGTGTCGCGATATCCTGGAACTTTTGGACGACATCATGGTGGATATCGATGGCAAGCACCTCGACATTAAGATGTGCAAGCTCCTGCACAAGATTCCCTCCAAATCGGCCCAACCCGATGACTGCAAATTGTTTCTTCATGATGTACCCTCCAAAACCTTTTTATTAGCTTAACCATTTGGCGCTGTTAAACACCGTCTCTAATTCCTTCCACAGGAATCTGCTTCTTGAATTCCAATCAATAGCTGCATTAGCAGCCTTACAAAAAAACAACACAAAAAGACCACAAGGAATACACCCTGCGGTCATCGATTTTTGATCACAAGTATCATCCTCTCCCATTACGCTTACGAGGTTAGCTGACGGATTCGGGCGATGGAAGTAGCCCTACCTGATAAAAGGATTCACCCCTGGAACTCGGGTCCCCCGTTTCAAAAGAATTAAGCGATAAAGAATATAAATGGCCGTTTCCAAAAGTTTTCTGCTTTCGGAAAGAGCCTCGATGATAGATATCATACTCCTCTCCTGCATCATTGTAAATATGTTTTTTGTAAAAATTCCTTCTCCATAATTGGAGATATTTTTCATACCGCGGAAGGTTTCCATTTTATTTTTATGGGGAAAACCCTACATAAGTAACACGAACGAAGTACCAGAAAGGACGAATGAAAATGGCTGATTTCTCAACAATTTCCACAAAAGTCACAAGCAGTAAAAATTCACCCTCATCCCAGGATATCAAACCCTGGATCAGAGGATTTGCACGTGTTGGATATATAGCAAGAGGAAGCGTCTATTTGATGATCGGTGCCCTTGCGCTGATGGCCGCATTCGGAGCGGGCGGCAGTATGTCCGACTCAAGCGGAGCATTCAGTGCAGTGGCACAGGCGCCGTTTGGGGAAGTACTGTTATGGATCGTCGGCTTCGGGATCATCGGCATCGTCATGTGGAGTTTCATCGAAGCAATCAAAGACCCCGGACATTCAGACAGCCTCATGAAATCAGCTTTCAGGAGGCTCACCCATATCATCAGCGGGATCATTTATGGTGCACTTTCCTACAATGCCTTCATGATCGCGATGCATGCGAAAAGCGGGTCAGGCTCCGGATCCAAACAATCGTTATCGGCAAAACTGCTGACCCAGCCTTTCGGTCAATGGATCATCGGCATCGTCGGCGCCATCATCATCGGGTTCGCCCTTTACGAAATCTACAGTGCATTTGCAGGAAACTACACGAAAGATTTCAAGCGTCATGAAATGTCCGATAAGGAATGGGAATTGGGCAAGAAAACAGGAAAAGTGGGATTAGTCTCCCGTGGATTCGTCTTCCTGCTTGTCGGATATTTCTTCATTCAAACAGCCATAACCGCAGACCCCGATAAAACAAAGGGACTCGACGGCGCCCTTTCAAAAATCGCACAACAACCTTATGGCCAGTGGATCCTGGCAGTCGTAGCGGTTGGGTTGTTCCTGTACGGGGTGTATCAGATCCTGAAGGGGAAGAACCGGCATTTGAGTATGTATTGATAAGCAGTATAACTAAAGACCGCCTTGGCGATTTTTGCGGGCGGTCTTTTTTGTTGCTGGGGTTATTTGGGTTACCTTTTTTGGTGTAGCTTTTATGTGTACCTGGTACAACAGTGGTGTTTTGTACCTGGTTCATTTGCGGTTGATTGTACCTGGTACAGGCGAGTCCATTTGTACCTGGTACATATCCTTTGAATTGTACCAGGTACAGCTGAGCTGCAGTGCCTGGCGAAGTATCCGGTGCCAGGCACAATCTTGCCTTCTTGTGCCAGGCACAAATTGATGGTTTTGTTCCTGGCACAATTCCGTCTTTTTGTTCCAGGCACATTCAGAACGATCTGTGCCTGGCACCACGATTACAAGTAGATGGAAAACTCCATCATCCTCCCATCGAATCATCCTTGTGCATCACCCGCTCAAAGTCTTTCCCGCGCACCACGTACTTCTCTTCTTTCACAGATCCCTTGTATTTCTCCTTGAACTTCTTATAATAATACGAATGCCCGGAAGTTACCCGGACGTATCCTTCCATCATCAGGGCGACTGCGAACATTGCGCTCGCAAAGAACAGGATCGGGGTGAGCGGTACCCATGGTGCACCTTGAAGATAGCGGAAGGAGTCGCCGATCAGTCCCGACCATTCATTGGTCGAGGACTGCGGCGGGTCGGGAACAAAAGAATAATCAACGTCCGTTCCTCCGACAAAGAGTTTCAGCAACCCTAGATGGATGAAGATGATCAGCGTCTGCATGATCTGCTGTCCGAAAAGGACGACCAGCTTGTCTTTTAACGAAGGAATGATATGTTTTACGATGATCCGGAGCTTGCTCGCCCCCAATACTTTTGCGCTTAGAATGAACTCTTCCTTGTATATCATCGAGACCTCATTTCCAAGCAGCGAAGAAAGAATCGGCACGATGAGAAGTGTCAGCACCAGGATTTCAATCATGATTCGTTCTGTCATCGTTGTAGGAAATCCGTTGAATGGCTCCCATAATACAGGATGAAGCAGGAAATAAGCCAGGATGGATAACGGGATGTAGTGAAACGAATCTATTGTACCGTTGATTGATTTTTTGAATCTTTGCAAATAGGTTCCGAGTACCAGCGCAGCCGGCAGTGAGATGGCGACTCTCAAAAAAGCGATGATGAAGGAAATGATCAGCGTGTACTTCGCCCCGATCAGAATTTTCCCGAGCATATCAAGTCCGATCGGATCGGTGCCGAACGGAAAATTCCATTTTGGCGAAATAGGAGCCGACTCGACCGGGAAACCATTTTCAGAAATAAAATAGAGTCTCCTGACTTCATCATCCCACAGAATGGTGTACAGAAAGCTTGCCAAAGTCAGCAGCAACAAATACAGAAAGCCGGTCAGGAATAATGGATTTCTCCAGACACTGCGTCTCATCATAGCTCCTCCCCTCTGTTGGCTTTACGTGAAAGGATGTACTCCCCGAGGTTATAAAACAGAAACAGCGGGATGAAGATGCTGAGCAGTGCAAGGGTAAATAATTTTGGCTGCAGTGTGGACATGAGAAATCTGGTAATGCCCGGAATATTGAACAGCAGCTCGACGACAAACAAGTTCGAAAGCATGAACCAGACTGTTTTCTTCGATTGAAAAAACACAGAAATAACGGCATTTCTCAGGATATGTACGATCAAGATGAAAAAGCGGCCAAACCCGATCGACTTCGCGAGCAGGACGTAATCCTTCTTCTCTTCTTTCTCGAAAGTCAAAATCGTCAGGCGGTACAATTGGATGGCCGGCAGGATTGCCAGAACAAGTATGGGAAGGAGATACACCTTCTCTTCATAGGTTGCCGCGATTCCGACAATGATCATGCCTGTATGTTTGTAGTAATAGAGAAGCACAAGTTGAAGCAGCAGGATAATGAGGAGATCCGGCAGCGTTTCCAACAGATAGAAACCGAATTTAATAGAATTTCTGATTTTTTCGGTGAACATCATGGTGAAGATCGTAAGAAGTACCGCCATCAGCATGGCGAGAAAGAATGAAGAAAACAAGACCGTCAGCGAATACTGGATCGGATCCCAGAGATAAGGAAATAAATCGCGTTCCTTTTGGCCTCCGATGACTTTGTATGTCAAACCTGACGGGTGTAAAATGGCGTCTATGATCTTACCGATCGTTGCCCAATATTGAGCAAAGCGCCATTCATTATTTGCGAGTCCCGAAACTAAAACGGGCAATCCGCCCATCAGGAGTATCCCGATGATGGAGAGAATGAACGTCTTCAAGATTTGCAGAATCTTCATGCAGAGCCTCCCGCTAAGTGGAATAATAAGGAATAGTTAAATTATACCAAATCCAAAGGCGATTGCACGAAAAAATAGAGCATAAAACCATTTTAGGTTTCATGCTCTTTTAGGAATGGACTACCTATTCCCTAAAATAAAGTTGAGACAACATCCTTATGCCAATTACCTTTGACTGTAACTTGTAAATTATCTAAAAATTTGTCTTTCATATTAACATCTGGGTTCAGCAATAACATTTCTGTCTCTGCCATTGTATTTACTTTGGATCTGGAAACATTCAATATGTTTGCTAATAATCTATCTATCCTAAGACCAAAATCATATTTACAGCAAATTCTGATTGTCAGTTCATTAGAATCTGAATCTGACTTTTCCTTTTTCACCTCATACTTTATATCTTTATTCACCGCATCACATAGTTTTCGCAGTTTGTTGATTTGAAAAGCATAATACCAAATTGTCTCTTTATCATTATTCATAAACTTTTGATGTAGTACCGGATCGATTCGACTGACGTTTACTCTTGATAGAATAGGACAATTCCAAGTAGCATCACAGTGTATACACTTATAAATGAGCCAAATATCAACCATTTTCTGATTTGCATTCACCCTGAATTTCTCACTGCAAAAGTATTCAGTGCTTCTCTTACAATTCCTGCAACTTCGTATTACGTTAGGTGTTTCCTGTGCAATAATCTCATACGTAACCACATTATTTAAATTCATAACCCGCTCCCCCATTTATCAAGGGGAACGCCAATAATAGCTGAATGGAGAATGATTTTCCATAAAAAAAGCAGAATACCATATAGGTATCCCGCTTGGAATAAACTCAACAGATTATCCCGCGTTCCCTGTAATGGTTAAAAATAGGCACACTTCTCCCGTCGTTGAACAATACTGTTCAAAAAAGAATTGTACTATTTAATTACTTAACCATTACAAGTAAGTTGGCAAAACCAATTCCACCTTCCATGTTTCTCCTATTCAGAATTATACAATAATTGTTTTCATTGTCAATACCTGCTGCCAAATGTTCAGGTTACTTTCCCGGGGTGGAGCGGGCAAAAATCAGGGTTTGAATGTCTAATCTGCCCATATTTTAACTAAACAAAAAGACCCTTCGAAAAAGTCACTTGAAGGGTCTCGAAATGTTAATTCCGTTAAATAATGAAGTTTATTCCTGGGAACGAAGAACAGATTCCGGCTATTAATGAAAAATTATATTAAGACACGTGATGCCTGTCCCACCCTGAATCCTGATCTGCAAACAGGATTCCGAGTTCGTGGTGGTCCCCTTCATACAGGGCACCTTGTGTAAATCGATTTTCCCCGTTCGTACCGAGAACCTCAAGTTTGCAGTATGCTCCGTTCTTCTGAAGGGTTTCATAGAAGTCCCGTTCTGTATTGACTTCTTCTCCATTCACTTTCAAAATGATCTCCCCTACCTGCAGGGATAATTTTTCAGCAGGTGAACTTGGGAGGATTCCCAGTATCATGACGCCTCTAGACTGGCGTTTATAAAAATAGGGCTTCGAATCCTCGGACGAGCGGTGACGGTATGCAATCCAGGCACGGCCAAGAATGGCGATGACTCCGGCACCGATCGAAAACATCGGAGCCCAGAAGCCGGTGACAGCAAGCGTCAGCACGAATGCGCCCAACCAGAATACGCGGGACCCCGTCTGCTTGATCGCGATTTCCGGCAGGCTGCTTTTGACAAGCTGCTGAAATCCGAGCAGGAACGGGACACCGAGCAGCGAATAGCTTTCCGTACCAAGCGTGAACACTGGCCACCAGTCGAATGGCAGCGTCAATTCACCCGCCGGGATCAACACGAACATCGGCACCAGCCAAAGCTTCTTGCTTTGATGAACCCCGACCTTCAAGCCTCGCTCACTTTTAATCAGCCTTGGAGAAGTATGCTTCCATCCGTTCAGTTTGATGAGTATGCCCTCGATTAAGGTCAGCACTCCTGCAAGAACCATGATCGAACTGAGCAGCCCAAGATTCAATCCTTCCAAATAGCTATGTACGTATGGAACTTCCCACTCGAAATAACGGACTGTCACGAGAAGGAAATAAGCAAAGCCGGTTGTGATGGCAGCTGACACCAGATGGAAATTACTTGTGAGTGCAAATAAAACACTCAATGCCCCTGCGAGCGTGAGCGCAATCACCGGAACCACCAGCCCTGCCCCAACCGTTACAAGGGAAAACAACAAACCAACCCCTATACCATACGAAAAAAGGACCCGCATATCATGATAACCATCCAACAGTCGTGTATGAAAATCCCTTCGTTCCCTTTTCACACGATAATAACCTGTCAATATGGCCAAAAGCACCGACAAAAACAATACCGGGTGCAGAATAAACTTACCTAAAGCTTTCAAGACGTCCAGTAACCAAAGCTCGACCAATGAAACGTCACCTCCTCTTTTAAATTGTTATCTATTATTTTATCAAAATCCACATCTAAAACCTATTGCAATTTTTTTCTGATTCTATTACATTTGAAAGTTATCGTTTATACAGAGAGGAAATGAACGTGGAAATCACCTGTAGAAATGTCACTGGTCTGCAATACTTCGACAGCATCCCCGATATTTTCCCGGGAAATGATGTCGGAATTTCTCCTATTCTAAAGAAAAAAGCCAAGAATGGGAGGGAGTCTCCTCTTTCTCAGCTAATCAGGTCAATGAAAATAGCGATTCCAGAAGTTTTTGAACACCACAAACGCAAATCCCAGATAATCGAATGGGAAATCATCCTGAATGTCACTCTCTAAATAATACATGGCTCGCCTCCTTTATGAGCGTTCATTCAGCCATTCTTTCAAGGCTTGGGGGACGCTGTTTTTTATCAAGCTAGCATGCCCGCCTTCCACCACTTCCAAATGTTTGTCGAGGCTGGAAACGATTTTCAGCAGCGGGGAAGAAATGTCGGCAGGAACCATATGATCGTATTGGGATGAAATCATGAATATATTCGACGAGATATTTTTCAAGTCAATCCGTTTCCCTCCCAGTTCAAAGCCGCCGTTCACCAACACGTTCCTCTTTACGAATAACTCTAGTAAATCCAATGCAAATGCACCTGTCATCGGTATATGATCATTGGTCCATTGGTTGAAACGATACCAATAGTATGTGTGTTCAGAATCGTAAGATTTCGTCAACAGAGAGAGATAAGGTGATAAGTAGATCGGTGAAGTCAACAGGCGCATCCCAGCTTTCACCAGCACACTTGGGATCGTTCCCATGCTTTCGATCAGCGGTTTAACATCCAACTCCCCATTTTTCATAGCTTTGATCCATTCGCTTAATTCCGGAATGGTTTGAAAGTCGATCGGTGTGACGAAGAGCAGGAGATTTTTTACAATGTCCGCCCGCAAAGAGGCATACATGGCTGCGAGCGTGCCACCGAGACAGAAGCCGGCAAGCGAAAGCTGAGCTTGTCCGCTATGCTGGATCGTCTGTTGGATGGCACCGTCAATATACTCAAACAGATAGTTCTCTAGACCGATGGAGCGATCCTCCAAAGAGGGCTCTCCGAATTCATAGAGATAGACATCGTAGCCTTCCTTTAGAAACTGTCCTATCATGCTGTATTCCTTCGTCAAATCAAGAATGCCCGGTTTGTTTATATGTGAATACAGAAGGAACAGAGGAATCCGGCCGTTCGGCTCCCCGGGCGGATAATGCCAGAGCGTGCTGCTTCCCTTCTTCCAAATAGCCTCCCGCGGGTAATTCGGTTTCCATTCTTCATTCATCATGATCGTTTTAATAAACCCTATCCAGCGTTCCAATTCTTTGTTATATTCCAGATTATCTTCCATAGCTTCACCTCCCTCATATGACGTTTTCGATCAAGGTCCTTTGATTGAGAAATTTCAAAAACATCAGCACGTGACCCAGGATTTCGATAATCCCCATGATCGATTCCATTAATTCTTTAAAAGCAGTCACATATTCTCTCTGATTGATTTCTGCTTTGATTGCCTGATTGATTTCCAACTCTGCCTTCGTCCCTGCACGCTTTATTTCTCTATACCATTCATCCATTTTACAAATCTCCTTTTTATGCCATTGCGGATATCCCGCCGTCCACGATTAAAATGTGGCCATTCACATACTGAGAAGCAGACGAGGAAAGAAAAACCGCAATCCCTTTCAAATCTTCCCCTTCTCCGAATCGATTCGCAGGAATCTTCTGCATGATTGCTGCCCCCTGCTGTTCAAAAAGCTGCTTCGTGATTTTAGTAGGAAAGAATCCCGGTGCAATCGCGTTCACCTGAATATTATGCCGGGCGAGTTTTACGGCAAGGTCCTTCGTTAACGTAATGACCGCTCCTTTACTCGCGTTGTAAGGAACCGTATCCATCAATCGGGGATCCGTCCCTCCAAACCCGGTCACCGAAGCGATATTGATGATCTTTCCGGTTTGCTGCCTGATCATGACCTTCGCTACTTCCTGCGAAAACATGAAAGTCCCCTTCACATTCACTTCCATGACCTTGTCCCACTTATCGGGAGGCACATCTACAAACGGTCCCGCCCATGAAGTGCCGCTATTATTGATTAAAATATCAATCCTGCCAAACTCTCTCACCGTCTCTTCCACTACGTTGACCACATCTTCTTTATTCGTGACGTCACAAGCTAAAGCGAGAGACCTCACCCCCAGCTCCAGCAGTGAATCCCTCACTTCCTCACATGCTGAAAGATTTCTCGAGCAAACGACAACATGAGCACCAGCTTCACCCAGCGCAAGCGCCATCACTTTCCCGAGACCCCGTCCGCCGCCGGTCACAATCGCCACTTTCTCTCTTATATCAAACACGATATTCTCCTCCTTTCTATTAAATATGTCTCACTTTATATAATAGATTTTGCTGGAAAAACAGTGCATGAATTCAGGGGAAATAGTAGAATTGATTGATTTGCCTGTGGGGGTGAATGCGGTGGATTGTGAGGGGATGGTGCCTGGCTTGGTTTGGTGGTTTTGAGCCTGGCTCGTTTGTGCCGGTTTGAGCCTGGCTCGATGCGCGGGTTGGTGCCTGGCACAATCTAAAGGATTTGTACCAGGCACCATTAGCCGACTTTGTACCTGGTACAATAACCGGTTTGTGTACCAGGTACACTAAACTCACTATGTACCAGGTACACTCTAATGCCTCACTCCAATCTCCCCCAAAAGAAACAGACCGCCTCCTGTATAGGAAGCGGTCTTGATTCTGGTTACTCGGTTTGAGCCCCGGCCTTTGCAATGCGGTTTACGTATTCGATTGCGGATTGGAGCTGGAGGTCGTTCTTTTCGTTTTGGACTTGCTGGTAGATTTCGGCCTGCAGGTGTTCGGCTGTTTTTGCATCGATGACCCCGTTTGCGTCGAGACCTTGCTGGATTTGGAATTCTTTGACGGCCTGTTCTGTTTTCTTGCTGTAATAGCCGTCTGAACGGTCGAGCATGAATCCGAGGCCTTTCAGCATTTCCTGTGCGTTTTTCACTTGGTCGTTATTCATTTCCGGCTTTAGCGGCTTGTCGAGTTGAAGAGGATGGGCGTAATAGTAGGCCGGTTGTTTGACCGGGATATCCGGCATGATCCCCTTCTTGTGAATCCAGTTCCCGTTCGGGGTGAGCCACTTGTACATGGTCAGCTTGATGTTGCTGCCGTCACCCATCGGAACGGCTTGCTGGACCGTGCCTTTTCCGAAGCTCTTCGTACCGATCAGCGGGTATCCTTCCGTTTCCTTCAGTGCCCCGGCGAGGATTTCTGATGCCGATGCGCTGCCCTCGTCGATCAGGACGACAACCGGATAGGCTTTTTTCTTTTTGTTGCTGGAGAAGGATTTCATGACTTCCCCGCTGCGTTCCTGGATCTGGATGTAAGGCTTCTTGCCTGTTACAAACTCCTGAAGGATCTGTTCGACGCTAGACAGCAGACCGCCCGGGTTGCCGCGGACATCGATCACGAGTCCTTTCACGTTTTTCTTTTCAAGTTCTGCCAGCTGCTTTTTAAAATCGACTGCGGTATTTTCAGAGAATGTGGTGATCTGGATATATCCGGCGGTGACCCCGTTCACTTTTTTCACATCCGAATGGACAGTTTCGACCGGTATATCGTCCCTTTTGACGGCGACTTCAATCGGATCCGACACGCCTTCCCTCAGCACTTCCAGTTTCACTTTGGTGCCCTTTTTTCCTCTTATCTTAAGAGTGGCTTCATACAGATCCAGGCCGTCGATGCTGCTGCCGTCGATTTTGACGATGCGGTCATTCGGTTTCAGACCTGCTTCTTCTGCAGGCGAATTTTTAAAAGGGGCAACGATGACCAGTTTCCCGTCCATCATCGTGACTTCTGCCCCGATTCCTTCAAAGGAAGAATCGAGCGCGTCATTAAACTGTGATGCTGTTTCGGCGTTCATATAGACCGAGTAGGGATCGTTCAAGGTCTTCAGCATCCCTTGTATCGCGCCCTCCACAAGCTCCCCTTTGTTTACATCCTGAAAAAATTTCTCACTGATCAAATCATACGCCACTTCTACTTTATGAAGCTTGTCATTTACTTCGCCTTTGCCGCTGAACTCTGTTAGCCCGTCCCCTGAATCGGTAAAATCAAACAGGGTGACCCCTCCGTACATTCCGCCTGCCCCGATCAGCATGCTGATCACAATTGCAATGATAAGCTTTCTGCCTCTCAACTCCATTTTTCCCCCTCCAACTTGTTGTCATGACTGATAAGAAAAGTGCCGGCTGCCATCGGTTGAAGATTGATTGTCCATTTCCGGATCATTCAGCAGTACTGCTTGTCTCCTTTTTTCACCAAAGTATGGCTCAGCAGCCGGACACTACGAAAAGCGCTGCGATTCTTATCCAAAGAAAAAGACACCACACAAAAACGCGCTGTAGGCGGTGCGATGTCTTTGCTTATTTAACTATATGTTGGAGGGGGACGGGTTATGATACTTTAGCCGTTCACAACGCGATTGGGTTGAAATTGTTTCAGATGGGAGGAAATCATGCTCCCCCATTTCTCGAATTCCACCAGAAAACCGTCATGGCCAAACGCAGTGGAGACAAAATAATGCCTTCCTGACCGAACCTGATGTGTGAAGCTTTCGAGATATTCGGGAGAGTAAATCAAATCACCTTCGTAGCTGACCGTGATCAGTTCAGTTGGATAATTTCCCGCTATGTCATCAAGCGTGCATCCGCGGTTCCTGCTCAAGTCATGCGAATTCATGGCTTTCAGGAGTGTCAGGTAACTGTTCGGATCGAAACGCTTTGCAAGCTTCTTTCCCTGGTAATTCAAATAACTTTCAACTTTAAAAGAAGACTGTGTTTCTTCACGCTTGAAGCGGTCGTCAAAAAGACGTGGTGTCCTGTACGTGACCATCCCGGCCATTCTCGCAATCTCCAACCCTTTCAGGACCGCGCCTGGCAGGTAATGACCGTGTTGAAAATCGGGATCCGATTCGATCGCCTGGATGCCGATATGATTAAATGCCAGCCCGTAGTCGCTGAGAGCTGGTGTGACGGCAAGCGCGAATACTTTGTCGACGAAGGATGGGTACATCATGCCCCACTCCAATGCCTGCATTCCGCCCAAAGAACCGCCGACCACTGCATGAAGATGAGCGATCGACAGTTCTTTCAGAGCAAGATATTGAGCGTTGACCATGTCTCTTACGGTGACGTCCGGAAATTGTCGGCCAAATGGTTTCCCTGTTGCGGGGTTGATGGATGCCGGACCGGTGCTGCCGTCGTTGCCGCCCAGCACGTTAAAAGAAAGAATTGTGTACTCGTCAGTATCCAAGTACGAATGGGGACCTATGAGGCCGTCCCACCACCCTTTGCAGTCCGGCGTCCCTTTTACAAGGTGATTGCCAGTGAGTGCGTGACAGATAAGGATGACCGGTCCTTCCGTCCTGCCGAGCCTTTCATACACAAGCTCCACCTGTTCAAGCGTGCTGCCGCATTCCAAGGTCAGGGATGGGATCGTAATGGAGTTCACTTCATATTGTGTGTTACTGGTGTGCGGGTTCTCCATTCCGTCGCCTCCTTTTTTGGTGAGTGATTGGGGGGGAAGAGGGTCAGATTGAGCTGTCCGCCCCCCATTGTTCTATTTTTTATTTTCAAATGCGTGGCCATTGAAATCGCCCGGATTATACCGGTGATGCAGCCAGTGCCGCTTCGATCGCGTGATCCAGGTCTTCCAACAGGTCTTTAGCCGACTCCAATCCGACCGATAAGCGTACCAATTCTTCCGTAACACCGGTTGAACGCAGTTCCTGATCATTCAATTGCTGATGGGTTGTCGAAGCAGGATGGATGATGAGTGACTTTGCATCCCCCACGTTTGCCACATGTGACCAGAGGGTGATGTTGTCCACGACTTTGCGTCCGGAATCCCTTCCGCCTTTGATGCCGAAGACGACGATCGAGCCTGCTCCTTTTGGCAGATATTTTTGAGCCAGTGCATGTGACGGATGCTGTTCGAGACCTGGATAGGACACCCACGCCACACCGCTGTGCTGATTGAGGTGCTCAGCGATTTTCAATGCGTTTTCCGTGTGTCTTTCGATTCGCAGGTGCAGCGTTTCAAGCCCCTGCAGGAGCAGGAACGCGTTTTGCGGGCTTAAGCACGCCCCGAAGTCACGCAGCAGCTGGACCCTTAATTTTGTAATGAAAGCTGCTTCGCCGACATCGATTCCAAAGCGGATTCCATTGTAGCTTGGATCTTCTTCTACAAAGCCCGGGAATTTCTTGTTATTCCAGTCAAACTTGCCGCCGTCGACCACGAGTCCGCCGATCGCTGTACCGTGGCCGCCAATCCATTTCGTGGCGGAATGGATGACAATGTCCGCTCCCCATTCAATCGGCTTGGTGAGATACGGAGTGGCGAATGTGTTATCGATGATCAGTGGAATTTCGTTGTCATGCGCCACTTTCGCAACAGCTTCAATGTCAAGAACGTGAAGGCTCGGATTTCCGATCGTTTCGGCAAAAACAGCCTTCGTTTTCGGCGTGATCGCGTTCCGGAAGTTCTCCGGATCGGTCGGGTCGACGAAGTGCACCTTGATGCCGTACTTCGGAAGCGTCGTGGAGAAGAGGTTGTATGTTCCGCCGTATAGATTCGTAGCAGCGACGATTTCATCCCCTGCTCCAGCGATATTCAAGATGGACAACGAAATCGCAGCCATCCCGGAAGAAACACCGAGAGCGCCGATCCCGCCTTCCAGCAGGGCAATCCGCTTTTCAAGAACATCGACCGTCGGATTCATGATACGGGAGTAAATATTCCCCTCCTCTTCAAGACCGAATAATTTCGCAGCGTGTTCGCTGTTATCAAATACATATGAAGTCGTCTGGTAAATCGGCACCGCACGTGAACCTGTTGATGGATCGGGCTCCTGGCCCCCGTGAAGTAATACCGTTTCTACATCGAATGATTTTGTCATAATGAATTCCTCCTGGCAATTTGGTTTGTTGGTTTTCCATTGACTTTTTGCGTAGTAATGTTTTGAATGCTTGCAGATTGGCGGTTTCGGGTTTGGATTCATCAGACTTGCGAAATGGTGAGTAGTGAGTAGCGAGCTGCCTTCACCGACCCGGCAATCATTCTAGGAATTTTTTAAGAGAAGAGGAAAAATCAAAAACCCCCTTCCTAAGAAGAGGGTCTAATTTAATAGGCGGTCCTCCTCTTATCTTTCAGACAAATGTCTGCAGGAATTAGCACCTTTTCATGCAGTCGCAGAACTTCCTGCGAGCATGAAGGTTGCCGGGCTTCATCGGGCCTAGTCCCTCCGCCTCTCTGGATAAGAGCGATTAAGTTGTCAATAAGTAGTGCGTTGAAATGAATTATAAAGGCATCTTCACTCAACGTCAAGAGTGTTTTCTGATTTTTTTAATTATTTTATACATTTTGTGATTGCTTCGTTGAATTGGGTGACGATGTCCTCTGCGTCTTCGATTCCTAAAGATATTCGCACGACATATGTGTTTATGCCCAATTTTTCCTGTGCTTCTCTCGGCAGTGCCCGATGTGAAGTGCCGAGCGGATAGGAGACGGTCGTTTCCACTCCTGCAAGGGTCGGCACGATTTTGATCCAGCCGAGAGATTTGAAGAATGTACTGATATCGCATGATGCATCTAGCTCGATGGTCACGATCGCTCCGTTACCTTTTTCAGAAAGATCATGCGGGTAATATACATGTTTTACGTGTTGATTCGTTCTTAAGTTTTCACTGAGCTGGCCGGCGTTATGGGCCTGCGCACCCATGCGGAGGCCAAGTGTTTTTGCCCCTCTTGCAGTCAGCCATGCTTCAAATGGACTTAGATTGGAGCCCATGTTGACTACTTTTTCCCTTGCTTTTTTTACGAGGTCTTCTTTCCCGGTCACGACGCCTGCCGTGATGTCGCTGTGTCCACCGATATATTTGGTGGCACTGTGAGCAACGAGATCGACTCCTTCAAGATAAGGCTGTCGCAAGTATGGAGTAGCGAATGTGTTATCGATGATCGTTTTGAGCTGATGTTTTTCGGCAAGCTCCACCAACTGTGGGATGTCTTCCACCCTCATGAATGGATTGGTGACTGTTTCGCTGTAAAGCAGTTTAGTATGAGGTGTGATGGCGTGTTCAATTTCTTCACGGTTGGTGAAGTCGACGAAAGTTGTCGTGATTCCGAACCCCTTCAACTCTTCCTTCAGCATATGGAAGGTGCCTCCATACAGGTCCTCAGCTGCTACGATGTGGTCGCCGGATTTCACAACCGCAAGTACAGCAGCCAGAATCGCCGACAAGCCTGAAGATGTCGCAACCCCGGCAGACGCGCCTTCAAGTGCAGCTACCATCTGACCTAGTTCGTCCGTGTTCGGATTCCCCGTCCGCGTGTAGAGGTAAGGTGATTTTCCTTCATAGAAACCTTCAAGCTCTTCCAGTGATTGAAATGAAAAAGCGGAAGTCTGGTAGATCGGGGTCGTCTTGCTGCGGATATCCCCGGTTCCTTTTAACTGGCTATGTACGACTTTTGTTGTGAACTTCATGATTGTCATCCTTCCTCTTAGATCAATTGGCTTTAGAAGAGTGTATCATATTCAGAAGATTGTGAGGAAGAGAAATGTTTCGGTTGTCGGATTATTTTTTTGGAGGATGTGGTTGTAGGCTTGGAGATTTTTCGACAAGTTGCGCAATTATCTGGAATCCGGCGCAATAAATTCATATGCGGCTCAAATATTGTGGAAGGGGAGCAATTATCTAGTAACCAGAGCAATTATTGAAAAAGTGGCACAATTATCCTGTAAAGCAGCGCAATTCTTAATCTCAGCCGTACAATTTCACTGTTTAATTTCATGCCGAATACTTATTTATCCTAATCTTACAGAGAAAAATGATAGAATCATGTCAATTTCAAAACAAAAAACCTGCCGCAATTTCCACAGCAGGTTCCTCGCCCATCATCTACACTCGTTCCAAACAACCGATCAAGCGATTTTCAATATTGAGCGCGAGCGTTTTCAGTTCATCATGATCGACGAGCTCGATCAGTTTGCTTGGTTTGGCCATGCCCACTTTCGTCTTGCCGTTTTCTGTGTAGACGGTCACCTTACACGGCAGGAAGTAGCTAACCAGCATGCTCTGTTCGAGGACTTTTTTCGCTTCATGGGGATTGCACACTTCCAGAACGAGCACTTCTTCATCGAATTCCAGGCCTTTGTCTTTAAGTTTCCCGGCAAGATCCAGATTCCATAGAACACCAAAGCTTTCTTCTTTCAGAGCAGCCTCCACCTTCTCCGCTGCTTCCTTTACATTCATCGAAACTTCCTTTGTGTAATGAAACATCCAGTACTCCTCCTTCATTTTCTCTCACATCATAGTGTCTTCAACAATAATATTCCCATACTATTAATATACCTCGTGGAGTATCATTTAAACGTCAAGGGTGAGGGTCGGGCTTTCACGCCTCAGTCCATTCCTTCGACCATTTCATCCATCATGTCTTCGTTCATGGGACCGACGATTTTATGCCTGATTTGACCATTAGTGTCGATCATGTAGGTGGTCGGAATCGTGAAGGCGCGGTATTCTTCGCCGATTTCACCGTCTTCGTCCAGCGGGATTGGGAAGGTCAGTTCGTAGCCGTCAACGAATTCTTGGACGGCGTCTTTTCCTTCGTCCATGCTTGTCAGGTTCACCGCCAGGATTTCGACATTTTCTTTGTCTGCATTTTTTTCGTAGTATTTTTGCATATGCGGCATTTCCGCTTTACAAGGCGGGCACCATGTCGCCCAGAAGTTCAGGATCACTTTTTGACCTTCGTAATCGGAAAGCTTCACTTTTTCACCTGCCAGCGTCGTGAGTTCAAAGTCCGGTGCACTGTCGCCTTTTGCCAGACCTCTCCCGGCATTCGACAGGTCCATTGACTCCTCTGCAAGCTGTGCCGCTTCTTCCCTTTCTTTTTTTTCCTGCTGATCCTGGAAGACGTTCACTAGGAAGATTCCGATCAGGAGAGCCACGACGGCCAATGCGAAATTACGTTTATTCACTGGTGTTTCCTCCCTGTACTATGATATTGCGCCCGCGGAGTAAAAATAGCAGGACGATGGCTAAAATGATGTACGTCAGTAGTGTCATATCTATTTGGAATCCTCCGAAGGAATTCATCAGAAATTGGATCATTGTAAAAATTGTGAGAAGCTGGATCGACCATACGTTTTTTCCTTCAGTGCCCAATTTTTTCAGCAAAAAGAGAAGCAGGACACTGTTAAAAATCAGTTGTAAGCTACCTGCAATGTAAGCCCCGTGCAGAAGATCGAACACACCTTCATAGACAAGGGCGGTCATGATCCAAGCAGTCAATACATGATATGGATTTTCTTTTTTAATCAAAGTATATACCAAGGCCGCCACGATTCCCATCCAATACCCTGCGGCTCCGCCATGAAAATAGAGAATTGTGATCGGATGCTTGATCACGGTGCCAAAGTCAACGACGATGACACTCAATTTCCAGGTCAGTATAAAGATGAAAATGGAGTTCGAATACCAGTCGCCTGCTTTCTTATTCCAGAAAAAGAGAAACAAGAACGTGATGAGGAAGGCGGATGTGATTGCTGCCCACGAGCCTGGAAATGTGAAGGCGCCGATGTTATACCATTGGTTGTTCATTGTGATTCCCCCGTTTTATTAACATGGGTTTTCTCTCATTTATAAAACTTCACGATACCCTGTTATGTATTTCAGTATGCCCCTTTTCATTGAACCAATCAAGCACAATGACTCGCACACATAATCAGGCATATAGAACTACTACTTTCTCTTTATTTACGGTTAACAGTATAACGGGACTGGCCGATAATAATGATAAGGTGGATTCTTTTTGACAGGGTTCTGTTGAAAAAGGCAAACTTCCTGAAAGGGGAGGACGCAAAGCTTCGGGTCTAAGGCGGATGGTAGAGTGACGCTAGGATGGCCGGGCCGCCAACAAAAGGATAAAGGGGAAATCGGGATGACATTTGAAGAGCTCCAAACGATTAAACGTCATATAAGCCGTTTGAATGCGTTGCTTGAATTGCGGGGAGATGAACCAAAATATGCAGGAGAATATATCCAGCTTATTCGTTCTTTCTTGCGCATTCAGCCTAAAGAGGCATACTTGCCCATGATGGAAGTGATGACGGTGATCAAATATCAAAAGCCTGCTATCTTTCAATTATTAAAGCACCGCGGTCAACGGGATCAACATTTTGAGTTTCTCACAAACATTACAATGGATATCCGGACAGCTGAAAAGAATCTCGAACAGTGGCTTTCCAAGTCCGCATGACGTTTGATACCCACATGACCACAAAAAAACCGGCTGTCAATATAAGCAGACATCCGGTTTTTGTTATATGATGGCTCTTTTGTCTGAATCAGCTTTCTGTGAACCTCTTAACGCTTCTAAAATAAGGAGCAGATAGAATCCAGTGTTGCCGCCTCTCCGATCGATCAGCTTGATATCGTCCACGATTCGCTTCACTTCTTCATAGCCAATCCTGCTCAATACCATGTCGCTTAATTCCTCTGCCGAATAGGAGTCGTACTTTTTTAAAGAGGAACGATTTCTCCTGCAAAAACTTCTTAACTGCCTTCTGACATCAGATTCATTTGCTTGCTCCATCTTCAAGTCTCCTTTCCTGAATCACTCGTAATCAATGACTTTGAGTCAAATCTAATCCAATAAAACAGCCCGCCAAAAAGAATGGCGGGCTATAAATGAAGCTGACAATTTTCGACAACGTTCATTTAAGTTCCAATCCTTTTCGGTAACCCGGCGGTCATAGTTTTTTCATAAAAAACGTTAGATCCGTGGCTTTGCGTCCTAATCTTTCAATTAGTTTGCCATTATCGAAGGTTGTTATATAGTTCAAATGATATAGTTCGTTTGACTCCACTAATACTATAGTACCAATTACAAATATGAATGAAAAGTGTTTTTTAGCTAAAAATCTTTCTTTTTCGACATTTGTCTTCATTATACATTATTACGTATGTTTTGTAAGGAGCAGGAAGTATTCTTTTATGAATATTCTTGATAGGCATAGAACTTTAACAAATTCATAAGTGACTTCAACTTATTACTCTTTTATCCAAAAAAATCCTGCCATAAACGTATGGCAGGATTTTTATATGACTACTATTCTATTAGAAGTTGATATAACGACGCGGATTTACAGAGTTTGATTTCGATGCATTCCAAGAACCTGCGTGAAGTTCGAAGTGTAAATGCTGACCGAATGAATACCCTGTGTTCCCCATGTATCCGATACGCTGACCCTTGTCTACAGGCGTTCCAGTACCCACTAATGAAGAAGACATATGGGCATAGACTGTAGTGAAGGTTTTACCATTGATTGAGTGTGTGATGTACACAACGTTTCCGTAGCTTGAGCTGTAGTGGCTCTTGATGACATAGCCATCTGCCGCTGCAACGATCGGTACGCTTCCACCTGCCGCAATATCTGTTCCATAGTGATAACGAGATTCACCGTTTAGCACATCCCAACCGTATTCGGTCGTGATTGAACCTGATGCAGGTCTTGTCCAAGTTCCTGAACTTACCGGTGTGGTCACTGCAGCAGATGCTGATGCAGAACCGCCGCTGCTTGAAGCGGATGCTTGTTTTGCAGCCGCCGCCGCAGCTTCAGCCTGTCTCTTCTTCTCAAGTTCACGCTGACGTGCAAGTTCTGCTAAGCGTGCTTGCTCAGCCTGGATTTCTCCGCCGATTTGCTGTTCCATTTTCGCCAATTCACTTGATTCTTTTTCAAGATTCACTTTTTCTTTTTCAAGGGAAGCCTGCTGTTTTTCAAGCTGCTTGAACAATTCAGCTTTTTGAGCTTTTTCACTGTTCAGGTCTTTCTTCAGTGTTTCCAGACTTGCTTTATCATTTTCCAACTGTGCCAGTTTGCTTTCTACTTCTTCTTTCTTTTTCTCTAACTTTTCCTGGTCTCTCTTTTGTTCATCCATGATCTTTTTATCTGCACTGACGATCGTATTGACTGCAGTCATCCGGTTGATGAAATCACCGAAGCTGTCCGCACCAAGAAGCACGTCAAGATAGTTTGCTGAGCCGCCTTTTTCCTGAATCGCACGAGCACGTTCTTTTAAAAGTTCATTACGCTCTTTGATCTTGTCTTCCAGTTCTTTGATTTCCACTTTAAGCTTCTCGATTTCAGCTGTTGTTTGTTCAATTTCTTTTGCTTTTTCTGCTATTTTGCTTTCTGTGTCTCTTATCTTTGCATCAAATTCTGCAATCTTCGCTTTAATATCCTGCTGTTTATTGATGTTGGCATTGATTTCTGATTTTTTCTCATTGATCTCACCGTTGATTTGATCTTTCTTAGAGGATACCTCATCCTGTTTCTTCTTCAGATCGTCTACTGAGGAGTGAGCGCTAGCTGGATTCGCTAACGTTGGCAAACTCCCGATTGTTAATGCTGCTGCGATTGCTATTGACATAAAATACTTCTTGTTCAAGCGGCATGCTCCTTTCAGCTTCTATCAACCTATCAATTTTTTATACTCTTAAGAATTTACGTACAGACATGAAGCTTCCCCAAGCCCCGATCAAGCATCCCATTAATAGGATCAAACCGTTTACCTGATAGATAAATGGGGTAAAGTCCAGCATCTGGATAAAATGGTTTTGAAGTTTTGGTTTTATAAATCCATAAGCATAGTAATAACCAGTTGTAACAAGAGCGATCGGGATAATAGAACCTAAAACACCGAGCCATAGTCCTTCCAGGACGAACGGCCAACGTACAAACCAGTTGGTTGCACCCACGAGTTTCATTATCTCGATTTCCCTTCTTCTAGCGACAATTGTTATCTTAATCGTATTGGAGATAAGGAACATTGCCGTGAACAATAGTCCGATGATCAGGACCAGTCCGACGTTTCGACTCATTTCCAGGATATTGAATAACTTTTCAATCTTCGCTTCACCGTACATTGCTTCGTTGACATGTTCATACTTGTTGATTTGTCCAGCAATTTTTCCGGTATCACGGGGATCTTTCGCTTTTACAATAAATACATCATATAATGGGTTATCCTGCTCAAATAATCTGAAATCGTCACCGAGATCCTTTACAAGGTTCTGGAGTTCTTCTTCTTTGGAAGAATAATCGACGGATTCGACTCCATTTATCTTCTCTATCTTATCTCCAACGGCTTTAGCTTCTTCCTGCTTCGTGCCGATTTCCATCAGTACGCGGATTTCGACATCTTTCTCTATATCGGTTGCAACCTTGTTCATGTTTAGCATCAGAACGATGAAAACACCAACAAGTAATAATGTGACGGTTACTGCACTGACTGATGCGAATGTCATCCAGCCGTTACGGCCGATGCTCTTGAAACTTTCCCTAACGTGACGGGCATACGTCCTAGCCTTCATAACCGTAATCACCTCGCTGTTCGTCCCGGACAATCCGGCCATTCTCGATGGCGATTACCCGATGCTTGATTGTATTTACGATTTCCCGGTTATGTGTAGCCATGATCACTGTGGTGCCGCGGTTTGCGATTTCCTCAAGGATGTTCATGATATCCCAAGATGTTTCGGGATCCAGATTCCCTGTAGGCTCGTCCGCAATCACCAGCTTCGGTGTATTGACGATTGAACGTGCAATCGACACACGCTGCTGCTCCCCGCCTGATAATTCATTCGGAAGCATCCTTGCTTTATGCTTAAGTCCCACCAGTTCCAATACATCCATGACTCTCTTCTTGATCTGCTTCGGATGCTCTTCGATTACTTCGAGTGCAAACGCAACATTTTCATAGATCGTCAGGGAAGGAAGCAGTTTGAAATCCTGGAAGACCACTCCTATATTCCTGCGTAAATGAGGTACTCTGCTAGTCTTTATCTTTGCCAGATTTATACCATTCACGATGATATCACCTTTGGAAGGTTTCACTTCGCGGTACATCATCTTGATGAATGTAGTCTTTCCGGCGCCACTTGGACCCACGACATAAACAAACTCGCCTTGCTTAATGTGGACGTTAAACCCATTTGCAGCCATAACACCATTGTTATACTGCTTATAGACGTCTTTCATTTCTATCATTATTTAATCACCTAATTTGTAGTATGTAGTTCCCCTCTTGGCTGTTTCAACTATGAGTGTGACTAAAATTCTGCCGCCTCTGCCAAATTAGACATAAATTGGTGAAATTGCTCGAATTTCGCTCACGAAAATATTATAACATCACTTCTTACGATGTTAAGGAAAAAAATTATTACAGTTTCATTGCAAAAACTCAGATTTTGAGAAATATTTACCTTTTTTATTGACAAAAATACCTAAAATTCGAGTTTTAACTAGTTATTTTTAACTATTAACAGGTACTAACAACAAGTGCAAAAGGTATATGGGTCTTCACTTTAAAACCTTTACTTGAAGGAGTCCGCTGCTCTCTTTTAAGAAATTGAAACGATTAATTTGTTTGTCATATAGATTTAAAGAAGGGGATGAAATTTGTGTGGATATTTGAGAGGAATAATCATAATTGGGTGGTTGATTACAGGTAGATTAACAGTGGGGGTTCATTTTCAAATAAAAAAGAAGAATCCTGCCACCAGGATTCTTCTAATTCACTCTTATTTTTTATTCGCCAGCCATTCAGCAACTGCTTCTGCTTCCTCGCCTTTTACAAGACCTTTTGGCATTTGACCTTTACCATTTTCGAGGACTTCAAGAATCTGATCTTTGTCTAAACGGGATCCAACGTCTTTAAGTGCCGGTCCCATGCCGCCTTCAAGGTTGCCGCCGTGACAGCTGGTACATTTGTTATTAACAATCTTCTCTGCATCAACGCCGCCTGAGCTCGTTTCCTTGCTGTCTCCGCCATCGTCTCCGCCGCAGGCTGCAAGTACTAATGAAGTTCCTAAAAGAATACCTAAAAGCATTTTCTTCATGTTTTCTCCTCCTAGGAAAAAATTTAAGAGCAAGATATGACTGTGGTGAAATCTTTCTCCTATAGATAATTATACCAAGCTTATACCCGTTTGAAACCTTCGCCCAACACCTCTGAAGCGTCCATTGTGACGACAAATGCAGATGCATCAATGCTTTTAACCAGTTGTTTCAGTTTTGTGAATTCGGTCTGATCGACGACGACCATCAGGATCGGACGCTCGTCATCGGTGAAACCGCCGTATGCAGATAGTTTTGTCACACCGCGGTCAATTTTATTCAGAATTCCTTCACGAATCTCTTCCTGGCGGTTGGTAATAATGAGTGCCATCTTGGACCGGCTGACCCCGACCTGCACAAGGTCGATCGTTTTACTCGTTACGTACAGCCCGATGAGTGCATACAACCCCCGTTCAATATCAAAGACGATGGCTGCTGACAGCACGATCATCCCGTCAATCATCGCCACGCATGTCCCAAGAGAAAAACCTGTGAACTTATTGACAATCTGCGCGGCAAGGTCCGTACCGCCCGTGGAGGCTTTACCGCGGAATACGATACCCAATCCGATCCCTACTCCGATTCCCCCGAACAAGGCTCCAAGCAGCGGGTCCTCCGTCCACGGCTCCCAATCTTCGGTCAAAAAAACTACCAACGGCAGAAAAATCGTCCCGATTGCTGTTTTCACACCAAATTGCAGACCCAGGAAAATGAGTCCCGCAATGAATAAGGGAATGTTAAATGCCCACTGAACAAATGCAGGCTTCCAATCAAACAGACCCTTTAATATAGTAGAAATCCCGCTTACTCCCCCCGAGGCAACCTCATTCGGAAGTAAAAACACATTGAACGCTATCGCCACAAATGCTGAACCGATCACCACAAACAAATACTCCAAAAACTTCTCTTTCCGGGGATTAAATGACTGATCCCGACGTCTTTGCTTCAAACCCATTTCCGTACGACTCCTTCTGCGATGTATTGATAGTATGAGTACAAGTTGTGCAAATCATCCATTCTCTGCACACAGGTGTGTGTATGACAAGTGTGCATTCGCACGTTAATTAGATGAGGAATGGAACTTGGCTCTTACTGATATTTTTTAGTTAGTTATTGATCTTGTGATGCCATTCCGGGGCTTTTCAGTGCTCCCGGCATGCTCTGTTATAACCTTTGAGAGTATAGCATGGGTGTTGAAAGGTGTAAATGACAGTTCAGTGACGTGGTGAAGTGTTAGAGAGGTGGGGTGGTGGGTGGTGGATGGCGGGGTGCCTGGCTCAGTTGAGGTGGTTTGAGCCTGGCTCAGATTACCGGATTTGAGCCAGGCTCGTTTACTTTGATCTGTGCCTGGTACAAATCAGGGTGTTTATGCCTGGCACCACTAAAACATGAAGGTACACTAATAAAAAAGCTGAACCTCCCGACGTGGAAGGTTCAGCTTTTTAAATTACTTTATTTTAGAACGAAGGTACGCATTGATGAACGGGTCGATATCGCCGTCCATTACGCCCTGTACGTTGCCTGATTCTGTGTTGGTTCTGTGGTCCTTGACCATGGAGTAAGGGTGGAAGACGTAGGAACGGATCTGGCTTCCCCATCCGATTTCTTTTTGCTCGCCGCGGATTTCGGCCATTTCCTGTTCCTGTTCTTCGATCCGCCTTTGATAGAGTTTGGCTTTCAGCATTTTCATGGCAGATTCACGGTTCTTGATCTGAGAACGCTCTGACTGGCAAGTTACGACGACGTTCGTCGGAATATGTGTGATCCGGACAGCGGAGTCAGTCGTATTGATGTGCTGACCACCAGCGCCGCTTGCACGGTACGTATCGATTTTAAGGTCTTCTGTGCGGATTTCGATTTCAATTTCTTCATTGAATTCCGGCATCACTTCGCATGATACGAATGAAGTATGACGGCGGCCGGAAGAGTCAAACGGTGAAATACGGACAAGGCGGTGAACACCTTTTTCCGCTTTCAAATAGCCGTATGCGTTGTGACCTTTGATCGCAAGTGTGACACTTTTAATTCCCGCTTCGTCCCCGGGAAGATAATCGAGCGTCTCGACTTTGAATCCTTTTTTCTCACCCCAGCGAGTGTACATTCGGAGCAGCATAGAACCCCAGTCCTGGGACTCGGTTCCGCCTGCACCCGGGTGGAGTTCAAGGATTGCATTGTTTTTGTCGTACTCTTCGCTGAGTAAAAGCTGAAGTTCATAGTCGTTCAGGCGCTTCATCAGGTCATCAAGCTCTTGTTCAAGATCCTGCTGGAGGTCCTCGTCCGGCTCTTCTTTTACAAGTTCGAGCGTCAATTCCAGGTTCTCCTGGGTTTCAAGCATTGCTTTGTAATCATTTACAAGGCTTTTAAGTCCGTTTCCTTCATTAATAAGTCCCTGTGCTTTTTGCTGGTCATCCCAGAAATCGGGCTGAACCATGAGTTCATCAAGTTCCTGAATCCGTGCCTCTTTGTTTTCTAAGTCAAAGAGACCCCCTGAAGTCCGCTAAAGTTTTAGCTGATTTTTCCAACTCTGATCTGATTTCTGCTAGTTCCATGATTGGTCACCTCTGTAGTTATTTGGGTTGTTATTTTATTTTTATTGTAGAGTGGTGAATTTGGTTTGTACCTGGTACGTTTTGGATTTGTTGTACCTGGTACAAAATGCATTAATTGTACCTGGTACACGCCATGCTGATTTTGAGTCTGGATCAGATTCCAAAGTCTGTGCAAGGCACAATCCACTCGATTTGTGCCTTGCACCGAGACGGGTTTTTGTTCCAGGCACCAAAACCTCAGCATCAGCCTTCGCAAACCGCTCCCCCACTAAAAACGGAAAAGTACCTGGTACTGTATGAAGTACCAGGTATCATCTTCCGGTCAAGCTTTTATCCGATTCTGCCGTGGCAGTGTTTGTATTTTTTGCCGCTGCCGCATGGGCAGGGGTCGTTGCGTCCGACGTCTTCTTGTTTGCGGACCGGTTTTTTCTTGGCTTTACCGCCTTCTTCTTTCGGGTTGACGGCTTGGCCTTTGGCTACTTCCTGGCGCTGAAGGTTGCTTCTGATTTCGGCTTTCATGACGTATTTGGCTGCGTCTTCTTCGATGGCCAAAATCATGCTTTCGAACATGCCGAAGCCTTCATGCTGATATTCGCGAAGCGGGTCGTTCTGTCCGTATGCACGCAGGTGGATACCTTGACGGAGCTGTTCCATCGCATCGATGTGGTCGATCCATTTCGTATCGACGGCGCGAAGGAGAATGACCTTCTCGAATTCACGCATTTGTTCAGCGCTCATCTCTTCTTCTTTTTCATCATAGCGATGTTTCACGTCTTCATAGATCAGATCGGTGATTTCATCTGCTTCTTTGCCTCTAAGGTCGTCAACCGTGATATCCCCTTCAGGAAGAAGATTCGCGTTCACGTAATCGACCAGACCTTGAAGATTCCAGCTGTCGATTTCCTCATCGGCTGTATGAGCGGCAACCTGGCGTTCGATGACGGATTTGATCATGCCCTCCACGATTTCGCGAAGGTTCTCTGATTCAATGACATCATAACGCTGCTTGTAAATGATTTCGCGCTGCTGACGAAGGACATCGTCATATTGAAGAAGCTGCTTACGGGCGTCGAAGTTGTTTCCTTCCACTCGTTTCTGCGCAGATTCAACGGCACGGCTGACCATTTTACTTTGAATCGGCTGTGTGTCATCCATTCCGAGTCGGGACATCATCGCCTTCATATTGTCTGAACCGAAACGGCGCATCAATTCATCTTCCATTGAAAGGTAGAATTGCGTCACACCAGGGTCCCCTTGACGTCCGGAACGTCCGCGGAGCTGGTTATCGATACGGCGTGATTCATGGCGCTCGGTACCGATGACGGCAAGACCGCCGAGATCCAGTACGCCTTCACCAAGCTTGATGTCCGTACCACGGCCGGCCATATTCGTCGCGATCGTCACGGCGCCTCTTTGGCCCGCTTCTAAAATGATTTCGGCTTCACGGCCATGGTTTTTCGCGTTCAATACGTTATGGCGCACGCCTTTTTTCGTTAAAAGTGTCGAAATCAATTCTGACGTTTCAACCGCCACCGTCCCGACAAGGACCGGTTGTCCTTTTTCATAACGTTCCTTGATATCCTCGACGACGGCCAGGAATTTCCCTTCCATCGAAGCATAGATCAAATCGGCACGGTCATCACGGACGATCGGTTTGTTCGTCGGGATGACGATGACGCTCATGTTGTAGATGTTGCGGAATTCCTCTTCTTCCGTCTTCGCCGTACCGGTCATCCCGGATAGCTTTTCGTACATACGGAAGTAGTTCTGGAATGTGATCGTGGCCATCGTCATGCTTTCGTTCTGGATTTCGAGTCCCTCTTTCGCCTCGATGGACTGGTGAAGACCGTCACTGTAGCGGCGGCCTTTCATCAGGCGGCCGGTGAAGGAGTCAACGATGACGATTTCGCCTTCCTGTACCACGTAATCTACGTCGCGGTGCATACTCACGTGAGCTTTCAGCGCCTGGTTGATATGGTGGTTAAGGGTTACATGTGAGATATCGAAGAGGTTATCGATATGGAAGGCCTTCTCCACTTTTGTGATACCTTCTTCCGTCAATTGAACCCCTTTTGTTTTTTCATCATATGTGAAGTCTTCGTCTTTTTTCAGGGTACGGACGGCCGCATTCGCCTGGATATAAAGCTGCGGCGTACGTTGTGCGTTACCGGAAATGATCAATGGGGTACGTGCTTCATCAATTAAAATTGAGTCAACTTCATCGATCACGGCGAAATGAAGCGGGCGCTGCACCATCTGGTCTTTGTACAGAACCATGTTGTCACGAAGATAATCGAATCCGAATTCGTTGTTCGTTCCATATGTGATATCCGCTTGATATGCTTCACGCTTTTCATCTTTCGACATCGAGTTAAGGTTCAGACCGACTGTCAGACCAAGGAAATTGTAAAGCTGCCCCATTTCCTCAGCATCACGGCTGGCAAGGTATTCATTGACCGTTACGACGTGAACGCCTTTGCCGGTGATCGCATTAAGATAAACCGGCATCGTTGACGTCAGGGTTTTACCTTCACCGGTTTTCATTTCGGAAATGTTCCCGCCGTGAAGGGATGCTCCCCCCATCAGCTGGACGCGGTACGGATATTGACCTAAAACACGGCGAGCCGATTCCCGCACAACCGCAAACGCTTCGACCATCATATCCTCCAGGTCCTCGCCTTTTTGATAGCGCTCTTTAAATCGCTCCGTTCTCTCACGGATTTCATCATCCGTCAGACGCTCCATCTCCGGAGCCATTTCTTCTATTTGATCGGCTATTTTCTCTAGCCTCTTCAATTCCCGTTTATTAGCATCGAACACTTTGTTTAAAATCCCAAGCATGTATAACGCTCCTTTATCTGTATAAGTAAGAGCCAAACAACACTTACCACTATAACGAAAGTAAATGAGAATTCGATGAGAAAACCTTAGCTTCCATTTCCCGCTGAATCATCTCTACTACACATTCGCTAAAAGCCCTATAAATCCTGCTACTAAATACATTACATCCCTATTAATTCTACCACTATCCCACCCCTCTTACAACTTAAGGCAGTGGGGAGTGCTTTCACGAATTACCTGGCGCATTTGGTATGCAAAATAAATATGGCCCTCCCCCCATTGCATAGACAATGGGGGGAGGGCCATAAATTATGTTTATTTAGTTAGCAGTTCGCAGACTGTGTCCCCATAGCTTTCCCAGATCTGTTTACTTCTTCTGGAGATGCTGTTGGCGGATACGTCGAAGTATTCGGCCAGTTCTCTTTGGACATGGCGGATGCTGATTTCGTCGATGTTTTTGGCCATGTCGACGAGTGCACCTGAATAGATTTTCGGGTTGCGGATCGTCGGGCGTTCTGTGTAGAAGTATTTTTCCAGTACTGCCACGAGCAGATCGCTTTCATCCTTGTCTTCGCCTTTTTCTTTTAAAAACGTTTGCAGAGACGTGATGGCTTCCATGTATTCAGGAGTCTTCCAGATTTCCACTCCTTCGATCGTGTCAGCCTGCTCACTTGAATCTTCAGAAGTTACTGCCGCTTCGATTTCCGTCCCAATTGCATCGACAGCTGCCTTCTTACCGGATTTTTTCTTTTCCGCACTGTATAAAACAAACCCGACATCGGCAAGCATCATATATTGATCAGCCAAATACTCCTGCAGGTTCTGAAATTCTCCCTGTTCAAACCGGATCTTTACCAATTCCATCGCTGCTTTTTCGATCGATGGGTAGATGAAGTACTGGGCGAATGGCAGGTACTTGTCACCGTTCGGCAGCAGCAGTGCCAGGAAGAAGCTCTTCTCTTCCAGCTTCCCGAAACTCTCTTTTACGACTAATTTTTCACCGGTCATGATTTCCTCTACATGAAGGGTGCTGTCATCCACTTTTTCGACTGTACCAGCTGTTACACGCAAGTTTCTCCAAGATTCCAACACGGCAGCCGTCTGCGGCCGGGTCACCGTATGTACCGTCTTATCGATGAAGCGGTCGATCAATCGCACACCGTCTGCAGCTTTCTGCGTCGAACCGAACCAGCTGACGAACGCCATCTCATAAATATCCGGATCTGCTTTCATCAAATCCATCTTCTTCAGGTATTCATGATAGGCTTCTTCCATCTTCGGATCCTGCGCCGTAGCGATGAAATCATACAGCTGCGCCTGCAGCACATCCAGTTCCTGGTTCACCAGCGTATCTATATTCACAATGTTCTCTTTTTCACAGCATTTCTTATATTTCTTACCGCTCCCGCAAGGACACGGTTCATTTCTTCCGACTGTACTCATGGTTGTTCTTACCTCCGAATTCTTGAGTCCCGTTCACAAATGTTCATTATATAACATTTTGGTGATTGGTTAAACCGTTTTGGGGTTTGTAAAAACAACCAGCGGAAATGGAATAGCCTTTTACTACATAACGCACCTTGAATGCCGCTTTTGATTTCCGTGCAAGACTTCGCTTTCCGCGGGCGGTTGGTGACCTCCTCGTCGCATGCGCTCCTGTGGGGTCTCACCTAACTCGCTTTTCCCGCAGGAGTCTTCGTCTTGCACTACAATCAAAAGCTGGTGACGGTTATTACTATTTTCACATCCCATATAAAAGAGCCATTTTCAAATCTCTTCCCCTTGAAAATGGCTCTCTATCATTCTATCTTCCCTGCTTCTTCATATAATCCAGCACATCCAGATCAATATAATTTTCATCCTGCTCGCGCATTTCGAAGTTTTCGGTGTGGAGGTAGTCTCTGAGTGCCTGGTGAAGTGACTTTTTATCATTCGTGTATCCAAGACGGCTCAATTCTTTCTCCAGGTCATCACTGATCTCGCCTTCTACTAATACGACTCTTCCAGGGGCTGATTCTTTAAAATAAAGCTGGTGCATCAAATAGATTCTCTTCAACTCTTTGATGGGTGAAGGATGGTCGTCAACCCGCAGGTCGATGTAGCGGTCATTGAAGCCTCCGTAGCCACCGTTTTCTTTTACCACCAGAAGGGCGGCTGACTGCATGCCGCGGGAGTCGCCTCCTGCTTCCTGGCCGGCATCAAGTGCGTGGAGCAGGCGTTCTGCCAGACTTCCATTTGCAGATTCAAAGGTTTCCGCCATGGCTTTGACCGTATGTTCATCTACTAAAATATTCCCCTGTGCAGCAAAATGCATTCCAGTGGCACCGCCTGCCCAGTCATAACACCCTTCTCCGGTAAACGTGGCGGCGTGGCCCCAGGCATCGATCAATCCGACCTGTCTGAGATGGCGCTCTGGATCATCTTTCGTGATGATATCCAAAGCTTCTTCTGCCATCTTGCCTTCTTCCATCAGTTGGAGTGCCTGCGGTCCGTAAGCGGTATTGGCATAAGACTGGGTTGCCACCGCACCGACTCCCGCTTTTGCAAACGGCACGACCGAACCGACTCCAAGAAACTTAGATTGAACTGCGATTCCCCATTCCTTCTCTTCAGGGTCATATCCGACAATGGAATATGTCATGGTGATGTCCTCCTTTTAAGTAAGAGCGTTAGGATTCAACCCTTTCAGCTCTTCTATTACAAATAACCCATCCTTGCGAATCAAAACATCGTCAAAGTATATTTCTCCTCCGCCGTACTCAGGCCTCTGGATGCAGACCATATCCCAGTGGACACTGGAACGGTTTCCGTTATCCGCCCCTTCATATGCCTGCCCTGGAGTGAAATGGAAGCTGCCGCTTATTTTTTCATCAAACAAAATATCCAGCATTGGCTCCTTGATCTTCGGGTTCACGCCTATCGCGAACTCCCCGATAAAACGTGCACCTTCATCGGTATCGAGAATCTCATTGAGTTCCTTCGTTTTATCGGCAGCCGCCTTCACGATCTTCCCGTTTTCAAACGTCAAGGAAATGCTGTCAAACGAAAATCCGCGGTACAGCGTCGGGGTGTTGTACGTAATCGTCCCATTCACGCTATCCTTGACCGGTGCCGTATACACTTCCCCGTCCGGAATATTTCTCTCTCCGAAACACATCACTGCAGGAATGTCTTTTATGGAAAAAGTAAGATCCGTCCCTTCACCGGTGATCCGCACTTTATCGGTGCGGTCCATCAACTCTTTGAGCGGCTTCTGTGCTTCCTCCATCTGTTTGTAATCGACGGTGCACACTTCCAATAGATAATCAAAGAATGTGTCGTAGCTCATCTTGGCTTTTTGGGCGAGAGATGGATTTGGATAGTTTAATAGAACCCACTTCTTCTTTTCTACCAGGTAATCATTTGATTCTTTTACGAGAGGCATGAGAAGCTGCCACTGCTCGCCGGGTACCTCACTCATCTCCGCGTCGTTCGGGTCGCTCGAGATACTGATGAACGCATCTAAATCCCGATATCTCTCCATATTCCATTTATTCTGAAGGATCATTTGCTCGGCATTTGCATGTGTGGCGATAACACGCATCAATTCCTGATCACCAAATTCGAAATACGGAATGACACCCAAATCATACGCTTTTCTTATCAGCTCTTTTACCAGCGGCTTTGTGGTATATTCACCTGTAATCAGGAGTTTTTCTCCTTCTTTCATTTTCAATGAATGTGTAAGCAGCACTTCTGCCAATTTCCCTAATCGCGGATCTCTCAATCTGGTTCCCCCTCTTTAATGTCTACTCTGAAAATTCGACAAAAATTGGAAAAATCCTTCCCTTAATTGGAAAAATCCTGCAGCCCGGAAGACTGCAGGATCTATAATTATTTAATCAGTTCGTTTCAATCAAGCCGTATTTTCCGTCACGACGCTTGTACACAATGTTTGTCGCATTGGTTTCTGCATCCGTGAATACGAAAAAGCTGTGGCCCAGCAGATCCATCTGAAGGATCGCTTCCTCACTGTCCATCGGTTTCAGATTGAACTGTTTGGTACGCACTACTTCTGATTCGTTTTCTTCTTCTACTTCAACAGCAGCTGCACCGTTCGGAGAAACGTGGTTCAAATCCTCCTGGGCGGCGAAGAACTCTTTCGGACTGCCTTTTTCACGCATTTTTCGGTTCACTCTTGTTTTATGCTTGCGAATTTGGCGTTCCAATTTATCTAGTATCAGATCAATGGCCGCATACATATCCGTGTGTCGTTCCTCTGCTCGAAGGACCAGGTGCGGCATTGGAATAGTCACTTCAACTTTAGTATTTTTATCAGGGTACACTTTCAGATTAACATGTACATTTGCGTCAGGAGTTTCATTAAAGTAACGATCTAACTTGCCAATCTTTTTCTCCACGTGTTCGCGAATCGCTGGAGTTACCTCAATGTTCTCGCCTCGAATGTTGTAATTCAACATGTAAACTCCTCCTTTTAAAAATAAAGCTATGTTTATATATTTCTCTATTCCCTTAAATATTCCTGCTTAAACTTTCGAAATTTTTTGTCATTTTAGGGAGTTTTTTGTCGGAGGAGTTTATAGGGTGTCAAGAGTGTCGGGGTTTAAGGGATTGTGTGTGATTCAGTTGGTGATTTATGACACAAATTCAGCTGGTGATATTTGAGAGATATTAACCAACTGAATATTATAATTCATTCACCTGATGAAAATATGTCTTAATTCACCAGGTGAATAAAAATATCTTAATAATGTTCCGCTCGATTATCAAATTGATGGAGTTTGGTTTCTGTATAAAATTTATAGTGAGTTTTTGAGTTATTCACACAAGCAAGGATCCTGTCCTGATTAACATGGATATTGTTGCGATTTGTTATGAAGCTCCGGTAACTGGACCACTGGTAACTTTCTGGTTCATTTCCAATGCCGGCTCTAACCGGATTCAGGTGGATGTAGCAGCTCGTGTCAATCAATTGTTTATTGTTTTTTATCAGAGTTGACCGGTAAGGTCCTTCAAACAAATGACCTTGAAATCCGTTCTTCTTGTTAAAATACCTTGCGTAACGGTAATGGATTTGATGAATGATTTTACCAGGGGGATCGTTTTCCGTTTGGAGTAAAAGATGGATGTGATTCGTCATGAGGCAATAGGAGTGGAGTATAAAGGGGTACTTTTGCTTTGCATCCTCTAAATAGTTCAAGTACATTAATCTGTCACCTTTGTTCCTGAAAATATTATATTTACGATTCCCCCGTGCCGTAATATGATACGTGAATCCAGGGGACCATTCTCTTTTCTTGTACATGACAACACCCTTTCAATTGGTATGTTTACATTATTCGACAAAATTACGGAATTTCCTGCTTTGCAACTCTATTCCTATATCACCTGCTTCCGGCTGTTCAGCAGGTGAATAAATCAAATTATTCACCTGTTGAATTCCTCACTTTATTCACCAGGTGATTGCCCCTCCCCGCCGGATCCCCATAATACGAACACATAACTACCAAACTACCATTATCTTTGTAAAAAAAGGTGCCAGGCTCAAAGTCGAGGCTTTGAGCCTGACACCACCAATACCTACACTTCCACATCTCTCTTACTAAAAACATACACCGATGCCAAACAGAAGACCGCCAGATAGATTACATTCACGATTACGGAAAATCCAAATGTCATTCCTTCAAAAGGGGGTGTGGCGAAGAAGTACTGCTGCAGGTCGGTATTTGCCAGCAGAAAGTATTTTCCCCATTCCTGGCCGCGTTCGCTGAGGAGGATCATCATTGTATTGGATGTAAAGGTGAGAAAGATCGTGAGTCCGATGGCAAACGCGCTGCTTCTTGTGAGGACTGAGAGTGTAAATGCCAGCGAGCAGATGAGGATCATTTCGATGAACCTCAACACGTAAGCCCCGGCGACTACAAAGAAATTGACTGAAAAATCGAAGAAACTATCATAAAACCAAATAATGCCGAGCAGAGACGAAAAGAGAAAATGAGCAGTTGTCAATAGAAGCGCCCATACAAGGACTGTTACATACTTGGACAGTAGGATGGCCTTTCTTTTAATCGGGCGGATCAGAAGCAGCTTGATCGTGCCTCCTGAAAATTCATTCGATACGATGTCCCCTGCAATGATCAGGCAAAAAATTTGGATCACGAGTAATAGATTCGAGCTGATCCTCATAAATTCCCAGAATGAAAATTGGACGCCGTCAAAGAGGATATACACAAAGAAGGATGACACTATGTTAATGAACAGGATAATCCCGAGTGACATCCAAGTCCGGGTGAGCGATGCTTGTTTAATGGTTTCGTTGGTGACGAGGTTGATCAAGGTTTGCATGTTTATCATCTCACTAGTAATTATTCGTTACCTAATCATAGCATGAAAATTTCCCTAAAAAAAAAAGCCCCGAAACCGGGGGCTCTTCCTTAATGATTCAATAGTGGTTTCATGACTTGGTCTATTTCCAATTTCCAGGCAGAGAATGCAGGTGAAAGCTTGCCTTTCACGATTTCCTCTTTCATGTTGCTTTCCTGGAAGTGACCGTTCAGCTCCATTGCCTGATCGATGACCGTCTCGAACTTTTCCAATACAATGATGAACTCAGGACGATCCCTGAACATATCCTTGAAAACCTTGTTGCTCTCGGAAACCTGCCCCAATGCCTCGAACACATCCGACAGCACCCGGCCGCCTTCTGTCTTTTCGATGTCTGCGAAGCTCGCTGTGACATAATCCAGTGCCTCTTCGATCGTCTCAAGCATATCAATATACTGCTGAATCAGTTCATATTGTCTTTCGTCGATCTTTACTGCGTTTGTCAAAGAATCACCTATTTCTTTTTATCGTAGAACATACCGTCGTGCTGCATGTTTTCATATGGATTTGTATACTTTTGAGCCGATGTTTTCTTCTTTGTCAGCCCGTTCATATCACGCTTGATTTCTGTCCGGAGAAGGATGAGTTTGCGGTCAATCTCCTGATTCCAGGCCATCATTTGCTTGCCAAGCACCTGCTCGTCTTCCGTAAAAGGAGGCTGGATACTGCCAAGAAGACTTTGTCTTTCCTTCAACAGATTATCAATCTTTTCAATGACATAATCGCGATTGCCGGCCGCCACCTCATCAACTGCCTCTTTCAGATGTTTGGTGATGGAGTGGCAAAGCATGACCGTGCTCATTATGCCTGCCCGCCTTGACCGGCATGCTGTTTTTGACGGTTGAGCTGGATGACCTGTTTCCATGTGTCGCGGAACTCTGTGATCATCCCTTCAATTTCTTCTAAAATAGCCCCGTCGTTTTTAACATTTGCTTCTGTTAAACGGCGGTTGATGTAATCATAGAGTGACATGAGTTTCTGGGAGATTTCCAGGTCTGTATTGAGCGTGACCATCAGTTCGCTGACGATGGCCTGAGCTTTTTGAATGTTGGTATTCTTCATTTCAATATTTTTATCTTCAATGGCTTTTTTGGCGATATGAATAAACTTCAGGCTTCCGTTATAAAGCATAAGCGTTAGTTCACCGGGCGACGCAGTGGTCACCGAGTTGTTCTGATATGCTGCATACGGGTTGTTGATGGCCATATTGACACTCCTTTTGTACTGCCTTTTGTACTGCTTTTATCAAAAATCACATGCCCCCGCCGAATTGCTGCATAAGGTACATGGATTGCTGATTGGACCGCTGAATCGCTTGCTCCATGGCAGTGAACTGACGCCAGTAGCGGTCCTCGACTTGAATCATGCGGTCCTCGAACCGGTCGATCTGATTGTCCATATTGTTCAACAGGCGTCCCAATGAGAAAGTATTATTCGTGCTTGAGGTTTTCCCTGCCTTCTTCTCGACACTGTCCATCGTATCTTTCAAAGTGTCACGCAGACGGCGGGCGATTCCCTGTTCACCGGATGTCGCACCGTCTTTCGCGAAAATTTCATAGATGGCGTTCGGATCCTTCGAAATCGCTTCCCGGAGCTTGGCTTCATCGATGATCAATTTCCCTCTTTCCAGATAGTTGCTGGAGGTCTTGATCCCGATTTGAGATAACTGGTCCGTTCCCGATGTCCCGCCGGATACCGGTGTGTAAAGGTCCACCCTCATCTTATTCATAGCAGAGGAAAGAACCGAATCGTTGCGAAGAGTCCCGCTGCGTGCCTTCTCTTCCCAAAGTTCAATTTCCTTCTCTTCCATCGCCTCTTTTTGTTCAGCCGTCAAAGGCTTGAAATCCCGGTAATTCTTTTCGTTGAGTTCCCCGTTTACCTTTTCAATCAATTTATTGTATTCGTCTACGAATTTGACGATTTTTTCAAGGATTTTGTCAGTGTCAGGCTGTGAACTGAACGACACATTGGTATTCGAAGCATTTTTCAGCGTCAATTCGAACCCGTTGATGGTAAATGTATTGGACGCGCGTTCCGTTTGCATTCCGTTATAGGTAAAAACAGCGTTCTCACCAACGGAACCTCTTCCTGCAGTTGAAGCTGCGTCATTATCTCCATCAAGTTTCAAATGTGTGCTGAACAACGTGCCTTGAAGTTCAATCTCTGCTCCCGTATCGTTGCTTCCTGTGTTCTGACTCATCACAGACATCTGTTTCGTATGTGAATCATAGAACATGGTGACACCGGTCTGGTCGTTTATTTTCGAAATGAGACTCTCCAGGCTTTCTTCTGCCGGGTCAAACTTTATTTCCGTGAAATCAGCTGCCATCGTACCGTCTTCCTGAATGGCCCTGACCTTGATCGATTGTTCGCCGGTCAAACCGAAAGACTCACTCAGTTTCTTCTTCGGGTTAAACGCGCTGCCGTCAGACTGAGTAATCGCCGCTGAGCTATACATCGTTGCCGCAGTGGCTAATGATTCCACCTTAATCGTCCCGGAAAAATCACCGGTAGCATTTATATTCTTCACCGAAACTTCATTCGGGTCCGAAATCGAGACAGATTTCTGTGTATATGTACCTTGCTTCATGACGCCATCGAAAATCAAATTACTGAAATCAAACATCATTTTATTCATATCCCGGTAATCATCACGCTGCCACTCGAGATACTGCTTCTTCTGCTCTATTTTATCAAGGGGAATACGCTCCGCTTTCATTAAATCCTTTATGATCTGATCGGTGTCCATACCACTGGCAAGCCCGCCAATTCGCATATCTGCCATCAGGAATCACCTTCCTTTAAATCTTTTTATCTACCATCAATCCCACAAATTCAGTCATCGCTGCGTACATATCGAGGATCTTCTTTGCAGGGATCTCCCTTACTACTTCTTTAGTCTGCTCATCTACAATCGTTACATAGTATTCTTGCAATTTCTCATGAAATTCAAATTTGAGGTGTGTATTCGAAGCATGCAAAAACTCATTCATCCCCTGAACGACATCTTGCATTTTTTCTTTCGTGACAGGTTCTTTGTTGGTGTTCTCTTCTTGCTGCCGTTCCTGTCCCTGGATGTATTTTACTGCTTCATTTTGATTGTTTTCCAGTTTGATAAATGATTGTGTGTTTGGGATACTGCCTGTCACTTTTTCAATCATTGGTTGATCCTCCTTGAGGGGTATATGGGTTATATCGGAAGAGTTTGGGGAAAGTTTAGATTCAGTTAGAAGAAAGAGTATACTAACGTTTCAATAACAAAATACGCTGAGTAAGCTTCTATAAAGTTTTCATACACAAACTTAGCTGCTAATTAACACCACCCCTTAGTTCCTTAGTCGGGATTGATTTAAGAATTGCGTGTGAAACTTCTTATATGGGCATTGATGAGATGTCTAAGAAACGAATACCGAAGTGGAAATCCACACTCCGCTTCCATTGATATCAATGCTATATCCATGGAAAACACCCCTTTCTTGTTCTAATGGACAAAAGATTGCAACTGCTGTTCTAAAGAATGAACTTTCATTTTCAAATTATTTAAACGACTATTCAACTCATTAACTTCTATAGGAGTAAGTACATGTTCGAGGACATAAACAACGATTGTTCTCATTTCATGAAGTTCTCTGTCCATTGATCCTAAAATACGACCTTGGTCCTTACACCACTCCACCTGTTCTTTGAGAAATTTTTTCTGATCTTCGTAACTTTCCATTACCATTTTATTTACCAAGATTGTCAATTAGCTCAAGTGATTTCTCATGAATGAAAATTGCAATTGAATGATTATCTTTATAATTCGGATAAGTTTTTTCTAATTGTTTAAAAATCCAATTAACTCTATCTCCTGCTAATATATTTGCTCCTAGTGGTAGTGAAAAAGAACTGTTAAAAACAACAATTGACCATTTATAACCACTCAAATCATTTTTCCAAGGATCAATTTGCTGTAAAATAAATTCAATATTTATTCCTTGATGATTATAATTCTTCCCTTTGTAAAATCCTTCCTGATCTAATTTTCTTATTTTAATATCATTGAATAGTGCCATGTGTAACTACCTACCATTCATTATAAGATTTGGCTGTTTCCTAAAAGATTGTTGCTTTACGTCCATTATCTAGGCGTTCGAATGAAGTGTGCGCCCGTGCTCTTTTCGAACTCAAGCTTAAATAAATTATGGACATACGATCCGAAAATACCCAAGTTCCGGTATTTTCTTGTGTGTAAAGCAACAAAGTATGCGAAAAGAGCCTAAGATTTAGTCTGAAAATACCATATTATAGTAAAAGAGACCCTAGCAGAACTAGAGTCCCTTTAAAAATTATCTATTATTAACGAAGAAGTTGTAAAACTCCTTGAGGCTGCTGGTTTGCTTGAGCTAGCATAGCTTGAGCAGCTTGAGAAAGAATAGAATTCTTTGTTTGGTTCATCATTTCTTTCGCCATCGTGCGAACATTTACTTTCATAAATGACTAGACTATATCTTCACCCTCTGGTTTCCAGTAGGGGTTGGGCACTTCGGATTCACAATGCTGATGACCATTGTTTCACCTACGGATTTCATCACCATAGCTTTCGCCTTAGATGGTCTATCCTAGTCGTTGAACCTTCTCCACTTTTTCAAGACAGGAGCTTGGCTGCTGATTGCCCAATCTTTCCTTTTATCAAGCCATCACGCTTGTCGTTTCCAACTACGTTGTGGCAAGAAAAGCTCTAAGGGGTTTCCAGCAATTCACCCAATTATGATCTCTGACCGTTACCAGTCAGGACGACTGTGCTTGTTGCTCTAGGCAGCTAAAGCATAATCTACGTCACGGATACGAGATTCCGCTGCAGTTAGGTTTTCAGAAGATGTTCCTAGGTTGTTGATAGTATGATCTAAACGGTTTTGGTATGCACCTAGTTTAGAACGCTCACTAGAAACAGACTTAATTGCAGCATCAATAGTAGTAATTGCATTCTTAGCCCCATTTTGCGAAGTTAAATCTAATTGATCTACTCCAAGTGCAGCTGCTCGCATATCTGCAATACCAATATTCATTTCTTGACCTTCATTTGCACCAATTTGCATATTCAAAGTTCCGTTTGAATCTACATCAATTGTTACTGCAGCTACTAAGTCAGCAGTTAAGTCAAAAGATAAGCCTTCAGCAGTACCATCCATAATTGTTATATGATTACCTTCTGCTGTGTATACAGGAGTACCTGTTATAGTTAAGGATGCATCTACACCTTCAGTTTGTGTTCCCATTCCAGTGAAATCCCCTGCAGTTCCTCCAACTGCAATTGTCATATCTGTTGCTGAGCCCTTATTTGTTGAAGTAAACTCTAACTCGTCTGATGTATTTAATGCTACTGTTGCTCCAACATTTGCATTATTAATTTGATCAATAGCATCTTGAACAGTATCAGTAGAATTAAATGAGAATTTAGTTCCATTAACAACAATTTCAGATAAACCTGAGAATGTAGCTGTAGCTGATGTAAATCCACCAGTTGAACTTGTTGCCACAACATCTGAAGTTGCAGCTGTTGCAGCAGTAATTGCAACCTGGCCACCAACTTGAGTTTCACCAGTACCAGTAATATTAGTAATTTTAGCAGTATCTACAGCCGTACCAACTGAGAAAGACGTGCCAACATTTGCAGAACCGTTCAATAACTTCTTCGTGTTGAATTCTGTAGTGTTTCCTATACGATCAACTTCATTTGTAAGCTGGTCAATTTCTTTTTGAATCTCTGCACGATCATCAGCAGTATTTGTATCATTCGCTGATTGAACAGATAGTTCACGCATCCGTTGTAAGATACTATGTGTTTCGTTCAAAGCACCTTCAGCAGTTTGAATTAAAGAAATACCATCTTGAGCATTCTTAGAAGCCATATCCAACCCACGAATCTGTCCACGCATTTTTTCAGAGATCGCTAAACCAGCTGCGTCATCTCCAGCACGGTTAATACGAAGACCAGAAGATAACTTCTCCATAGATTTTGATTGTCCAGCAGCTGCACTGTTCAACTGACGATAAGTATTAAGAGCCGCAATATTATGATTAATTCTCATAACAATAATTTCCTCCTTGAAAGTAAGTCCACATCCTTGTGAACTGTTTAGTATTTGGTTTACAAAGAACAGAAAGGTCGGCCGCCCTTTTCTTCCTTGCTTACATGGTTAATATCGGTCGATTTTACCAGTGTTTAATAGGTTACTCGAAAAAATTATTGTTTTTTCGGCAAAATGTTGAAGAGGTTGTCGATTCCTTTGGAGGCATCGGCGTTTTCTTCCTGGATGGTCAGGTAGATTTCTTTTCGGTGGATTTCGAAGTTCTTCGGCGCATTGATGCCGAGCTTTACCTGATCTCCTTTTACCGATACCACACTGATTTCGATATCTTCACCTATTTGAATGGCTTCTCCGGTTTTTCTCGTTAATACCAGCATCGTCTCACTCCTTACCAGCTTGCTCTGGTTGAGCAAAGAGCAGATGTTTTGTTTGATAGTTCGAATCATTCAGGATCACTTGTTTGGCTTTGTTGTTTGCCAGATTGATCACGATCGGAGCTTGCAGGTTGGCAGTCGAGTCATGAAGGGTTTCCTTCATTGTAAGGATGGTCAGTACTTTTACATTTTTCTCGTCAGTGAATCCCAGTGTATCAACGCTGCCTTGATCTAGTTCGAAGTCAAACTCTTTCGTGAATAGAAACGGATCGGTCACCACGAATCCGAGCTGGGGGGTGGAAACCGATTGCAGGATATGAAACAAGTCATTTTCCGGCAGAGGAAGCAGGACGAATTTTTTCTCAACGGCAAATCCGGGGATTCCCTGCTCAAAATTCAATACACCGTCCTCTTTGACGTCAATCTCTCCATGGTATTTCGTTTTTATCTTCATGTTCTCATCCCTTTTATTTAGATTTCCTGTTCGTAATTAATTCCGACATGTTTTAAATTCACAAAATCAATTTGTAAATCGGCATATTTTTGAAGGCTGATATCCACTTGTGCTTTCGATATGTTGATGTTCGGCTTCACTATCTGTGTATTGTTGATGACTTTCTGCGGCTCAAAATTCACGTTCACGTCACCGGGATCGTATTGTATCTTTACGCTCCCGGCTGAGGGGATCCAGCCGATGTTGAAGTCATAGATCGGGTCTTCACTGTTTCGTTTTGCCTGCTCGGCAATAGCGTTTCCGCCGTTTTCGATCCTCATCAGTTCATCCCCGTCCTGTGCCATCCGGGCGAGGCAGGTCAGCCAATCCTCATGTCCCTGCCTCGCAAAGTCTTCGATTCGTCTGCGCACTGATTTCAAATCCATGTCTGCTCTTGCTTCGGTTTGGTCAATCGTCAGCTTCGATGGTCTAAGTTCAATTTCCATCTTCGCTTTCGGCTGCTGGATGTCCAGTGCCGGCGGGGGTGTTTCGACTTCTAGTTTTCCGGGAGTCGTTTTGATCCCGATGGATGGTGGTGTGGATTGCAATCGTATTTGCGGAAAGTTCATATCCTTTCACCTCTACTAAAAAAGGAGACCGCCTTTAAGGTGACTAAACACCTTAAAGGGTTGGTCCCCTTGCTTTTTTTTATCTTAAAAAGTCCATTAATGTTGGCTGAATGATTCTTGCGCCTACACCAAGTGCCGCACGGTGGACACTTTCCTGGGTCTTAAGGTAGGTGATGACTCGTTCGATGTCTGCATCTTCATTGTCGGAAAGGATGCGGTTCGCCACTACTTCCTGCTGTCCTAAACGGTCGTCGATCATTTCCAGGCGGTTGTAGCGGGCGCCGAGTTCGGAGCGCTCCGCCGACAGGGTTTTCATGACATCGTCCAGGTTCCCTAATTCAGTATCAAGGGCATCAGTGTCTCCTGATTCCAAGGCTTTTTGAATGTTATGGACCGTGTCAAAAAGCTCTTGGCTGAATACGTTGCCCGGATTCACATTTGCCTTTAAAGAAACTCCCTGTGAAACTTCTACATTATAAGAACCAATCACTGCACTAGTCAGGTTATCTGCTACTTGCGGTGCACTGCCGTCTGCTGGAGTTCCGTCTTTGATAGGAGAATTCCCTATGTCGGTTCCATGAAAAATATAGCGGCCGGCCACCTTCGTTTCGGCAACTCCTACCAGGTCCTTCTTGATCTGTTCAATTTCTACAGCGACGGCTTTTTTGTCTTCTTCACTTAATGTTCCGTTCATTCCTTGAAGCGTCAGTTCACGGACCCGCTGCAAGCCTTGATTCGCCTGGTCGATTCCTGCTTCGGAGTTGTCCATCCACAGGTACAGCTCGGAAAGATTCCGCTTATACTGTTCGATGCTCGTCAAGTTGGAACGGTAGAACATCCCTTTCATCGCGACGACCGGATCGTCGGAAGGTTTGGTGATTTTTTTGCCGGTGGCGAGCTGTTCCTGCAACTGTCCCATGCGTGCATAGGAGGAGCTGAGGTTTCTCATTGAGTTATTGGTTAGCATGCTTTGTGTTACGCGCATTTACAATTCACCTTCCTATCTTCCTACGGTTCCCATGCCGTTGATAATCTTGTCGAGCATTTCGTCCTGGAGAGTGATCATCCGCGCAGAGGCGTTGTAGGCGTGCTGGAATTTGATCATATTCGTCATTTCTTCATCGAGCGAGACACCGCTCACGGACATGCGGCGCTCTTCAACCGCTGACCTCAGGACTCCGGAATTCTGGGTTAGTCTGAGAGATTCCTGTGATTCTACTGCCATGGCACCGATGACGGATTCAAAGTGGGCTCTGAATGTTGCCGGTTTTTCACCGTATGAAAGTTCGACAGACGTGATGATATCAGCAAGCGCGCTGACGTTGGCCGAATCACCAAGTGTAGGATTGTCTGCACTTGCAGTAGCGATCATGTCCAGGTTGCTCAGTTCATCCGCAATCTGCATGCGCTGTGCAAATCCTGCTTTATCGACGTTATCCAAGTCTGCAGAAGCATCGGCAGCATCCTGGAAGAACTTCGGTGTTTCAACGGACGGATCTTCCATTTCCGCTGGCGATACTCCTTCCTGATGCTGTTCATTAAAGGCTTTCGCGAATTCATACGCCATGTTGTCGAGTTCGTTCAGCATCGTAATGTAAGAGCCTTGTGCTGCACCGTTCTTGTCAGAGTAGCCGTATGTATCGATGAGTGCTCTTAATTTCCCTTCACCTTGGGATAGGAAGTCATTCACATCGAGAGTCTGGCTCCCGATCGTGACAGTATCGACCGTATCCTGCGGCCCTTCCATGGAAAGCTTCAGTTCGTTCGCTCCGCTTTTCCCAACAAGATTCACGGCAAAATTGCCGTCCTTGCCGACCAGGTTGACGGTCACCTGACCTTCTGCAATCGGAGAAGCTGCTCCGCCGCTTGATTGATAGCTTGTCTGGATGGAAACATGTGACGATAATTCGTCGATTAAGCGGTCTCGCTCATCATACAGGTCGTTCGGTAAATAGCCATGAGGCTCGACATCGGCGATCTGTTTGTTGATTTTATCGATTTGGCTAGTCAGTGAATTTATTTGTTTTTCAGTAACGGAAAGTTCATTTTTTAAATCACCGCGCACACCTGTCAGTGACGTGGACAAGTAATTGAATGTATTCGCCACTGCAATTCCGCGTTCGCGGACAACGGAACGTGCACCTGCGTTCGTCGGGTTCACCGCAAGATCCTGGAGCGACTGCCAGAACATGTCCATCGTCTTGGACAAGCCTGACTCTGATGGTTCGTTCATGACTTCCTCCATTTTCTTCATCGCTTCCATTTTCGATTCCCAATAGCCAAGCTTGTTATTTTCACCGCGGTATTGAACATCCAGGAACGAATCACGCACACGCTGAATGGACCCTGCCTCAACACCAGTTCCCATTTGACCGGGAATATCAGGACGGTTCATCGAAGGAGCCGGATATGGAGTTGTCTGTTCAAAGTTCACACGCTGACGGCTGTAGCCCGGTGTGTTGGCGTTGGAAATATTGTGGCCTGTTGTATATAGGGCGCCTTGCTGTGTGTACATGCCGCGCTTGGCGGTTTCAAGGCCGTGGAAAGTAGATCGCATGGTGGTGCCTCCGTTTCAGAAAATTAGGCTTGCGAATCAAAGATTGATCGCTGTGCCGGTGCTTTTTTTTCGCCGTTCGGACGACCGTAAGTCGATTGCTGGTCCTGCGGCTGCATCGCGGATAGATTCATATTCACAAATTGAAGAGATTGATAGATCAGCTTCTGATTCAGCTCATTCCGTTCCTTCAACTGAGAAACCAGATCTGTCAATTGTATTTGCCAGTCCCGAAGCACTTCTTGATCTCCTGGCGGGCTGTACTCGATGCATTGTGATAGGGTAGGCGGCTCTTCCGTCAGCAGATCCATGGTTTTCAAATAATCGGCTGATTCCCGCTGGCGTTCGTTTTCGACCATGTTGATGGCAGTAATATGCTTCTGCTCGTCTTTCAACAGATGATCAAGCCCTTCCATATCGCCGCTTTTGATTACATCGGTCTTCTTTGCGGAAAGGTCGAACAAACTTTTATTCAGCTTATATAGTTTTCCAAGCGTTGCGACTAATGCAGATGCGGACATGCTTGCTCTCCCCTAGCTTTGATAGAAATTCTTTAATCCTTGTGCGATGGCTTTCGGATCGATCGTATAATTTCCGTTCTGTACCTGATCCTTCAATGCCTCCACCTTCGCCTGGCGTTCCTTCATGAGCTTTGACGTCTCCTGCATTTCCTTGGCAGTGGACGAAATCTCGATTTTATCAGAAGGCGCTTTCCCGGACTTCGCCGCTGAATCCAGCTTGTTCATATTGCGCTGGTACGGATTGATATTCTGGTTCCCAATATTATTGATCTTCATATTGTTTCCCTCGCTTTCATCACGTTCAAAGTGTCTCTATTTAAGTATATCGGATAGAACACTTCAATGTTTAGTGATCTTCACTGGTTAGTTCTTCCTAATTATGATCTGGTTCACTTGTCACGCATTGTGTAATAGGTCCGCTGCGTATTCAACTTCTCTTTCCATTCATTGTTCGCCTCGAACTGCTTCAAATCCTTTTTCAACCCATCACTGCATTCCTGACAAAGCTTGCCGCTGGTAATGATTTTCCCGCATTTATCACACGGATAACCCAGGTTGGGAAAAAGTTTCGTCTGGATGCGACCCTTTTTCACCCATTTGTACAATAATTCTTCTTCTACTCCAGTCGTATTTATCACGGTTTCCATCGTCGCGGCCCGGTTTTCTCTCTTTTTCAAAAATCGATACACCGTATCATACATGGTTTCTTCTTCTTTAAAACAGTTTTCACATACTTCCCGGATTTTATTTTTCATAAACAACGCATTACAGCGTGGACAATTCATGATATCTGACATCTTGATCTTCCTCCTGATGGTACTCATTCTTACCCTTTATATCGGAGGAAACAAGAAATCTTTTAGCCGCGGGCGAGCGTGAACGATGTGACTTGTTCGGCACCGGCTTCCTTCAAAAGTTTGGCTGCATGTCTCAGAGTTGTTCCCGTCGTGTAGATGTCATCGAAGAGAAGGATGGATTGGCCGTTGAAGTCTTTTTCGATTAGCGTGAAGATTTGCTTCTGCTGTAGCCTGTCGCGCCGGGATTTTTTGGATTGTTTTTCGGAATGGGATCTTGATAGCAGATGGGAATGTAAGATTTGTGCTTCTTCTAAAAGTGCTGCAGATTGATTGAACCCGCGTTCATATTGGCGTTCTTCGCTGAGCGGGATAGGGATGATGTGGTCGTAGTTATTGTTTTTGAGACAAGTTGCAAGTTGAAACCTGAATACTTTTGCCAGCATGTGATCACCCCGGTATTTGTAGCGTGCGAGGTATTCTTTGAGGAAGTCATTGTATTCGAAGAGGGAAGTGTTATGTTGGAGGATGCCTGTCCATTTTGGATTTTGTTCCCAGCGAAAACAGTCCAGACACACTCCCCCTTTCATCAGTTCTTCGGGAAGTTTCTCAAGTGAACGGGAGCAGCATGAACACCTTTTTCCCTCTATGGCTTGCAATCCCTTTTGACAATCTTCACAAAGATACTGTGGCTCACTGTAAAAAAATCCTTTCCATGAGATCACTTCCTTAATCGGATTCCCGCAGTACAGACAGAGATCACTCATCGATTAACCCCCTCTTTCGTGCTTCTCTGTTCATCATGAATATGTGCTGAAGGGCATTGATCATTTCCCTCGTTCGTCCGTAATGAAAATACACGACGTCCCCCTTCGGAAACTCGGCACTCCTGCCCGCCCTCCCGGCAATCTGGACGAGGGCACTTTCGGTAAAAATCTTCTCCTCGGCACCCAAAACGGCGACATCGATATTCGGGATGGTGACCCCTCTTTCTAAAATCGTGGTCGTGAGCAGGACCGGAGTTTCATTGTCTCTCAGCTTTTGAACTTTCTCTTTTCTGTCGGGGTCTTCTGCGTGGACGGATTGTATTGACGGATCCAGTTCCTGAAACAGCGGCAATGCGTTTTCCATTGCCTGTACGGACGGGAAGAAAATGAGGGTCTGTTTGCTTTGATGCAGCCTCTTCATCGTCCATTTTTTGAGTGGAGAGGGAATCCGGTTCTTCTTGAATGCCTTGTCCCAATTGCCGCACCAGGCAAAGCGCGGGGAAGGAATCGGATGCCGGTGAAAACGTGCTGGAATACGGACATGATGTTGTTTTCCCGAGTAACACCTTCCCTGTGTTTTCGTATCGGGAGTCGCTGTCAAACGGACCACTGCCGACTGGGGCTTGCGTGCCTTGTTTACCGCAAATTGGAGGGAAGAATCATACGAATAGGGGAAAGCATCGACTTCATCGATGATCATGAGATCAAAGGCATGTTGATAGCGGTAGAGTTGATGGGTCGTTGAAAGCACGAGTTGCCCGTAACTGTGGCGGTCTTCTGAGCCGCCATACAGGGTGGTGATGGAGGTTTTTGGTAAGACTTTTTGGAGGCGCGGGGAAAGTTCGAGGATGACGTCGGTCCTTGGTGCAGCGATACACACTCGTTTATTTTGAGTGAACGCATGGTGAATCCCTTGGAATAGGACTTCAGTTTTTCCGGCGCCGCAGACGGCCCAGACTAATAATTCATCATGATTGCGAACGGCTTCCACTACTCGATCGGACGCTTCCTGCTGGGCTTGGGACAGGGTTCCCTGCCAGTCGAATAACGTTTTTGAGTCGGTAATTGACGATGGACCGGTCCAGGTGAGCAGCGGTGTGCACTCGGATACCCTCCCCATCATGATGCAGTTTCTGCAGTAGGAGCAGGATTCTTTGCAGCGAAAGCAGTGGAAGGCGGCTAATAGGTGATTTTTGGTGTTGCCGCAGCGTCGGCATTGGTGGTTTTCGACTCCTTTTTGATAAGAGATGTAACCATTCGTATAGTGAATGTGGATCATTTCGAGTTCGAAGGGTAGTTCATCCAGCAGGAGAGCGCGGCCAGTGAGGAAGGATTGGAGTTGGGTGGAGTAAGGGAACTTAGAATCGAGCGGGACTGGAGGTGGTAATTCAATGTTCGATATTTTTTGGAGTTTAAATATGTCCTTTTCAAGAAGATGTTCAGGTACTAAGTAATTGTTTTGTAGTTTGAATCTCAAATGCAGACCTCCTTAAGGTATGGTATTTTCTATTTATTGCGGGACTGTGCCTGGCACAGAGTGGGTTTTTTGTTCCTGGCACAATCTGCGAGGTTTCTGCCAGGAACAAATTGAGGGAAATGTGCCTGGCACCAGGGAGTCTAAACAAAATTTCAAGTCGGTATCTCCCAATCTTTAATTCTCAATTTTGATTCTACATAGAATTGATATTTTTGTTGTGGATTTTCACCCAATGCTTGATAGACCTTTTCCTTATCCGTTAATTTATCGTTATTCTTTGTGATATAGGTCTTGTAATTACTCCATCGGTAATCTTCGGGTGCCTTTGAACTGCGTGACTTTACAGGATTCAAGTGGACATAACTGATTGTATCCAGCAGCTGCTTCATGTTTTTTATCACCTTAGAATAGTATCTATCCTGAAATACATGACCAACATAATTGTACTTTCTATTGAAGTATCTTGCGTAAATGGAGTGAATATAATGAATGATCTCGGTGGGGGAGTGGTTGATGGTTTCGATCACTAAGTGGATATGGTTAGGCATGAGACAAAAAGAGTGTAAGATGAATGGTGTTCGAAGTTTAGCTCTTAATAGAAGTGAAAAGTAATGATGGTAATCTTTGCTGTCCCTAAAAACATTATTTTTTCTATTCCCTCTGGCAGTAATATGATAAATTGCACCAGGATACCAAATTCGAGGTTGTCTTCCCATTGAATCTTCCTTTCTATTTTTACTGGAATAATAACTTCATTCGACAAACTTTTTAATTCCCCTGCTTTTTCTTGAAATAACTTGTACCAGGAACAGAATGGCTGTTTTGTTCCTGGCACAAGTCGGGTGATTTGTTCCTGGCACAAACAAGCTCTATTGTTCCTGGCACAATTCGGTCCATTTGTTCCTGGCACAAACACAGCCTTTTGTTCCTGGCACCCCACTAAATATTCACTAAAAAAAGCCAGGCACCAAAGCACCTGACCCACAACCACAATTATGTCATCTTCCTAGCCCAGCCCAGCCCCATCGAACCCTCACCCAAATGAGTCCCGATCACCGGACCAAAATAACTCACATCAAACTCTACATTCGGATATTTCTCAGAAAGCTCCTTCATCCACTCCACCGCTTCACCTTCGCGGTTTGCATGTATGATCGAAGCCCGATACGCCCCGCCATCCTTCACGGCGTCATCAAGCAACCCTTCTATCCGTTTCAATGCCTTCTTCCGAGTACGAATCTTCTCAAACGGCACGATCACCTTATCCACAAAATGCAGCAAAGGCTTTACCTGCAAAAGACTGCCAATGATTGCCTGTGCCTGTGATAACCGGCCGCCGCGCTGCAGGTGCGCGAGGTCGTCAACCATGAAGTATGCCTGGACGGACTTTTTCATTTCATCCAACACCTGAATGATTTCTTCCGCGCCTTTTCCTTCACGAGCAAGCTTGGCCGCCTCAAGCGCGTAGAATCCCTGGACCATACAACTGATTTCTGAATCATAAGGATAGACTTTGATTCCCTCGACCATTCCCTCAGCCTGTCCCGCTCCCTGGTAGGTGCCGCTGATGCCGCTTGATAAATGAATCGAAATCACCTCGTCATAGTCACGAGCCAATTTTTCAAACATCTCTGCGAATTCGCCTACCGGGGGCTGCGATGTGGTGGGAAGCTTGTCTTGTGTGACTACTTCTTCGTAGAAGTCGTTTGCCGTGATGTCGATTTCTTCCCTGTATGTTTCGCCGCCGAGGATGACGCTGAGCGGGATCATGTGTATGTGTAAAGAATCGCGCAATTCTTTCGGGATGTAGGCTGTGCTATCCGTTACAATTGCCGTTTTCATAGTCGTTACCCCTCTTATTCTTTATTTGCCGATCGGCAGTCCTGGGAGGGCTGCCGGCAACATGTCCTAATCTAACCTATGTATCTTTTTCATTTTATATGAAAGTAGATTGGTTTGCACCATTACGAGTGAAAATCACGTCCCTCAAAAGTAAAACAAACGTTTGTTTAAGTCCGGGAAACCTCGTCTTCATTGGGATTCCCTATCTTAATCAAACGTTTGTTTAAATTCCGGTGCCTCTAAAATCAGATAACTACACCTTCACCCAGAATATCAGGGATTTGCAGGAGTTCGAATACATCCCGCACTTCTTTTCGGATGTGGGAGATGGTGACTACTGTTCCTTTTTCACCGAGGGACCGGACCATATTTAGCAGAAGTCCCATGCCTGATGAGTCAACGAAAGGGACTTGCGCAAAGTTCACATCTACTTTTTTGTATTTTCCCATGAGCGGGAGGAGCTGTTCGTCGATGATTTCGGTGCTGTCGATGTCAAGGTCCCCTTCGATTTTCACTTCTAGATTCTCATTCTCTTCTTCTGTCGAAAATCTAATCATAGTTCATTCCTCCAACAACTAGTTAATTTAGTATGAGTTTTCCATCGGAGTCCAAGCGCGCACGGACGCCGTATGTTGTTTGATCAAAAGTGTGTTTTGTGCTGCCGACTCGTATGACAGTGCCTTCCATTGCTTTTTGAATGGAAATAGTTTGGTCGGCGGGCACGGAAATCAGCGTTGATGTTCCACTTTCTGCTCCAACCTCGTGGATTTCCACTCCCAGTCTACCGTACACTTCACCTCCACGGATTATGCCGCTGACTTTCAGCTTTCCTCCTGCGTGGATCTTGGTATTGATGCTTCCTTGCCCCAATATCAGGATATTGCCGCTGCAGTAGATTTTGCTGTTCAGAGCATTGGGGATTGTGATATAGGAATCGGGTTCGACAGGGATCAGGCTCAATTCGTGTAATTCCTTCATTTTCACAGCCAGTTCTTTAATTCTATCAAGCGATGTTACTTCATTGGTCAACGATAGAAACAAGTGGGTCAGTGATACACTGACTTGCCTCCAGTCATCATCTGGCAGGAATTCTTCTCCTTTTCTGACGACTTCCACATACTTCTTGGCATGTGTCTGGAAATCTTTAAATTTCTTTTCCAGCAAAATTCGGATAAGAGGCTGAAGTCCGCCGCGTGAAAAGTCACTTGATTTGAACGCAGGTGACAGGGTCAGCTGCTGAATGACGGCAATGATCCTTTCTATATCACGGTGAAGATTGCCCAGCAAATGTCCTAACTCTACTATTAACAGGTTGCTTTTCCCCGCAGACATTTCGGAGCTGATGATATTGCCGTACGTGACGACGGCGCCTGATGAAGTTACAGCTGCATTCGTGACCGTTTTATGGACAGTGACATCCCCTTCGGCTTCGACGAGCATTCTTTCTCCTACTTCACCGAAGATTTCAACGTCCCCTTTGAAGTGAATGTTTCCGGATGCAAGGTCAACATTCCCTTCATGGATTAGCTTCGGCAGAATCGCTAATTTGACAAGTCTGCCTCTCTCCTCCACAAGCGGGCGCCCGGACTCCGTAGCTACTACTTTATCGTCCACTAACGAGATACCGTTTCCTGCACGGAGGACGACGGGATGTGTCTGTTTCGCCGGCAGTGGTTCATTGGTGACCGTATACCCCATCTTTCCTGGTATGGGAGGATGAACGACGGCTACTACTTGCCCGCGCTCTACAGTTGGCAGGGTCTTTGTTTCACGGAAATCGACGCGTCCGTCTTTCGTTTCTTTCGGTCCTTCATTTATATCGTCCACATTTACCTTTAATTCAACCCATCCGTCTTTTCCGGGTTTTGCTTTGATTCCTTCCGCGATAACGAAAGATCCAGCCTCTTCTGTTTGCGTCGCCCGGACCATTTCATCCTGATGAAATCCGTGGATAACGCGCAGAGTCTCAAGCTTATTCATCAGATCTGAATAGTGCAGCGTATTATGAACTTCTTTCTTTTCTTCCATCTTCAGTTCAATGTGGGTATCCGGTTCAATGTCCGTGATGGATCTTGTAATCTTATATCCAGGTTCAACCTTAACTTCCACCCGTAATTTTTGACTGTCCATTTTGACCGACCAACGGGTTTCTTTTTCCTCGTTTTTCAGCTTGATTTCATAGATGTCCAGTTCTGAGACAATAATTGTCTTTTCCTTGACGAGCGTGTTGTTCTTGAATAATTGGATATTCTCTCCTATGGTGACCATTGGAAAATGAGCAGGTGATGCCTTGCATTGAATGCGGCCATTTTCCACCCATACTTTTCCTGCCAGCGTATCGAAGACAGGTGTTTTCTCCATCTCCCGTTCCGTTTCGGTTCCAGCTTCCGGGTCATCCATTATTTTCTCAAGAGCAGCTGCCACATCAAGATCAGTACCGGCGGCTTCCTTCGAAGTTGCATCAAGTTTTGTAAGCTTTACCACCGCCTGCTTGCCGAGAATACCCATAAATCCTCTTGATTCCTGCTGGACGATTTCAATGTTCACTTCCTGCTTGGTTGCGTCTAGAAGTTCTAATCCGATGGAAATCGCTTCGTTAATGTCCTTTCCTTTTGAAACAATCTTCTGCATGTGATCACCTCCGTCTACATGTTTAATACAGGTGAATTCAAACTTGAGATATCTGATTTTTCATCCGTTACCTTTAATATCACCATCGTGATGTCATCTTTCTGCGGAGCCCCTTCGGTAAATCGATGGATCGACTCCATTACACTTGATTCCAATTCTCCTGCAGCTTTTTCTTGGTTGGAAGATAGTGTTTCGACTAATCGTTCCAATTGGTACTGTTCGTTACGTTCATTTTGCGCTTCGACAATCCCGTCTGTGTAGAAGAAAATCGTGTCATTTTCTTCAAGTTTAATAGATTCTTCCTGGTAGACTTGATTCGGAAGACCGCCGACCATGATTCCTTTTGCTTTCGGAAGCTCTGTCACTTCTTTGGTCTTTCCGTTCACACGTAATGGAAGGTTGTGTCCTGCATTCGCATACGTGAGCATGCCGGTGTTAGGATCCCAGTCTGCACAGAAAAGTGTTACGAATGATTTCAGGGCACGCAGGTCCTTGTATATAGCTTGATTCATCGCAGTCAGATTATCACCCGGTCCTTTCGTGCTTTCTGCTGCACTCCTGAAAGCTCCGCGAGTCAAAATCATCAGCATCGCAGCCGGGATTCCCTTTCCCATGACGTCACCTATCACAATCCTGATTTTCCCGTTCAGAAGAGGATAGAAGTCATAATAATCGCCGCCAATCAGTCTTGCAGGGAGGGTCGACCCGATGACTTCCCCACCTTGAATAGATGGGATGTCTCCATTCAGAAGCGTAGATTGAATATTTCTGGCCAGGTTGATTTCACGCTGAAACGTCCGGTCTTCTTTCGTATGTTCATTTTTATCATGGGAGATTGATAGTTTATCCATAAACAATCAGATGACCTCCCCTTGCATGGCATCCAGGATCTGATATAGTCCCACCATTTCAAACACCTGATGAGTCAAGTCATTCACACCCTGCAGACGTACGATAAAGTGCTTCTCCTCCGATAGGTAAATTGCATTCATAATGGAGCCGATCCCGGTCGAATCGATGAAATCAAGTCCGCTGAAATCAAACACCAACACTTCGATATCCCCCATTTTCTCAAGATAGGGCTCAATGGAGGCATTGGTCGAGATGTCCAATATCCCATAAAGCTTTAGTATTGCAGTCGACTCTTTCACTTCTACTGTAATGATCAATTCGTTCATCTGGATCTCCCCCTTATAATTTAAATTTGCCCATATAATCAAGCAGCGAGTTAGATATATCCGAGAGCTCACTTGCCTGTTCATGCAGGGACTGTACAAGATCGGATAAAGTAATCGTTGTATCAGTAGTGGCAGCCGTGCGGTCTTTGGCGATTTGTTTCAGAGCGTCTACCCTTTCGAGAATTTCTTCAGTGCCTCCTGCATTCGGGAGAATAAGCAATGAAGCTGCTATCTCATCCAGGAACGCTGTGATTTCATTCAACTGCTCCCTCGACTTAATTGTCGCTTCCGTGGAGAGAGTGTACATTTTTTTAACGGATTCAGACGCTTCCGATTCAAGCAATACGGACAGACGCTGTGCTTTAATTGCTTGTTCATGCGTATCTGTTACAAGTGTGTTCAATTTATCCACCATCCGGTTGGTGCTTTCTGATAACACTTCAAGCTCACTTCCATCTTTGATCGAGCTCTTAACCGTCAAATCTCCTTCTTCCAAAGAAGTAATCTGTGTTTTGATTTTTTGCAGGTTCTCATAGATTCGATTGAAGAACCTTGCTGTTAACAGGAATAGCACGACAAGAGACGCAAGACCTGAGACGATTAAAATGATCGAGTGACGGTATAGCGGTCCGCTCATTTTTTCGTAGTCGAGTGCGATGTAGATGACGCGGTTTTCGTCTAATGGGATGAACATTTTGTACAGCTTCTTTCCTTTGACACTTTCGATAAAAGTTGCAGTCTCAATACTTGAACCTGCCAGCATTTTCTTGTCATTGAACGTTCCGTATGTGAAGTTCCCTGCCTCTACTTGCTTGAGAGGTGGATAGATTTGTTCTGCTAGAGTAGGATCGGCGAACACTTTAGGATTTAACACAGCGATCTCCTGAACAAATTCACCGTCCTTTACCAGTTCTTTAATTTCAGTTTCCGGCCCCACATTTTCTAAGTATTGATTAACTTCATTTGCCTCAATAAAAGGATTGATAATAAAATCAGTTCCTTCCTCATAAAAGTATGCGTATTTGAAAAACTTCGCTTTATCAGCATGGGAAGCCGATTGTGCAATGGGCAATACAAGGGTATACGGGTTTGTAAATGTTGCACCCGGTACTTTAGGAAGTTGTCCTGCCATCAAAAGATGGCCGATTTCATAATAACCAAACTCCTTGAAGCTGAATCCGATTTCCTCCTCTTCAGTGGACTGAATTGCCACAAAGTCATCTTTAGCCGCATTTTCTTTAATGATCGAAATCCCTGCCAATCCTAATTCTTCTTTTATTGAAGATAATTCTTGTTTTGTAATCTCACTCGCATTTTTTCCTTTTAATAGAGTACCGATATGTTTGGAGTGAGAAACGAGCGTTAAATCAATTTGACTTTCAATCGTGGTAGTTGCCAAGTCAGTCTGTTCTAAGCCCCTCATGACAGTGTTAGCAACTGCTTCAGCTTGGCTGTTGGATTGTTTATTGATTTGATCCTTCATTAAGTAAAGCTGCGCGATTCCTGATACAATGGCAATGATTAATAATAATGATAGGACTTTAATTAGAAATTGCCTTCTTAAAGTTATTTTTTCACCCTTCATCTCTGTTCCTCTTTCATTGTTAATTTTCCCGAAAACCAGGCTATAGTTGTTTTACGGATTTCATCTAACTTGTAATTGCATACATGACCTTCATGCTCATACTCCACAAGATGCTTTTCCGAAGATATATTATCAAATAACCGTGAAAATTCTTCATTAGTGATCATCATGTCCTTTTTTCCGTAAAAGACAAGCACAGGAGCATGGTAGTTAATGCTGTCGAATTTAGGGATGGATCTCTCTGTTTCCTCTTCATTTTTGTCATCGACAATGCAGGAACATTCCATGCGATTCATGAAATACCCCGGCATATTCATCCGCTCCAACTCCACAGCCGGGCTGACCACAACGGCTTTCGCCACATTCTTATTCGAACTTCCATACAACACCCAGGAAGCAGCCAGGCTCGTTCCGAACAGATAGACAGGAAGATCATATGTCTCACTTGCAAAATCGATGAGGTGATGTATGAAGCTTTCCCATCTCACCCTTGTTCCGATGACATCATTCAGCAAGAAGGTTTCTCCCTGACCAGGCCCGTCAAAACTCATTGTGATGAACCCTTTCTGCACAAACTCCATTTCATACTTATAGAGTTCTTCTTTGGATGAGTCGATTGGGTTGACGATGATGATGACGCCTTGTGGATTGTCCGGGACCCGGATTCTGCCTGAGCAGAAGCTTTGATCTTGAAGTACAAGTGTCTTGTATGTTGTTGGAATGTCTGATAAAGAGTCTGCTTTATTCATGAATTGCAGGCATTTTTTATACCAATGAATCTTTTCCCGTGAATACTTAGGATCGATCCAGTAATTGAGGTTGTAATAGAGAGCCGTTTGCCGATAGGCTTCTTCTGCCTCGGTATAGTTACGCTGCGACTCAAATTCTCCTGCTTTCCTTTCTTTTTCTTCCGCGAGTTTTGCCCATGTATTCTGCCATCCTTCAAGTGAATTCAAGTTGGCGCGGGCTTTTGTCAAGTCGTCCTTGTCCAATCCGTGGACAATCCACCTCTCCCAGAAGACATCGAATAGTCTTGCCGTTTTCAGCGTTCGCTTAATGGTTTTCAAGATAGTATCCGGGTCCATCGTTTTCACATTTGTTCACTCCTTTTTGTATAAGAACTGGTATAGGCTTCGGTTCCTATCCCGTTTGATTTAATTTCCCTGAAGGTTCCCCCCGATTGAAGGACAAAATGATCGTTGAACCTTCTGATGTTGTATATAAGGAAACCTGCTTCGACATTTTCATCATCAGTGTGAACCCCTGTCCCATCGATTTCTTTGTCGAGTAGCCTGCGAGCAGGGTCGTCTTTGGCAGTTCTTTGAGGGAAAATCCAGGCCCTCGGTCCTCTATAATAAAGCGAATCTCGTTTTGATCTTCATCTTCGACCAGCGTCATTTTTCCTTCTTCTCCGTGCTTGATCGTGTTGGTGATCGCTTCAGACAATACCAGGAGCCAGCTCATAATGGTGGAATCACTGTAGCCCATCGCTTCAAGGCTGTCTTTCGCCAGATGGCGGCAGCTCGGTATGTCGGCAAGCTTCTTAATCGTTCCTTGACAGAACACCCTGCCTTTTTTAAAACCGTTGAGTTCCTGTTCCGATATAAGAAGGAATTTCCCTTGTGTCGATGCCATGATGACATCGCGGTACACCTTCCACTTCTCCCATTCCGGATGTTTCTGCTCTGAAATGGGTTCTATTGTGGTGAAAATGTCCTTTTTATATATCTCATGTGCTTTCAACATCGCATTTTGAAGGTCAGATTTGACGTCCAGCTTTAAGATTTGTTCCCTGATATCCCGGCGTTGATCTGCCCATTTCAACATCAGCTCGCTTAAATAAAGGAAGAACTCGTGGTCCTCATCATTTTCTTCACATGCTGCACATGATAGTGAGGAATAGAAAATCTCATCGCCTGCTGCAGCTTCAAGTCCTGCGTAATGACATAGTTTCTTGGCGAGAAAACCCCTTTTCGTCCGGTAGTTCACCTCTCTGTAAGACAGCTCCAAGGGAAGAGACGGGGGCTTATTATTTTTTGTTGAGTCTTTAAATACCTTATCAATCAGCCGTCTCAATATCGCTCCCCCTTAAAGAATGCCGAGCGGCGGCATGATGGTGATTTCATCGACGTATGCGCCATCCGGCTGAGTGATCAATGCCAGCAAATGCTTGGCAACAACTTCAGCAGGAATCATTGCGCTCATATCCGGTCTCGGCTCGATGTTTTCCCAGAAGCTACTGCTGACGGCACCTGGAAGCACGGCTGTTACTTGTACTCCATGCTGTCTCAGTTCTGCCTGCATCACCTTGGTTAATCCAAGCAAGCCGAATTTTGAGGCGGAGTATCCTCCGCAACCGGGCAGCGCCGTTGTTCCGGCAATCGATACTAAATTGAGAATATGTCCTTTTCGCTCTTGCACCATGTGTTTCCCGATATATTTAGAAGTAAGAAATGACCCGCGCAAATTGGTTGAAATCATCTGATCAAACTCTTCGACAGAGGAATCAAGGATGCTTTCAAACACGCCTACTCCGGCACTGTTGATAAGTACATCAATACGGCCGAAATGCTCGATTGCCTTACGGACAAAATCTTGAATTGATTGTTCATCCGTCACGTCCAGAGGGACTTCAAGCAGGTTTCCTTTTCTTTCTTCTTGATTACTCCTGCTTCCCAGTACTAGATTCGCTCCCTCTTTCTCAAGCAGGAAAGCCGTTTCTCGGCCGATTCCTTTACTGGAACCTGTGATCACGATCGTTTTTCCAGTTAACCGTCCCTTATGCTCCATACTGCAGATCCTCTTCAGGTCCGTAATATTCGAAGTAATTCTTTTCCGTTTCATAAAGACCGATCTTATACAGGTTTGATAGTTTCGGAGACAACAGATCCCAGATGACAACCGCTACATTTTCAGACGTTGGATTCAAATGCTTAAACTCTTCTGTGTCTAAGTTAAGATGCTTATGATCGAATTTCTTCATGATTTCTTTCTCTACCACTTCATCAATGTCTGCAAGATTTGCAATCATTCCGGTTACCGGATCAGGCTTCCCGTTTACGGTGACTTCCAAATAATAATTATGGCCGTGTCCATATGGGTTGTTGCACTTTCCGAAGATCTCCCGATTTTCTTCGCTGCTCAGCTGCTCGCTATGCAGGCGGTGTGCGGTACAGAAATGATACTTGCGTGTTAATCGGACCATTTGTTCTTCCTCCTTTTCGGAATATAAAAAGTTGTTTTCATGCAGACGAATTTTGTGAAGCTCGCAGTGATCGATTTTTCCATCTAAAGAATTCCAAATATAAGTGACGATATTTTCGGTCGTAGGTATATTCTCTTCGAAATGATCGTTCTCTTTGTTTAAAAATTTCCCATCTAGATGTTCGGCGACGAAGGACTTCACTACTTTGTCAATGTCTGTGATGTTTACGACGATCCCGGATTCTCTGTTAAGCTTTCCTTTCACCATGACTTCCAGGGTGTAATCATGTCCGTGGCCATTCGGATTGCTGCAAGGACCGAAAACGTCCCGGTTCTTCTCTTCGCTCCACTCTTCAATCCGGTAGGAATGAAGTGCAGAGAAATATAATTTTCTAGATAGATATAACATAAATATCCCTCCTATTAATCTCTCGCCAGCGCCCGCTCAAACTCCTCAACCAGCGCATCATTGTTTTTGAAAGCACCCTTCTTGATCGTCGTAACTGTCGAACTTCCCGGCTTTTTCACCCCGCGTGCACACATGCACAGATGCTGTCCTTCCACGCTGACGATGACTCCTTCCGGCTGAAGGACATTCATGATGGCGTTGGCCATTTGCTGGGTCATCCGCTCCTGCACCTGCGGGCGTTTGGAGATCAGCTCTACCAGTCTCGCAAATTTGCTTAAACCGACGACCTGTCCATTCGGGATGTAGCCGATATGCGCTTTACCGAAGAAAGGGATGAGGTGATGTTCACAGAATGTGTAGTAATTGATGTCCTTTACTACGACCATTCCTTCATACTCTTCTTCGAATGTGGTCGTCAATGCGATTTCAGGATCGACACCGACTCCTTCAAATACTTCCCTGTACATTTTCGCTACGCGTTTCGGTGTATCGAGTAACCCTTCACGGTTTGTATCTTCACCAAGCAAATCCAGAATAGCTCTTACGTGATCCTCTAATAATCCTGTCTGCATTTCAATTGTCATAGTTAATTCCTCCTAGTTAATATATATAAAAAGACCCGCCAAAAAGATTGGCGGGTCTGCTTGAATAAGAGTAGCATTTTTCACCTACTCTTCCCTAAACGTCTCCAATCCTTTTCGGTAACCCGGCGATCGTAGCTGAAGCAGCCTTAGACCCGTAGCTTTGCGTCCTTATCTTTCAATAAGTTTGCCATTATCGAAGGTACACATTATGATTCGTTTTCTTTGACCAGAAGCTTAAGGTCTTCTGTAATCAATTCCTCAAGATTTTCCTCTTTCACGAACTCTACGCCATACAGGAAGCCTTCGCCGTTAAGCTTTTGCCAAACGAGGATGCCGGAAGCGACTATAATCCCTTGATAAAGAGTAAACTCCAATCGGACCGTCACCTTTTGCTCAACAGGTATATCAAATGAAGAGCTTAGTTTGCATCCATGAGGACTGATATCAACCAGTTCCCCTTCTCCTTTTCCTGTATTGATCCTGATATGCTCGACGCCGACAATGGATAGCGAGCATGGAATCGGCTGTGGAAACGTATAACGATACGATTCCTCCCTTTTAAAGATCATGGGCATATACTCCTACTATCGGTTATTTCTTCTTGTTTGTAAAGATGGTAATTATTTCTTCCTTTTTCTTTCGCTTTATACAATGCTTCATCGGCATATTTTATGATTTCTTTATAGCTTTGTTCATATGGAGGGTAAAAAGCGATGCCAATCGAGGAAGTCGTGGTGAAAACATGCTCTTCTATCTCCCATTCTTCCTGCAGGCAGCCCATGATCCGCTGAGCGATTGGCAGAATCTCATCTTCCGCTTTCAATTCAGGGATCAGAAGAACAAATTCGTCCCCGGCAAATCGTGCAAGCACATCTTCTTCCCTCAAGCAAGACTGTACCCTTTCCGCAAATTTGACCAGCAATTGATCGCCAATGTCATGGCCCATCGTGTCATTTACCTTTTTGAACCTATCCAGATCCATGAATAGAACAGCGAGTTTCGTTTGAGTACGTCTTGCTTCATCCATCGCTTCCTTCAGTCTGCTAATAAAGAGAGTTCGATTCGGAAGACCAGTCAAATGATCATACAAAGCAAGCTTTCTTAATTTATCTTCATACAGTTTACGCTCGGAGATGTCACGTCCTTCAGTAATGATGCGTACCATTTTCCCGCTTTCGTCAAATACAGGGGTCCCGACCGAATCAACCCAGACCCAATCCCCGTTTTTCTTGGCTGCCCTTATTTCGATTGACGCCGACTCTTCGGAATGAGTGATTTTATGGATGAGCAGATCGATTTTGTACATATCTTCCTGATGAAGGAAACATTTAATCGATTTATTCAGATAATGATCCGGATCGATGTTCAGGATGTGCTGATGGGAAGGGGATGCGTAAAGGACAGTACCCTCGAGATCAAGCACTTTAATTAAATCGGATGAATGTTCGGCAATCAGACGGTATTTCTCTTCACTTTCCTGAAGCTGATTCTGCACTTTCTGCTGGATGGAGACATCTTTATAAATGACGACTGCTCCGCTCCACTTGCCGGAATCATCGTAAGTCGGGGAATAGGATGCCAGAACATCGACTAGCTTCCCTCCTTTGCATACACGTCTTGCCGTATGGGACGGGATGCTTTCCCCCTCCCTTAAATGTGCCAGAATTTCTCTGATATCATCCCAATAACCCTCGGGGATGATCGTGATGCTCCTGTCATTGAACAGCTCTTCTTCCCTCCACCCCAACACTTCGGTGAACGCTTGATTTACATGGATAAAATCAGCATTTTCATCAATTGTATAGATAATGTCAGTCGTACTGTTCCACACAAGCTCCAGACGATTTTTCACAAACTCAATTTCTTTGTCTTTCATTCTGCGTTCCGTTATATTTCTCGCAATCGCGAGAATATGCGTACATTCTCCCGATTCTTTGAAAATAGGGGTCACCGTCGTTTCGAAATACATGGATTCTCTTGCAACATCAGAAGCTTCGCCGAATTGGAGACCAGGCATTTCCTCTTCATAGGTAAGCGGTCCTCCCTGTTGTATCGCTTCGTCGTACTTTGTGATCGCCAGCTTCGCAGTATGTTCATCGAGCACGTCAGACAAGTCCCCGCCAAAATCCTCATTCTTCAAGCCTGTAAATGTTTTCGCAGGATCATTGGCGAACATATATTGGTAGGAGCCATCCACTTTCACCTTTGATAGATACACCAGGTCAGAGATATTATTAAAAAATTTGAGAAAAAGATCAATATTCGTAATAACTTCCAAGATTGGAGTATTCATTTTCTTATTTCCCCTTAACTAACATATTTCAAATCAGATTACGAATGCATTGAACAATCAGGAATTCTACAAAGCTGGCAGAACGATTTTTACAGAGGTACCGATGTTCTCTTCGCTTTCGATTTCGATGCTCCCTTTATGCTGTTTGATGATGCGGAAGCAGAGCATCAGTCCCAATCCCGTCCCTTTTTCCTTGTTGCTATAAAAAGGTTCACCAAGCTTTTCGATTCGATCCTTACAAATCCCAATCCCATTATCGATAACCCTGAAAACGATGTTTCCTGCTGATCTGCTGGCCAACACCTTAATGAGCCCCCCATTTGGCAATGCCTCGATACTGTTCTTCACTAAGTTTATCAACACTTGTTTAATCTGGTTCAGGTCACAGTTCAGATGACCGACATCCTCTTTCACATCCACTTCTATCTGCACATTCATAAGATTGGCTTCCGAAGACAATAAAGTAATGACCTCTTTAATGAGCGTTTGTGGGTCTGTCACTTTCAGGTGGATTGGCTGTGGTTTTGCAAGAGACAGAAACTCCGCAACAATTTCTTCAATCCGCTCGAATTCTTCGAAAATAACACAGAAATAATCTTCCTTAATCAGCCCCTGCTGAAACAGTTGGATGAATCCCCTTATGGAAGTAATGGGGTTCCTGATTTCATGCGCCACTCCAGCTGCCAGTTCTCCAACTACAGAGAGTTTTTCGGAGTCCCAAAGAAGTTTCTCTGCTTTCTTTTTTTCGGTTATATCCCTGCCTACCGCCACAATCTGATCGACTTCTCCATCTGCCCCCATTATAGGTGTAACGGAAGTTTCAAGCAGCATCCATTCACCATTGGCATGGCCATAGCGGAATTCGACCTGGATCGGCTTCTTATGTGCAAGAATATACGTGAGGTTTTCAAACACATAAGGCTGGTCTTCTGGATGAAGGTAGTGGAATACGTTCAGCATTTCCGGCATCTTGCTGGCCCGATAACCTAGTACAGATTCATGAGAGGGAGAGGCATAGAGCAGATTGCCTTCCACGTCAATGACGCTGATCAAGTCAGACATATTCTCAGCGATCAGCTTGTACTTTTGTTCACTCTCGCGCAAAGCTTCTTCTACTTTCTTTTGCTCAGTCATATCGATACAGGAACAGATGACCTCTTCGACGATTCCACCTCTTTTAATGGCCCTGAGCTTTGCCACATAGTGAACATCATTGATGATACCTTCATAGGAGACATTCTCTTCGCCTTCCCACGCTTTTGCATAATGAGCGTGTTTTCTCGTAGCTTCCTTTTCATCCAGGATCTCAAACAGATCCTTCCCGACGACTTGGTCCGGTATCATGCCGAATCGGTATAAAAGCTCCCCTTCACAGAATGTATGGACATAACGGTCGCCGACTTTTTTGTATTTAAGGGTCAGCCCCTCCTGGAGGCGGATTGTTTCGTGCAATTCCCTTCTTGCTTCGAGGACGAGTTCTTCTGCCCACATCCGTTCATTCAGTTCCTGGGAGATTCCGCTCTTCTTGACAATCTGCTGGACTTCTTCCATCATTCCTTGCAGTTCAGTTGGTGGAAGCGGTCTGCAGAATAAGAAACCCTGCCCCTCATCGCAAAGATGCTGCTGCAAGAATACCAGTTGCTCCTGTGTCTCGATTCCTTCCGCTACAACATTTAGATTCAAGTGGTGGGCCATGGAAATAATCGTCTTGACGATCGTTTCATCGTTCGGATGGTTGTGAAGCTCCCTGACAAACGATTGATCGATTTTCAATGTATCCACCGGAAAACGTTTTAAATAGTTTAACGAACTGAAACCTGTTCCGAAATCATCGATGCTGATCTTAACCCCTAACATTTTCAGTTTCTGAAGCGTTTTGATTGCGCGGTTTAAATCGGCCGTCATGCTTTCCGTGATTTCAAGTTCCAAATATTTTGCAGGTAACCCGGTATTTATGAGGACATTCTCAACGATTTTGACCAAATTGGTCTGGGAGAATTGCCTCGGGGACAAATTGACGGATACTGTCGTCTTCATCCCTTGTTTATGCCACTCCATATTCTGCCGGCAGGCTTCGTATAAGGCCCATTCACCGATCGGGATGATGAGTCCGGAGTCTTCCGCGATCGGAATGAATGTTCCAGGTGAAATCATGCCCCATTCTTTGTGGTCCCACCTCATCAGCGCTTCAAATCCGAGGATCATCCCTGTCTTCAGGCTGAGTTTCGGCTGGTAATACAAAACTAGTTCTCGGCGGTCCAGAGCTTTATGAAGTTCAATTTCCATCTTCAGTGGATTCACTTTCTCATCCAACTGTGATGATGAAAAGAATTGAAACGTTTTGTTTACGCTTTTTTTTGCCTGATACATGGCAAAGTCTGCGTGTTTAATCAGTTCGTCCACTGTTTTTCCGTCTTCAGGAAAAAGACTGATTCCAATACTTGGCGAACAATAGAGTTCATAATGATTGATCATAAAGGGAGCTGCCAATGTTTCCTGTATAGCTTTCGCGGCTTCTTCCGTCGTATGGATATTCGCATTCGGCAAAATCATGATGAATTCGTCACCGCTTTGTCTGAAGAGAAGGTTTTCTGAACTGGATATTTCTTTTAACCGTAAAGCAACTTGTTTCAAGAGGAGGTCCCCGATATGGTGGCCCATGCTATCATTCACAATTTTGAAACGATCAAGATCGATGAACAGCACGGCAAGCTTTTCATTCAAAAAACCGGCGTGGTCTATTTCTTCCTGCAGACGGTTTTCCATTTTGTAACGGTTGGGCAGGCCGGTCAGGTAATCATGAAATGCACGGTGCATGATGTCCTGCTCATATTTTTTGCGATCCGAGATGTCTCGGTAGTTAACGACGATCCCTCTTACATTTTCATCTTCGAGCAAATTCGTTACATTCGCCTCACAATGAACGATCCGCCCGTCACGTGCAATCATCTGAAATTCTTCTTTTACCATCCCATTCGGATTCTGAAGGAGTTCCCCAAGCAGCCGCTTTGCCTTCTCTGCATCTTTCTCAGTCATATAATCAAAACAGCTGGTCCCGATGACTTCATCTACTTCATATCCAAGAACGTTGCAGATGGATGGGCTCTCGTAGGTGATGATCCCGTTTGCATCCAATAAGGCAAACACATCGACAGAATGCTGCAGGAGTGATTCGAATTTCGAGTTGTTTCTCCTGACAACCTGCTCAAGCTCCTTATTATCCGTTATATCCTTGGCTGTTCCATACGCGCCGATCACCTCGGTCTCATACTTAGCAGCGACCATCGTGATCGAAACATACCGGATTGTACCATCCATTCTCACTATGCGGAATTCTCGATTCTGGATCTCCCCCATCAACGCTCCTTGAAAGTATCCTTTTACTAGAGGCAGATCTTCATGATATATGTATGAAGAGAAATGAGAGTACAATAATTGATCTCTATCCGCACCAGTAAGAATCTCAAGTCCCGGATTTATGTCTACAAAGTAACCTTCTTCATCCAGGAGGAATAAAGCATCAGGGAAATTTTCGAATAACTGTTTATAGTAATTGCTTTTATTTATTTTCTCGATTTTTTCTCCTTTTTGAATCGTTATGAAATTTTTCATCTTCATCCCTCCGAATTACAGTGTCGTTTAAATATGTTAAATAGATTTTACATTAATCTTTTACGCCATGGGGTAAGGTGATGATCGTGATGCTGGGTCTTTTATACTGATAACAGAAAATTGTTTCATCGATAATCAGGAATTCCATCTCTATTAGTTGATTGATTATTTCTTTTCTTGTGGTTTCTTCCTCCAGCTGAGGAAGCAGTTTTTTTAATTCCATATCGTGTATTGAATTCATTTGAATGAATAGCAGCATGAGTTTAGAAGCAAGTAATGACTCCAGATGAGTATTCACTGGACAACAATACCTTTCTTGACGGCACTGTGCATGTACTCTTTCCTTTCAGGTGAAAGTGATTTTATGATTACTACTATTGTCACTTAATGTCGGTTTTGCGTATATCACCTTTGATTCTTATTTTTGTATGGATTATATATACGAATACAAGGACTATTATCCTACAAATGTCATTCATCACATTGAATTTAGATTTTTCTCCTCTGATGAAGTAGCTTAGCAAGGAATGGGAACTCCATTGAACCCTTGTTGCAATGGGGCAAACTGACAATTTGTCTAATGCTTCCTATACAGCGAATTCCTCCAACGGTAAAAATAGGAACCATTTCCTATTAAGATTTAGAGAATAGTCACAAAAAAAAGAACCCGCTTTACACGGGATCTTTAGTCTTCGGCAGGAGAATATCCTAGCTTATATACTTTAGCGATCGCTTGTGAGCGGTCTGTAACTCCAAGCTTTTGAAGAATCTTTGTCATATGATTTTTGACGGTATGATCACTTATGAATAATTCCGAGGCTATTTCCATATTACTATGCCCTTTTAACACCAGATTCAGTACATCGATTTCCCGAACGGACAGCTGGGTAATCTCTTTAAGGTCTTTTGCATCTACTCTTTTCATTATAGGCAAGCCGCCACTCTCATGCCTGGATAGTGAAATTTGACTTACCACAACGTCCTGATGGCTGACGTATTCGAAGAATTGATTCTTAAGTTCATCGGAAATATGCGGTAAGTCACCAAGCACATTAATGTTCTCTCCTTGTTCCACATAGGCATGGATGAGAGAAAGAATTTCACTGCCTTTGTTCGTTATACTTGTTTGGTCATTTCGCTTATAGAATTCGATCAAAGCAGACTTGATTGAAGCATCCCTTACAACCTCTTCCACAATCTCGCTATTGTATTCAACTAACAGACTTGCTTGCGAAAGGATTTTTTGCTGATCTTTGTAATATCGGTTCGTAAAGCCCTCGGCTATTTCTCTTATCCGCATGGTCCGTGTATGTTTTTCCGGGCCGAGTTGGGATAGAATCGACTGCAGCATCGTAAACACATATTCCGACGAAACGGAGCTTCGATCATTTTTATGAAGATGCATCGATATGCTGCCAGCCACAGCCAAGCTGGATAAGAAAGATTCATAGTTTTCCTGATTACTCTTAGGGTGACATCCTACGCATAGGACACCATAGAAATGATCATTAAAGACCAATGGAAATTCAAGTACCTTTTCCCCCCAGCTTGTCTGGTTAACCTCAGGTTGGGAAACGTCCAGATGATCCGTTCTCTGATTGGACACCCTGTATGCTACATCGCTTCCATAATCATTGATTTTTTCTGCTGTAAGACCTCTCGAAACGATTTCCACTTTCGAGTTGTGATCTATCGGTTTTGAAACGATGCATGCAAATGGACCTCGAATGACGTTGATACTGATGTCCACAAGGATATAGAGAACACGTTTTATGTCTTCAACTGAGGTAATGACCCTGAAAATTTCATTGAACGTCGACAGCTCCATTAAATGATTTTGAAGATCTGTACGCAAATTTTTCGTAGTCAAGACAATACTCAAGATAGAGGCATTCAATTTGGCGTGCTCACGTGATCCCTTCTCTTCAAGCTCGTTTTCATAACTTCCTCCGAAATAGGCACCTTTTACCTGATGATCGCCAAAGACTGGTATGCAGAACAGACTTTTTATTTTCATCCCGAATTTTTTAAAAAGGAGGTACCTGGGATCCATGGATGCGTTTTTCCAAAACTGAAATTGTTCGATGGCAATAGTATGACCAAGGAACCCTTCTCCCAGGACAAACGCATGATCTCTCATCCATTCCGTATTTAACCCTTCAATGTACTCTACACAATAATCTCCGTTTCCTTCCTTGCCTTCCAGTGCAAGTCCGATAAAGTCGATATTGCTGTTCGTTGAGAGGATGTCCTTTACCAATGTATCCGCGATGACACCGTCCTGCCTGATTAATTCAAGACTTTGCTGGATAACCCCGAATTTCTTATTGTTCCTTGACTTCTCATCATGCAAAGTCAAATAATCTGACATGATGTCTGATGCTTTTTTGACCAATTCCATCTTTTCGTGTTTTTCTTCATCCGTGTTTTCAGAAACAGCCTCCAGTGCATTCGCAACTTTTAATGGCTCTTCTATAAGTGTTTCCATATTAACTTGAACGAAATTTCTTGAAGACTCTTCGAAAATATATCCTGCAAACAAATAATACGTCAGCTTGTTATTCACATTGATAGGTGAAAGAATGTACTTGGCCCCTGAGATCGAATCCAAGAGCATAGCCGTTTTTATCGTTCCCAACGGTTCCATTGCTTTAACGACTGCTTCCCTTGCCTTATGTCTCGCAAAGATCATCTTTGAAAAATCGTCCCTGAAAGAAATATCGGTCACCCGTTTCCCCTCTTGATCGATTAAGACCATCGTCAGATTTGCCAGACTTGCATATGCTTCCTGGATATCCTGCAGAAATGCTACATTCCGTTCCATGCAGAGCCCTCATTTATATCAACCCAAACGGGCTGTATATACCGGTAAATGGACTGTGCACCAGTGCCGATTACTTCAAGGATTGTATTCTCGACGAGGGCGTCGAGAACGGGGCGCAAATCCTCAAGGTTACGGCCTAATCGTACCGCCAGCCCTTCCAATGTCTCAAACGTATACGGATTTTCCTGAAAAAACAGAGTACATTCTATTTGCAATGAATTTAATTCAAAAGACACCATTTTAGGTCTCCTCCTAGACAAGCCTTATATAAGGCTTTGAATGAATGTTTTCAACAATTAAAGGATGTGACATATTTCCATAAGGAGACTTATTCACTTGGAAGTATTGATAATTTCCATCCACCCACGTCTGGAAAACACCATTACTTGTTCTTTCTAAGAAACTTGCCGTTTCTATGCCCATTTCTTTAAAGTTACACAGTGCAAGCATCGAGATGCCCGCAGCACTTGTATGTGCTACTTCTTCTGCAAAAAAGCTGTTCATAAACTCCTTGCCTCTTTGCGACACGAGCGTGTTCAGATCATAGTAAACAAACCAGTTTTCCCCTCTTTCAAGACTTTCAATGATGATTGGAGCCATTTTTTCTTTGATGAAACCTTTAAACTCATCATCGTTTAAATGATTCACATGAATGACGGCGGATTCATAGCCTTCAGGGACCGGTCTGTTGTAATGTTCGAAGAAATAAATTTTCTTCAGTCTGACTAATTCCTTCATATCAATTCCGTACAGTTTGTATAGATCCTCCACTTCAGAAATGGTCGTCAAGCTCGACATCAGGAAGATGCAGTTTTCACCTGCATTGATCCTGCTCGCTCCTATGGAAGCAGTCAAGTATTTATAATTCGCTTTACTGTTCGTATCCAGTATGAACGTGGACCCTTTAGGAATACCCCCGCACACTAACCGATCCAGCGAAGGAATGCCGGTCGTCAATGCTTTCTGGTCCTCAGTGATCATAATATCTTCAAGCATCGAAAGAGCCGGTATCAAATAAACACCAGACTCATTTAAACGGTAAATATGTTCACCTTCTATAATCCTGCATCCCCTCATCTTAAGTACTTCCAGGGTCCGCTTTCTGTAAATTTCAATATGAGCCTGCAGGGAAAGCCGGATGACGCCGTCGACCACATAGCTCACAAACGGGATTTCTTCTTTATGTAAGGACGTCTGCTCATGAATTAAGAGAGTCGTTAAATTATATTTTCGCAGGATGTTTCTTAGTGTATAGATGATTTTCCGTTTCTCAACCTGATCGTTAATCCCAAAATGAAATAAATTCAAACTGTCAATCACGACGCGCTTGCAATTGATTTCTTTCACTAGCTGGTCAAACAGTCCGTTCGGATGCTTCATCTGTTCCACCAAGATTTCCGGTGACATGCAAACAACGCGCAGCTTACTTTCTTTTTCAAGCGCTTTGAGATCCCAGCCGAACGATTTCATATCTTTATAAATTTGATCGGGGAATTCTTCAAACGTGATATAGATGCCGTTCTCATTGTGAAGGTTGGCGCCCTCATACAAAAACTGCATACCTAAGATCGTCTTCCCTGTTCCCGGAGCTCCGTCAAGCAAGACGGTGGAACCAACAGGAAATCCGCCATTTAAAATCGTATCCAGACCTTCAATACCAGTTGACGTATAGTTATTCACTTATTTCTTTACCTCCATGATAATCAATTGTACATATCATATTTTACGATAATTTATCGACCGCAGTTGGAATTTAGAGGAATTACACTTATTTGGAAATATTCTGGATGGAGCTGTTAAAGAACGGAAAGTAACAATGGGTCCCAAGCATGGATGGAAGTTCATCGAGTCAATGTACAATTAGTTAATATATGTAGAAATTATAGTTTAGCAGATAGTGGATGAAATTGCTGAGGAGTGAGTATCGCTTTTCTAGTACCATTATACTAAAAGTAGATGCGTTTGGGTAGCTATTGACGAATTTAATCAAACGTTTGTTTAACCTCTGGAAACCCTGTATCTACAAGGTTTCCCATTCTTAATCAAACGTTTGTTTAAATCTTCAACGTGTCCCCACGGTAAGAGATGAAACGGTCTTTTTCGATTTTCTCGATGATAAAAACACACCTGCAAAAATGATGAGAAGTCCAAGCAGAAGATTATGCGTTACAGGCTCTCCCAGCAGCACCAACCCCCAGATCATCGCCGTCCCCGGTATTAAATAGGTGACGGTAGACGCGAACTCCGGGCTGCCTTTCGTCATGATGTAAAAATACAGAAGCGTGGCGATTCCTGAACCGAAGCAGCCCAGTCCGATGATGCCAAGCAGAACCTCGACTGACATCAGGCTGCCGATTGAAATCTGCTGGGTCACAAGCGTACCGATCAGTCCGATCGCAGCCCCAATCAGCAATTGGAACGTGGATATTGTGACGACAGTTGTTCCCGCCAGATATTTTTTCGCAAAATGGGAAGAAAATGCATAGCTCATGGTCGCCAGGATCATCGTCCCCACCCCGACGAAATCAGAAGTGAATATGCCGCTCACTTCAAAATTCATCAAAACTAAAATCCCAAGGAAACCGACCAATATGCCGATCCATTGAAAACTCGTCAATACGACAGAAAACAACAGAAACCCGATGAGACCGGTCCAGATCGGGGTCGTCGCATTCAAGATCGACGCTGTATTACTGTTAATCTGAGTTTCACTCAACGCGATCAGCGTCCACGGAAGTGCCGCGTTCCCGATGCCGACCACAATCAGCTTCCAAATCGGAAGTGGCTTCTTCTCCCCTTTTCGCCTCTGCATGAAAAAAATCGGAAGCAGGACGAGCGCCCCGGCGATACAGCGCAGGAAGACCGTTCCCCAGACCCCGGCAGGCTCGACCAGCCATTTTATAAATACAAAGGACATCCCCCAGATCAGGCTGAGTCCAATCAGCGCCATATATAATCGAGCCATATTGTTTCCTCCCCTCTTCCTTCATTAATATATGAAGTACTTGTGCAATTTAATAGATAATTAGATGTTATAACATAATTTTAATAGTATTATCCTATCTTATTTTCCCGTGAAAAGTAACCCCTTATTTCTTTTGGTATCACACTTCACGAAACCTTTACACTTTTCAGAAAAACACTACTATTCAACCATTCTATTTTTACATTTAAGTGCTACTATGTAAGTGTTTGCAATTAAATACATAATTTAGGGGAGATCATGTTGAAGAAAAACAAGAAAACAGTAGCCGTAACTGCTTTAGCCCTGGGACTTCTCATCCCTCAAGCCGCTCCTTCCATTACGTATGCTGATGTAATGGATCAGGATCTGGTCAAGCTTCGTATTTTAGAAACAACAGATATCCATGTAAACCTTGCTAATTATGATTACTATCAAGATAAAGAAACAAACAGCTATGGTCTTGTGAAAACAGCCACTCTTATAAAAAATGCCCGTCAAGAAGTAACTAACAGCCTATTATTCGATAACGGTGATCTGATTCAGGGGAACCCATTGGGTGATTACATTGCAAAGGTTGACCCACTTCAAGATGGCGAGACTCACCCCGTTTATAAGGCTATGAATCTGCTTGATTATGATGCTGCCAATATCGGAAATCATGAGTTCAACTATGGGTTGGATTTTCTAGAGACTTCTTTGAAAGGTTCTAACTTTCCATATGTAAATGCCAATGTTTATAAAGATGATGGCAATGGCGATCCGGCGGATGATGAGAACTACTTTGACCCATATACTATTCTTGACCGTGAAGTCGTCGATGAAGATGGTGAAACCCATATAATTAAAGTCGGTGTCATCGGCTTCACCCCTCCACAAATCATGCAGTGGGACAAAGCAAATCTTGAAGGCAAAGTTGTTGCAAAAGATATAGTGGAAACAGCCAATACATTCATACCTGAGATGAAAGAGAAAGGAGCTGACATCATTGTCGCGATCCCTCACTCGGGAATCGGAAATGTAACAGATGAAGGCATTGAAGAGAATGCTACTTTTTCCCTTTCAAAAGTCGACGGAATTGATGCAATCCTCTTCGGGCACTCACATGGTGTCTTCCCTTCTGAGTCATATGGAGGATTAGAGGGCGTCGATGTCAATAAAGGAACGATTAACGGAGTTGCTTCCGTCATGCCCGGTTATTGGGGAAGCCACCTTGGACTAGTAGACCTTGAGCTGGAACTAAATGACGGAGAGTGGTCAGTCGTCAACTCCCAGTCTTCCACCCGTGCGATCGCTGATAAAGATGGAAACCCATTAGTAAACCGGGATGAGGAAGTGTACGATGCGATTGAAGACGACCACAATCACACCATCGACTGGGTAAGAAGCGCAGTCGGAAAAACAACGGCTCCGATCAACAGTTATTTCGCTCAGGTAAAAGATGATCCTTCCATTCAAATCGTGACGAACGCGCAAAAATGGTATGTAGAAAATTACATAAAGGGCACGGAATACGAAGGACTGCCAGTGTTATCTGCCGGCGCTCCTTTCAAGGCAGGGACACGTGGCGATGCCTCTTACTACACAGACATCCCTGCCGGCGAGCTTGCGATTAAAAACGTAGCCGACCTTTATTTATATCCCAATACACTTCAAGCCGTGTTAATAGATGGAGCCCAGGTTAAAGAATGGCTTGAAATGTCTGCTGGACAATTCAACCAAATCGATACTTCAACTTCTGAGGAACAATCTCTGGTAAATGGGGATTTCCGTTCCTATAACTTTGACGTCATTGACGGTGTGAACTATGAAGTTGATGTCACGAAACCCGTTCGTTACGACACGGATGGCAAACTCATTAACGAGAATTCCCACAGAATCAAAAATCTTACGTACAACGGCCAGCCGATCGATCCCGATCAAAAGTTTATCGTTGCAACGAATAACTACCGTGCAAGCGGCGGCGGACACTTCCCGGGTATCGACGGAACGAACATCATCATCCAGTCACCTGATGAAAACCGCAATGTGATCATCGATTACATCATGGAAAAAGGAACGATCAACCCTGAAGCTGACGGAAACTGGAATTTCGCTGCTATCAAGGGAAATATAAATGTCGTATTCGAGACTTCTCCTGAGGCTCAGAAGTATATCCATGATTCAAGAACCTATAAGTATATCAGCACAGAAGACAGTGGCTTCGCAAAGTATTCCATTAAGTTCAAGCAAAGCGACGCGACAAATCCGGGACAGGAAAAGAAGGAATCAAAAGGCAACTTTTTGACGAACTTCATTTCTTCTATTGCCCAAACATTTGATTTCATTAAATGATCATCCTGAACCTCCTTTATGGGGGTTCTTTTTCAATCCATCTAAAACACTACCTTTTTCGCTGTTTTCACTCTCCCAGCCGAAACCATTTAACTTTCATGGGTTTTCATCATATAATGGAGGGTAGAATGAATGGATAACCAGAGAAAAATATTTTTATGGGACTGATCATAAATGTACAATAAGGAAACGGTTTATAAAGAATTATTGAATGTAATGCATGAAGACAATATCAAACGCGATGAATTGCTTAGAAATCATTTATATACGAAGCTTGGCGGGAAAGCGGATTTCTTCCTTACGCCGACAACGTATGAGGAAGTTCAGAATATCGTGAAGCTTTCCAACAAGGTGGACGTACCGTTTACACTGCTCGGGAACGGTTCGAACCTGATTGTCAAAGACGGGGGGATCCGCGGTATCGTTCTTCATCTCGCGAATTTCGATGAAATCAATACAAACGACCAGCAAATCGTCGCACAGAGCGGTGCTGCGATCATTGATGTGTCGAGAAGAGCGCTGGCTGAACGTCTGTCCGGTCTTGAGTTTGCATGTGGAATACCGGGAACGGTCGGCGGCGCCTTGTTTATGAATGCCGGGGCTTACGGCGGGGAAATCAAGGATGTACTCGACTACTGCTATGTTGTGGACCGTCACGGTGAATTGATAAAAAGGACGGCTGCAGATCTTGAACTCGATTACCGTCACAGCAATATTTCGGAAAATGGCGATATCGTCCTTGAAGCGACCTTCAGCTTGAAGCCTGCTGAATACGATGATATTAAAGCAATCATGGATGATCTGACACATAAAAGGGAATCCAAGCAGCCGCTTGAATATCCTTCTTGCGGCAGCGTTTTCAAACGTCCTCCGGGTTACTTTGCAGGAAAACTGATCCAGGACAGCGAGCTGCAGGGTACGAATTTTGGCGGTGCCGAGGTTTCCACCAAGCATGCAGGATTCATTGTGAATAAAAACAATGCATCGGCCAAAGATTATATATCACTGATCGAGCATGTACAGAAAACAGTGAAGGAGAAGTTTGATGTGGAGCTTGAGCGTGAAGTGCGGATTATCGGTGAGGATTTGGAATAAATGATGGGAAGTCAGGTCCATACCGGGCCTGGCTTTTTTATGCAGCAGTCATTCAAACAAAAAACAGCCTAATAAAATTAGACTGCCGGAAGTTTATAGTAGGGACATTATCTTTTTTTACGAACAGGTGCAGGCTTGGGTTTACGGAATTGGCGGACATTCGTGTTTTGAACTTGCTGGACTTTAGCATCCAGCTCTAACATTTCCCGAGCTTTCACGTATAATAGTGACAAAGCCTATCCCTCCTTTGTAAAATAATCTTATTATTCTCTACATACCCTGACTTTTCGTTATAAAACCTGAAAATTTAAAATAATCAAAAATCGTAATTCCATAAAATTTTCCATTCCCCTTTTTCCTGTGCAACATAGCAAACCTGACTGATAGTCATCTCCCCAAACTGACTCTCAAACAGTAAATCCACCTTGGCCGACCTCACATCTTTGAACACCGGGCCATCCTTACTGAAGGGAAACTTCTTTAATGTCTCAATTTTACCCACCTCCACCTCGAAGGTGTCCACCCCCATGTGACCGAGGAACACATGGTTCTTTGTTTGGATATAGCTTGATTTTCCAAATTTCTTCTTCATCTCTGAATGAAACATCTCCCACGAATTCCCGAAATCTCCCTTCTGTTCATAATCATAAAATTCCTCGATGACCTGCTCCGGAGATCTCTCCCCACCGCCACCAATTACGCTGATAAAGAGGAAAATAAGAATGATGCCGCCGATGCCCATAAGCAAAAGAGGAAGTGGATTTTTCCTTCTCCTCATCCCTTCACCCCTGTCTGATGCGTATACATACATTTTTATGTTGGACATCTTGCCGGTATGTGATATTTCAAAGGGGGAATGTGAAAAACCTTCATGTACAAGTCATGAAGGCTGCATTTCTTTCTTTATTATTATCTCTTCTTTTTTCTTGATCAGATAAGTTAAATATTTTTTATCCCTCAGCATTTCAAAAATCAAGAAGGATTGATCCAGGTACTCCAGCGCTTTATCGTAGGATTCTTCCAATTCATAATTATAACCGATATGATAATGCAATTGTCCAAGTCCATACAGGTGTTCTTCTTCAAGACACCATTTGATTGCTTCTTCACAGCGTTCGATTGACTCCCTGTACTTTCCCAGACGGGTCAACACTCTGGCGATATTATAAAGCAAACGGGTTTTAATGGATTTATCGTTCAGCTTGATATTTGTTTTCAATCCCTTTTTCACCCTGTTATAAATGTCAAATGATTGATTATAATTTTCCCCTGAAAATTCAAGAGCACCAATACTCAGCAGGATTTCCATCTCCCTTTCTGACAATGCCTTCTTTTGGTCATATGTCAGATGAAAGGCTTTATAGAACGTTGAAATTGCCTCTTCTCTTTTCTTTTCGACCTCGAATATGTAGATTCCTTTATGCCACAAAAGAAGTTGAAGGTTCTCATTGTCTTTGATGAATATCGGGTTCTTCTCTTCAGCCTTTACCATCTCCATCAGTTCTTCAAATTTCAACTTGACCCTCAGCTTCTTTAATTGCCGATCAACTTCTTGAATATAATCGAGACGCGGTGTCATACCGATTTCAAAGAAATAGTTCACGTCCACCCCAAGCTTTTTCGAAATTTGATAAAGAGCTGTAGCATTTGGATAGATATCCCCTTTTTCAATCCGGCTGATCAGTGCCTGCGTACAAATACCCTCACCCAGTTCCCCTTGGGTCAATCCGACAACCTTGCGGAGTTCTTTAATTTTTTTACCGATTAGAGAGTAATCCACATATTCACTTCCCTGCATATTCTCTTCTGAAAAATATTAATATATTTATATCTTATCAGAAATCAAGATGATTATTTAGAAAAATCAGCTTAAATCCCTGTACAGGAGCCCAGATGTCAACTACATGTTATTTCAATATATGTTTTAATGAATTTAACGACAAATTACAATACCTGTTGACGGCACTTCTCTTTGTGGGGAGTGCTCTTTTTTAAATTTTTTTCTATTTTGAGAATCAATTCTCCCTTCTTTGAGGTGATGAATGAAGCCAGCTTTTGATTATATTGCAGCTCAAATAGCATTGCTGCTTTTTCCAGGTAAGGCAATGCCTCTTGGTAACGCTCTTGCAACTCATGATTGTAACCTATATGATAATTCAATTGAGCAAATCCATATAAGTGTTCCTCTTCAATTATCCATCTAATCGCTTCTTGACAATGTTCTGTCGACTCTTCATACCTTCCCATTCTGGTAAAAACCCGGGCAATATTATAAAGGAGCCTGGTCTTGATCGCTTTATCACTTAGCTGTGAAGTAAGGTAAATCCCTTTCCTTACGCCTTCATAAATTTCTAACGCCTTATCATAATTATTGCGGCTGAATTCGATGATTCCCATACTGATTGAGATTGACATTTCTCGCTCCGACATTACTTTCTTTTTATCGTAAGTCAGCATCAATGCTTTTTTCAGAATAGCGAATGCCCTCTCACTGTCTTTATTAACCTCGTTTACATATATACCGCGGTGCCATAATAGTAGCTGTCGATTATAGTTATCATTAATAAACAATGGATTTTTCTCTTCTACTTTAACAATCTCTAGAATTTCCTCGTAAAACAGCTTAATCCTCAACTTCCGGAGCTGTCTCTCCACTTCTTTAATATAATCCAATCGTGGCGTTGTACCTATTTCAAAGAAATAATTGACATCGACCCCAAGTTTTTTCGATATTTGGTAAAGAGCAGTCGCGCTTGGATATATATCACCTTTTTCTATTCTGCTAATAAGCGCCTGAGTACAGACCCCCTCGGCTAATCCACCCTGTGTCAGCCCGACATCCCTTCTCAACTCTTTAATTTTTTTACCTATAACAGAATAATCCACTACGCGAACCTCCTTGCACCTAAAATATTAATATATTTATATTTTATCAGAAAACGGGCTGATTTCTTACGATAATTCATTCATTTTAGTATCTGACTTACGCAGAACCGGAATACAAGTATTTTTAATCTATGTTTTAATATACCTAACGACAAATTACAATACCTGTTGACGGCACTTCTCTTTATGGGAAGTGCTCTTTTTTATGGTAAACATGAACGGTTGCTCTAAATGTCCACGCGCTAGAATATTAATATTTTAATATTCCTGAAGCAAACTGCTTTTTTTAAGAGATTCTTACCCAATCAGTCTATTTAAAAGCCCGAGAACAGAAATCCACTCATTTTCTATCTATGATTTAATATACGTAACGACAAATTACAATACCTGTTGACAGCACTTCTCTTTTTGGGAAGTGCTCTTTTTTTGGTTGAAATCTTTACATGTACCAGGTACATTTCTTGTGATTTGTACCTGGTACAATCGGAGTTGATTGTGCCATTTGAGGAATTTGCACCTGGAACAAATTAAGAGAATTGTGTCTGGAACAATCGTATTGGTTTGTGCCAGGCACAACAAAAATCTCCAGCCACCCGCAGTATATCCAAAAAACAAAAAAGAAGCAGCCCTATAGACCGCTCCCTTTCAAATATTCATCCCTTCATCGCATCCGTCAGCACAGGCACGATCTGCTTCTTGCGTGAAACTACGCCCTTCAACAATGCTGTGTTGTTTTCAAGCTTCACATTGAATGCTTTTTCCACTTCTGCTGTTTTGCTTCCAAGTGCGAGTGCTTTTGAGTCGTTTTCAAGGATGTCCGTCACGACTAACAGGAACAAATCCAGTCCTTTTTCCTTGATCAACGTTTCCATCGCAGCTTCCAGTTCCGCTTGACGGCCGAAGACATCATTCGTATCGACGACGTTCACTTGAGCAACTTCCACTTTCGCCGTACCCATGGAGAATTCCTTGGCATCAAGGGTCACGAGCTCAGCGATTGATTTCGAGCTCATATCCGCACCGGCTTTCAGCATTTCAAGGCCGTATTCCTGGGCGTCTACGCCGGCGATCTCTGCCAGTTCCTTTGCTGCTGTCACATCTTCATCTGTGCAGGTTGGTGATTTGAATAACAGGGAATCGGAGATGATTGCTGACAGCATCAATCCAGCCATTTCCTTCGTTACGTCCACACCTTTTTCCTTGTAGATCTTATTTAAAATTGTTGCCGTACATCCAACCGGCTCTGCACGGTAGTACAACGGATCTGCCGTTTCGAAGTTCGCGATGCGGTGGTGGTCGATGACTTCAAGGACGCGGACCTCTTCAATGTCCTCCGCACTCTGCTGGCGTTCATTGTGATCGACAAGAATGACCGTATCCGTTTCATTTGCTACCGTTTCGACTAAACGCGGTGCTTCTACCTTGAAGTAGTCCAGTGCGTATTGCGTTTCACCGTTTACGTCCCCCAAGCGGACAGGCTCAACGTCCATTCCGATCTTTGATTTTAAGTCAGCATAAACCAGGGCTGAAGTGATTGTATCCGTATCAGGATTTTTGTGACCGAAAATTAGTGTTTTACTCATGTTCATTCTCCTTACTCTATGTATTTTAATGCTGGGATTATCTCTTTTACATTTTTCTATAGTACCATATTTCCCTGCTTTTTTCGTCAGTTTATTGATGATTGGAGGCAAAAAAATAGAGGTATTACTTTATATTTAATCTTATGGGATGACAACGCAAAATACAAATAACAGGAAGAAATTTACCATTTAGTGAGAGGACTTCCTTCTAAAATCTGTGATACAAATTAAAGATAAGGAGGTGAAGATAATGGAACAGGCTTTAAAGGCAGTCAGAGAATTGCAGGATCAAATTGCTAACGTTCAGGACCAAGTGACAAAAGTCCAGGATTAAGTGACAAGTGTTCAAAATCAAGTTACGAGTGTACAAGGTCAATTGACAACATTTGAGGCAAATGTAAATGAACGATTTGAAAGGCTGGAAGGTCGCATGGACAAGCTGGAGAACCGTATGGATGGATTAGAAGCCGTATGGATAAAATTGATAACCGCATGGAGAAGCTTGAAACAAAAATGGACATCGTTGATGAAAATCAGCGCAATAGCCAGGACAACATCATGACCCTCGTGAAAGAGAATTGGGAACATTAGAAAGACCTTCAAAAAGTGAAGCGGCGAGTGGGGATGGATTTGATTTGACTTCTTTACTACATACTCCAGTTGGTGCCTCTTATTCCTTCAAATTACTATCTCATAAAGAAATCCCGCCATCGAGCTCGCTTATGGCGGGATTTTCCGGTTATTGTTCGTTAATTCATTTTTATTACACTTAATTCAACCAGTCAAAAAGAAAAAGCAGAGGACCATTCACCTGCTTTTTTCCACCCTATAAAATTGCTTTTCTAGTATCACCGTACCCCGCCAGAATAATCATTCCGATCATCTCCTCAGTCATATCCAGATGAGCAACGCCAGTCCCCCGGAGCAATTCCTGCGTATTCCGGTCGTCGAATGACAGGTTTCCGGCAAGATAGTCTTTGAATACGTCGACAAGGCTGTTCAAACGGATTTCTTCTTCGTCCAGCTGCTCATCAGCATGTTCCACGACAGACAAGCTATGGAAATCCAGTGCTTCCTTTAACAATTGAAGCAGTTCATAGTTGGTCGGCGGTTCCGGATTGGTAATATGATAGATTTTATCCGCATCAGCCTTCTGCGGTGCCAGGCTCAGGATATCGGCGACATAATCGACGGGAACCAGATTGGAAGTGCCGTTCTTTGCAGCCACCAATCGGTATGTTCGATCTCCCCCGCTTCTCCTTGCTGTCTTTCTTTTAAAGACAGCAAGTGCACGCATGAAACCGTAAAGTGTGAACTGGGAATCCGCCTCGCCTGTCTTCGAATCCCCCACTATGATGGCGGGTCTGAAGATGGAGACGTTCATCCTGTCCCGGTAAGAGAAGACGAGGTGCTCGGATTTCACTTTGCTTTCTTCATAAGGGTTGTTGAATTCTCCGTTTGAAGGATATAGTTCCTCTGCCCCGTGAGTCAGTTTCCCGACTGTGTATGCTGTACTCACATAGTAGAAATGTTTTGCCTGCAAGCGGCTGGCAAGGTCGAGAATGTGTTTCGTCCCGTCGTAGTTGGCTGCAAATAATTCGTCTCTTAAATCGAGATCGAATTTTACCAGCGCCGCCAAATGGTAGACGGCATCTATTTTATTTGTCAGCCACTCGATGTCTTCCGGCGGCAGACCGGCCATCGGATACGTAATATCGCCTTGGAAAATATGGATTCTGCGCTGGTCGGACGATGAAAATGAGTCGCGGAGGTTCTCTGCTTTTTCTATGTTCCGCACTAAAATAAAGACTTCATTCTGTTTATCTTGTAAAAGGTTCTTGATGAGTTTTCCGCCAAGAAAACCTGTGGATCCAGTCAAAAATAGGTTCAAACTAATCACTCCTGTTGTGAAGTCGCCACATTTATTCACCCTATCATAGCATAGTTTGGAGGTTGGATGAGCTTTGAGTGGGGTGTAGAAATTACCAGTGGATTTGTTCGTTATCCATAAAACTCCAATAAATCCTCTCTCGCGGTGCACCAACATCAAATAAACCTGCCGGACACCACCCGGCAGGCTAAATTCTTATTCTCTAACTAGTAACTCTGATAAAATTTCTTCGCGACTTGAACCGTATGCGTACTTCCGCCGCGGTCCTCGACTCCTTCTAATAGCATTGCCAGAATGAACTCCGGATTTTTCTGATCGTAGGAAACAAATAATCCATTTTCCTTCCCGGTCGTACCTTGCTCAGCTTTGATCTCGGCCGTTCCGGTTTTACCTGCAATTTCTTTCCCGGCTACCTGGGCTTTACCGGCGATTCCTTCGGTGACAACCTTTCGGAGGTTCGTCCTCATCAACTGCGATTGTTCCGGACTTAACAGATTGTCTTTCCAGGTTCCCTGTTCTTCTTCTTTCAATAAAACGGGCTTCATCATGGTGCCGTCGTTGATAATGCCGCCGTAGGCACTGGCAAGATGGACGACACTCATCAGCACTTCCCCCTGTCCGAAGGCTGAGTCGGCGAGTTGAATTTCCTTAGAAATTTTTCCATCATTAGAGATCTGTGATTTTTCAATCGGATAGGACATCGGGATTTCTTCGCCGAATCCAAAATCTTTTAGACCTTGGATAAAGGTATCGGCACCCATTTCAAGTCCGACACGTGCGAAATAGATGTTATCTGAGAATTTCATGGCGCTTTCGAGATCAACGACACTGTCGTTATCGAACACACGCACGACTTCGTAACCGCCCCATGACTCGTCTTTCTGCCATCTCTTACCCTTGATTTCAAAGGTTTTATTCGGAGCGAGCTTGCCGGATTTCAATCCGACGGCTGCGGTGATTCCCTTCATTGCCGAACCAGGGGAATACGTTTGGTAGAAACGATTACGCAGCGGTTTGTCGGGATTGTTATAGATTTTATCGTACTTATCAGGAGCGATTCCCAGGACAAACTCGTTCGGGTCATAGGAAGGGACGCTGACGAGTGCCAATGCCTCTCCTGTTTCAGGATCGACCGCTGCTGCCGTTCCGACTTCATCTTTCATTTGCTCGTAAAGTTTCTTTTGCATCTCTGCATCTACGGTCAACGTGACGTTTTCACCGTTCTTCACTTCCTGTTCGGCTATCGTCACTTCTTCCCCCGCCTCTTTCGTGAGGTAAATCCGCTGTCCGCTTTGGCCCCGGAGCTTTTCTTCATACACTTCCTCCGCCCCGCTGATGCCAAGCAGGGATTGTGCAGTATACCCTTTATCTTTTAACTTCTCCAGCTTTTCCGCATTGATTTTACCGATATAGCCGGTAAGGTGGGCTGCAGCTTTTCCATATGGATATTGACGTGCTTCCACCCGCTTGGAATAGAGCCCGGGAAGCTCGATGATTTTCAGTGCAAGCGGACGCTCTGAAATCGGAAGCTTCTTGATCGGCACAAAATATTCGGGCTGCACCCAGCTTTGGTTCAATTCTTTCTGGATGGCTTCCGGAGAAACCCCCACCAGTGAGGATAGTTTGTCTAAATCACTATCGTTAAATTCTTTTGGCACGATTCCAATATCAAACGACTCGCCGTTGATGGCCAGTGGATTTTCATTCCGGTCGTAAATCTCACCTCGTTTGGCCGTGATGCTTTCCACCCCGACCTTATCACCTTGTTCCATCTCAGGCAGGATAAATGACGGCTTCCAATCCACATACCAATTTTCTTTATCCTCTTTTTCTTCCTTTGTAAGCGTGATGGTTTCTTCATAAGAAACTTCACCCGCAAGTGTATTCATGGAGATGGTGACAGGAAATTCAGCTTTCTTTTCCTTATCCCATTCCTTTTCTTCCTTAGGCTTCTTGAATTCGACTTTAAGTTCTTTAACAGCCAGATCTTCGTAAATATCGGCTGGTCTTTTCACAGCATCTTCTTTTTTATATGTATCTTTTGCAGAAGATGACAGATACGTCTCATACATCTTTTCAAATTTCTTATCGTTCCATAGATCGACATACTCTTTCAACCGGTCATCCGGCTGTGCCTTTTCCTGACAGCCTGCAACGACAAGTCCCACTATAACCAAGAGACCAAGCATGAAAAATTTCTTCCCCATATGTAGGACAACTCCCTTTATATACTTTTCATTCTCTATTTCTAATTATTTCAAATTCGGGAACCATTTTCAATTTTAATATCTTAATTCTTTACTTTGATTACCCCACCAAAGCTGAAATTTTCAGGAAATCATGTATTCTATAAGAATATTCCTTTTATGATGAAAATAAAGAAAAAGGTTCTGAGCAGCCGGAATACACGAAGACTCCTGCGGGACCAGTGGCCAATTTGAGACCCGCAGGAAGGTACGAGCGAGGAGGCTCACGGGTCACCCGCGGAAAGCGAAGTGTATTCCGGCTGCGGGCTAAATAGCAGTGGTTACCAATTTCCACCTCTTTTTCCTTCCACTCCTCTTACTTCTTTCAGTAAATCTGGTGCATTCCATATAAAATTTGTTATAATATGATGTCGTAAGAGTAATAAGGAAAAGATCCTAAGATTATATCTTGCAAATATAAATCGATAGGTGGAAATGAATATGAGTCACAAACCTTACAGAGTCCTTCTGTACTACAACTATGTAACAATTGAAAACCCCGAGGAAAAGACTGCCCTGCATAAGGAATTATGCCTGGAGCTTGGCCTGATGGGGCGTATCCTGATTTCCTCTGAAGGAATCAACGGAACGTGCTCAGGTACGATTGAGCAGACGGATGCGTATATGGAGGCAATGAAAAATGATCCTCATTTTTCTGATACGGTCTTCAAAATTGACGAAGCAGACGAACATGCTTTCAAGAAATTAAAAGTGAAACACCGTCCGGAACTTGTGACCCTTCGTCTTGAAGATGATGTGGATCCGCATGAAATTACCGGTCAATATTTGGCGCCGAAGGATTTCTTTGAACAAATCCAAAGTGAAGACACGATCCTTCTTGATGCGCGTAATGACTATGAATATGACCTTGGTCATTTCCGCGGAGCGATCAGACCTGATATCCGTAATTTCCGTGACCTTCCGGATTGGGTGCGTGAAAATAAAGAATTACTGGCAGATAAAAAGATCATTACCTACTGCACAGGCGGTATCCGTTGTGAAAAATTCTCAGGCTGGTTATTGAAAGAAGGCTTCGAGGATGTTGCTCAGCTTCATGGAGGAATTGTCACGTATGGACAAGATCCTGAAGTGCAAGGTGATCTATGGGACGGACAGCTTTATGTATTTGATGAGCGCATCGCCGTGCCGGTTAACCAAAAAGAGCATGTCGTAGTAGGGAAAGACTATTATGACGGAGAGCCATGTGAACGCTATGTGAACTGTGCCCACCCGCCATGTAATAAGAAAATTCTATGCTCAGAAGAAAATGAGCATAAATATATGAGAAGCTGTTCTGACGAGTGCCGCAGAAGCAAGGAAAACCGTTACATCATTGAACACGGTTTGACTGAGGAAGAAGTGGCAGAGCGTTTGGCAGTGATTGAGGCTGAAAAGCAAACCGTATAAAGAGGAAAGAACTGGTTCTGAGTGAACCAGTTCTTTTTGTGTTTATCAATAGCTTCTTTTTAATGTGAAAAGAGCCTTACAAATACACACCCACACCAGGACCGAATGGAATTCCCAACAAAGCAAATGCCAATAGCAGGATGATCCAAACAGATAAGAAGGCAATGGTATACGGAAGCATGAGTGAGATGAGTGTCCCGAGCCCTGCCTTTTTATCGTATTCCTTCATGAAAGCGAGTATGACGATGATATATGGGTTCATCGGTGTAATGATATTGGTTGATGAGTCTGCAATTCTGTAGGCAGCCTGTACGAAGGCTGGATTATATCCGAGTGCCGCGAACATCGGGATAAAGATCGGTGCTTCGAGTGCCCATTGTGCAGATCCGCTGAAGATCAATAAATTCAACAATGCGGTCAGAAGTACAAACCCGATGATGGCCGCCAAACCGGTCATGTTGATCGATTCCAGGAAATTGGCTCCGCTCACAGCCACCCATGTCCCGAGGTTGGTCCAGTTGAAATAAGCGATGAACTGGGCAGCAGCAAAGATCAGTACGATATAACCGCCCATATCTTTAATGGCTTCAGTCATGAACTTCGGCACATCGCGGCTCGATTGGATCTTCTTGACCGTCACTCCGTAAGTAACCCCGATCACGATGAAAAAGAAGAGGATGATCGGGATGATCCCATCCAAAAATGTGGAAGGAATCATGCCCCCATCTTCGTTCCTCAATGGTGAATTCGGCCAGGCAATGGCTGCAGCCAAAATGGCGATATACGCCAGGCCTGCGATTGCGGCATTCCGGAGGCCCTTCCCTTCAAGCGGACTTTCCTTTTCCAATGTCTTATCTACGTTCCCCTTATATGTACCTAACCGGGGTTCAATGATTTTCTCAGTTACAAGGGCACCGACAATGGTCAGGATCACGACGGACGCCATCATGAAATACCAGTTATCCACCGGTGTCACGGTCACGTCAAAAGCTTTCGCCGCTTCTGTCGATATCCCCGCCAATAAGGCATCTGTCCCTGTAATGATGAAGTTTGCCGTGAAACCTGCCCCTACACCTGAGAAGCCTGCGGCCAGACCCGCCAGTGGATGTCGACCGATTGTATAGAAGACCATCGCTGCCAGCGGCGGAATGATGACAAAAGCTGCATCAGAGGCTAAGTTCCCCATGATCCCTACCATGATGACAGCATACGTCACCAATCCTTTCGGCGCGTTCAGCACCGTTTTCTTGATGGCTGTTTCCAATAAACCCACTTTCTCCGCGAGTCCAATTCCAAGCATCATGGCCAGAACAAGACCGAGTGGGGCAAATCCGGTAAAGTTGTCCAGCATCGAAGTGAGAATATATTGAAGTCCCTCTCCGGATACCAGACTCTTGATGGCTAATTCTTCTCCATTTTTCGGATGGATGACCGTTACGCCCAGACTGGAAATAAACCAGGAAAACAATACGATAAATAAGGATAAGTACACAAACAGCATGAATGGATCGGGAAGTTTATTCCCTACCTTTTCAATGCCGTTTAAGAAGCGAAGGAGTCCCTTCTGCTTTGGTGGTGAATCAGGTTCTAATCCAGGGTTTGTCATGGTTACACTCCTTTTTGTTTTATTAAGGAATAATTCCTTTTTACTTCCGTTAATAACTATTTCGAGATGAATGCAATAATCCCTTCAATTTTTTTAATATTTATAAGAAAATTTTTAATTTACAGACTTAGGGAAGAAAAAAAGAGGTTGGGACAAAACAAGAAAACAACTATCTAAAGACGAACAATTTCAGTGTTGACTTTAAATACCGCTAATGATTTCCGTGCAAGACTCCGCTTTCCGCGGGTAGCCCGTGAGCCTCCTTTAAATTCGAGGAGGAATTGTCCAGCTGCAGGGCTTAGAGGCACATGACATAAGTCAAATCGACCAAGAAGGCAAAGAACGCATTCGTGGCCGATTCTCCTTATGCCACACGCCTCTGAGCAAAGCCCTTCCGCTTTTCTGATAGGAGTCTGCGTCTTGCACTCCAATCAACCGCTGGAACAAATTAATAAGAGCGACGATCTTTAACAGAACCTATTAAAAAATCCGAACTAATTCAAATTCTAATGAAAGAATTTGAATTAAAGTTCGGATTAACTAAAGCTCATTTGGCCCAGACTACATGTTTCTATTTATCCAATTCAAACCGATAAAGTTTTCTCGGTCGGCCTCTGCCGCCGCCCTGCTCTTCTCCGCAGATTCTTACAATGCCGACTCTTTCTAATTCAGTCAATATTCTGCGGCCGTTTCGTTCTGTACTTTTCAACCAGCGGGATAAATCAACCGATGTCATTTCTTCTTTTTCATAATGCTTGGATAGGGACAAGATTTTTGAAACAGTGGCACCGCTGATATTTGCTTCTTTTAAAAGACCGGCCCACTTTTCATCCCATTTATGCCTGGTGTAGGTGATGGTGGAGGCGGGCAGTATCTCGGTCACGGATCTATCTTCGTTGACGCTGACCACGATGGACGTGTCATGTTTCCTGGCATGCTGGAACGCCAGGCGGACATGATGCTCAGCTTCAAGAACATTGACACCGAATCCGATGCCGATTCGGATATCCAGGTCCACATGCCTTTTTACATCCCCTGTCAGACTTAAGAACACGGACTCTTTCGCATTCAGCTCCAGTTCACCTCTCGTCGTATAAATAAAGAACAGTCCATCTCCAAGCTGTACCATCGACCCGTTCACTTCACGCGCTATCTCTAATAAATCGCGCTTAAGATCCAACTCCTGGTGCTTCATTTTAAACGAGTAATGGGACTCATCCAAGGTTTGGGTCGAATAAATCACTTCGATTCCCACGATGGCAATTTGCGATTTTCGGTACTTGCTTGCCTGCGCACGTTCCATTAAATACTGCAGGATCATCCGGATGGACAAATTGGTCGGAATCACCCGATAACACGGTACACCGGATTCGAGCAATTGTCTCTGCACACTCTGGATACATGTGATGGCAGCCTCTATTTCTCCTTTTTCGTAAAGGGAACGATGGTAGTCCACAAGTTCTTGGGCACTGCGGTATCCTTCATACGGGTAACTGGATACCTTCAGATTCTTAAACGAATGAAATTGGAAGGCAGTTTCAATTTCCTGACGGGATATCGTGTCAATGCTGATTTTATGTAAAAGAGCACCTTCTTTCATTTGAGCTTCCAACAATGCCCCGAAGAAGCTCGAACCGTGCAAAGGTGGAAAGCTTCCTTCCGACTCCTTCACCCAGCCTTTCTTCAAGGCAAAGAAAAATGGGGACTGACCGGAAAAAAACCATTGATCGACCAAGCTTCGGTTTTCCTTTATAATTCCCTCTATTTCATTCACCTCATGATAAGGAAAGGTCAACAAGTCAATATTTTCAAAGGCAGAAGCCACATATTTGATCCGCTCAATGGAATCATCAGGGCCGATCACGCCAATTCTGATTTTCAACAATTAATCACCTGCTTCTTGTTTCAACACTTCAGCTAGAATGTCCACTCCAATAGATAAGTCTTCTAATGAAGTAAATTCGTCCGGATGGTGGCTGATTCCTTTTTCACAAGGAATGAACACTAATGCAGACGGCCACTTGGCAGCCATATTCATGACGTCGTGCCCCGCACCGCTGTCCATTTCGAATGCTTGATAGCCAAGCTGTTCACCAGCATCCCTGACTCTGGCCATCAGTTTGCCGTCCAGTAGAATGGAAGAGTTGTCTACTAGAGTTTCTATTGACATTGTAACATTAAACTCTTCTTCTAAACCTCTGCAAAATGCGATAATTTCATCAGCCATTTTACGTTTCAATTGATCGTCTACCGAACGGATATCGATTCCCGCTCCTGCGTACCCGGGAATGACATTCATGACATTCGGCTTAACGTCCAGTGTGCTGACTGTCGCTACAAGAGGTTTCGATGAAGCGGCCGACAACGCCTCAGCTGTATTTGACACAAATGAGATAAGGGGGGCAAGCGCTGCAAGAGCGTCTCTTCTTTTTCCCATCGGGGTCGTGCCTGTATGGCCGGCCATTCCACCTGCCTTCACCTTCAACCGAATCGGACAGGCCACCCCGCGCACGACACCGAACTTGGCCCCGTGATCCTCGATTTGTGTACCCTGTTCGATATGAAGTTCGATGAATGAAAGAATCTCGTCTTTTGAACGCTCTGCATTCAACATATTCTCCCATTTCAACCCGACAGATTCCACCGCCTGTTTCACGGTGATTCCGTGTCGGTCTTTAACCTCCTGAACAGCAGGCTCAAGGATACCGGAGACACTTTTACTCCCAATCGTAGACACCCCAAAACGCGCGGATTCCTCAGAGGCAAAACAGACAACTTCAATCGATGCTTGCGGCACAAATCCATGTTCCTTCAATTTTTTCACAGCACCAAGGCTGCAAAGAACACCCGCAGCACCGTCATATCCTCCCCCGTTTTCAACGGTATCGAGATGGGAACCCGTCATGACGACGTTCTCGGAAACGCCTTCCCATCTTGCAAAGAGATTCCCTGCTTCATCACGACGGACCTTCAGACCTAGTTCTTCAGAAACTTGTTTGAAGACAGCCATGGCTTCAAGCTCTTCCTCCGAATATCCGAGTCTGGTAAAACCGTCAGGACGTTTCATCGAATCTGTGAGGTTAAGAGATTTCAATGTGCATTCCAGCCATTCATTCATCATAAGACCCTCCCGCTTTAAGAATTAATCGTGCAAAGGCATCAACCGCAATGGTCAGGACATCTTCTTCAAAATCAAACCCTTCGTGATGGTGTCCCTTTTTCAAAGGAGTCCCAAAGATCATGAAGGTCGCTTTACCCCCGTGCCTTTGAACTTCATTGATCATGTAGGTGACATCTTCTGAAGCTTTAAGGGGCACACTTTCATGCACCTCCGTTATGCGGCTGCTTTCTTTACAGACTTCTCTCAGCCACTCAAACCATTCATGATCACAGGCTGCTTCAACCGTATTTCCGACTTTTTCAATGACCACCCCTACATCATACAAATTGGCAGACGCCCTGATAATCCGCTCAGCTTCGTTCAGCATGTATTGATTGAGGTCCCTCGTTTCACCGCGGGTTTCAATTTCCATGTAGGCTTCATCGGCAATAATGTTTCTCCCTGATCCAGCTTCAAGCCTTCCCACGTTGATTCTTGTCGCACCTTCTGAATGTCTTGGGATCGAATAAAGATGAACGCTTGCAGACGCAGCAGCGAGCAGTGCATTCTTTCCTTTCTCCGGTTCAAGCCCTGCATGCGCTGATTTCCCCTTGTATTTCACATTTAGTTTGGAGGAGGCGAGAAAGGAGTGAGTGGCGGCCGCCACAGCCCCTAAGCGGGAATCCCGTATCCCGATATGTCCGCTTGCAAAATAATCGACATCCGCCAACCATCCCTTTTGAACCATGGCGTTTGATCCCCTCCCCCCTTCTTCAGCAGGTTGAAAGAGGAGGGTAAAGGAACCGTTTAAATCATGTTGATAGGCTGATAGAAATTTCGCTACCCCCAGGCCGATTGCTGCGTGACCATCATGACCGCATGCGTGCATGACCCCTTCTTCCCGGGAGCGGAAACCCTGGTTTGCCGGGAAATGACCATCCAAATCATCGGATTCTTTGATCGGAAGTGCATCGATATCAAACCGAAAAGCCATTTTCGGTCCCTGTTTGCCTGTATCGATTGTCGCTGCAAGCCCGGTATGACCGCCTTTCATTTTGACAATCCAGGCTTCTTCCACTCCTTCCCTTCTCGCTCTTTCTTCATGGAGAAGAAGAGTCTCTTCGGATGGGACCCCCATTCTTTCTTCAGACACGAGCGCATCCTTGCCCAGATGAAGGGTGAAACCAAGATTCTGCAATTCTTTTCCGATCAGATAGGTAGTTACATATTCGGTGAAACCCAGTTCAGGTCTTCGATGTAACGTCCTTCTGAATTCGATGAGTTCAGGTGAGAGCTCTTTGAGAAACGCTTCAAGCCGTGACATCTTTCATCTCTCCTTTCTTTCCAGTTCGCTCAAGGAATCAAGAGCAAGTTGAACCATTAGTTTGACACCTTCAGGCAAGGCATCTTCATTCAGCTTAAAATGTGGATCATGCAATGGAAATTGCTGCTCTGTCTCCCGGACAGAAGTACCCAGCCAGTAAAATGCGCCGGGGTACCGCTGTAAGAACCGGGAGAAATCTTCCCCTCCAAGAGATGGAGAAACCTCGGGCACAGAATCTTCACCCAATACCTTTTCAGCAGAGGACCGAACCAGCTCCGACCATTCAGGAGTATTCACTGTCGCCGGGTATCCATCTGAATAGTCCACTTGCACATCTGCCCCAAAGCTCCTTTCAACCCCTTCAATGATCGTATGAAATCTGCTTTTCACCATCTCTTTCACTTCTTTTCTGAACGTCCGGATCGTCCCTTCAAGTGTTACCTGATCTGCGATGACATTATAGCGGTAACCTCCCTCGATTTTCCCAATTGTCAGGACAGCCGAGTCCAATGGATCTGTATTTCTGCTTACGATCGTTTGCAGTTGAGTAATCAGATTGCTGGCGATGATAATCGCATCATTTGACTGATGAGGCATACTCGCATGACCTCCGGAACCCTTTATCGTAATCTTAAAGCGGTCAGATGCCCCCATGATTTCATTTGGTAAAACGCCGACTTTTCCCACAGGCAGATCCGGCCATACATGCTGGCCGAAAATCACATCCGGCTTAAATTCGTCAAAGACACCATCTTCCATCATCTGCAGTGATCCGCCTGTCGGAGCATCTTCTTCCGAAGGCTGGAACACGAGGAGAACGGTACCTGAAAGCTCGGATTTCATCTGCTCCAGCACCTTTCCAGCTGCAATCAGCATGGCCGTATGTGCATCATGTCCGCATGCGTGCATTTTGCCTTCTGTTGACGATTTAAACGCAAGGTCACTATCTTCCTGAATGGGCAGGGCATCTATATCCGCCCTTAACGCCACGGTCCCGCCAGGTTTGTCTCCTTGAATAATCCCTAACACACCTGTCTTTGCATAACCGGTCTTGAAAGGGATTCCCGCTTCTGATAATTGCTGTTGAATAAATGAAGACGTTTCAAATTCTTCTCCGCTTAATTCCGGATGCCGGTGAAGATGCCGCCTCGTCTCGATCACTTTATTCTCTACTGATTTCACAAGCTGTTCTAAAGTCATTTCAACGAACTCCTTTTTCTGTCGATTGCTCATTTAAGGAAATATTCCTTAATGATTCCGTTAATAGATATATTCGTGATAACATTTGAAAATCCTACATGAATTGAAAAATATTCAACAAAAAAAACCAGATCCCCTCATTAAAAGGATCTGGATTCTTTATTAGTTACCTTTCTTTTTACCTTTACCTGAATTCCCAGGAATTTCAGGACCTTCTTCACTCATGAAGAACCATTTTCCTTTGGATTTAACCCATCCATTCTTGTCCTCTTCATTAGGTCTCAGCCATTTCGCATTCGAATTGGCTCCTCCGAATTTAAGAGTCCCGTCTTCATTCAAGTGATACTTCTTGCCGTTCCACTTGATTTTGCCTGTTTCCATTTCACCATTGTCATTATAGAAGTACCAGTTGCCATCTGTATATACCCATCCAGTTAAAACAGGCTCTTCCGCCTGTGCTTCTTGAACGATTCTTCCTTCAACCTGAGGTGAAACAGGACTGTTTAGATTCAAATAATCCGTAAATACTTCAAAGTCCACCAGGAACAAGTCGGTTTGACGGCCTTCCTCTTTCGCCTGTTTGAACATATCATAACCGTCTCCGCCATTCGCCGTAAATGCGTTGGTCGCTACACGGTATGTCTGTTCCGGATCGATATCCCTGAAACCGTCAGCCGTGTTCACTTCGACAGACCATACTCTCTCTCCGACCGGTTTGTTTACATCATATTTAAAGTGAATACCGGATACCTGCAGGAATTCACCCGGTGCATCTTCACCTTCCACACGTGACACACTGTGCTCAAGGGCATCCAGGATCTCTTGCCCTGTCAGATCAAGAGTGACAAGCTGATTGCCGAATGGCATCGTTGTCAGCACTTCACCAAGGGTGATTTCCCCGGCGTCGATTGATGCGCGGATTCCCCCGCCATTTGTAAGTCCGATATATGTTTCGACAAACTCATTGGCTTTCGCAACCATTCCGTCTGCGATCAGGTTACCCAGGTTGGTTTCTTGTCTGCGGACGTCATTACGCTCACCATTAAGCGCGACTTCCGTTGATCCCACTACTTCGCTTTTCAGTTCCTCAAGCGGAGCTTTATATTCCTGTACTTTCGCAAGAGCTTCAGGATCTTCTTCGTAATTTGCTAAATCAAGTACTTCACCTATATGGCTTGTGACAACCCCTTCAGAGTTGAACGTCACATCCAATAACCCAAGGAGATTCAAGTACTCCCCGGCCTGCACGATCAGGGTCGGTTCTTCTTTGTCGATCACGACCGGCTCTTCAAGAACCGTATGGGAGTGACCTCCAACGATGATGTCCAGGCCGTCCACTGCTTCAGCCAGCTCCAGATCATTCGAATAACCCAGGTGGGAAAGCGCGATGATTTTATTTACGCCTTCTTCTTTCAGCATATTGATCGTAGCAGTTGAACTTTCAACTGCGTCTTCAAAGACAACATTCTCTCCCGGACTGGAAATAAATGCTGTATCCGGAGTTGTCAGTCCAAAGATTCCCACTTTTTCACCATCTACTTCTTTGATCATGGCAGGGTAAATGTTCCCGCCTTCTCCCGGCTTGCCAATTTCATTTTTCACTAATGGTTCAAGATCAGCATCACCTGTCACCGTCACGTTTGATGATACCATCGGGAAGTTCATTTCTTTGATAAAATTAGCAAGTGTTTCTGAATCTTTATCGAACTCATGGTTGCCCAATGTCATTGAATCGAAACCAAGTTCGTTCATGAACCACAAATCAGCTAATCCTTCATATTGACGGAAGTAAAGTGTACCTGAAAATACGTCTCCAGCGTCTAAAAGAAGAGAATTCTCTTTTTCAGCACGGATCTCGTTCACTGCCGTGAATAAACGAGGATATCCTTCAACATGGGCATGTGAGTCATTTGTGTGCATGATAGAAAGATTAAAGTCTTCGTTGGTATGTTCTTCTGCAAAATCAAGCTGTGCAACCAATGCATCATGATCGCTCGCACGGCCGTGTTCTTCCATATAAGGAGAATTGAAGTTCACGATGTCAAACTCAGCGCCTGCAGCCAGTTGGTTGGATACAAGCATATGATCAAGAACCTGCGCGTTCCCTTGATAGGTGTACGTATATCTTTCGTTTTCAGGAAGTGTTTCAACAAGATTTGTTAAAACGTCTCCTTTAAGAGTTTGCAGCGGGTTGGAGAATTCAAAATCATTCAGGTCTCCCATCACCACAACGTTCGCCTCTTCATTCTTTTCATGAATGTCAGATACAAACGAGTTTACGATTTGGGCGATTTCCAGACGCTGCGCCTCGCTTCCCAGTACTGGAGGTTGATTTTTACCGAATAACGGCTCGTCCCCTCCTTTTGAATTGAAGTGGTTGTTGATTACAATCACTTCTTCTCCGTTAAAGTCGAATTCGGCTGCAAGCGGTTTGCGGCTGTCATCGAAAGCCGGATTCGTCGGATCGATTCTTCCCGGGTTTACCGTTAGTGAACCGTCTTCATATGCAACAGCAGTAGTTGCATCACCCTTTTGAGCTTCTGCAAGAGTCACCCGTTCAGGATTGTAAAGGTAACCGACACGGATATTCCCGCCCGGCACGCCGCCATCCTGCTTATCTTGCGGTGCAATCTCGGTCCACGCATAGGTTGGACCTCCAAAGCTTGCAACAGCATCGCTCAATGCTTTGTAGTTAGCATCTGCTTTTACAGTGCCGTCATCTGTCGTTCCGCTTTCATCAAGCACTTCCACAAGCCCGATGATGTCAGGGGAATTCAGGTTCTCCACCATCGATTTGGCAAGCTTATCACGCTTATCCGTGTCAGCAGCTGCGAAGTTTTCAATGTTGTATGCAGCAATGGATAATTCCTCATTATCTTTTTCAATTGTTGTCACTTCCGGAGTGAATTCTCTTTCATTTAACTCTGGAAGTTCTGCCTCATTGACTAAAATCTTGAAGTTGCTGTAACCGTAGCTGACAACGCCATTAACGGTTCCGTTAAATTGATCGCCCGTTTTCGCAACATAGTCGCGGTTATCCAGCAATAAGAACATTCTTTCAGGGTTCTGATTATCTTTAGTCAATAGTGGAGCGCCTTCTTTTGTGTAGGCTTTCCCATCGACTTTCTCAGTAATGACTGGAAGTTCACCGTACTTTTGAGGACCTGTGATCATCGGACTCTCAAGTGCGACGCGCATCCCTTCCAGACTTTCATAAAAATCGATTCCATCCTGTTCAGGATCGAATTCACTGAATTGATCGTTGTCGATCACGTCCGTCGGTGGTGTAACATCTTCCCCGATGACAAGTGCTTCAGGAAGGTCATTGCCGCTTGAATCGACAATGACATTACCGTATTGAGCATTGATTTCAGTCATCGCCAGGTCTGTCTGTAATTTCTCGTCGTAACCATCAAGCACCCATTCCTTGACCTGACCGTCGACCTTTACATGGTCACCGGCCTGCACACCGTGAGAAGGCTTGTACACCAGCAGTGCCTCGGAAGTCTCAGGATTCTCATCCGGATTGGGGTCCTGCATGTAGAAGTTGCTTGCATCCTCTACATGTGTGACGATCCCTTCCACTTCTTTTACTTTTTCAGAAGCATAAGGGGATGTATGACTTTCACCCTGGATGTCATGGATACTCAATCCTTCAATGCCTTCGTACGGAGTCGGTTCCTCAGGCTCCTCGCCTTCGAAGGTCATGGCTGTCGCATTTTTCAAACCAGGTACAGTAAAATATGCCGTTAAGTCTCCGGTTATCGTTACTTTTTTACCAATGATATCAGGATTAGTCTGGAGACCAAATGCCGGGCGGAATACACTCGGAATCTGTACTGGGAGTATTTTAGCAGGGTCTGTTTCATCCACGCTGTCAGCAATAGCTAAGTTATAGTCATTGCCAAAAGGGGCTTCAAAATTATAACTGTCGGTCGCCTTTGTATGACCAACAATATAACCACTTACTGTTCCGGTTCCCTCATTATTCTCAATTGCTTCCTGAACCGTTAAGGTATCATTTGCAGATGCAATCGAGCCGACAGGCAGGATATACCCGGCAAGCAAGGCGAAAATCGTTGTCAAAATGAACAACTGCTTTTTCATGATTTTCAAACTGGTTCCTCCTCTTTCTTTGTTTAACAGTAAATTTGGCACAGTCAAAATGCAAACGCTTACATAAGATTTCACTTCTCTCCGCGAAAACCCATCCTTTTCCCCAAAAGGACCTTTCCCGGATATTTACTTTATCCTATGAAAACACCTCCACGAATTATTTCCATTAACCGCTTAGTATGTAGAATTTTGACTAAGCTTCCTTTTAAATATAGCATCTTTCCGTCGAATTTTAAGATATTTTCAATTATTTTACAAAATCAGAACTTTTGACTTATGATTGTAATATTTCTAGGGTAATTAGACCTAAATAGTTTGTGTAAATTGTAAATCTGCATTCAACCTTAGTTTAAATGAGGTTGGGATATAACTTAATAACTCTACTTTTAAATTCGAACAATATCTGGATTAATCATACTTTTTACTCTGTTAGAACCGCTGTTGATCTCCGCTCAAGACTTCGCTTTCCGCGGGTAGCCGGTGAGCCTTCTCGTCACAAACACCTGCGGATCAGAAAAGTGGATGCTGCTCACTCAGAGACTAATGTCTCGAGCCTCTAGCCGCCGGTACTGGACAGGTCTCACCTGGCTCTCTTTTCCAGCAGGAATCTTCGTCTTGCACTTCAATCAACTGCTGGAACAAGCAAAAAAATAAAAAAGAAGGACAGGCAAATGGATGCCCGTCCCTCACTATTAGGCTGTTAACTAACTCTATTCCATCCACTCCGGCTTCCCGAATCCTTTGAATTCTTCATCAATAGTCTTCTCAAACTCATCGGCTTCAACCACCGCCTTGATGTCTTTCGCGATCTGTGAGTCGACGTCTTTCGTGTTCATGACAACTCGGTTGCGGTATTGGTCCGGCATATTCTCAAGCTGCAATGCATCCAGTAAGTCCATTTTCGCCGCAAGTGCGTAGTTGCCCGGTACTGCTGATAAGTCGACACTTTCGACCGCTCTTGGAAGCTGAGCCGCTTCGATCGGCTTGAATTGAAGGTTCTTCACGTTTTTATCGATGTCCTTTTCAGAAACCGTCAATGGGTCGGTCCCCTCTTTCAACGTGATCAGCTCTGCGTCCTCTAAGATTTGGAATGCACGTGCTGCGTTGGTCGGGTCGTTCGGGATAGAGATGGCGCTGCCTTCTTTGATGGTATCCAGAGAATCGAATTTATTCGAGTAGATCCCCATCGGTGCTGTCGGGACGACGATGACTTCCGAAAGCTCCATGCCGTGCTGTTCTGCGAATGTTTCCATGTAGATTTTATGCTGGAACAGATTCGCATCAAGATCACCCTGTGCCAATGCATTGTTAGGCTGGATATAGTCACTGAATTCCTTCACCTCTACCGTGTAGCCTTTCTCTTCCAGCCCCGGTTTGATCGCTTTTGTAACCATATCACTGTAAGGACCGGATGTCGCCCCGATGGTTATCTCTTTCTTTTCCCCCGAGCTTGCCTCTTCGCCTCCGCAGGCTGCAAGTAAGCTGACGATTAATACTGCTGCTAAAAATAAAATCCACTTTTTCATGAAATCTTCCCCCTAAATTGATTATCTTTTATCTACTAATCTTGCAAAAATATCCCCTGTGTACTGGATGAGCTGCACCAGGCAGATCAACACGACGACCGTGGTAATCATCACTGTATTGTCGTAGCGGTAGTAGCCGAAACGGATGGCGAGATCGCCGACTCCGCCTCCCCCTACGATTCCTGCCATGGCGGAATAAGCAACAAGGCTGATCGTTGTAATCGTGATCGCCTGTATGACTGCCGGTTTCGCTTCCGGAAGCAGGACGTCCTTGATGATCATCCATGGACTCGCCCCGACCGACACCGATGCTTCGATAACACCTTTATCGATCTCACGCAGTGCTGTTTCAACCATTCTTGCAAAAAACGGGATCCCCGCAACTGACAATGAAACGGATGCGGCTGTCGGTCCAATTGTCGTGCCCGTCAATAGTTTCGTAAGCGGCAGCAGTGCAACCAATAAAATGATGAATGGAACCGAACGGACCATGTTCACCACAAAACCGACGATCTTCTTAACGAACCCATTCTGTAAAAAAAGCCCCTTGTCTGTCACGAAAAGCAGAACACCGAGCGGCATCCCGAGTAAAATTGCGATAGCCAGTGAAATGCCGACCATATAGACGGTTTCGAGGAATGCTTTATTCAACTCTGGTAAAATCGTAATCAATGATTCAGGCAGCACGGTCCAGCACCTCCAGGCTTTGTGTTTTGGCGGTTATGTAGCGGATCGCCGCCTGTATTTCAGCTTCATCGCCGATCAGCTCCATGATAAAAATCCCAAGCGGGGTTTCCTGGATGTATTCTATTTTCCCATGCAGGATATTGCCGCGTACTTTGTATTTCTGGAATACTTCCGATACCACACTTTCTTCAGCGATCGAGCCCTTGAACTGGATCTTGATCAATTTCCCTGTCCGACTGTTCAATAAGTGCGGCGGCAATTCAAACTGCAGGATGTTTTCGATGAACTGCTTTGTCAGCGGCTGTACCGGGTTGGCAAAGAGGTCGTATACCGCCCCTTCTTCAACGATTCTGCCATCCTGCATGACAGCCATCCTGTCGCAGATTTCTTTCACCACTTCCATTTCGTGCGTGATGAGGACGATCGTCAATCCAAGCTGTTTGTTGATGTCTTTCAATAGTTTAAGGATCGATTTCGTCGTGCTCGGGTCCAGTGCGGAAGTCGCTTCATCGCACAGCAGCACGGATGGCTTGTTCGCAAGCGCCCTCGCAATTCCGACGCGCTGCTTTTGCCCGCCGCTCAGCTGGGCGGGATAGGCCTGGGCTTTATCGCTTAACCCGACCATTTCTAAAAGTTCGTTCACCCTCGGCCCGATTTCTGCCTTTGGGACCTTGGCAGCTTTTAATGCGAACGCAAGATTCTCATACACCGTTTTCGCTTTGATGAGGTGGAAGTGCTGAAAAATCATGGAGATCTTCTGTCGTGCAAGACGGAGATCCCTGGAAGAAAGCTTCGTCAAATCCTGTCCGTCGATGATGATTTCACCCGATGTCGGTTTTTCCAGCAGGTTCAGACAACGGATGAGAGAACTTTTCCCTGCACCGCTGTAGCCGACGATGCCGAAGACTTCCCCTTTTTGTATGGTGACAGAAACGTTATCCACACCGAGTATCGTCTGCTTTTTTGTCTTGTATTCTTTTACAAGGTTTTTGATTTCAATCACATTGACCACCCCTTTTATTTCTACCTATTAAACCAAGCTGCAGTACTTTTAAAAATAAAAAATGCCCCTTTCAATTACTGAAAGAAGCATCGCTCATGTATCTCGACTTATCTCTCAGAATGAAATTCATTCTGCAGGAATTGGCACCGTTCCACATTGGAGGTTGCCGGACGTCATAGGGCCTGATCCCTCGGTCACTCTTGATAATTGAAAGTATTTAATTTTCGAATTTTTTATCTTATAGGTGATATTATATGGTTTGATATGGAAAGTCAACAAGAGATTTTGGCGGATGCTTGTGTAAGCGGTTTCTTTGCTTTAGAGTCAGTGGAGAAGTTTTTTAAGGGTGGCGGCTGCATTTGAAGTATGTTCCTTGTAACATCTGCTGTTGAAAATAGGGTCTAGCTTTTTCAATCCAAAAAATTTAAACAAACGTATGATTAAGGTCTGGAAACCTTTTGCGACAAGGGGTTGGCGGGTTTAAACAAACGTTTGATTAAATTTGCATGGCCGTTCCCATGAGGGTCATTTGTTTGTCAAACAGCCGTCTGAACAAACTGAACAAATTTGAAGAGGCTGGGACAAAACAAAAAAACAACTACTAATTCGAACATTATCAGTGTTGACTCTAGATACCGCTAATGATTTCCGTGCAAGACTTCGCTTTCCGCGGGTGACCCGTGAGCCTCCTCATCGCATTCGCTCTTGCGGGTTAGAAAAGCGGAGGGGCTTTGCTCAGAGGCGTGTGGCATAAGGCGAATCGGCAACGAAGGTGTTCCTTGCCTTCTTGGACGAGTCGCCTTATGAAATGTGCCTCTAAGCCCAGGAGCTGGACAATTAGAAAAGCGGAGGCGGCTTGCTCAGAGGCGACAAGCATAAGACGAGCAAGCCGGAAAGGCGCTTTTTGCCTTGTTGGCTTGATTGACTTATGACCTCGAGCCTCTAGCCGCCGGAGCTGGACAGGTCTCACATTAGTCACTTTTCCCGCAGGAGTCCTCGTCTTGCACTCCAATCAACCGCTGGGACAGACTGAAAACAAATGAACTGTTGAATAAAACAATTAAAAAACCCGAACATACTTGAATCCTGGAATTCAAATCAGTTCGGGTTTTACATAGACTAAAACACTTTTGTCCCAGCCTCTTACTTCATCTATTATAAAACTTCATAATCCGTTACATTACGTTCAACCACGCGTGCTCCTTCTACGCTAACCAGTGTGCCGCTTGAGCTGCCGAATACGCCGGTTGCGATCAGGTTGTCCATTGCCGCTTTCACCTGGATGGTATCAATCGGGTCAATCGGGTCGTTGAGGCTGATTTTCGCCGATTTCCCTGTATCCGTTCTAAATTGAAGTTCAAGTACTTTTGCCATTATTAATAGTCCTCCTTCCCATTAAATTTCAACGATCATTACGCGTTGATATCGAAATTCTGGATCTTTTCCACGTTGAACAGGTTCTTCTCAGAAAGACCTGCGAGTGACTGAGCCGCACTGTTCATTTCATCCGCTGTAGCCGAACCCTTGATGTAACTGTAAGATTTGTACTTATACTTCGGATTTCCTTTCTCATCCATCCCATCGTTAAACGCAAATCTCAGCTTCGTTGCTTTCAAATCCGCCGTTGCCATTGTGCCTCACCTCCCTTCACCTTCTATATAGAGATTGGGGGAGGAAAAGGATACCTTTGGAGGGAAAAATGTTTGGATAGGAGAGATTTTTGGAGTGGGGTGTGGTGCCATGCACGATATCTGTGTTTTGTGCCTGTCATCAATTCGGGATTCTGTATGCCTGGTACAAACTCACCGTTTTGGGCCTGGAACAATGTAGGCATTTTGTGCCTGGCACCATCCCTGCCCCAAAAATCGGACAAAACAAAAAAAACCCTGCAAACCGTAAAACAAAATACGGTTCACAGAGGTTCCAAATTAACGCAATTATCCGCGATCACTTTTCACTTCATCCGGATACCCGGCCTTCGTCGCGCGCTTAAACTCTTTCGCCCAAAGCACCTCTTGCGTATCCGTTAATCCATTGTTCTTCTCCGTATTAATCCCTTTGTAGGGAAGCTTCTTCGTATGTCGTTCTGCCATACTGAAATCTCTCCTTTCAAAGTTATTAATTCTATAAATCCTTTACCCGGTAGGCATTTACATAAACATAAAGAGACGGGAAGGGATATTTCGCTAAATCTCCGTCCCTCAACACGTTAATTCAATAAAGCTTTCCTTGTCTGTATAGCAGGGTAGACAATTTGGTCACTGAATGGATATAGCAATTCTGGCGCAGCGGGAACGGGTCTCCGAAGAATGGCGGAAGGACCGTATCCAGGGTTGCCTGCATTTTTTCGAAGAGGAGTCTGAATACCTCGTCTTCCGAGTAGAATTGGGTTTCCCTCCCCTGCAGCCATTCGAAGTAGGAGACGATGACCCCTCCGGCGTTGGCAAGGATATCCGGAACGATGATGATTCCTTTTTTACTCAGGAACTCGTCGGCTTCCGTGGTGACGGGTGCATTCGCTCCTTCCACAAGGATTCCCGCCTTTACTTTTTCCATATTGTCTTTATGGATTTGATCCTCCAGTGCCGCCAATATCAGGACATCCACTCCGAGGTACAAGACATCCTCTCTGTCTGATATTTCTGCTTTTACATCGATGTCTTTCAGTTGTTCTTCGGTTGTCGGGAGGTCTCCTTTATTCCTCATCGTGAATTCGACGAGTGCAGGAATGTCCAAGCCATCCGCATTGTACAGCGTCACGTTCCGGTCGCTCACGGCCACCACTTTATTCTGAAGATGAGTGGATTGATACGCTTCTAGGGCGGCGACCGAGCCAACATTTCCGAACCCTTGGACGGAGATGGTCAATGGCTTGTTTTCATATTTCAGGGCTGTTTTGGCAAAAATATTATCCGTTTTTGTCATCAGGTTCTTTTGGTTTTTGATAAAATCGTGCATCATATAGCGGAAGGTGAAATATACCCCTTTACCGGTTGCTTCACGGCGGCCAAGGGATCCCCCGTTGATCACGCTTTTTCCTGTAAAGCTGCCCCTGTATGGATTGCCGGGATGTATGCTCTTGAATTCGGCCATCATCCAGTCCATCTCCCTCTCGCCGGAACCCATATCTGGTGCAGGGATATCTTTATCCGGACCGAGTACATCACTGAAATATTGAACGTATTTTTTCGAAATGACATTGAGCTCTTTTTCGCTGTATTCGCGCGGATTGATGATAATCCCGCCCTTGCCGCCGCCGAACGGGACGTCATGCAGGGCATTTTTCAACGTCATCAGCGAAGCCAGGTTGACCACTTCATCCTCATTCACCATTTCATGAAACCGGATCCCGCCCTTATAAGGCCCAAGCGCGTTATTATGCTGGACACGGAACGCAGGGATGCGGTCGACCCGCCCATTTTCGAGCGGTACCCTCAAGTACGACTTATGTACATGGTTCGGGGTGGACAGGATGGCCGTCAGAGATGTAAATGCCTGCTCCCTCGCGTCACCCATCAATTCCGGTAGAAAATTCTCGTCTTCCAATAAAGCATCCAATGATTTTTGAACAATGTCTCGCGTTTGACTGATCATAGTTCCCCTCCTGAACAATAATTAGTATATATTGTCTATATATATAAAGTTACCCAATTCAGTATGAAAAAAACGGATACGAAATATTTTTTTGAATGCGTTTACTTATAAGCAGAATCAGGATCTGCTAAATTTCCTCTCCCTAAAATGAATGGTCCATTGCAACCGGGTTATATGGTACTATAGTAGTATCAAAAACAGATTAATCTAGTATTTTTTAATAGAAGGACGGTCTTTCGCATGCGATCAAGATTGAAAAAGATTTGTTCCGAACGGGGTATCACATTAGTTGAAATCATTGCCTCCATCGCAATTCTGACGTTGATCATCTTGACGTTCATGCCGATGTTCACACAGTCCATGCGGTCAACGAAGATATCAGCCGATATGCTGGACGCAACGTATTTAGCGCAGTCCACAATGGAGGATGTGTATCAACTGACTGAGACTTACCCATTTAGTGAAGCTGTCGATCAGGTTGACGATATGACGTTCCTGGAGAAAGAAGATGGGTGGTACCGCTATGTCCAATTTAAAGACGGTGCTTATATTGAGTTATCAGTGGAAGAGCCTGACCGCGGACTTTCCAATGTGCTTGTCAAAGTGTACACCGATGATTCGAAGAGTAAGTTAATGGCCCAAATGGAATCGATTTACAGATGGGAGTAAGGACATGAGATCTTTTTTTACTAATCAAAAGGGCGTAACACTTGTTGAGTTATTGGCTGTACTGGTACTTGTGTGCACGGTGATGCTGCTGATCAGCAATGTGCATCTTTTCGGGCAAAAGCAGTTCAGCAGCCAGTCCAAGCAGGTTCAGCATGAATCGAACGTCCGCTATGCGATGAATGTCATCACCAAGGAGATCCGCACATCACCTCCTCAAACCATATCGGTTGCGAATAATAGGATTGAGACTTTAAATGGGGCTTTCAGGTTACAAGGCAGCACACTCTACAAAGATGACAAGGTGCTGGAAGAGGGGATTGCTGAGTTCACCGTTGAGCAAAACGGGAATGAAATCGTGATTTCAATGAAGAGCGTGCCGAATCAATTCGATAAAGCCGCATCTCTTTCCACGAATCTTTATATAAGGGAGTAATGTTGCATGAAGAAAGATGTTTGGGTCAATGAGCGGGGAATGACGCTGGTGACTGTGCTGTTGGTATTGATTGTTCTGTCTGTTCTCGGACTTGGCCTGCTGTCTCTCACCGTCAGTCATGCCAAACAGAACTCCGCGGAACGCTCCCATCAGTCGTCTTACTATATAGCAGAAGCCGGTGTGACGGCTCAAATGAAAACACTGGAAGATGAAGTGAAACAGTACTATGAAAACACAGATGACCAAGCGCAGTTCTTTTCTCAGTTGGAACAATACTTCCTGAACGAGCCCGTCACGATTGATTCTTTTGAAACCGCGTTTGGAAAACAGCCGAAAGCCGTGGTGACGATCCAGAAAGTCAATGATGACGTTCCCCGTACTTATAAAATCACTTCCACCGGTACGATTGGGAAACACTCGAGAAAAGTTGAAAAGACATTTCATGTTAATTGGCAGAAGAAAGGAGGGCTTTCACTCCCGGGAGAGATGGCTGTTTATACGGACACCACTATTTCTCTGGCAGGCGGTGCTGTGATCAGCGGGAATATCGGGACCAACTCAAATTCCGCCGGCACCGTTTCCTTTGATGGCGGTGCATCTCATCGAAATGGCAGTATTTATGTTCCTAAAGGGGCTGAAAACTCAGCGATTGATGCACCGGATTATATGGATATTGACAAACCAATCGCAATCGATAAGCCCACTCCATTGACACTGCCTCCTTTTCCGGAGTATCCGGAGTACCCTGTTTATCCTGATAAAAAGATAGGAGATAAGTGGAATCAGCACGTGGTCGTAAAAGACGGCAAGCTTTTAATCGACAATTATCTGGCAGACAATTATACACTGGAGTTAAAAAACGGCGCTTCTTTTTCCGAAATCAAATTAGTCAGTAATAATACACTGAATATAGACGTCGGAGATTCTGACAAAGCCATCGTCGTTGATCATCTGAACGTTCAAAATGGACAAATCAATATTAAGGGATCCGGGAATTTGACCTTTTATGTGAAAGAAGAAATAACAATGGGATCTGGAAGCACGATCAACAACAACGGTACTATTGAGCGTCTTTCTGTTTATTTAAAGGACTCAAAACAGTCGAAAAAAGTGAAATTGAGCGGCAGCCAGAAGATCTTCGGTTCCCTGTATGCCGAAACCGCCGATATTGAAATTACCGGCGGCGGCGGATTCCAGGGACATATTTTCACCGGGGGCGCTGAAGTGACCATTTCAGGTGGGGCCAGAACCTATTCTTCCCTCCTTTACGCACCTTCAGCAACGATCAGAATTTCCGGTGGAGGAAGCGTCAAAGGCATGATCCTTTCACACTCCTTTGACGCAAACGGAGGAGCATACGCTGAATTTCAAGAACTGGACATCGACAGTATTCCGTTTGTTTCAAACGGAGAAAGCGGAATGCCGGACGACCTGATTACATCAGAACCATTGAGAGAAGCTTCCCGATAGATTTTATCGGGAAGTTTTTTTGTTTGAGTGAAATTCAATGTGAGGTGAGTTTCTTTCAATCGGAAAGGGTTCTACACCTTATATTAACCTTACAAACTCTTCATAAAAGTAAATTTCCAAGCAACCTTGACAATCCCTACCAATACACTATAATTAAATTCATTAAATCCCGATTAAAACAATATGATTTATAAGAAAAGGTGATTATTTGTTCATTCAAATCGGACATCTTAACAAACAATATGATGACAAAGCCGGAAAGCCTGTCGATGTATTGAAAGACATCAACCTTGATATCAATAAAGGTGAATTCGTTTCGATCCTCGGCCCGTCAGGCTGCGGGAAGTCTACGCTGCTTTCGATTGTGGCCGGGTTGACGAAATCAACCAGCGGCGGAATCACAGTCGCCGGAAATCCGATCAAGAAGCCCGGAAAAGACCGAGGCATGGTATTCCAGCAGGCCGCCCTTTTTCCCTGGCTGAACGTAAGCGACAATGTGACGTTTCCTTTGAAAAAAGAAATGTCGAAAAGCGAAGCGAGGCAGCAAGCTGCCAAATATCTGCATATGGTCCAGCTCGGAAACTATCAGGACCATTACCCTCATGAGCTTTCCGGAGGCATGCAGCAGCGGGTCGCCATTGCACGTGCACTGGCGATGGATCCGGAAGTCTTATTGATGGATGAACCGTTCGGCGCACTCGATGAACAAACCCGTTCCCGTCTGCACGTACAGCTTGAAACGATCTGGATGGAAACGAAGAAAACGGTCCTTTTCGTCACCCACAGCATCTCGGAATCCATTAAACTATCAGACCGGATCATCGTTATGGGGACCCGCCCCGGGACGATCCTCGCCGATATCGAGGTGGATATCCCCCGGCCCCGTGAAGCCCATAAAGAAGAAATGGTGAAGATCGAGGAGCACATCATGAGTTACTTGAAGAAGGAAATCGATAAAGTCATTCGTGAGGAACTTGCCTATGAACACAGCTCTTAAACGCATCATATTCTTTGCACTTATCATTGGTTTCTGGGAAGCCGGTTCCCGCTTCGGACTGTGGACAGAAGTCGTCCTCCCTTCTCCAACTTCCGTCTTCCAGTCGTTGATTGCCGGAATATCCGACCAGACCCTCATCATCGATTTAGCCGCAAGCTTCAAACGGCTGCTGATCGGACTGGGCATTTCACTCCTGATCGGAACCGGTATCGGCGTCCTTTTGGCAAAATCAAAGACCGCCGACGACACACTTGGTTCCGTACTGCTCGCCCTGCAGAGTGTGCCGAGCATCGTATGGCTGCCGCTCGCGATTATGTGGTTCGGATTGAATGAAAAAGCCGTCATCTTCGTCGTCATCCTAGGGGGGACATTTGTCATGGCGCTGAATATCCGAATGGGGATCAAGAACGTATCCCCACTGTTCATAAAAGCGGCCCAGACAATGGGATCGGGGGGATTGGATTTGTTCATTCGGGTCATCTTCCCTGCCTCCATCCCCTATGTCGTTACAGGTTCGCGCCTCGCGTGGGCATTCGCATGGAGAGCGCTGATGGCCGGCGAGCTCTTGAGCACCGGTCCCGGACTCGGTTACACACTCCGGTACGCTTCTGATTTTGGTGATATGAGCCTCGTGATTGCGGTCATGATCATCATCGGTGTCGTCGGTGCGATTGTGGATCAACTGATCTTCCAGCGTATTGAGAAGTCGGTGATTAAGCGTTGGGGGCTGGAGTCTTAAGCAGTAGTTGAGTCCTCGTCATATTAATTGAATTTAATTGCTTTTGATCATTAAAAAAACAAACGTTACATCACACTGTAACGAAAATAGATGATTCAGATCGAAGATACCCACACAAACCCATTAGGAGGCTGTAAAATGAAAAAAATCTTTCTATTCACAGCGATTTTCTTCTTGTTCACCGGTATTTTAGCCGGATGCGGAACAAGTGACTCTACGTCCGGTTCCTCTGCTGATAAAGACAAAATCGTCATCGGTTACTTCCCGAATATCAATCACGTCCCTGCGATGGTGGCAAAAGAAAAAGGCTACTATGAAGAACAGCTTGGGGACGGCACGAAGATTGAATACAAAACATTCCCGGACGGTTCATCCTTCATGACCGCCCTGAAAACGGGTGACATAGATGCCGGGCTTGTCGGACCGGGACCTGCCATGAACAACTACATGACTGGTGCAGACGTGAAAATTGTCGCCGGCGGATCCACAGGCGGCACGGTCGTACTCGCAAGTGAACAAAGCGGCGTGAAATCCGTAGAGGATTTTGCAGGAAAGTCATTCATCACACCTGCTGTCGGTTGTACTCATGACGTTCAAGTCGAGACATTCCTGCAGGAGCACGGCATTGAATCATCCCGGATCGGTGGAACGATGAAGCATGTGACCGGAAATCCGGCTCAATATGCAGCGATGCTGAAGTCAGGGAAAGTCGACATTGCCGTCGCACCTGAACCTTGGGCTGCGGTCATCCAGCAGGAAACCGGCGCGAAAGTCATAATCGACCATGACGAGATCTCATTTGGTGAAACACTTCCGGCTTCCGTCCTGGTCGCTTCAGGAAAATCAGTAAAAGAGAACCCTGAAAGAATCCAAAGCATCGTGGACGCACACAAGCAGGCGACAGATTTCATTGCCGGCAACCCGGAAGAAGCGAAAGAAATCACCATCAACGATATTAGAGAAGTGACAAAACAGGAACTAAGCAAAGAAGTCGTCGACCAGGCATGGGAGCGCATCGGATTCACTTACAAAGTGGACTCTGAAGCCGTCCAGGCATTCGCCGACTCATCGTACGAACTCAAATTCCTAAAAGAAAAGCCAGCATTCACTGACCTGATCGACAAACAATTCATCGACTGATCGAAAGGCCCGCTCATCGCTGCCAAGTGAAGAGCGGACCTTTCTTATAAGCTAACTTCTCAATTCAGAAACGTAATGGACATACAATAATTAGGAAAAACAGCATGTTTGTGAAAAACCTTTCTTGTAAAAGGAGAAGATCATTATGAAGGTTAAGCTGGGATTAGTCATCATGATTGTGTTAATGACAGCGCTTGGAGCATGCGGGAGTAAGGAAGATGTGGAAGCATCGTTTCCGATGAGTGTCGAGGTCGGTGAACTGGAGGCCGTGAATCAGGATGGAACCAAGGTCAGTTTGTCCCAGCTTAATCAAGATAAAATCATATTAGCGGATTTTATCTTCACGAACTGTGATACGGTCTGTCTGCCGATGACGGCGAATATGGCGAAGCTGCAGTCAGAAATCAAGAAAGCCGGCTTGGAAGATGACGTCCAGCTCGTATCGATATCGATCGATCCCGAGCAGGACACTCCTGAGACATTGACCGAATACAGCATACGCCACAGTGCTGACTACAGCAACTGGACGTTCCTCACCGGCTACTCACGTGATGAGATTGAAACATTCGCGAACGTTTCGTTCAAAACTCCCGCAGCAAAAGTGGAGGGTTCGAACCAGTTTGTCCATGCGACTTCCTTTTTCCTGGTGAGTGAAACGGGCAAACTTCTCAATAAATATGAAGGCGTATCGGATCCGCCTTTTGAAGACATCATCAACGATATCCAAAAGCTGAAATAAAAAAAAGCTTGGATTCCATCGTATGAACGCGACGGAAACCAAGCTTTTTTATTGTTCCAGCCACTCATAAAATCCGGCATCCCTCAACACCTGCCGGGAGCCTTGCCCAGCCCCGACGAATGAAATCCGAAGTCCTTCCTGCTTCAATACATACACAAGATCAATCAAAGCAGCCAGGCCGAACCGATTGGTGAATTCAAGTCGGCTGATGTCGAATGTGATGTTCTTGAAGCGTTTAAAGTGGTATCTATAATTAAGTAAGAACTCATCTATTTTTTCAATCGTGGACGAGCCAAGCTGACCAGCAAGTGCAACCTGCATCGTCCCGGAATTAGAAAAAGCATCTATCTTCAAGCTATTTGAATAAAGACGAGTGTGACCCATATTGATAAAAAGATCTTTCCCTAATGAAGGCTGATGATAGAAACATATTCCCCTATTGACTGAAAGATTCATAGGAAGCACCTCAATCTTTTGGTAGTTGAATTTCTTCGCGTAGTAATTTTTACCCATATTCATTTTCATTTAAACGTAATTTGCGAGGTTTTTTTTCCTAAAAAATTCACTTTTCAATAAGTAAGTCCCGGTATAGGAAGTCATTCATCGCACCACAATCCAATTTATGTGTAATTAAAATAAGGGTTGAACCCGAATTTCTGGTTCAACCCTTATTTTTAACGTCACTCTAGAGAGTGACAGCCTGATTCAACGGTATCCGTATCGAGAAAGTCGTTTTTTCGGCGCTGGATTGACAGGAAATGTCCCCGTCATGCTTTTCAATCAGCTTTCTGCAAATAAATAAACCAATTCCCGTCCCAAGTTCTTTTGTGGTATAAAAAGGTTCAAAAATGGCATTGATGGTTTCGTTCTGAATCTGAGGTCCATTGTTGCTAATCTCAAGAGTCATATCACTGTCCACAATTTTGGAAGAGATGGATATCTTCCTCTCCCCTTCAACCTGCTGAAGGGCGTCGATCGAATTCATGACCAGATTCAGGAAAACCTGTCTAAGCTCATCCTTATTCCCTGTAATCCACACATTTTCAGCCACGTTCACTTCTGTTAAAACTTCTCCTGCAAGCAGGCTAGGATAAAGAAATTCGATCAGCTCACCAAAAAGTCTGGAAACAGATACTTCCTCCCTCTTGCTGCCGATGATTTCTTTTCTCGATACATGAAGGAATTGGGAAATCCGATAATTCAATTGATCCAGTTCATGCTGCATGATTTCGAGGTAAGGCAGCTCCGGGTAATCGTGCTGAAGGAGTTTCGTAAACCCGATAATCGACGTCAATGGGTTTCTGAACTCATGAACAAAGCTAGAGCTCATCTGTCCGAGGATCGTCAGTCGTTCCTTGTGTGTCTGATCAATATAAAGCTCTTTCTCCTGAAGCTGCTGGTCACGGATGTCTGTGTATTGTTTCACGGCAAAATAGGAGAAACGGTCGAATAACGAGTTAATTTCCTCGAGGTATGGCTGAAGGGCATCCCATTCTATGCCCGACCGGCTGACCCACTTGATGATTTCGCTTTTACCGACATTCACGTTGTAAACAAACTCACTGATATTGACACTTGCTTCCACACGTTCCTGTGCCGTCTTAAAGGCAAGCGCCCTGATTTCCTCTTCGCTCAACGGGTTCTCAATGGCGCGTTTCACCAACTGAAACATGCGGAGGCCGTTTTGAAGAACCTCTTCCTTGTAAAGGTCATTTTCAGAAATAACAATCTTCCCTCTCCAATGATGCAAAAATTCAGTGGAATGTTCGTCTAAAAAAGCAATGAGTCTATCAGAAGTACTAGTCATTTACCGGCAATCCTTTCTTCCCCAATTTTCAGGCGCTCTCTTTCCTACTATCATAACAGAAATTAACAGCCCTTGAGACTATTTCTATAAATTTCAAGGCCTGTTTTGCTTTCTGCTAAAGTGCTAAAGGACTAGGCACCCGTGCCGCATTGTACTAAAGTACTAAAGTGAGTCTGCAGGCAGGTTTCGGATGGTTTCGACAATGGGTGGTTCATTGTAATTATTTCGATTATCGAAAATTATCGAATTAAACTTTTCGATGCCCTAAATTATCTACGCCACATTCATGTAACAGTCTATTATCTCTAGTAATGACACGGGCAGTAGTTCGTTCCATCTGTTCATGTATTTTACTAGATTGCTCTTTATACTTAATATCAAACGACAAAAGGAGGAAATAAATTGAAGAAAAGAATAATTGCACCAATAGCACTATCCACTGCACTAATGGCATCTGCAGCTCTGCCCCAGGGTCAAGTACACGCTGTCCAGCCTCAGGACCTCGCCGCCTCGCAAACACAATCGGTCAAGCAATCGAATAATAAAGCGAATGTTCCTCTGTTCGTAAAAGAAAAGCATGCTGAAAAACGCCTTGTCGCGAGCTTCAATGATGCAATCAATTATCTTCATGAAAACAAATCCAACCTCAATATTAAGAATCCGAAAGCAAGCTTAAAGGCAAATAAATTAGAAAAAGATGAGCTCGGCATGACCCATGTCCGCTTTAACCAAACCAAAAACGGAATCCCGGTAGAAGGATCGGAAATCATCGTTCACTACAATAAAGACAATGAAATTACCACTGTGAATGGGTCCTACCTTCCAACAGTTGAAGAGGCAAATATCAGCGCAGTACCTGAACTGGCAAGCAGGAAAGCAGTCGAAAAAGCCAAATCAGCTGTAAAGGCGCCAGATCAATTAACCTATGAACCAACCTCGGAACTCGTCATCTATCCTTTTAAAGGAGAAAATCACCTCACTTATAAAGTGAACGTCAATTTCCTCGGTGACGCGCCAGGCAACTGGTTTGTTTTCATAGACGCTAAATCGGGAGACGTGGTTGACCAATACAATGCCATTATGCATGCGGAAGATATCAAAACCCAGACCGGAACCGGTATAGGTGTACTTGGGGATCACCGCCTGCTGCATATTTCCCGAACAAAAGAACAGAAGGAAGGGACCATGTTCCAGCTCGCTGACTTCACCCATGACGGTTTAGAAGGGATATTCACTTACGACTATTCAAATAACCGGATTGAAATGTTCAAAAATAATGACGCTTCATTTAACGATGATTTTGACAGACCTGCTGTTGACGCCCATTATAACTCTGAAAAAGTGTATGAGTATTATCTGAATGAACACGGCCGAAATTCTCTTGATGATGAAGGCATGCCGATCCAATCGGTCGTTCATTATGGAGATAACTATAATAATGCATTCTGGAACGGCACATATATGGTGTATGGTGACGGAGACGGTGAATTCATGGTCCCTCTTTCCGCCGGACTTGATGTAGCCGCCCATGAAATGGCTCACGGCGTGACTTCCAACTCTGCAAATCTTCAATACAGAAACCAGTCAGGTGCCTTAAATGAAGCGTTCTCCGATATATTCGGTGCACTGATCGATGATGAAAACTGGGAGATGGGTGAGGATATCATGGCCCCGGCGGCCAAGGAAAGCGGAAGGGAATCACTCAGAAGCCTGAGTGATCCAAGTAAATATCCTGTAAAGGCGGATTACGGGCCTTATGGGAACGGCGACGGTATGTACCCATCCAATATGGATGAATTCTATGATCTCCCACTAAACCTGGATAACGGCGGAGTTCACATCAATTCTTCCATCATCAATCATGCCGCTTACTTAACGGCTCAGGAAATCGGTCGTGAAAAGCTTGGTAAGATCTATTACCGCGCACTTACTACGTACCTGACCAGCACATCTGACTTCAGTGCGGCCCGTCAGGCAATTATCCAGTCTGCTGTGGACCTTTACGGTGAAGGCAGTGCAGAAGCTGCGAGGGCAGCCGGCGGCTTTGATGCGGTTGGAATTACAGAGTAATGCCCATGGCGTGAGTCTAACACTAATAAGAGAGGGTATATTTACAAACTATCAAGTCGATAATTTATAAAAGAAAGCTGCCGAAATCAGGCAGCTTTTTATGTGTTTTCATAGGTATCGAGAGGAGTGAAATGTATTTTTTGCATTAAAAAAGAAGCCTTAACAATAAGCCTTCTTCCCTCCATCTATTAACCTTGTAAGTAGCTTTGATCTTGATTGGTTGGTTCAATCCCATTATGAACATGAAATTCAGAGAGTTCGCCCTCTTCGATACTTTCAGCTTCAACAGGCAGCGAAATATGTAAATTCATATTTTTAAAGGCGAAATGATTCATCGTGACTGCCGCTCTCTCCCGCTGTCTATTAAGAACCCTGATCGAACAGTTCACTTTTAATTTACAGCCGTTTATAAAAGTAATATAGGTTTTATCTTGTGTCTGAGAAATTTCAAGGATATGCAGGTGGAATAGCCAGATGCATTCATATTTGTCTGGGGACATGGTGGGAAAAGCATAGATATGTTGATCTTTATTAATGATCAGAGGTGTTTTTCTATGATAGGGTAATGCATGCCGTACTGCTTTAATCTTTCCTTCATAAGACGCCCCGTCTTCCAGGCAAGCCTCATTGATAATTTCCTTCGCCGGTTCCTTACTCCAAACCTTCTTACCCGATAAATCCAATATAATCGTTTGGTACACATGATGATACGCAGGAAACAATGCCACCGTAGTAGATGTAATCCATCCTTTTTCTTTCCTCACTATAACACCTTCCTTTTCTAAAAATAGAGTAAGCTTGAGATTTCTGAAAACTAAGAAATTTGTAACTTTATACCTATTATAAACCAACATGAAAATTTTACCAGTATTATTTAACCGGATTTCGTAAGTTTTTGTCGATTTTTTTTTCTTTCCTTATTTCTGTCGATAGTGAACAGCAGACTCTCAGTTGCAGCAATTTAATTGAAAACTTATCAATTAATATCCTCTTTCATTTTGAAAAAACAATTAGTTTTCTAATTAAGAAACACTCTCTTCCCTCTTAGGAAACGGTCCGTTTTCTCTTTTGTTCACACCAATAATTGTTTGTATGGTTAACTTACCTAGGAATCACGGAGAGGCGCGCTGATCAGAAGGAAGCTTTAATGGAATCATTCGATTCTGTTTACAAGCAATATGAAGGTATGATCCATAAAATCATTCGGAGTTTGAACATTTATAAGAACAAAGAAGAATTCTATCAAACCGGCTTGATTGCTCTTTGGGAGGCGCATGAGAATTTTGATCCTGTAAAAGGGACATTTCCTCCATATGCATACTCTTATATCAGGGGAAGGATTTTGTCCGCCCTGACAAGGGACAGCCGAACGGAAGAAAGGACGGTTTTTCCATCAAAGGAAGAGTTTTGGGAGCTGATCGAGGACGATCATCCAATAGAGGCTTTAACTCGAGAGCTTTTACTCAGTTATTGTGATGAGCTCACAGAAAACCAGACCAAATGGGTGGTCTATACGTCCTTACACATGCTTACCATCAGTGAAATATCAGATTTAGAAAACGTATCTATATCAGCGGTGAAAAAATGGCGGAAGGGTGCAAGGGAGAAATTACGGGATTAATTAGTCAGATTCAAAAAAACAGGCCTGTCCCTCTATGCTTTAAAGCAACGAGCGACGGGCCATTAGCTTAGTAAAGATACTTAATCCCTTTGACCTTCTCTCTTTCCAGGTTTATCTTTTGATTTTCCCTTTGCCTTCCCCTTCTGATCAACCTTAATAACCACAGTGGTTAAAGGTTCAACCGTCAAGGTCTCTTTCTTCAATTTGAATCCTGATCTTTCCTCAACGGGCTTTACTCCCGCTTCGTCACTGTCGACTAACACCTTTGCACCTCTGAAGTCATAGTCGCCTATTGACAGGATACGCCTTTGACGATCTGCGTTGACGAATACGTAGTATATGCCTGTATCGTCTGTGGATACGTTTTTGTAAGCCAGCATAAGATCGGTATCCTTGATTTCAGGAATATCTAGCAGGGATACGTTTTGATCGACGATCTCTTTTTCACCCAAACGGAACGCATTGGTCGATTTTCTTAACTTGATCATACCTTCCGTGAACTTCCTCGTTACAGAATTCACAGCAAATTCTTTCTTATTAGTGGCTTTCTCCCAATCGAATTTATTGATCGCATCCGAAGAATCGTAAGAATCATGGATGAAATACCCAAACGGATTGCCGTCCTGATCCTTTAGCTCATGATATTTCTGTTCGGGCACTCCTTCACCGAGCCACTGTTTCGTTCTGCCGTATTCCTGGCCGGCGTGGAGGAATGCTGTACCTTGCGATGTCAGAATCATGGAGTTACCAAGTCTGATGCGTTTGTGGATCTCAAGGTTATTTTCCGGAATTGCAGGATCCTTTTTAATCGATTGAGCAATGACATCATACAGCGGCAGGTTATCGTGCGCTGCGATGTATTGGACCATGTCACCCGGATCATCGTCAGCCGTGTTGCCCGGCTGGCCTTTGATGTTGTTAAATATGGTGTTGATGTCTCTTGCGCCGCCAGTGATGAAACGCGGCTCTCCTTCCGATCCGAATCCTGATTTCAACTCGTTTCGAATTTCATCCGAAAATACGCCTACATCATCGGTTTTATCCATCCAGTCCTGGTCTGCACCCATTCCTTCAAGCTCAGGGTCAGCCAGATGGCCGGCGAATGTTCTCCAGCCTTCTCCGATGAATAGTGCATCAGGGTTCACGGAAGCAGCTGCGTCGTATGCGTTTTGCACTGCAGGGTACGTCGCATCACCCATCATATCAAATCGCATACCATCAATCTTGTATTCTTCAAACCAATATTTCACTGAATCCACCATCAGCTTTTCAGCCATCTTATGGTTGGTTGCCAGATTGTTTCCGAATCCACCTAAGAAGTTCCCTTTTTCATCCTGAAACGCGTAGTAATTTGGAACAATGTCATTCAGCGTGCTGGTTTGTGCCATGTGGGTGTAAACGACATCCAGCAAGACACCCATTCCGGCGTCATGAATCGCATCGATCAACTGTTTGAGTTCCTTCACACGCTGTTCAGGGTCTTTGGCGTTTTCCGAATACGCCCCATCCGGTGAAAAATAACTGTGCGGGTCATAGCCCCAGTTATATTCATTGCCTCCAGCCGAGTACTCAAGCTCTCTTTCGCCCATCTTGGTTTCGTCACCATAGTACCAGGCCATGACCGGCAGCAGTTGTACGTGCGTGACACCAAGGGATTTAATGTAGTCGAGCTTGTCGATGAAGGCTTTATAAGAGCCCCATCTCGCGTTAAGGTCACCTTCAATTGAAGGATCCGATGTAAAGTCACGGATGTGAGTTTCATAGATGACGGCATCTTCACGTTTTTCATAACCATCGATGTCTGCATGGGTGAACCCTTCTGGATTTGTGCCGCTCAAATCAACGATTGCCGCTTTTCCGACCGTATCCCCGTCCGGACCAGCATCACCTTCCGTGTTGACAGTGAAGGCAGCCATGGATTTCGCATACGGATCCAGAACTTTCTTAGTCACCCCATCGTTTGTGACTTCGTATTGGTAGTAGTAGCCTTTCAAGTCTGATACACCCAGGTCACTTGCCATGACGTTTGCTGACCAGGTTCCTTTTTCGCCAGACTCCAATTCCACGCTGCCGATTTCAGTTGCAGCATCTTCTTTATCGTAAAACTTCGCCACTACCTTGCTTGCTTTTGGAGCCCATAATTTAAAGGTCGCATTGCCGTCTTTATAGGCCGCACCAAGGTCGTAGCCATCGTATCCATACATTTCATCAAGCATCCTCCAGCCCGTCGATGCGGATACCGTTCTGCCTGAATAGGTGATGGATAGAGGAAGTTTATCCAAGCTGAATGAAGCTTTTACTTCAACGGTTGTATCACCGGTGATTTCAACATTTTCTACCGCTACATCTGCTCCCTCGCTGTCTTTGATCGCCAAGCCTTCTTTTACAGATTCAGGCGTTAAGCCTTCCGTCATCGTAAAACCAAGGCGGATCTTGTCTTCCGAGATGACTTCTGCAGACGTGATGCCTGAAGCCACTTCCCAATAAGGCGAGACATAGACCGTATCATCGCCCTGCTTGACCCATAAGCGGTTGTATTTATCCAGCAGGTTGAACGTTTTGTCTCCGCCGTCTTTTCCGGCATCGCCTTTCGATTCATCCATGACGATGAAGCCGATTTGTTTCGCATTTTCTTTCAACGGAATATCTACATAGGCTCCATATTGGTCCTTGCCCGCTAAATCAGCCGCGCCTGCCGGCCAGTTTTCTGAAGGAGCTGCTGCATCTCCCCAGTTCCATACTCCGAAATTTTCATAATTTGCGTCATCACGCACATAATGAATACGCACGGTGTTTTCGGGAAGATCAACCGGCTCGTACGTGTAGACTTTATCAGAGCCTTGTTTGATCCAGATTTCGTTCATTTCATCTGAAGTAATGGTAAAACCTTTGTCCCCGCCGTCTTTACCGCCATCACCCTTTGTTACATCCATGACCAGGAAGCCGATATTCTTCGCGCCCTCCGCAAGCGGTACATCAATATACGCATAATAGCTGTCAGTCTTCTCGAACATGGTCGCACCTGTCGGCCAGTTGGCAGAAGGATCTTTTACATCATTCCATAGCCAAGCACCATAGTTCTCATAATCTCCATCGTCACGCTTGTAGTGAATACGGATATTGTTCTCTGGCACCGGCTCTAATTCAGGCTCACCGCCATCGCTTGAACCTGCTGCAGCATCTGTTATTGTACCGCCTTCAACTGTCAGGAGGACGGTGCCGCCTTCAGTTATGGAAGGAATCGTTAAAGTCACTTCTTCTGCTCCGGAAGCAGGATACTCTTTACCGGAGTAATGGTCCGTGATGACTGCATCAGGAGAATCAACGGAAACCGTGACCTCGTTTGCTTTTTCACCTACATTCAAGCCGACGTATGCCGATTTCCCCTCATACGTACGGGAGAACATCAGGAATTCATCGCCGTTCGTACCGCCTGTAAAACTTCTTTCCCCTTTAGCAAAAACCTTCGAATGGTCTCCTCTAAAGTTAAGGATCTTCTTGTAATGTTCTAAAATATCGTTATTTTCTACCTGATCCCAGGCAAAATCATAACGGTTGTCATACTGCGGGTAATTGTTCGCTCCGCTTTGGCCAAGCTCTTCACCGTAATAAATGACCGGCTGTCCTTTAGCCGTAGCCTGCAGGGAAGCTGCCACTTTCAATTTCCCTTCATCTCCGCCCAGTGAATGCAGGAACCCGTCTTCATCATGGCTTCCAAGGAATTGACCAAGTGTCGCCGTGTTATCGATTTTTTCGTTTCGTGCAGTCAGTTTATCATTAGCCGCTTTCAAGCTGCCGTCCACAAACTCTTTTGCGATGCCTTTGAATCCAAAATCAAGCAGGGAGTCCATCATTCCGGACTCAAGGTAGCCGTAATCGTTGTCTGCATTTGCTCCCCATGCTTCCCCGATCATCTTGTGTTCAGGTAATTTTTCAGTGATGGCATTTTTAAAAGCCATCCAAGTCGGCTTATCGACGTGCTTCACTGTATCTACACGGAAATAGTCGATCGTGTTCCCTTTAGCCGTTGTCGCTTTTTCAATCCAGTCTGTCTGCCAGTCGATGATTTGCTGACGGACTGCCGGATCTTCGGTGATGACGTCAGGCAGGCCTGCCAGTTCACCTACGACTTCATCCGTTCCTACATCAGAGCCTTGACGCACGATGTCACTGAAGCGTGTACGCTCTTCGTCAGTTGGATATCCGACAGGACGCTTTTCTTCAGAAAGCTCCCCGTCAACCTCTTTCAAACCATAACCCGTGTGATTGACTACCACATCAACCATGATTTTGATGCCGCGCTCATGGGCTTCATCAATCAGCGTGTGGAACTCGTCCATTGAACCAAAGTGCGGGTTCAATTCACCGAAGTTACTCGCCCAATAACCATGGTAGCCAAAATAAGGCTCGTCCGACTCTCCGCTCGTTTCAACAGAACGGACATCATACTTGATGTTTTCCACGACCGGACTGATCCAGACAGTATTCACACCAAGCTCATCAAGATAATCCAGTTTTTCCGTAATCCCTTCAAAGTCCCCGCCTTGATAAGTACCGCGTTTCTCCTTATCATAGTTCAATCCATAAGGATCATCATTCGTTGAATCCCCGTTAAAGAAACGGTCTGTCAACATAAAATAGATGATCGATTCGTCCCAATCAAAATCATTTTCTCCGACAGCCTGTCTTGTTTTCACTTCTACTTCAGCCGTTCCTTCATGAGAGTTTCCGTAGTTGTCCACCACTGTGAGAGGAATCGACTTGGTACCGGCCGTCACGTTATCATCGACTGCTACCGTCACTTTTTTCAAGGATGGATCGATTGCAAGCATATCTGACCCGCCGAGTGAAGAAAGGTCTGCAGTGATTTTAGACACTTCAAGTCCTTCCGTACGCCCTTCAACATCAACTGACAATACTGCATTTTCGTTATAGTCGATGGCTTGTGGATCAACTGAACCCGTTACAGTCAAATCACTTTTTTGAAAATCAATGTACGACTTTCCATCAACCGAATTGTAAGGATCACTTACCTCAGTTGTTTCACCGTATTTTGTCACCAAATAAGAATATGGCGTTTTGCCATTTGGAATATCTTCATATGAAACCACGAATCTCTCATTTTCCGGTTCATACGTCATTTCCTTCGTTTCCCCATTAAACTTCAATTCTACTTTTTCGATCGTGTCCATTGCATCGCTTGCGAACAGCTCTTTGTCACGATAGTAAAAAGCAGCATCCCCCTGATCGATGACCGGAGCCGATCCATCAGGAACGATTCGAATTTCCTCGACACCGCTTGTTATGTAAGCTTTTGTGAGTGTGTCGTTTTTGTTCACCTTTATAAAACGGTCACCGAATTCTTTTTCAGCAGTATTCCAATCCTCGGTACTTCGGAGCACAAATCCGAATTGTTCTGTCTCGGGAGCCACCGCAATATTCGCAGTTGCCACCCCGTTTTCGTACGAATCAAAATTGATCTGATCGTCTTTCACCCCAGTATTCCAGGCCCAGATATTCCAGCCGTCGTACTGACCGTCTCCCCGATCGTACGTGAAGCGCACGGTGCGTTCTGTCGACTGGCCTGTTTCCAGTGCCTCACCGGCAGACGATGACTCTGCCGCCTGAGCCGGCACGTATGGCAGCCACAGGCTCATGACCATCAACAGCGTCATGAAAATCGAGAAACGTCTCTTTGTTCCTTTCTTCATGGTCTTATTTCCTCCCTTTTTTATATGCTGCTTAGTTGTGGAAACGTTTGCACAAATGAGTATAGATAATAAAATCAACTCGCTCGAATCTCCTATCAAAAGAATTTAAGAACGGCATCGGTTTACTTTCTCAAACTCATCAATTAATGAAAACGTTTTCAATTATCTGTATTTTAAAATTTTACATGATATTTACAGGAGTGACAATATGACTAAAGACTCAGGGACAGCGGGGACAGGTCCACTGTCCCACCACTCTTCACATTCCATTATTATCTACAGCTACTGCTCTCCTATTAACAATACAGATCACCAAACCACATAGTATTCCCATAGTGTCATATCCTACATCCACTAAACACCCAGTTCTAGAAAAATGAAGCTGCATAACTTCAGTGAAAAACGCAAAAACCATTGATACAATAAAGGCTGCAGACACATTCTGCAAAGCCCAATAGACAACAGCCGCTAAAATAAAAAAAGCTGCACCATGCCCTGCCTTTTGAAAGATATAAGAAGGATCATTAAACGAATTGGAATAAAATTCAAGTAAGTTCATATAATCCGGATTCGAGACCTATTGAAATGAAATTGTCCCATCTTCGAACAACCCTGGCAAACTTTCTATAAACGTTAAGATAAAAAGATTAATGCAATACAAAAGAACCACTAATACACGCAATGACCACCACTTCCTTATGACCTTATTTACCAACGCTTTCTTAAAAATGAGCCTGCCCTTTCAATAAATGGATCATTTTCATCTCATGATACTCTATTTTTTGCTTCAATTTCTTTTTCAATTGACAGTCCAGGCAGCCCTCTAATAGCGCTTGGTTATAGAGTACCCTTAAGGAATGCCATTTTAATTTCATATTTGAAAACATCTTTCTCATCTTCATACTATTCCTCCTCCATTTCATAAGTCGCAGGAGTCCGTGTTCGGAAACTGGCGAGCATAGTCCGCGTGACATTAGCCCCTTTAGTTTTGCGTCATCATTTTTCAATGATTTTGCCTTTGTCGTACGAGTTATGAAAGATCGTTAGTTTTGTGTGTCAATGATTCTACGTACAATCAATCGTGATAAAATAACTAGATGATTTAAATGAAAAGCGAATCATTTTTTACTACTTTTTGATAGTGCCATAATTCTCTCCGAAATACTCGGCATATTCTCAAAAGAATATTTACAAGATCTTCGTTTGTGTATTCAACCTAAAATATGGCTAATCAACCCTCACCTCCTTTAATGATATATGAGATATTCTCTGTACTCAGAATACCTGGGTAATAGAAACCTTTCGTTCTGCTTTTCTCAGTAGACATGGTGCCATTGCCTTTCCCCTCGGTTTGATCCTATTAATCCTAATGTTATAGAAGCTAGAGTAAAGAATATGTATATTTGTGTAGACAACCATCCCAAAAGTTCCGACAAATGGGGACAATGGGAGAAGGCAGAGACGGAGCAGCTTCCCCAAAACTGATTCTATTTTCACATAATCAACATACATATAAATTGAAATCTAATGATAAAGGAGTTTTTTATGAAAATTACCCGCTTAGGTCATTCGTGCTTTGTTATCCAAACAAATACAGGGAAGAACATTATGATTGATCCATTCCTGGGACAAAATCCTGCCTGTCCTAAAGAATTCCTTCATGAGGATTATTTGAAGCAAATCGATGCGGTGTTGCTTACACACGGTCATTTTGATCATGCTTCCGGACTGGAAGATATAAAGAAGTACCATTCTGAAGTATTGGTCATTGCTCAGTACGAGCTGGCATTAAAATTAATGGGAGAAGGATATAACGCCTTCCCCTTAAATTACGGGGGGACATATCGTACAGATACATTTGAAGTAACGATGGTAAATGCGGTTCATACATCTTCGTTCGGAGAAACTAAAGGAATTCCACAGCTTGTCGGGCTGCCATGCGGGTTCGTATTGAATGTGTATGGTGAAAAAGTTGTCTATATCTCTGGGGATACAAATGTAATGGCAGATATGAAAATTATCCAGGATATCTATCAGCCTGCCGTAGCCATTCTCGCTTGTTCAGGTCAATTTGTAATGGGTGTCAAAGAAGCTAAATTTGCCCTTACTCACTTACTGAATGTAGAAAAAGTAATTCCTTGCCACACCTTTCCCAAAATTGAGGAAGTTGCCGATCCAGAAATGATGGCTGGTTTGGTGAAAGGTTTTCCTGTGATTGAATTTATGATAGGGCAGGATGAGGAATTGAAAGACGCTATGAAAGATACAAGTGTGGATGTAGAAATAATTGGGTACGGTGAGACGAAAGAGTTATAGAGGGACAGTGGGACAGGTCCACTGTCCCTCCTGCTTTTGGGGACGGCGGGGAGGTGGGACGGCGGGGACAGGCACTGTGTCCCATCAAATCCTATCAATCACACTCTTCGACACTCCTGTGATCCTCGACAGCTGTCTTATTGTAACACCATCTAGTTTCTTGATTTCCACTAAAATTCCATTTCGGAATTCTTTGTGCATCTGTTGAAGCTCACTGCTATTTTGTATCCCCAGGGTTTTCAAATACTCCCTTACTTCGTTGTCGGTTTTTCTGTTACTAGGGAGGTCTTCTAAACACTTATCGTCATTATTCTGCTGGATGAATTCAGTAAAGGAGTGTATGGCTTTGTTTGGATCCGAAGAAAATAGTTGGAGGGTAAATGCTGTATCAATGATGTTTGAGTTTTTATAGTATTCATGAATACTCGTCCATTTGCTATTAAAGACGGTTGATGCTAAACCTGCTTTTAAACAATTTTGATGGATGTATCGAAGGACTGTTAAAAAGTATGCCCTTGCTTCAACATTTTCGCTTTTAAATCGTTCTTGAAATAGATGCCCGCATCGATCATATTTCTTATTAAACCAATACACATAACTGGAACTAATCCTCTTGATAATATCTGAAATGGGTACTTCCGATTCCTTTATTAGCAAATGAACATGATTATCCATTAAACAGAACGCAAAAAGCTTAAATTCACTTTTTGTTTTACACTTTACTAAGAGCTCTAAATATTTTCTCTTGTCTCCCTCATCTTCAAAGATAAGTTGTTTATTAATTCCTCGCATCATCACATGATAAATCCCGCTTTTACTCTTTTTCCTTGCCTTTCTCGCCATTTCATGAATCACCTCTAACTATTAAGTGAATTTATCTCTCTCTCAAGGATTATTCATTACTTGTATGAAATCGTTATCTGGTCTATAGCTTAAAAAGGCATATCAAATAAATTTCCAGGAGGTAGGGAGTAAATGTTTCTCAGCAAAATATTTGAAAAGATGGGACAAGGCAGGTGAAGTGAGTTTTCCTCTAAAGCGATAGAGTTGTAGAGTTGTAGTGAAGAAAGAAGAAAGTAGAGTTAGAAAAACCTGAAGAGAAAAGATATTAATAGGATATTTCGACAAAAATAGTAAAAATCCTTCAAAATTGGCATAACTTTTCGAAGAGGGCTCTCCCTTCTGGACAGGATCTGACTCTAGCGAATTGGGACAAGGTGCCTGTCCCCCTGTCCCGTGTCCCCCTGTCCGCCCCCGTTTACTTAAACGGCTCTTCCGACAACTTAACCGATTCCGTCGGGCAGTCTTCATATGCCTCCTCTACGTCATCAAGGTATTCTTCGGGGATGGGGGTGTTTCCCTGGTTGTTATCCAGCAGCACGAATGCCAGTCCTTCTTCGTCATAGTCGTATACTTCAGGGGAAGATACGCCGCATGACCCGCAGGCGATGCAGGTTTCCTGGTCGATGATAGTGTATTTAGCCATAATCAATTAATCTCCTTTCCTTAATGAACGTATTTGGCGTTTCATTTGAGTGCTTCTCTGATTCTTATCCAGAAGTAAGATTTTTTGGTCTTCTTTTTCATGGTCGTATACTTTAGGGGATGATATGCCGCGACACTTGCAATCAGCGCAGGTTCCCTGGCCGGTGATCATATTTTTGCACATATTCACTCGATCTCCCTTCTATTTTATACGGATCAGGCTTTGACAGCTTCTTTCGTATCCTCCTTGCCCATCACACTTGTACTATGTAATGGCTGGACGCGTGCCGTGGGGTCAACATATTGTTTGGCATGGCTGACGGCGACAGGGGCCTCTCCGAATCCTGTGGCAATGAGTTTGATTTTCCCTTGGTATGTGGCGATATCGCCGACGGCAAAGATTCCTTTGATGTTCGTTTCCATTTTGTAATCGACGAGGATGGAGTTTTTCTCGATTTGAAGCTCCCAATCTTTGATGGGACCGAGTGAAGAGATAAAACCATAATTGACCAGTACATCATCTACATCGATGATTTCCGCAAACTCTTTCTTGGCATGCTGCAGTACGACATGGGTGATCTTGGAGACTTCCGATCCCGATCCCAATTCAGTCACATTGAATGGCGTCTTGACCTTGACACTGGAATTCATCAACTGCTTTACGCTATGCTCGTGGGCCCTGAATTTATCCCGCCGATGAACCAGGGTGACTTTTTCCGCAATCGGCTCCAGCATATTTGCCCAATCCACTGCGGAATCACCGCCACCGCATACAAGTACATTCCTTCCTTGGAAACGGCTCAAATCATTGACAAAGTAATGTAGGTTTTCATACTCCTTATTTTCTTTTTCAATTCCCAGCGGCCGGGGCTTGAATGCTCCCGCGCCCGCCGTCACGATGATCGTCTTTGTTTTGTGTACTTCCCCGTTGCTTGTCGTTAATAAGAACGACTGATCCTGAAGCCTTTCCACCTTCTCTACCGTCTGCCCAAGGCTAACCGATGGGTTGAATTGATTTGCCTGTTCCCTTAAGCCGTCCACTAAATCCTTAGCGAGCACTTTCGGTAACCCTGCCACATCATATATATATTTTTCCGGATATAAGGCTGAAAGCTGGCCACCCAGTTGAGGCATACTTTCAATGATCTTCACGCTCATCTGGCGCATGCCTGCGTAGAACGCTGTAAACAATCCTGCCGGTCCTCCGCCAATGATGGTGACGTCAAAATTTGTCCCTTCACTCATATTCATAACCCCTTTTCTTAAACTCTTTTTACCTTTTCAGTATAAGAAGCAAATCTGTCTCTACCGCTGCATTGCCGGGCAGGGAGCTGACACCCACTGCACATCTGGCATGTTTTCCATTCTCACCGAATAACTCCACCAACAAGTCCGATGAGCCGTTAATCACCTTTGGGACATCCGGAAAGCCATGCTCACAGCTGACATATCCGGTGACTTTTACAATCCGGTCGACCAAACTCAGACTCCCGATCACATCTTTCACAATTGCAAGCTGGTTGAGGGTTGTCAACCTCGCAGCTTCATACCCTTCTTCGAGCGAAAGATCCTCTCCGACCTTTCCCTTATAAGGAAGGCTGTCATTCCACTTACAGGTCACTCCGCTTACAAACAAAAATGGATCTGCCTGAACCGCCCCCAAGTAGTGTCCAGATGGTTTAGGTTTATCCGGAAGAGATAATCCGATTGATTCAAGCCGCTCTTCAACTGACATCAATTGTTTTTCCACATCTATCTTCCTTCCTGTCGGCTAAGTACCTTAAGCATCCGGTTAAGAGGTTTGTAAGAGAGCTTTATTTTTATTTTTAAATTTACAAGGTTTATGAGAATAGTACACATTGAGGTTTGCCGGCCTACTGCAGAAAGAACAATTAACTCCTTCTGGTGCTTTGCGGATATGAGGGACGTCTAATAGTTCAATTGCCTTTGTCACATGCTTTTTACATGACCACATTTGCTTCACCTCTCCCATTTAGTGTGTAAGCTATTTATTCACTGCTTCTTTTTTGATTTTATCAGGCTTTCTTTTCTTCACTACCTTGGTTGTTTCTTCATCCCATGAAATCGTTACATCCCCATTTGTCACAAATGTCTGGCATCCCAACCGGTAGCCTTTTCCGAGCCACTCTTCCCCAAGTTTTCTCCGCTCCTGCACTTTCACTTTATCTAAATACTCCGCTCCATCCTCGATCTTGCAAAGGCAAGTCCCGCAAATGCCTCCGCCGCATTTGTTAGGAAGGTCGCCATCATATCGTAATGACATTCGCAATATATTCGAGTTATCAGGTACATCCAGTACTTTGCCACTTGTAGAATAATTGATTTTAGGCATCGAGTATTCCTCCCTTGATTCTTCTTGGTATACAATATACCACATACGCAATATTCTGACAATGATATTTTTAGTCATTTCTAATTTTTCTGAATAATGATTGATAAACGTTAAAGCGATTGATATACTTTTTGGTATACCAAAAGCCAACCATTCTAAATGAAAGCGGGGATTCTATCATGTTAAAAATCGGATTAATAGGATATGGGGCGATCGGAAAAGATGTCGTTTCCTATATAAAGGGGAAAAAAGTCGCAGGGACTGAAGTAGTCGCTATCCTTGTAAGAAACACGGATCAATATGGAGAATTAGAAACTGAAAAATTCACTGTGACAGACAATGAAGAATGGTTCTTCTCTTCCGGCTTGGATGTGATCATCGAATGTGCAGGACATGAAGCTGTCTATCAGTATGCTGTGAAGGCTCTCTCATCCAGGAGTCATTTTATTACAGTATCGGTAGGGGCCTTCTCTGATCAGGAACTTTATGATGAAGTGATTGAAGCCGCAAAGCAACACGAACGGAAATTGATCCTTCCTTCGGCTGCTATCGGAGGACTGGATCGGATTGCTGCTTCTTCGATCAATGAACTGGAGGAAGTGAAGCTCATCACCCGGAAGCCTCCCGCAGCCTGGAGAGGGACCATCGCCGAAGAGAGCGTGGATTTAGACACAATCATTGAAGAGCATACAATTTATGAAGGGACGGCTCGCGAGTCCGCTAAGCTTTTTCCGCAAAGTACGAATGTATCAGCCGCTCTTAGCATTGCGGGGGTGGGGTTTGACCGGACAAAGGTGCAGGTGCTGGTAGACCCTGCAGTGAACCACAATACTCATCAAATTGTGGCTAAAGGATACTTCGGAGAGGTGGAACTGACGATCCAGAACACGCCTTCTGTGGACAATCCAAAGTCAGGCTATATCGTGGCAATGAGCATTTGCAAAGCGTTGTATAATCTGACCTCCCCAGTAGTGATCGGGATATGAATTCAATTTGAATCCATAGAGAAAGACTGTGTCCCTTTTCCAGACACAGTCTTTCTTTATTTTCTCTTTACTTTTTCCTTCTGTCTTTCAATAAACTGAATATAGGCTTTCTTGGAATTTTCAATGTGGATTTTGGTCAAGTATTCAGCCATATCCGCTTCTTGATCCCTTACCGCTTTCATGATTTGGATATGTTCCTTGATGGATTCTTTTCTACGACCAGGTGTTTCATATCCCATATTGGCAGACATCTGTATATAGTCGGTCAGACCGGAGAGAATGTCGAACAGCTTGGGACTTTTCGCTGCTTTATATAGAAGGAGGTTCATTTCGATATGCTCGGTATCGCCGCCTTCGACTTCGTCTCTCTCCATTGCTTCAAGCTTTTCTATCTTATTATTGAATTCCCCAACGAGGGGGTCATCCATCTTCTGGGCTGCTAGCCTGGCCGCCAGGACTTCGAGTGAAGAAAGAATCGTGAACACTTCAATGACTTCTTCTTCAGAAATATTGGATACAATGACTCCCTTTCTCGGGACGGTTTTGACAAAGCCTTGTGACTCCAGCCTGAATAACGCTTCACGGATCGGCGTCCTGCTTATATTCAATTGACTGGCGACTTCTCTTTCTATCAGGCGGTCCCCAGGTTTGTATTCACCGCTCAGGATCAAATCCTTCAAGTAAAGATAGGCACGCTCACGGATTGAAAGTAGTTCCTCTTCTTCCCACTTCATTTCATTATCTCCTTCTCCGATATAAAATCGCTTTCTATCTATTTTATCAAAGACTTTGTCATTTTCACATTATTAAGAAAAGGTTAGGTGTACATTTTGTTTAAGCTATGCTAGTAATGTCCTTCTAATACCGCTTTTGATTTCCGTGCAAGACTTCGCTTTCCGCGGGCGGCCGGTGAGCCTCATCGTCGCTGCGCTCCTGTGGGATAGAAAAGCGGATGGGCTTTGTTCAGAGGCGGATGGCATAAGGCGAATCGGCCATGAAGGCGTTCTTTGCCTTCTTGGCCGATTTGACTTATGCCACCCGCCTCTAAGCCCTGGAGCTGGACAGGTCTCACATTAGCTACTTTTCCCGCAGGAGTCTTCGTCTTGCACTCCAATCAAAAGCTAGATCCGTTTTAAACATTATTCCAATATTTCTCATCGGATCCTTATTAAAGCAAAAACGACCAAGTGTAAACTTGATCGCTTTACTCTTTAATTCGATAGAAATATCCCACCGTATACCAATGCACACAGGATGACAAGTGCGGGATGGATCTTCAATTTTTTCATGACCAGGAATCCTGCTGCGGTCAGAATGACGAGTTGTAGGAGTCCGCTTTTTTCGAATGCGGTCAGGAAGAATTGGTATGCCAATACTCCCAGCAGGATGGCGATGACGGGCTGCACTGAAAGTGTCATCAGTTTGACCTGCGGAGAATCTTTAAAGAGATTCACGAATTTAAAGAGGATGATGACAGCGATCGCTGAAGGCAGGATGGTGGCTGCAAGAGCGATTACAACCCCCAGCGGCCCCCCTACTTCATATCCGATGAAGCCGGCCATTTTTGTCGCAACCGGACCGGGGAGGACATTGGCGATCGCAAAGAGATCCCCAAACTCATTGAGTGTCATCCATTCATAACGATTGACCACTTCATTCTGAATCAACGGAATGGTCGATGGCCCTCCGCCGTATCCCAGAAGATTCGATATGAAAAACGCCCAGAAAATATCCCAGTAAATCATACGCTTTTTTCCTTTCTTGGCTCGACGTGCAAGTCATGTGATGTATCTTCCGCTCTCTTCTTATACACCGCTATAATGAAGGCACCTAAGAGACACGCCCCGATCATGATTCCAGGATGCAGATGCAGAAAATGGATCAGCACCAGGGAGGCGCCGCCCAGCCCAAAGGCAATCGGTATCCCAAGACCTTTTCGGGCTTTATCCGCAAATTTGTATGCCATTTCGAGTAACATTACCCCGATAATCGGGGTCACTCCCTGCACCATGCCGCTTACAATCGGTGAAGTCCGGAATTTGTAGAGGAGTCCGAGCATGAAAAGCATGCCGAATAATGACGGCAGGATATGGGCCAGGATCGCCACTGCTGCGCCTATTCCCCCATTCACCTTATAGCCGATATACGCTGCCATCTTCGTGGCGATCGGACCCGGAAGCGTGTTGGCGAGCGCGAGCGTCTGCCCGAATTCTTCTTCTGTCATCCATTCATACTTCTTCACGGCTTCATATTCGATCAGTGGTATGGTGGAGGGACCTCCCCCATAGCCGGTCACTCCTGTTCTTGCAAATCCAATCGTAAGGTCCACATAAGATTTCATCTAGACTCCTTCTTTCTATTACATTATGGTCAGGACCCCGGGAGTAATCGATTATTTCTTAATGTCTGCTTCTGTTACGACTTCATAATCCTGTAAGTGGGACTGCAATGCCTGAAGGGCAGCTGTACCGACGGCCGTATCCTGTTCACCATTGCCGCCGCTGACACCAATTCCGCCAATGACTTCCCCGTCCACTACAATCGGGAATCCGCCGACAAAGACAGCGAATTTACCTGGAAGCATTTGCTGGATCCCAAATGCCTCGTTACCCGGCAGTACCGGTCCGTTAGGTTCCTTGTTGAATAGATGAGTCGATCGCTTATGGCCGGCTGCCGTGAAGGCTTTGGCAATCGAGATTTCCGGGCCTGTAATTCTCGCTCCATTCATCCGTTCAAGGGCGATCACATGACCCCCTTCGTCGACAACGGCAATCGTTTCCAGGACATTGATTTCTTCTGATTTCTTTCTTGCTGCTTCAATGATCACTTTCGCTTCTTCTAGTTCAAGTCTAAGTATTTGTTTCATAACTACATTTACCCCCAGATAAATTTTAGTATCCTATATATATAGTCTTGATTTGAGTAAAAAAGTCCAGTCCGGCTCTTCCCGACTCCCTGAACGTCGAGGTACTTGACTTCTTGATCCCTCCGAACGGGGCATTCATCAGGTTCCCTGTCGTTGTCCTGTTCACTTTAACCGTGCCTGCTTTGATGTCCTTTGTAAAACGATGCGCAGTTTTCAGGTCATTGGTGACGATTGAAGCCGACAATCCATACTCGACGGCATTGGCAATATCCATCGCTTCTTTGTAGCTTTCCACTTCGATGACCGCGATGACCGGCCCGAAGATCTCTTCCTGGGCAATCCTCATCGATGGAGTTACGTCGGAGAAGATGGCAGGGCTGACATAATATCCGTTTGAAAAATCCCCTTCCGCCACGTGCTCGCCGCCGTACAAAAGGGTGGCCCCTTCCTGTTTTCCGATCTCGATATAGTTCAAGACATTCTTTAACTGCTTTTCACTCGCTAACGGACAAATCGTGACCCCATCTTCAAAACCGCTGCCCATTTTGAGTGTTTGTGTCTTTTCAACCAATGTTTTCAGGAACCTCTCTTTGACTTCTTTCATCACGATGACCCGGCTGGTACCCGTGCATGCCTGACCGGTCAAATTATAGCCGCCGTTGACCGTAAGGGTTGCAGCAAGCTCGATATCCGCATCCTCCATGACGATGAGAGGATTCTTTCCTCCAAGTTCCATCTGCGTCCTCGTATCGAAGGATACATTTCGGTGGATGCGTTCACCTGCACCGGTGGACCCCGTGAATGTCACGGCTTTCACCGCCGGATGGTCGACCAGACTGTCACCGATCTCTGTGGAATGGCCCGTTATGAAGTTCAGCACCCCATCAGGGAGTCCGGCGTGGACCAACGCTTCCACTAATCGATAAGCAACAAGCGGTGTTTCAGAGGAAGGCTTGAAGACCACCGTGTTACCCGTGATCAATGCAGGCGCAATTTTTCTTGCAGGGATGGATAATGGAAAATTCCAAGGGGTGATAACCGTGATGACTCCCAGCGGCTCCAGGCGGGATGAAACCTCCATTTCCGGATCATCCTGCGGAAAGGTTTCTCCGCTGTGGCTCTGTCCTTCCACCGCATAGTACTTCAATGTTTGTGCAGATCTTAGCACTTCCCCGCGGGCAGCCTTGATTGGTTTCCCTTCTTCCCTCGTCAATTCTTCTGCAAATTGTTCGGCGTGATCGATCAAATATTGGGCCGCCTTATTCAGGATTGCCGCTCTCTTTGAAGGGGCCGTTGCAGCCCAGGAATGAAAGGTGTTATCAGCTGATTCAATCGCCCGCTTTACATCTTCTTTTGTCGATGCCTGGAAAACCCCGACTACTTCTTCTTTATTGGCCGGGTTGAGGCTGACGAATGTTTTCTCACTCGAAGAATCCTCCCACTGTCCATTGATCAGATTTTTATACAACTCAGCTTTTGCTACTAGCACATGAAACATCCTTTCCTGTTTATTTCTAACGGGTTGATGAATAAATGGCAGTTTCCTTCAAGGAAACTGCCACTTATTTATTTTTCATATTGTTCTAAGTATCAAGCCTGGACGAGACTCCCTAGATCCTGTTCAAGGTACTCTCTCCACAATCCGTCCATATACATGCGGCGCATTTTCGCACCGACTCGTACGATTTCCAGACACTCCTGCTGAAGCTCAGGTGTATCAGCGTGCTCCAGGACAATCTTGAATCCGCGCTCTCCATGAATCTCATCAGATACAATGTGCAGATCGAAGAACTCGATTTCTTCATCTGTAAAGCCATATTTTTCACGAAGCACAGGCGTTTGTTTGCGATAGATATCAGGCACCTGTGACTCTAATCCAACAACCAGTGCTGCCGTCGCAATCACGAAATTTTCACGCGCAGCCACTGAGTAGCACCAGCTTTGCAGACCGAGCGTCGTCGCCGCCATATTCTTTGGATCTCTAACTCTATCAGCTGTCGTACCGCACGCTTCAGCAAAACGGATCAACAAGTCCGTATGACGGTCAGCTGCAATTTCTTCCTCGTACATATTCTGCAGCGTAAAGTCCTTTGCATCTTCGAATTTCGGATTATCCGGTGTGTTGTGATAGATATAAGAAAGATAGTTGGCGAATGGCCCTACATAGTGGTAATGGTTTTCAGCCCATTTTGCAAAGTGCTTTCTCTCAAGCTTTCCATCTGCCCAAGCTACTGTAAAAGGAGCCTTTTGACTATGGTTTCCTTTGATTGCTTCTTCCAGCTCTTTACGGAATTCATCTTTCGATAATAGATTTGTCACGATCAATCTCCTCCTAAAAGTGTGCTTCTGAAATTACTGCACATTGTATTGTGTATTTTGTATACCAAATAGTGCCGAAAAAACAACCATATCCTCCCTTCTCACTAATAATGCAACATCCAAGAGATACAGTCTTTGAAAACGTTTATTCTTGATTCGCTATTTGGTATACCATTGCCTTTATACTACCCTATGAAACTTTGTTTGTAAATATACTTTTCTGATTTTTTTAAAAATTACAAACTTAATAGCTGATTACATGAACAAGATCGCGGCAAGAGTAGCAACCACAAGTCCTGTCATGACAGGTATGAAATTCTTCCTGGCAAGCTCCAGGACCGAAACACCGCAAAAACCTGCAACAGCCACAAGTGATGACCAGGCGATCAACGTTCCTCCACCCGTCCATACAGATCCCATCTGTCCGATTGCAGCAAGTGTTCCGGGATCGACGCCTGCAGAGTTCGACATTGCCCCCGATAAGGCACCAACCAACGGAAGGCCGGAGAATCCCGATCCATCCAGTCCCGTGATGATTCCGACTAACAGGATACCGAACGCACTAAAGAAAGCGTTTTCAGGAATGGACGCTTGTGCAGACTGGACCAAGTCGAATAGGAAGGCCGGTTTGGCAGCTTCTTCTCCCAACGATAAAATCGAACCTGTAAAATCCGAACTTCCCAAGAAGAAGAATCCCGCAATTGGGATCACCGGTCCCATAGCACGAAACGCAAAGACAAATCCGTCGGTGATATGGTCCCCGATCTTATCAAGCGCATGAATCCTTCCAAATGCAACCGATGCCAAGATAAGCAATACAGCGGCCACTCCGCCGATAAATGCAGCACCATCTCCCCCTGCAAATGTGCCTGCTTCACTGTTTCCAATCTTGGTAGAAAACATGAAAATCATGACGGCAAGCATAGACAAAGGGACAAGGACAGCAAACACTTTTCCCCATATTTCTTTTCTGCGTCCAATGGCCACTTCGGATGCTGCAGACACTTCAGCTTCCACACTATCCTTGTCAGCGGTCATTGCATTCAGTAGATCGACGGCATCCTCTGCTTCTTCACTATTCGGTTTAGCAATCGACTTATACATCATCGCATAAGCGACTGAAACCGCCGTCACTCCGGTAATGACGGACAAAATCATAGCTTTATCCGCAACCTGCACCGTTTCCATTCCCCCGGATGTAGCCGTAAGCATCGGCGCAATCTGCATGATGTAGTCGGAAGATAGTGCCATCCCTTGTCCTGCAATGGCCACAATCATCGCAGCACCCATCGCAGGAAGTCCTGCCCGCATCGCAGCCGGTACAAGCAGCGCACAAATGAGCGGAACAGCAGGCGTCGGCCAGAAAAACAAAGAAATCACATACGTTACAACCATTAATACAAAATAAGCAATATGCCCGTTTACCATGACTTTTTGAATTGGAATAATCATTCTCTGGTCCGCCCCGAGATCTTTCAGCGAGTTAAGAAGCGCAACCATAAGGGTAATAATCAGAAAGATGCTGAATAATTCTCTTGCTGCAACCAAATTGGCATTAAAGACCGCCATAAAACCCCCGACAATGGAACCCTTATATACACACGCAACCAGGAATGTCCCTACAATCGTCGGCAGTACAACCCCCCTGCGAAACAACATCGTGACAATGACAACCAGTGTAACCAGAGCATAAAGCCAGTGAGCAGCAGATAACTCCAAATGCATTCACCCTTCCCCTTTTTTATCGCATTCTAATTCAGCAATTCAACTTCAATCCCTAATAATCCTCTTAGCGATTCTGCAATGTTCTCTGTTGCCTCTGTAACAATCTGTTCCCCAATTTCTCTCGTTGCTTTTGTCGCGTCTCCGATGCATCCATTCTTCGTCATTTCCTCATACCGGTAAAATCCTTGAATGGCCTTGCCTGGTCTTAATTGTTTATATCTCCCCCCTTCACAGAAATCTCCTGATGTAAGCTTGTCCGGTCTTACAAGATAAGGTGCCAAATACAGAGCTTCAGATACTTCACGCTCACAACTGTGGCCGAATATAGGGGATTGGATGAATCGATTGATGGACTCTTTTGCAGAGGAGGTCGTCTTAGCATAATAGATTTCGACCTTTTCCTCCTGTGACAGCACTGTGCTTGCCACACTCAACGTTGACTGATTTCCCCCATGAGCGTTCAGGAATAAGAATTTTTTGATCCCTTGATGTTTCAAGGACTGAACGATATCCCGCAAAATCGCTATCAATGTGTCGGGCTTCAATGAAAGGGTACCCGGGAAGTTCAGATGATGAGGCGATACGCCCATATTAATGGTCGGAGTAACAAGAACATACGGATGCATGCGTTCTGCCACTTTCTTTGCCATTTCCGTCGCCAGGACGGCATCGCAGCTCTCAGCCATATGAGGACCGTGTTGTTCATGGGCTCCAATTGGGATGATCGCCATCTTTACCGTCTTTAATGCTTCTTCTACTTCCTCCCACGTCATATTCGTTAACAGATAAGAATTCATTGATTTTCCCCCTTACTCAACTACGGTATTTTGTATACCGTGAGAATAAAAAATTATCCCTTCGCCTCAGCTGCTTCCCTTTTCCTCTTCTTCACGTCGATCCCTTCCTGGGTAAGCTCGATATCCGCCTTTATGCTGAGCTGGCAAGTAAGACGATAGTTTTCCCCGACCAATTCCCCCAGCATTTTATCCTCTTTCCAATTCGGCGGATCCAAATCTTCCATCCCCTTCATCACTTTGCATGTACACTTTGTACACTTGCCCATCCCACAGCCGTATTTCAGCTTCGGAAACTGTTTAATACCAGCGAGGACAACCAGATTGGCACCATCTTTTACATCTTGTTCGATGATCTCCCCATCCACAAACAACTTAACATTTGGCATACATACACCCCTTAGTGTGACATTTATCACAATTTTTTGAATTTTCTTCAGTATACCTTTGTATCTTAAAAAATGTAAACCCTTCCGTCAGTTTTTCTTACAAAAAGCTTCCTGAATACTTTGTAAAAACACTGTTGGGTAAAGGGGTTTCCCTATTAAATAATATAAAAAATAAAAAATTCTGAACATTCTCTTGATTAATTTCCGGACTTGTTTTAGACTGTGAGTAACGCGATTTGGTATACCAAATACAAATAATGTGAATAGAGGAGTGGTTTTGAGTATGGAAAAGTATATCGTACTGACCAATAAGGAAACGTTTCAAACCGTATTGGAGAATGACGGGTTTCAGCCTGTAGAAACCTATCATTTCTATTTTTTTGACAAATTGAAATCAACGTACACAATCGCGAGAGTCCTCGATGATGATGCGAAGATCCAACTATACGAAAAGTATGAAGGAAAAGAATATATCAATCATATCCGAATGAAGTTCTTCGAATCGTTCGAAACGATCGAAGGGGCACGCGAAGAGCTGTATGAAATCGTCAAAGCAAATGGAAACAGCGAAGACTCAAAGCATTCCAAGCTGGTTAAGTCTGACGAGTTGGCAGTTTAACTTTACTTTTGAGGTGAAGCAGGAAGGAATTCTCGTGGAAATCTCTGTCGGACACCCTGTTGATTCCATATAAGACTTCGCTTTCCGCGTGTGACCCGTGAGCCTCCTCTATCATACCTCGCTGCGGGTTTTCACATTAGCCGCTTCTGCCGGAGTCTTCGCTTTACATTCCAACCAACTGCCGGAACGACTCAAAATGAAATTTATAAGCCTATAAAAACACCTCCCTTTCACTGTACTGAAAGGGAGGTGTTTTCATTTCGTATCATATCAACAACTGCAAGAAAATGAGATACAGCATGACCAGGCTCAGAAAAGAAATGGTAAAGACGGAATTCCAGTTCGAGACCTTGTATGAGCTTGTCTTCACGATCGTGGACATCAGCCCGATCGTCGCATTGTACGGCCCCATCAAAAAGGCGGATACAGCTCCGGCAAGCATCGAAACCGTCAAGATATACGGCGAAACATCCAGACTGTGAGGATCAAGCGTTCCAGCGAGCAGCGCAAGAGCCACTGCCGGATGCAGGCCAATGAATGCCAGTGCCAACGGGATCAAAGGGATGAACAAAACAAAGATTTCGATGCCGATCACATTCTTAAATGACGTGATCCATCCATTCACCACATGGTCTGTACCTGAGAATTCGATGGCCGAAATGAAAAAACCTGCTGAAAGGAAAATAAAGAATTGGTCTTTCATTTTCAACAAATGTTTCTGATAATGCTCCACGAGTCCTGTTGTAAAGCTTCCTGCTTGTCCCAATAAGAGACACCATACAAACGCAAAGGGGATGACCAGAATCGATACCACAATCAAGAACGAAAGCGACAGCGAATGTTCCAGGATAGAGATCACGATATTAAAGAGTATGATGGCAATCAGGATATGGGACAGCTTTCCAGTTCCTCCACTCTTCCCGTTTTCCACCTCAATGGCAGCAGCCGTTTCATCAATCGCCGTACTTGTCCCAAAACGAACACGCTTCCGCTTCCTATAACCGCCAGTGTACCAATCCAACAGTAGCCCCAATACACTGAGGGGAAGCACATAGGGAAGCATAGCGGCCCATTTCACCCCCGTCATATCAATGACGATCCCCACGATCGGGGTGACCGGTGCCCACATCAAAGGCATTGAAAATCCATGCGTGATGGCCCTGCTCATGAACCTCTCCCTATTCTCCAAAGGAAATCCATCCGCTGCCGGCCTGATTGAAAAATACGTCATCGGCAAAGTAGCCAGGTTCATGAATATGCTAAAAAAGTAAGAAATCCCTGAAGTCAAGCTATATAAGCTTGTGGAAGACCGGACCCGCCTAGAAATAAAGCCTTGAATATTCTCTGAATATTTTCCGAGCTTGATCGGCAGTGCAAGCAAAGGAACCAGAGCAAACAGGGTCAGAAGATTAAGCATCGGACCGAAAGAAAGAAGGATTTCCCCCAGCCCTGCATGACTCTTCAACAGCATAATCAGCCCCAGTGCAAGGAATGCCCCTCCAATCAATCTGACAAACTTATCCACTTTCACTATAGTCATACTTACAATAACGAAGCAGATAATGGAGATCACAGGTGAAAGTTCGATCCCATTTACAAGTTCATTCAGCAAGTAAAGGACGATCGAAACACCCGATAACAGTTTAATCATAAAATCACCGCATTTTTTCTGATTATTCTTTATATTAAACCTGTTGAGAATGAAAATCAATTAGTTGGTATACATTATTTCAATAAAAAGATACATTTTTTAAATTCGTTATACACTACCATGTTGTACGAAAAGATCAACAATTCGCTATAAAAACCCCTTTGAATCAATATTTTAAAAGGATATTATACGTTTCGTTTCACTTAATATGGTATACCAAGTTATCTTATTAATCAACTTAAACTAAATATTTTTTAAAAATATACGTATTTGGTATACCAAATTGTTGACTGATGAAATAAATCCCCTTATAATCAAATTATAAAAACGTAATCATTAGGAGGGCATCATATGTTTCAATTCTTATTTGGTTCAAAACATGCTTTAGAGAAAGCAAACCGTAAATTTGCTCGGCTGAAAAGGACATTAAAGTTTTAATGAAATAATATATGTTAAGTAGACATTCTCATTTATAGATTGATAAAAAGGCATCCATCTCCTTCTCGTCAGGGGTTTGGATGCCTTTTTTCAAACTTACCACACCTTTTTGAAATCGACAGAATCTACATATATTTATCAACTGCAGGCTCGATTTTCACTTCATGATAACGATTCGTCAATTGTGCTCCGATTGATAAATTAACGATTGTGTTTATGATTTGAGCAATCACTCCCAATTCTCCAACAAACTGAAAAGCTAATATAGCTGCAAGTGCAGTATTACATAAACCAACCTGAAATAAGATTGCCCTGATATCTTCTTCGGCTACTTTTAGCTTCCTACAAATAAACAGAGAAGCAGCAATAGGTAAAAGGACTTGAAGCAGGCTAATTTGCCCCCTCATGAAAGGAGCCAATTCGATTAGGATCGGTACTTGCTACAATAATGCCCTTCGTATCTGTCACAATCACATGCTGGTGAATATGCTTTTGTACTTCCTCTACTATTCTTTGTGCCAATTTTTCATTTAAGAGCAATTTATTCCTCTCCTTATCGATTCTCTGAATTTACCTTTCTGAAGTACTACACCCATACATCCGTCATTTTTTGATTGATATCAGCCTGCTTATACTGTGAAGGAATTTCTTGTAAAAAATACCCCTTTCTTCTTGTGAAAGAGGTATTTCCTGATTCTATTAAACACATAAAGCTACCCGCCAATAATCTTATTAATAATCCAAGGCGCGGCGTATAGCACCATAAACTGAACACCATAGTTAATCCCCCAGCGGTGAAGGATTCCTGCTACCAATCCGATAAGCAGCACGCCTCCGATATTGATCCATCCTGCATCCATGAAAGCAAGCATGAGAACCAATCCGAAGAATAACCCAAGCATTGCTTCATGTGGAACTCTTTTAAACACAAATGCACAAATTTGCTGTGAAAATTTAATCGTCACATAGAATGTAAGCAGCAATGCGATAACTGCACCAATTAATGTAGCCCATACAAAGTCTGAGGTCGAGAGGACATGATGCATATTATGTTCAAGCGTAAATACGGGTGGTGCGTTAAATAAAGCGTTGGCAGGTCCGATGGCCATTGGGGACAACGGAATTCCTAAAGCAACAAGAGGAATGAGCGTTCCGGATATATACGCTGCATTCGTTAAACCGTCCATGCTTGAAATCGCCCTGGCGGCTTTTTTAACGGGATCTTTAACTCTGCTTGATAGAGTTTCCCCTAAGAAAATCGTCATACCTACTGGACTCATGAAAAATGTAAGAGAGCCTAAGAATGAAGCAAGTGCACTGGTTCCTACTTCTTTTCTATCAAGAATCTTAAATGGGTTAGGAAATCCCTTTTCCATTTTTGTCCTGTACAAAGTAATATTCTTCTTATCAAAACGCTCCAGGTTCTTTCGTTTTTGATTATTCAGTAATTCAAATAATGTTAAGATGACTGGTCCGATGGTTATTCCCAAGAAAAATGATATGAACACAGTTGTATCAGCAGGCACGGCCCCTACTCCCCAATATAAGTGGCGCAATCCCTGAATAAGAAGGGCAAAAGGGACAATCATTGCTAAAGCCAGCCATCTATTCTTACACATCAATGCAAGAAACACAGCACCAATAAAGAATAATGGACTTGCATATTCCTTGATTACATCAGCCATTGGAATTAAGGCATTCGCAAGGATTAAGCTGACCGGAACAGATACTAACGTCCCAATGACAGAACCCGAAGCCATTTTGCGGATACTCAAATCCGGGACACCATGTTTCTTTAATATCATTGCATGCTCGACCATGGGAGCAGCCATCACCCCTCCCGGTATCCCAGCAACAGCAACGGGAATTGAATCGGTGAGCTTTTTCGCAACAATAGCAGAAATAAAGAATGCGAGAATGACGACAGGCTGAAAACCGGATAGTACGAGTACCAAAGTTACAGGTGCTAATACCGCAGTCTCATCCGTTCCAGGGGCAATCCCGATGATTGTGTAGATAATGGCTCCTAAGGCTGCAGCTCCTATCATTTGAATAATAATGACCGGATCCATATTTACCCCTCCCTATCTTCGTATCTAAAGTTTCTTTTCGGTTTAATCATTACGCTGCATAGAATAAATCCAATAAGTGCTCCAGCAAGACCAAATAACAATGGTTTAGGCGGTTCGTTCGGTGCTATGAGGTAACCGCCCAGTGTAGTAATTGAACAAATGATTAAAGAAATCACTAAATCCTTTATCTTGACTAAATCTTCCCATACTTCGATATTCTGTTCGGACGTTTCAATGGTAGTCTGTTTATTTGTTGGTGTACCTAAGTCTGACACAGTCATCCCCCCGATTCTTTTTTAAAGCTGCTCTAAAAGATTGGTGTTATTGAACTACGCATATAGACCGGAAGTGTAAAAGATTACTTCCACTGATCTACCAATTCCTTTGCCCGGTCAACTCTTACCTGTCCTTCCTTGACGAGCTGGTCAGCAATGAAATCCACAACCTCTTCACCAGCTCCAGCCATAATCGCCACGTTTTTGGCATGTAATTTCATATGCCCTCTTTGAATACCATCTGTTGCCAATGCTTTTAAGGCAGTAAGATTTTGCGCAAGCCCAACAGAGGCAATGATTTCGGCTAATTGATGGGCTTTCGTGACCCCCATAATCTTTACATTCGTTTTAGCTTTGGGATGAATCGATGTGGCTCCTCCGATAATCCCGACTGCCATCGGGAGCTCGATTGTCCCTACTAAGTCACCATCATTACTCTTCTCCCAAGTAGTTAATGATGAATAATGACCTAACCTTGAAGCATAAGCATGTGCACCTGCTTCCACAGCCCTTGTATCATTCCCTGTTGCCAGGACAACTGCACTAATTCCATTCATGATCCCTTTGTTATGGGTAGCTGCGCGGTAAGGATCTTGAGAAGCGAATTTAGAAGCCGTGATAATGGCATCCACTACCTGTTCTCCATTTAAATCCTCCTTTTTTACCGTGCATCTGGATCTCGCTAATCGTTTGTCTGCAAGGTTCGAAATAATCTTTAAGAGTACTTCCCCTCCGGTTAGTGATTCCAGGAACGGAGCAATACTTTCTGCCATAGTATTAACAGCATTTGCCCCCATTGCGTCCAAAGTATCAACTATTAAATGGACGATCAGCATTGGATGTTGATGTTCAAAGATCCTTACTTCTATATCTAATGGCCCCCCACCCAAATGATCCAAGGTTGGATCTTGCTTTCGTGCCAACTCGAGAATTTCTTCTTTATTTTCAAGGATCTTCATTTTTGCACCGTGTAAATCTGCTGCCCCTACCAACTGGATTTGAGAAAACATAATGGAACCCGTGGTAGTGGCTTTGAACCCGCCGGATGGACGAGCCAATTTTGCAGCGTGACTGGCTGCGGCTACAACGGACGATTCCTCCGTTGCCATCGGAATGAATAAATCCCTTTTATTCACTGTGAAATTCACTGCGATCCCTAAGGGAATTTCAAGCGTTCCTATTGAATTTTCTATTAATTGGTCTGTCAATGCTTCACCTAACCCACCGTAATTCTGGTACAAATGGATCTCCTCTGATGACAAACCCTTTACTCTTTCTAGCAGGATTTCTTGCCTTTCTTTCATTGATCGCTGATAAAATTTACTTATTTCTGATGTCAACTACAACCCCTCCTTACCTTTATCAATGCAAGTAGTGTGCCAACTTTGATAAAGTAAGTAGCAGCAATGAAATAGATTTATTATTCAGAAATTTCGTTTCGTAGCGAAACAAATTGAAAACGTTATCTCGTTTCTAATCGATACAATCGTTTCTAAAGGAAACATGACTTCACCTTATTATGTATTCCTTTAATTTCTTATAAAATTTCTTTCTGCTCATACCCAATAACTCCATTGCTTCTGTCCGGTGTCCGTTCGTTCTTCCCAGTGCTTCTTCAATCGCTAATTTTTCTATCTGATCCCACCGCTTGTAAAGGACTATGTAATCTTCTTCTGCGGCACCGCCAGACTCGTTTGTCAGATTCAAATACTCTGGTAAGTTTTCTTGGTTTATTCGTCCGCTTTTTTCAGCCATAATTACAGCATGCTCAATTACATTTTTTAATTCTCGTATATTTCCTGGCCAGTGATAATGCGCCAATAGATTTTGTACTTCGGCTGTAAAGGATAATTGCTTATTTTGGATACGACTAAATTCTTTAAGAAAGTGAACGGCTAATGGCATAATATCCATTTTTCTGTATCTCAATGGAGGAAGTTCTATGGGAAAGACATTTAGACGGAAGTATAAATCTTCCCTAAACTTGCCTTCTGCTACCCGTTTTTTTAAATCAGCATTTGTTGCAGCGATAATTCGCACGTTTACTTTAATGGGATTGATTCCTCCTACCCGTTCTACCGTTCGTTCCTGAATCACCCTTAATAACTTCACTTGCAGATTTATAGGCATTTCCCCAATTTCATCTAAAAAGATGGTTCCTTCATCCGCTAATTCGAATTTACCAGCCTTGCCCCCTTTTCTTGAGCCAGTAAAGGATCCCTCTTCAAAACCAAAAAACTCACTTTCCAGTAAAGCTTCGGGAATAGCTGCACAATTCACTTTAATAAATGGGCGTCCCTTCCTTGAACTAGCCTGATAAATCGTATTAGCGACAACTTCTTTCCCTGTGCCGCTTTCCCCGGTTATAAGTACCGTTGACTCGGTAGGAGCGACTTTTTCAATTTTATTAACGATTGTTAAAATTTGATCATCATTTCCCACCATATCAGTAAATAACTCTTTCTTCTTACGATTCATTAATTCATCCTCTAAGTATTTCGTATAGTCTTTTAATCTCTCAAGCTCTTTCGTCAATTCTGTCACTTCAGTGACGTCCCTGAACACAGAAACAGCACCAACGATTTCTTGATCCTTTCTTATTGGAATAATATTTGCCACAACCCTGATATTGGTTGTATCCACCAGAAACTCAGAGTTAATAATAGGGACCCCCGTCTCAAGCACTTCTATAATCCGGGCATTCGGCTGACTTTGTTTAAGAGGTTTCCCGTGAATCGTATTAACCGGAATTCCCAATATTTCATAATACGAAGAATTGGCAAACACCACCTGGGTAAGTGAATCGATAATAATGACACCTTCATGCATGTGATCAAATACAAGCTTATAATCTAGAGTCGGGTTTTCTCTTAACATCTTATGACCTCCTTTGTCCTTCCTATTATTTCGCCACCCTAATTAATAGTCTCTATTATAATCAAAGACAAAGGATTTATGAACCGGGTATTAAAATAGGAATTCTTTAAGGAGGGCAGACGAATAGTATAAAAAAATAGGGCGGAGCAGTGTAGTAAATAATGCAGCAGCTTATCGAATGGCAGTTAATAATAGTAGGTAGTCATGGGATTAATATAATAGTTTCGCGTTTGAATGAACTATAAATTGAATTCAATTAAACGTTTGTTTAATTTCTGAAGCAGGCTTTTCCTTAAGATGGAAAACTTCAATCAAACGTTTGTTTAAGAAATGAGAGGGTTGGTGGAGGATATTATTAAATGGAAGTGAAAATTACTTTTTAATAAATCTGAAGTGTATAATTAAGAATTTGAAATAGGTCTGTTCTTCTACTTCCTCCAAAAAGTTGAGGAAATACCAAAATTGCCCCCTTGGCACAACCATCAAAAAACCCAGTTGACCCCAGCTTATTGACACTGCCCATATTTGGCTGCATGGACGTGCAGCGTTTGAAATGAACCCGGAGCTGAACTACGAGCTGAGACAGCGCGGCCAGTGCTTTAAATAATCATGAAGACCCGTCCCTCGCCGCTTCAGGGCAAAGGACGGGTCTTCATTTAGTGTCCATAGGTGGCACAAGGGGTTCAAAGTCATATAATGAATTTCCTGTCCCCTTGCCCCGTTCACACTAACCCTTAGTTTGAAAGAGAACCAGCTTGCCAGACATCCCTGATTGATTGAACGTTTTGTTCCAGCAAGTCTTTGATATTTTCTTCCGCATCGCTTCTTTCTAAATGCTTTGAGAAGTCATCCAAGTGCTTGAGGGCTTGTTTTGTTCTTCCTTTATCATAATGGTGCCGGGCCTCCTTCAGTCGGTTCAGAAGCTGTTTCACTGTGGCATGATCAAGATCTCCGCTTTCTTCCATACCTTGTATTTGAGCGGACAGTGTGCCGGTCGTAACATCGACGGTGATTTCCAGTGGATTGGATGTGACCGTCTCACCATTATACGTAACAGTCGCTTTTATTTCGGCTCTGCCTGCATTAAGCGCCGATAGTTCTCCATCAACAAGATTAACCACTGCACCATCACTGTTCTCCCATTCAACTTCAGCCCCGGCAAGATCAACCTCTTGGCCGTTTTCCAGTTTCACACTCAGTTCTAGTTGTGTCTTCTCCCCTTGAAGAAGGCTGCTATTTTCTGCGGTCAGTTCGGCTGCTTCCAAAGAGACAGGCAGTTTCATCAAGTCTGCTCCCTTGGCATAATAGATATTCCCTTCATTATCGACATCCATCAGGTTGACCGTATCCCCGATCAATTGTTTGCTCATCATGGTTTCAGGATCGATGACTGTCAATTTTCTTCCGACAGTGGTATAAAGCATTCCCTGCTCATCCCATCTCATGAAGAATGGACGCCATTGACTGCCGCGGTGGACACCGGTGTAAAATGACTTCTGCTTGATGATTTCCCTTGAATCAGGATCCATCGCAAACACGGCACTGTTAGCCTCTCCTTTTTCATTCACTCCATAGGCGGCTCCCCAGAGATTCCCGTCAGGACCGAAGGAAAGTTCGCCGATCATTTCAGGTGTTTTGATCCCTTCCACTTCCATGTCAAATAATTCGTATTCCCCGGAAGCTGCTTCATATTTAAACATTCTCGCCTTTTCTTCTGTTGGATCAATGCCAAGTCCGCCGGCAGTGGTAGATCCCCCGTATAACATTCCGTCCTTATATGCGAGGCCGATGATGCTTTGGTTCTCAATGATGTTCCGAATCGTATGCCACTCACCCGTTTTTTCATCATAAATAGTCAGTGCGCCGCCGAGCTTGCCATAATCAGAAATGGTTCCGGTGAATAATTTATCGTCTCCTGATGCAAAAGTGAACGGCCTGCTCTGGTCATCCCCGATGTCATGCACCATCTCCGGATTATCCCCGCTGCCTCCCTTATCGTACTTAAAAGGAAGCTCAGGGTTAAATTTGTAGATTTGTGCACCCCCGTAAATCCCCATATATACATTCCCATTCATGAACCCGATTCCTTCGATCTGATGAGGATTTCGTTCGCGCAGCAGATACGATTCAGTGGACGTATCGAATACACCAAACGAACCTTGATAGCCGCCCATATACACCTTCTCGTCAGGACCTATTTCAAGGCTCTGAATCGAGAGACCTTGCAGATCCACCTCTGGATAGACGACTTTGACTTCATTTGTTTCAGGGTTATAGGTGGAGTATTCGATTTGATGGTGAAGGATTGACAGGACCTGTTCACCTTCATCATTGGTTGTCCACTCATAGGATTTCACCGGTGAAGAGGGTAACGTGATTTTTGGCTCAACAGGCTGCGTTTCATCGGTATCCATATCATAGGTCCACAGTTCGCTTGTACGCTTGTCCTTAAAGTAGATCAAGCTTTCATCATAAGGGGAAGGAGGGGATATCAACCCGTCATATGCAGACTCATCTTCCCAATTCATTTCATGAACCACTTCTCCTGTGTCCACATCAAGCACCAGCAAACTTGTGCCATATGCGACAAACAGCCGGTCACCGTATTCCCACACATTTGAAACCGAAGTACTCGTACCCGTGATCGGCAGGTCGATTTCCTCCCTTTCTCCGGTTTCACGGTTCATCTTCATCAAATAGGCTGTTGTACCAATTCCTACATATAAGTTTTCATCCGTTACACCAAGTCCCCTTGCGTAGTTCTGTTGGTCATGGAAGCGCCCAAGATCCGAGAGGGTATCAGCCTCAATGTCATATTCGAACACTTTGGCATTCGGATAAGTTGCCCCGTAGATCTTCCCATCTTCTGTGGCATCCAGCTGCCAGATCCAGTTATCGGAAGGACTCTTACCGACTTCCTCCAGTTTCTTTTCGTCTACCAGGTATCTATACAAAATGCCGTTGTATGTACCGGCAAAGTACACATTCCCATCCGACCCGATGGTCATCCCCCATACGACATCGCTGCCCGGCAATTCATGCGAGAAAATCTTTTCCCCGGTTTCAGCATCGTTGGCATAAAAAGTTGCCGGGGACCCATTCGTCGCATAGTAGACTTCACCGTCGCCGATTGCAGCTCCCTGGGTTTTGGCCGCCAGTGCCGAAGGACCGATGTTGATGGGGTCCCCATATTCAAATGGCAGCTCCAGCTGTTCGTTCGATTTTTCAAAAAATTCGATGTTATCATAGTAACCTTTTGTCACTGTGCTCGTGGTCTGATAGAGGAAGACCTTCACTCCTGCAGCACCTGCAGGAGCGTTTGCTTCAATCGCAACTTCCTGCCACTCTCCCTCCTTTAGCCCCTCAAAATATTTTGGTGTGTTCCCAAAGTTCTTTCCTTCAGCATCATACCAGCGCAGCCAGATCCCGGGACTGCCGGTTACCAATTCGTCTGCAAACATCTGAGCAGTCAGCTTATAGGAATTCCCTTCCGTCACTTCAATCAACTGACTGAAAAGGCCGAAAGATCCCGAGTTGTCAATCCTGAGGCTCCTCTCGCCTTCAAATGCCTTTTCGTTCGACACATTCATGCCGGTTTTAAGACCTCCACTCCAGATCACCCAAGCGGGAATGTCCTTATCCGACCCCGGAATTGCTTCAAACCCTCCATTTTCTACCCGAAGCTCTTCCCATCCCCCATCAGCCGACACCGCCGGCTGCAGTGACGGGACCAGTGAAATGAACAAGATGAAAGAAAGCATCACTGAAACCATACGCAGTACTTTTTTACTCATTCTGTTTCTCCCTTCTGCATTTCGAATTATTTTGACAGAAACGGTCCTCCTTCCTTGAAATTTGTTTACATTTAATGACTTCTTTCAACTTCTTCCGTAATCCTCTGAACGACGATTTCTACTCTCTTAATAGACACTAAAGGGGCCATAATACCCAGGCAGCGAAGTATTCTTTTCCGATCCTAATGGGACAATGAACCTGTCCCCCTGTCCCGTCACAAAAAAGAGCAAGCATAGGATTTCTGCTCACTCCTTTTTATAAACGATTTCCCCGGCGACGATTGTCATTTCCACCGACAATTCTTCATTCAGCACAACAAGATCAGCATCGAATCCATCCTTTATACTTCCTTTCTCCGCTTCTTTTCCGATTGCTTGAAGGGGTCCCTTTCCCGCTATGTAGACAGCGTCTTCCAACGGAATCCTGCACTGTTCAACAGCATATTTAACTCCTTTGTCCAAAGTGATTGCGCTGCCTGCGAGCGGCCCGTCCTTCAGCCTCATCTGATTTCCTTCTTTGATCAAATGTTTCCCACGAAAGAAATACTCTCCATCGTCAAGGCTGTTATATCCCGTACAGTCCGATATGAGCATCAATTTTTCCCTGCCTTTCACTTTGTACAGGAACTCAATCATCTCAGGATGAACATGATGGCCATCCGGAATGATTTCGCACGTCAATTCTTCGCATATAAGCGCAGCTGCTGCCGTCCCCGGACTACGGTGATGAACAGGACTCATCGCATTGAAGGTGTGGGTGACCTGACGGAGCCCATGCGTGATGGCAAGCTTCATATCCTCAAGACCGGCATTTGTGTGACCTGCGGAGAGCCGGATTCCATTTGAATACAATTGAACGAGAACGGAGCGGTCTTCCACTTCTTCTGGGGCAAGCGTGATGATGGAGATGATGTCAGAATGGGGGAGGAGGATATGCTGTGCGTCCTCATTGGTGAGACGTCTGATCAAAGAACCTTTCTGTGCCCCGGGGTATGCAAGGCTGATCCAGGGGCCTTCGACATGGACACCAAGAAGGTGAGCATAAGAAGGCTTTCGTTCAAATCTTCTTGCATGCATCAGGAAATCCTCCAGATCAGAAATAGATGCAGTCCTTGAAGTTGCCAGGAAGGAAGTCACCCCATAACGGGGCAGACGCTGAGCAATCTTGTCATAAGCTGCAGCAGAATCCATGAAATCATCTCCGCTCACGCCATGAAGGTGAATATCCACGAAACCTGGACAGATCACTCCTTTTGTGATGTATAGGTTACTCGCGTTTATAGGCTCTTCCTCTCCGACATAGAAAATCTTCCCTTTTGAAATACCGATCGTTTTATTGAAAAAACGCTGTCCGTCAGTGATGATGTCGCCTTTAAGATAGTACATGTACAATCCCCCTCTTAAAACCCGGGTCTAGTGGTACGATGAAGCCGCCTCGCCTATAGATGTACCGTTGCTCTCGTATGATTTGATTTGTAGGCTGCAAGGGCGGCTTCCAGTGCTTTCAGACCATCGAATCCTGAAATCGAAGGCTTCCTTTTCTTTTCTACACAGTCCAGAAAGTCTTTTATGAGTCCGAAATCCATGTCATTCCCGTAGAAGACATGTTCCAGCGATTTGCTGCCGCTCGTGTAAAGCCTGAAGTGTTCCCGGAAGGCGTCCGCCTTGACGGTCTTCTTCGTGCCGATCACCTCGATTGTCGCATCCCCCCACATTGGATATTCGGTGAACCGCGACCAGCTTGCATCATGAGAGGCGATGACGCCATTCTCAAACTCCATTGTCAGGATACCCGCATCGTCTATCTCAATGTCATGGAAAAATGAATCGACGATCGCATGGACAGAGGTGATCTCTTTTCCTGAGTACCAGCGCATGATATCCACCATATGGACGGTGTGATCCAGGACGGCTCCTCCGCCCGATTGTTCCGGATCGATGAACCACCCACCTGGATTTTGTCCGCGGTTGGTCGTTCGGAAAGCCACAATGTCACCAAGTTCGCCGGCATCGATCATGTTCTTCACCTGCATGATCGGATCGCTGAATCTGACCGGGAAGGCGATCTGCAGGATCACCCCATGTTCTTCACAGACAGAAATCATCTCTTCGGCATCTTCCACGTTCATGGCAATCGGTTTTTCACAGAGGATATGCTTTTTCGCTTTTGCCGCATTCACGACCATTTCTTTATGGCGGCTGTTTTCACTGCATATGATGACGGCATCCATATCAACAGCCAGAAAGGCATCCTGATCTCGAAAGTATTTCGTATGATAGGATCCTGCGGCTTCTTTTCCCCGTTTCTCATCGTCATCATAAATCCCTGCGATCTCGACACCGGGAAGCTTCATCAGACCGTCTGCATAGCTGTACGCATGCATGTGGGCAAAGCTCATCATGCCAATCTTCATTCACTGCCACCCCCTTTTACTACCGTCTTATATCGTTCCAATTGTTCATGAAATGCCACATCGGCCGTATAGGATTTTTCTAAGATGTCTTCAGCATAATAGACGAGGGGAAGAGAGGTGATTCCGATCGGTGTGATCGGGTTCATTTCATCGCTGTCGAACTCTGCGATTGTTTGAATCCCGCTCCATTCAAACTCAATCCGTTCTGCTCCTTCTCCAAACGTGTACTCCAAATGAGCCATCTTCCCCCCGCTGAACCTGATTGTCAGGATAACATGATAAGGAATTGTGCCGCGATCCGTAGACAGGACCTTGATTTCTTCCGCTTCCCCCGCAACAGAAGAGAGAACGAAGAGGTCACCAACCATGACGGACTCGCGATCATGTCCTGAAAGGGTCCTTCTGAGACGGAGAACCCCTTTGGATTTTCCATCCGTTGTTATGACATCTTTCATGCTTTGAAAAAATGGATACAGCTCCAAATCAAAGTAGACCTTCACGTTCTTCTTCCCTATGAAATCACCGGCCAAATCAATCGGGATGAACAGGTTATCGGTGTTTTCCTCAATCGATTTCACCCTCTCATCTTCCGGAGAAAGAAGGATGATTTCCTCAGATACGGAGCTGCGCTTTATTTTTCCCAATCTGCCAATCACCGCATTCTTCATAAGCAACCTCCTATTTCAGTAGTTTTTTCAGTCGTCTGACGGCTTCTTCATTTGAATCTTTCGCATCATCATGCCCCTCATATTCAATTGAGAGCCAGCCCTGATACCCTTCATCCTTCAACCCTTCCACTATATAAGCCAAGTCTACCTGCCCGTCTCCCGGGACGGTTCCAATCAGTTCGACTCCTTGTGTGGATTTGAATCCTTTTATCTCTTCTGCGGATTCTTTTTCCCTGAAATCCTTAAAGTGTACATGAACGATTTCGTGCTTCAGTCTATCAAAAGCGCGCTGCGGTTCTTCATGGACCAGCAGAAAGTTTCCTGTATCAAATGTCGAACGGACGAAGGGGCTGTCAACATTTTCGATGATTTCTTTGACCTGTTCACTTTTACCGGCAAGCAGACCATGGTTTTCAATAGCCAGGCAGACTTGTTCTTCTTCCGCTTTTACTGCACACTTCTTCAATCCCTCCACAATCCAGCTCTGACCTTCTTCATAGGTCAAGTCACCGTGGAGGTCACCGCAGAATACGCGTACGATATTCGTCCCGAGCTTCTTTGCGGTCCCGATTCCTTCCAGTACCTTTTCAGCCTCTATAGCGCGGGCCTCCCTGGACTCTTTCACAAAATTGTTCGATACATCATAAGCGGACACGGTCAGGTCATGTTTCCTTAAAGCCTGGTTGACCAGTTCGATTTCCTTTTCCTTAGTGCTGCCATCTTGCCAATAGAAATCAAGCAGCTCAACTCCATCAAGCGAGATGCTTTTTGCATAATCGATGAAATCGATGATGGACCATTTTTCTTTTTTGATTGTCGATGCGAGACTGTACATGCTGACGCTTATCTTCATAGGAGGTTCCTCCTTATTTAAGTAGTTGCTTTGCAACAAAGGCGATCTTTTTTTCATCATGAAACGTATTCATTTCATGAGTGAACTGAGGATATACTTCCATCTCTTTTTCACGTGACTGCAGGTGATTGAATGCGGCAAAGACAGTCGATGGCGGCGTGACCGAATCTTCCAGACCAGCCGCCATCAAGGCGGGGCACGTGATAGATTCGCAGAAATGAAGGCTGTCTATATAGCTTAACGTATTCTTCACCACATCCTGTGTCTGGTATTGAGGATCATTCCACTTGAAGTAATGGACAATTTCCATATAAGGACCGAGAAGGGCGATGTCGAGCGCCCGGTCAAAATGGGTTAGGAACGGCCAGTCAGATACGACAAAATCCAGGTTTTCATAGAGTCCCGCGGCTCCGAGAGCGAGACCGCCTCCCTGGGAAGAACCCATCACTCCAAATTTCGTCGCTGTCACAAGAGCATCCTCAGACTTCACCCAGCCAAGCTGCGCGAGGATATCCCGGTATACATTGGTATAATAATAGCTTTCATATTCAAGGATGCCATTCAGCATCCACCCCGGCACCCTGCTGCCGTTCCCGTATCTAGCAAAGTCGGGGGATGACCCTTGTCCCCGGATATCAAAGGAATAGACAGCCGCCCCCAGTGCTGTCCATTTTAAATAATCGGCAGCAAGCCCGCAGCTGCCGGTGTATCCGTGGAAACAGACAATGACCGGGCATTCTTTCATACCAGCGGGTTTCATGAATATACCTGTTAAAGGTGTCCCGTCCCAGCTTTCAAAAACAAGATCGGTCACTTCGACAGCGGGAACCGGGTACGGGCGCCTTGATGCTTTTACAACAGGATGGAATGAATTCATCCTTTTTTTCTGCTGAAACCAGAATTGGTTGAAATCATTCGGTTTACCGGTAAGCTCCGGCTTATATTCGCGTAATTGTTCAAGAGGAAAATCACCAACGTTTCGTCCCATGAAGGGTCACCCCCATTTCCCTGTTAAAATGGCCATTCCAGCTCGAATCCTTCCTGCCTGAGTTCCTGCTGGAATGTCGTTAACAACTGTTTATCTTCACGGACTGCTTTCGGGTCGGCGTTGTGGCGGATGCAGTAGGCTGCGAGGGCACCGCATGCTTCTCCGATGTTCCACTCCACCGGATGCAGCCTGTAGCAGCCGTTTGTAATATGGGTCGTCCCGATATTCTTGCATCCCGCCAGCAGATTATCTGCATCTTTCGGGATGAGTGCCCCGAGCGGAATATAAAATGGTAGAGCTTTAATATCAAGATAATTTTTCCCGGCCATGCTGGGGTGCAGGTCGATACTGTATGATCCGATTCCCACGCGGTCTTCATACTTCTTCCCGGCGGGTCCATCATTGTACGACGGTGAGACATCCTGTTCCACGACTGTGTATTCCGCCTTGATGCGTCTCGACTCCCTGATATAAGGGGCTTTTGCCAGACCGTCTTCCGTCTCGAATAAATCCTTTCTCAGCTTCAATCCGGGATATCCCTTTCCGCCGTCCGGCCTTGGGGCTTCCTTCTGCAGCCAATACAGCAGGGAGAGACTGAGCTGTTTTCCCTGATACATGTTCTTCTCTTTCTCCTCTTCCGGCACATCATAGACATTGCCCAGAAAGTAATCGTTTTGCGGCCAGTTCATCAACGTGACATCACCGGCGGGGTAATCCGATTCAAATTGTTCGGAGTCAAATATTCTCCTGTACTCCCATAAAGGAAAACCTTCCTCTTCCCGGAACAGCGTATACGTCCGTTTCTCCTTCGTGATCGGATGAGGTGCATAAAAGCTCAGCAATTTATCCGGCCAGATTTCAGGGTGGAAGTTCCGCCAGAAAGAGTACATATCAGGCTCGGGAATGGTGTGATCTTCACCGCTGCGGTATTCCATCCCGAGCACATACGTAAAGGCCTGTATGTCTGCCGGATCCGCCGCTTCCAGCGCATGGGGCTCTCCTGTGTCCGCCTTGGCTTCGGCCCCGGTCACATAATCCATCCCGGCAAGCGGCAGTAAATCTCCCGCTTCCGTCGCGTCAATATAATACTGTGCACTTATTTCTTCTTGCAATCCCGATTCGCCGTTCAGCAGTGTGATCGTCTGTAGCTTCTTCCCCTCTTTCGATACAGACATCACCCTCGTATGGCGCAGGATTCGCAGTTGGCTGGTCAGTACATAGGGAAGAAGCATTTCATTCAAGACGTGCAGGGTGACCCGGGGGTCATGGCAGATATTGCTCACCAATCCATTCCCCGGATTCAGGAACTCCCTGGTTTCATTGATGTTCAAGTTGCTTCGGTACACTTCCCTGACTCTGTTGCGATACTTCCGGTACCTGGAAGTCGATCCGAATTCTTCAATCCACTTATGTTCATCCGGAGGGACACCCTGGGATGTAACCTGCCCGCCGATCCAATCCGTCTCTTCCGTCAACATGACCTTCAGGCCTTTTGAGCAGGCAGCCATTGCCGCGGCACATCCACCCAGCCCTCCGCCTGCAATCAGCAGATCCACTTTGGTATTGTCCATTATAGATACACTTCCTTGCCGGTCCGCGCTGATTCGTAAACGGCATTAAGCATTTTCATGACCTGTACGCCATCTGAGACGGGTGCGATCGTTTCTTTTCCTTCGAGACAACATGAAACAAAATGATCGATTTCATTATGGAACGCCTTGGTGAAGTCAAAATTCAGGTCATCCACTTGCGGCGTGATGTTCAGGATCGTATTATGCCTCTCGGTAACAATCGCAAGTTCCGGCTCGATTTCTGCGCCTCCTTTATCCCCGAAAAGCTTGACGTACAGCTCATCTTTTTTCGCCTGTAACGTAAAGCTGACGTCGACCAGCAGCGAAGCACCATTCTCAAACCGGATCAATGCATTCGTCAGATCCTCCACATCATTGAGTGCCGGATCATAATCGGCAGCTTGATAGAATGATAGATTCTCGATATGGCTTCGGTTACCCAATTTCGAGTATGCATTCCCGCTGACCGATACAGGTTTCGGTTTCCCCATGAAGTACCAGCAGATATCGATCATATGGACTCCTAGATCAATCAGGGGACCGCCGCCGGATTTCGTACGGTCGCTGAACCAGCCGCCCGGGTTCCCCAGTCTTCGCAGACAGGACGTTTTCGCATAGTAGATTTCCCCGAGTTCTCCATGATCCACGAAATTCTTTAACAGCTTCGCATTATCGCCATGACGCCGCACGAATCCGACTTGCAGCACTTTTCCGGATTCCTCAACAGCCGCTTCCACCGCCAGCGCTTCCTCTAACGTCATGCACAGCGGTTTTTCAACGAGCACATGTTTACCCGCTTCCAAAGCGGCAATCGCGATTTCTGCATGTGAGTTATTCCACGTGCAAATACTGACTGCATCAATTGCGTCATTCTTCAATAATTCTTTGTAATCGCTGTACAATTGAGTGACACCGTATAATTCTCCTTTTTCCGCCAGACGTCCTTCATTCATGTCGCATAGAGCGATCAGTTCCGCCTCTTCATTGGCAAGGTACGGCTTGATATGGAATTCAGAAATCGATCCTGTCCCTATCACAGCAACTTTCAACATCGCACTCTCTCCCCTCGAAACTTAGTCAAACCGGATTTCTTTACCGAGATTCGATGATTCATAGATTCCCATTAACAGTTTCAGCACTTCATATCCATCCTCCCCGTTACTCGACGGGTTCGAACCCTCGCGGATACAGTCGATGAAATGGGCGATTTCGTCCTTGAATGGCTCATTCTCTTCAAATATTGGCTGCTGTCTACTCAGAAGACCATCCTCTTCTGTAAAAATGGTCAGTGGCGACAAGGCAGCACCGCCTTTATTTCCAAGCAGTTCAATTTCGATCCCTTCATCCTGCTCAGCATTCACCGCCCAGGCGATTTCCATCGATAAGACGATGCCATTCTTAAATCGGATCCAAGCAGCCCCAAAATCCTCAACATCGAAAATATGGTTGCTGTTCAGCCGCTTGTTGTTCGACTCCCAGCTCGATACATATTTCGTTCCATAGTTCCCGAATCCGGCAATCGTTTTGCCTGTGATACTGTGCATTTCCGGCCTGCCGATCAGCCACCAGGCCAAATCCAATACGTGCACACCAATATCCAAGAGCGCCCCGCCCCCGGATAATGACTTATTCGTGAACCAGCCCTTTGGCGTGCCGCGGCGCCTGTAGAGCTTCGCCTTCACATAGTAGAGATCCCCGAAGGTCCCCTTAGTTGCGTATTCTTTCAATATCCTGACATCATTTCGAAACCGGTGTGTCATCCCGACCATAGTTAAGACGTTCTTTTCCCTGGCGAGCCGTAAATAATCTTCCACTTCTTTCAACCCTGTCCCGATCGGCTTTTCCATAAAGACATGTATCCCCTTTGCTGCAGCCTTCTCAGCAATCGGGATATGGGTCTGGTTAGGTGTACAGATCATGACGGCATCCAGGACGGATTTCTCAAGCATTTCGTCTGCACTTTGAAAAGATTGAGGGATATCATATTTCAATGAAATTGCCTTTGCCCGTTCGGCATCCACATCGGCCACCGCAGCCAATGTTGCATGATCTGCAGCTTTCAAATAGTTGATATGAGTGGTTTCCGCTATCGATCCCAGACCAATCAGGCCGATATTTATATGACTCTTCATTGGCTCACTCCTTACCCTGAGAAGTTGATCAATTTTGTTAATGTGACAGATTGCTTATTTACCAGTTCTGCATAGGCAGAGGCTGCTTCATTGAAACTTATTTCATCTTTGACGAACGCGCTGACATCGATTCGTCTTTCACTGACGAGACGGATATATTCGCTTAAGTTCCTGCCTTCCGTCCAGCGGACAAAGCCGTATGGATAGTCTATTGCCTCTGCCTCATAGACCTTATCATACCGTCCCGGTCCGCCTGCCCGTGAAATCAGGAGCTCGGCTTCTTTACTGAACATTAAATGGCGCGGGAAGTCGGGCTCGATATCACCGACGATGACCACCTTCCCTTTGTTCCGGATCCATTCAAGACTTTGATGGGTCAACGGCGACCTTTTCCCGCCCGCACATAATAATACGGCATCTGCCCCATTTCCATTGGTGCTTCTCACAATTTCCGCTTTCATTTCTTCTGCGCTTGAGAAGGCTTTGATTCTTGTATTCTCCTTAACCATGTTCGAACGCTCTTCATGAAGATCGTATGTAATCACGTTATACGAAGCAGCATCCGCAATCTTGGCAATCATCTGACCGAGAAGCCCCAGCCCGACGACGACGGCGGTTTCCCCGAATTGCAGTTTGGCGATTCTCAGCGCATGGATGGCAATCGCTCCGATCCCCCCGAGCGCCGCCTCTTTCGGTTCTATATTCTCAGGAACCTTCGCATATAATGTTTTCGGAACAAGTAAAGTATCAGCATGCTGGACGTAAGGAGCGCCATACACCGCGACGAGGTCCCCTCTTTTGACATCGGTGATGCCGCCCCCCGCTTCTTCCACGACACCCATCGCACTATAACCGAGGGTGATCGGCTCATTTTTACTGTTTTCAATAATCGTCAGTTCTGTTCCAGGCGAAATGACTGAGTAGCGTGTTCTTACCAATACATAAGAAGGCTTCACTACCGGCTTCTCATCTTTTACTATTTCCACCTGTTTGTTCGAGACTGTAATTTTCCTCATCAGATCCCCTCCGTGTCCGTCCTCTCTAATTGCCTAGCCATCTTGCCAGGTTTTTTTCAACGAAATCATCGTCATGCAAATGAGGATATACTGCATAAACACGGTTAATTTCGTCCATTTGACCCGGACTTAACTCTTCCTTGTCCAGCAGACACCAGCGACCTTTCATTAATCCCTGGCTGGCCAATACCTGGTTGATTCCCGCAATGCTGCCTTTGAATTGGTTCCTGGCGTCAAAGAATGCTCCGTTCGCATCGGTGATCTCCTGTGCCAGGGTCAGCATGCTGTCCGGGACACAGTCACTATTCTTCATTTGCTTGATTTCTTTAAAGAGTTCCACCGCCCGCTTTGTCCAAACTGACCAGTGCCCCAATAGCCCGCCTACTATCTTCTTTTCCTTCACAGTTCCGTTTATTTTAAACTTATAGGTTGTCAGTAAATCGTTGACGATGTTGTCGTCATTGCCCGTGTAGAGGGCGATATCATCACTTCTTTCCGAATGGCAGACGGCCCGGACGACCTCGAATGTCAAATATCGGTCAAACGGAGCAAGCTTTATGGCATGAACATTCGGGATGCCGGCAAATCTTTCCCAAAACTCATAAGATAACACCCTGCCTCCCACAGCCGGCTGCAGATAGAAGCCAAACACCGGGATGATTTCTGCCACTTTTCTCGTCCGTTCCAGCAGCTGTTCTTCTGAATAATCCTCCAGACCGCCCATACTTAACAGCCCCAGATCATAACCGATGCCTTTACTGAATTCCGCCTCTTCCACCGCCTGTTCGACCGGGCCGCAAATGCCGGCTGCTTTAATGAATGAATCGGGCACCTTGGCTTTTTCCATTTCTTCGACGGCAAGCTTCAATACCCTTTGATAAAGATTGAACCGGGGGTCGCGTATTTCAAATTGTGTCGTATGGACCCCCACTGCAAGGCCGCCCACACCTGAATCGAGATAATATCTTGTTAATGCACGCTGACTCGTTTCATCGAGTTCTTTATCCTCGGTAATGGCAAGCGGGTGTGCAGGTATGAAGGCCCCTTCGTGTAAGGATTTCTTAACTTGGGATTTCAACATTTAAAACGCTCCCTGCCGCTCTTGAAAGTGGGTCGGCTTGTTGTAGGTATAGCCGGCATTCCCCACCCACTCTGCTGTCATATCAATCATCTGCCCGATCGTTACTTTCGGATAGCCGAATAATTTATGGGCCTGTGATGCATCATTCAAGAGCGCAGTCGGCTGTTCCTTATTGACGAACACCGGCTGTTTAGTAAAGCGTTTGGCAAACTCTTCACTGAGCCAGCGGACAGAGATCGTCTCCGGACCCGTCACATTCAGTAGCTTCGGCGGTGAATCCGTATGCAATAAAGACCGGATGGCATATTCATTCGCGTCCCCCTGCCAGATCACATTCACATTCCCCATCGTCAGATCAATCGGCTGCTCATTATAAACCTGTCTGGCCACCTCAAGCAGAACACCATAACGCAGGTCGATCGCATAGTTCAGCCTGAACATCAGCATCGGTGTCTTATTTTTATTGGAAAAGTACGTCAGCACACGTTCCCGTCCCAGACAGGACTGAGCATATTCCCCGATGGGATTCACCGGTTGAGATTCCGAACAGTGACTGCTTATAACTTCCGTCAGCGGATATACATTGCCAGTTGAAAATGAAACGATCCGCGAGTCGCTGAATTTATCTGCAAATCTGCCCGGCAGATACGCGTTCATCGCCCATGTAAAGTGTTCATTACCGACAGTGCCGAACTTGTTCCCGGCCATGTAGATGATGTTTTTCACATCCGGCAGAGCCTGCAGATCTTCATCCTTCAATAAATCCGCAGAAATCGTATGGATGCCGAATGCATTTAATTCATTCCGCAGCTCAGGAGTTGAAAACCTGGAAATACCGTAAACCTTTTTATTCAATCCTGCCTTGTCAATGGCCCTCTTTGCCATCTTGGCAAGGGTCGGGCCCATCTTACCTCCGACTCCGACGATCATGATATCTCCATCCAGTTTGCTCACATCCTGTATAAGCGCCTGTGAAGGTTCCGTCATGAAAATCTCTAATTCTTCGATTGTTTTCATCTCTACACTCTCCTAAACTTCCAGATTGAACTTTCAGAAAATTACTTACCAACATCTTATGAATGTGCATATTAAAAGACAAGTCTTTAATTGGTCTTTAAAGTTGACACCGATAATAAAACAAAACCATTTAATTTTGACAATTCTGATAATTAGAAGTATCATATGGACAAAAAGACATGTCTATAAATGGGACATAGGGAGATGAGTGTTTGAAAAGCCATAAATCCATACATGATAACTCTGAAATTAACATCGGTATCATTGGACCCGAAGAACTTGTCAATCAAACAAAAGAAACGTTAAAGTCATTTCCGAATTTCAAACCTTTTTTCGGGGTCATTAAACCCGGAAGCATCATTGCTGAAGTTGCAAAAGATTTAATGTATGACGTGGATGTCCTTATGTTCACCGAATATCATTTGTATAATCTGGCCAAACAGTTCCTTGATCTGCCCATCCCGGTCCATCATGTCCCGCTGATGGGGACAGGATTATACAGATCCCTCTTTCTCATTAAAAACAACCATGGTTTGAAAAGCCTTTCGATTGATACCATTGAAAAGAAATATGTCGAAAAAATACTGGGCGAACTCGTAGAAGAAAATTATGAACTCCAGGTATTTCCGAAAAACTCTACCCCGCCGCTGATCAGCGACATTGTCGATTTTCACATTGAGCATCATGAAAAGCTCGGCGCCATCGCCCTGACGGGTATCCAGGAAGTATCCAAGCGGCTGGCTGACATGAACATCCCCTGCGAATGGGTCACACCGACCCAGCAGGATTTGATCGTTTCCCTTGAAAGAGCACTCCTCGCCACTGAGACGCGCAGAAACAAGGAATCTCAAATCGTGTTCGGTTTGATCAACGTCGATGATTTCAAAAGTGTGACCGAAAAATATCATTCCGAGCACGATGTTCAATTATTGAAGCTAAACATTCAACAAATGCTGCTCGATTACATCAAACAACTGGATGGCCATCTCATCAACCTGGGCGGTGAAGAATATTCCTTCATTACGACCCGGGGCATCTTCGAACGGGAAACACGCGGATACAAATTCATCCCGCTCCTTCAAGAGACCAACCAATCGATGGGCATTACCTTGAGCATCGGTGTCGGCTTCGGTTCGACAGCAGCGGAAGCGGGCAGCCATGCACGGCTGGCGCTCAGACAGGCCAAGGACTCCGGCGGGGATGTATGTTACATCGTCCGCGAAAACAGAAGCGTGCTGGGACCGGTGGATATCACGACAAATTTGCAATACGAACGATACGACTTAGCCATCACCGACGCTGAATTATTGGACAGAGCGGAGAAAGCGGGAATGTCCGCATCTTATATGACGAAGCTGATGGCCCGGGTTGAACGATATGGAATCGTTGATTATACGGCACAGGAACTGGCATCTACCCTCAATATTACGGTGAGGAGTGCCCACCGGATCCTGTTGAAATGGATGGATGCCGAACTTGTGGACATTGTCGGCGAGGAAAAATTAACCCATAAAGGCAGACCGCGCCGTATCTATCGCTTGAGTTTTACGATGGATGAAGTGGTAAAGTAAGTATGGAATAGAATCCGGGCTGTTGTCCGGATTCTATTTTCGTTTCAATCCACCATTCAATCCGACCGGGAACCCTGAGACCCTGCTTTCATTTGCCGCCTCGATAAAACGGATGACCTCAAGCGTTTCACTGATCCTGACTTTCGGACTTCCGTCGTTAAAGAAGCCAATGACCTGTTCCAGCAGACTGGCATAAAAGGGCTTGGGATGTGACCCGATATCGACATATTCCGTCCCTTTTTCAAAATGGACGAGCGCCCCGAATTGTTGATTGCCGGACCGGTTTCCCCTGACTGTTCCAAACCTGCCATCTTTCCACCTGCCGACCAAGCAATCGTGGGGGCCGCTGGATTCAACGGTGACCGCTTCCGCCCCTTCCCCCAATATGGAAAAAAGCATTTCGACAGCATGAATACCGTACCAGAAATACCCCTGACCGCCTTGAAGCTCCATCGGTCCAAAGCAATCTGCCCCGATAATTTCACCTCTGTCAGACCTGGTTAACACCTGCCTCAATCCCTCAGCAAAACGCAGGGCTGAAGCACTCATGATCGGTGTTCCGTGTGTACGGGCCAATGCCGTCATTTCTTCAGCATCTGCAGCACTCAAACTGAATGGTTTGTCGATGAATACGGGCTTTTTATAACCGGCCAACCTGCGGAACTGTTCCAAGTGGCTGCCTCCGTCAACGGATTCCAGCAGGATGGCATCTGTCCGGTCTGCTGCTTCCTCGAGTGTGTCCACGATTTCCACCCCATGCCGGCGTACCTCTTCTGTTATTTTCCCGATCCTTGATAAACTGAGTTCAAAGCCGGGCGATCCCCCCGGAAAAGCCTTGACTACTCTTCCTCCCCGGACATGGTGATCCCCGCCTGCATCGTTCAATAATCTGGTAAAAGCCGCGGCATGGGATGTATCCAAACCCACCATGCCAATTTTGAGATTTTTCACAATCCGGCCGCCTTTCTATCAATCTTCTGCACTATTTAAGCCCTGACATCTGGATCCCTTCCGTGAAATAACGCTGGAAGAACAAGAAAATCAGGAAGGTCGGGATGAAGGATAATGTCGAACCGGCCATTTCGATCCCGAAGTTCCCTTCCTTCCCAAGAATGGATGCCAAACCGACTGTCACCGGGAACATTTCTTCTCTTGTCATATAGATCAACGGCTGGAATAGATCATTCCAGTTGGAGATGAACGAGAACGTACCGACTGTTGCGACGACAGGGATCGATAAAGGCAGAATCACTTTAAAGAACACCTTTATATCATTCGCCCCGTCGATGCGGGCCGCTTCTTCCAAATCATTCGGGATGCTTTGCAGGAACTGGCGGACAAGGAAAACACCCATGATTCCCCAAAGCTCTGGAATGATCAAAGCCCAATATGTGTTAATCCAACCGAAGTCAGCAAACATGATGTACTTCGGAATGATGAGCAGCTGCTGCGGAATCATGATGACGGCCATGAACACCCAGAAAATGATCTCGCGTCCCGGGAATTGCTTCTTTGCAAAAATGTATCCAAGTATCGCACAAAACAACATCTGGCTGAACACCGGTACAATCGTGATAACAACCGAGTTGAAGATCCACCGCACGAACATGCCGTTTCCAATCAAGTATGTGTAGTTGCTCAAAGTGGGATCTTCCGGTATCCAGAATAACGGATCCAATAACGCATACTGCATATCTTTAAAAGACCCTAATGCCATAATGATAAACGGCAGAAGGAAACATAAAGCCAATATCGTTAAAGCGGCATATTTAATGATCTTGCCCATTTTTCACCCTCCTTTTCGCGGTGATTAATAATATTTCGTTTCCTGACCCATATACTTCCGCTGAATGAGCGAGATGACCAGGATAATAAAGAACAATACATAGGAAAGGACTGCAGCATAGCTTAAATTCAGACCACCGAAACCTTGCTGGTACAAGTAAAACACAATCGTAGTTGTCGCATAGTTCGGACCGCCGCCCGTCAGGAGGAACGTGGAGTCGAATATCTGGAACGAACCGATGGTCGTGATGATCGCGACATAAAAATGAATCGGTTTCAATAGAGGGAAGGTGATAGACCAAAAGATACGGAATGGCGTGGCACCGTCGATTTTTGCCGATTCGTAAAGCTGCTTGTCGATCGACTGCAGACCTGCAAAGTAATAAATCATCGTACTTCCCGCCACTTTAAAAATACTTAATCCGGCAAGAACGATCAGTGCCTGGCTTGAATCAGATAAAAAAAGCTGCGTATCGATACCGAATTGACTTAACAGGTAGTTCACCATCCCTGATTCGGTCCCTCTGAACAGCCATCCCCATATACCGGCGATGATGACAAAGGATGTGACAACGGGCAGAAAGAAAATCCCTTTAAAGAAGCTTTTCATCCATACACCTGAGTTTATGATCAAGGCCAGGATCAACCCGAGTGCCATGGTCGGTACAATATAGTACAACGAGAATAGAACCGTGTTCCAGATGGCCTTCCATGCCAGTTTATCTTCCAAAAACCTCATCCAGTGTTTAAGCCCCACAAATTCAGGGTCACCGATGATTTTCCAGTCCAAAAACGTCAATACAAAACTGAACGCAAACGGAAATATTTGAAAAATCAAGAAGTGAATCAATGTCGGGATAAGAAAGATATACACAATCGCGTTCCGATCCCATTCACGCTTGATTCTTGTTTTCAAAGGCAATTTTTTTTTGTTCATTTTCAGTTCACGTTTAACCGTCTCTGTGTTAATCAGTTTCATCACCTTCTTTTTATGTAAGTTAGGAAACAGAGAGTACCAATCTCGATTGAGATCAGTACTCCCTGTCTAAAACTCTATTGCTTTGCAAGTTCCGCTTTTATTGCTTCTGCAGCTGCATCCGCTGCTTCCTCAGGCGTTTTCTCCCCTGCCATCATCGTTTGCACCTCAGCCTGGATGCCCGGCATGATGGAACGGCCGATCGGGTGGATGACCCCTGGCTGTGCATATTGCGTATACTCAGAAAGCTGACTTAAATATTCCTGATCATCAAAGATATCCTTCGCTGATTCACGGGCCGGAATGTACTGAGTCAGTGTATTGAATTTACGCTGGTTTTCAGCATTCGTGACCACTTTGATAAACTCGGCTGCTGCATCCGGGTTGTCAGTATTGGAAGGAACCACGAACATTCCCGTTGTGCCATATGTGGCCTGTTCTTTATGTTTCAGCGGCGGAGCAATGACGAAATCGAGTCCGCTCTTTTGCAGATTTGTCAATGATATCCCTGACCCTTGTACAGCCAGCATTTTACCGCCGTTCCATAAGGCATCATGTTCCATTGCTGTTACGGAATCCTCTGGAATCCAGCCTTTTTCATACATATTGTTAATGAATTTGAAAGCTTCCACTCCCGCTTCATTATTGATCTTCACTTCATCATCCTGGGTAATGACTTCCCCTCCGGCTTGCCATAAGAATGGATACAATGTTCCGTTCATGGAACCCCCGCCCTGATAGCTGAGTGCGTAGAATCCTTTGTCTTTCGCTTTTTCAGCCCATGCAGAGAACTCATCCCATGTTGCAGGGAGATTCTCGGGGTCTTCCCCGATTGATTTGATTACTTCTTTATTGTAGAAGAGCGTGTAGGCTTCCTGTAGGATTGGAAGTCCGTACGTTTTATCCTTCCATTTGGTCGACAGCAATGCTGTATCGACAAAGTCATCCATATCGTTATCTTTCAAATATGGGTCGAGTTCAAGGAGCATTCCTTCATTCGCGTATTGAGGCATTTGATCCGGAATCGCATAAAACACGTCAGGACCGTTGTTGGCAGCTAAAGCGGTCAATACTTTTTGGTCACGGTTTGCCCAAGGAATGGTTTCAATTTTCACTTCTACATCAAATTCTTCCTGGTAGGATGCAACGATTTCATCCCACATCTTTTTCTCGGCATCCGCATCACTCGTATAAGGATGGACCCAGACCGTGATCTCACCGGAAACCTCGCCGTCCCCTGCCTTTCCTCCTGTCTTTTCATCCTTTGAGCTGCATGCCGCCATCAGGAAGAGACCCATGACCAACACCAAGAGAAACGTCAATTTTTTCATGAATGATCCCCTTTTCTTATTTGTTTTTTTAAAACTGAAAATACTGCCGAGATTCTTCATCCACCCCCTTGAATTCTGTAACAGCTTAGGTAAATGCTGTCATTGTTCAGGTTTCCTTTTTTGTAGAATGAACGTTGATGTTCCAATGATGTGCTGGAATTGTAAAAATATTCATAACCTTTCCTCAAGTCTAATTTGTTTTTTATAAAGAGACAAGTCTCTTAATTGTCTTTAATGCAAACCAGAAAAATATACGTGAAAGAATTTTGAATAATAAGAAAACCATTGCAATGCATTTAAATCGTAACGTATAGTAAAGTCACAGAAGGAGTGAGAATTTTGGGAGGATGGGACAGGTTCAATTCAATCGTATACGGTATGCTGAAGCTTGCATATCTCAATCTGCTGTGGATTTTATTCACCTTGACCGGCCTGGTGATATTCGGCCTTTTCCCCGCCACGATCGCGATGTTCACCATCGTTCGAAAGTGGCTGCAGCGGGCGGATGAGGTCCCTGTATTCCGTACATTTTGGCATACATATAAGAAAGAGTTCATAAGATCGAACGGCTATTCTCTTCTTTTCATTGGAATTGGATATATTCTCTACTATGACTTTACATTTATCAGCCTGAACAGCGGCAGACTTACTTTCCTTGTTCCGGTGCTTGTGCTGATTTTGATCGGCTGCATCATCACTCTGCTTTTTTTCTTCCCTGTATACGTTCATTTTGAACTGCCTTTCTTCAAGACATTAAAACAGACACTGCTGATCGCGTTGACTTCGCCGTTTGAGGCCATTCAAATTCTTGCCGCCGCCTGCCTTTTATACGGAGCCATCTCTCTCCTGCCCGGCATCATCCCCCTCTTTACAGGAAGTGTCCTATCGATCGCAGTGATGTGGATCAGCCTGAGGGCATTTGAAAAAGTGGAGAAGAGAAAAATGAGCAATGTGAATTCGAAACAGCAGCATAGAGGATAATCAAAATATGCAGAACCGCCTGGCTGGCGGTTTTTTCTATTTAATAAACACCCAAAACTTCGCAAGGACTAAATACCCGAACAACCCCTTCGCACGCAGGTATTACGACCCATCTAACATTACGACCATTAAAAGACTTGTCTCCCAGGTTCTAAATCAATAAAAATAGGAATAACAGCAGACGATGCTTTCATACAGGCAGGGTACCATCCTCAATATGGAAAGCGCTTACTCAGATGATACACAGGAATTTATATGCAGTCAGAAAGGCGGTGTAAGTAAGTTTTTTTACGATGAAGTGTTCGCAATCGAATATCCAGAGGAGATGGGAGAATGAAGAAGAAAGTGAAAGTGCTTTGTTTTGTTTCATTGGCTTTTATCATGATGATCGGCTCCATGTTCGCACCGGCTGGCCCGGCTGCTGCTCAAACGGACAGCAGTTTTGGTGAGCCTGTCAATCTCGGTCATCATATCGAGAGTGTCGCTGTGTATGATTCCGCATACGGCAAGGAAAATGGTCATGACGTCATGTATACTACGGCTTCAGGGCATCCGGCCATTTTTCAGGTAGTCGACCTTGAAACCAAGGAAGTACTAAGGACTTATCCTCTTGAGGGTACGGGATCAGTCTGGACCCATATCAAGGTGCCGAATGGAAATGTCTATATCGGCGGAAACGGGTATTTATATGAGTATTCACCAGAAACACAGGAAGTAAAGAATGTCGGCAGTATAGGAGAAACAGTCGTATACGGGCTTTCCTATGATGAAGAAGGCCGCATCTACTTCGGATCTTATCCTAATGCGAAAGCAGGGATGTACGATCCAAGTACCGGTGAAATGAGAGATTACGGCACGGTGGCTCCCGGGCAGAGCTACACCCGTTCCACTGCCTATCACAATGGATATTTATACCTTGGCGTCGGTGTTGATAACCGTATGGTCAAGCTTGATGTGGAGACCGGCGAGTATGAGACAATCGCACTGCCGGATCATGTCATCCAGGGAACCAGCGTCTGGCAGATGGATGCGTTCGGTGACTATATTGTGGCAGGTGTCGGCGGCGGGGATAACTCGCTTCTGTTTTACAACACGAAAACGAACGAGTGGGAAGATACTTACTATGAAAACAATAGAGGTCTCAGGCTCATCCAGGGGCTTCCGGGAAGTAATAAAGCCTATTTCCAGCAAGGCGGACGGATCATGGAAATTGATTACGAAACACTCCAGGCTGTAGACACAGGGGTCCGGTTCGGGACATTCATCCGGAATACAACATGGGTGGAGCTTGAGGACGATCCCGATTTTCCAGGTTATTCACTGGTGACCGTCCAATTCGCCGGGCAAGTCACGTTCATGAACCTCGAAACAAAGAAAGTAAAAACGATTCAGTATCCGGTGGCAGGGAATCCGATACCGATTCAGACAATGGAAAAAGGACCGGACGGCCATATGTATATGAGCGGCTATCCGGGTGGAAAAGGGGCGGTCTATCGCACGGGTGACGATACTTCCGAAATGTTCACACTCGGACAGGCTGAGGGCATGGCTGCGATCGGCGACAACATGTATTTCGGTGTCTATTCAGGGGCAACCGTCTTTGAGATGGACACAACCAAGGATACGTTCGCACCGAAACAAATCTTTGATATCCCCCATCAGGACAGACCGTTTGAGATGGAACCGGTAAATGAGAAGCTCTATATCGGCACCATCCCTGATTACGGTAAACTTGGCGGATCACTGACAATCGTCGATCCATCAGCTCCTCAAAGCTCGCAAGTATTTGAAAACGTCATTCATAACCAGGCAATTGTCGGTCTTGCTGAAAACGGAGAAAAGCTGTACGGCTCCACCACGGTTGCAGGCGGACTCGGAATTGATCCGACGGAAGAAGCAGCGAAAATCTTCGTTTGGGATCTGGAGAAGAATGAAGTCATCACTGAATTTGTTCCGGACATCCCAGGATTGGACTACAGCCCCCGCATGATCAGCGGCATGAGTGTCGGTCCCGACGGACTTTTATGGTCGGCAGCCGACGGGACCATTTTTGCCATGGACCCTGAAACGTTAGAAGTGGTGAAAAGCAAGACCATTTATGAAGACGTGACCAATTATGGAAGATGGCGCCCTATCCACATCCGCTGGGATGATAACGGAGTGATGTATACAACGCTCGCGGGTAAATTGACGGCAATCGACCCTGATTCGCTTGATTCTGAAACCCTCGCTGAAACAGAACTCATGACAGTGGGTGAGGACGGGAACATCTACTATACCGTCAGCAGCGATTTGATGCGTATCGATGTGTTGGAAAATACGCTCGAATCCGCCAGAGACCTGATCATCCAGGAAGGGCAGGATGGAAACATCAAACACTCAGTGGAAAAACAACTGGTCAACTCGCTTAAACAGGCAATCCACCATCGTGACAAAGGAGATGTCGATCAAGCCGCTAAACATCTTCAAAAAGCGTTGGATCAGCTGAGAAAAGCCAAGGATGCTGATGTTGAGAACGATTTAACGATAAAGCTCGCTCTCGGGACCGTTGAGCTGTGATTTAGTAGAAAGAACCCGGATTGGTGCACTGGCACCGATCCGGGTTCTTCTGATTTATACATTTCCTTGCGTTTACCGTTTTAGGTATTTCGATTTACGGACGATAAGATTTAACTATATTCATCCCACCGATTTACCGGCATTTCGTTGTCAATTTCCTCACCCCGTGCCGAACGTCCTTTTCATCCGCTCCAACGGATCATCCTCTCTACCTTCATCCCATTCCAAAGCCTGGCCAGCATTCAGAAGGACTTTTTTCAATAGAGCATCATCCACTTCCTGTACCGCTGTGCACTCGTGGAAAGCGAGAGCCGCTGCCGCACCTGCCGATTGACCGAGGATCATAAACACCGGTTCCATCCTGATGGAGCCATACGCGATATGAGAACTCGATAAACAAACTGGCACCAGCAAGTTCAGGCATTCATCTGCCCTTGGTGTGATCGAGCGGTAAGAAATCGGATAAGGGGAGATGGGAATCTCGACATCCCCTTCATTCACACACACACCGTCGATGGCGACCCGTCTGCAGTGATGGGAATCCATCTGATAGGATGCCAAACCGATTGAATCTTCCACGGTGGTTTGCCCGAGGCAATTCCGGTCCGTCATCACATAGTCGGACACCATCCTCCTGCTCTCCCGGATGTATAATTGATGAGGCCAATGACCTGTCTCGGGGAACTCATCTTGCGGCAGCCCCCACTCAGACACCTCTTCCCGGATGGACGACGGAACACGTTCGTCACAGCTCAGAAAATAAAGCATGCCGAGGTTGTAGTTGAAATGCTCTTGAAAAATCGCTTCCCTTGTTTCGTAATTGCCATCCGGCCAAGCATAATTCTTTCCTATATAATCAGTCGACACCGCGCCATGATTGTTGAGATCGGATTTGCCATTCGGCAGCATGATATGGAGTTTCATGGCGTCCCAGACACCGGCTTTAATATATCGGAGCAGCAGCTCATAGGTTTCCGGTTCATACTTCGGTGGTTTGGGAATTGGGATAGAATTTCCAGGATCGTTCGCTAAACAGATGCGGAAATTATAAGCCTGGATCCTGCCGTCCCCCTTTCCTTCTTTAACCGTGCCCGCTTCCAGCTCCGTCACCCCTTCGAGCAGTCCGCTTCCCTTGACTCCTTCTATCACATACGGATCCACAGGTATTTCGAATTTATGATGGGGTTCACCAAACCGGACCCCGTTATACGTTTCATTGTATGTAGAAATGGATTCACGTCCTACCGCATAGGAAACACCTGCCTTCGCCATGATATCTCCTTCATAACCGGCATCGACGAAATAGCACCCTTCAAACACACTTCCATTTTCCATGATGATCCTCTTTATTTTATTATGGACTATCACGACGTCTTCCGGGTGCTGATTGAAATAAACTGGAATCTCATATTCAGACAGCCAGGTCTCGAAAACGGCAGACGCTGCTTTCGGCTCGAATGTCCACTGTTCTTCTTTTCCATAGTACGCTCCGATTCTCCGGTAAAACTCTCTGGATAATCCGCCTATCGCCTCTTTTGCCCCGAAATCGGTCGCACCGAGCCCGCTGGCAGTGATGCCTCCGATGTGACGGCCAAATTCGGCAACCGCAACTGATAGCCCCATCTTCTTTGCCTGAATGGCACATGTGATGCCTGCAGGAGTCGCCCCGTAGACAATCAAGTCCATTTTTACCATTACAGCCTTATCTTTCGAAGGTTCATAATACCGAAGCTGACTGAAGTCCATCCACATTTCCTCCTTGCCACTCTCGTTTACATCTAACAGCTGTTTTCTTTACATAATAGAAGTAAATCTGCAGCATTTCTTCCATTGTAAAGGAATCAAAGTTATCTTTATTTTGAATGTCCAGTAATTCTTCACTGACAGCAGGCGTATGCTCATTTAGAAAATCGATCAATTCATCCAGGCAGGTGACAATTTCCTGACTGGATCGCGCCTTCACTTTTTCAGTATCTACAAGACGTGCCGGGAACAGCGGGACATTCCATGCCGTATGTTTTGCCAGGATGTTCTCCAATTCCAAAATGATCGACAGATATGTCTCTTTTTTCTCTCCAAGCGGGGAAAAATACGCGTCGACCAGACTGTCAAAGTCCTTTCCCCAACACAAGCCTGCATATAAGAAGTTATTCAGCCCATGGATCCATTTCCACGGATAATCAGCGTTGATTCCCTGTGAAAGCGGCTTGATATGACAAGGTACAATCAGATTCAGGACCCCGTCTGCCTGCAGCTTCTTGTAGTCCGCCATATCCTGCTTCATCCTGTTTAAGAGCGGCGGAAATAACTCACTCAGCATGAAATGATCACTGTAATATTCCAGCACGGTGAAGGACCTGTTTTTTATTTTCGTTTCAGTCCTCCAGTCCATCAAACTGGCGGCAGCACGTTTCTGTTCTTCGCTTGCCTCATGAATGGACGCTGAATAATCCCTTCCCCAATAAGCGTAAAGCACATCCGCTTCTTGGGAGACATTTGTCCCTGCAGCGCGTTCAAGCATCTTCCACTCAAGACCGGCATTATAGACAATATGCTCCACTTCGACGTTCAACTCTTTCAATGATGCACGTAACTTTTCCGAAAAAGTAATATACGCAGGCATGAAATCATCGTACTCGTCTTGATCAATTCCGATGTCCTCCGGCCACAACGACACCCTGTTAACAACTGGCGACCCGATGCAGATCTCATGGATTCGACTGATGACGTGATCCTGCATGCCGGAGTCCCTCAATAAGTGATTCGGCTGCATCCCCATTTCTTTCGTTAGAAAAGCCAGGCTGTGTCCGCCAAGCGTAACCTTCATATTCCGCTTGACGAGCTCTGGTTCCACATAACTCTTCACTTTATCCCATAGAAAGAAGGTGAAAAAGAATTCATTCAATCCGTTTTTCACGCCCCAGTCAATCAGACGGTTTATGTAAAGGGGATCGTCTATGGTCTCGATGATGTTGCCCCGCCGGGAAAACAAGGGGGTCTGCACACTTGTCGCATTTTCCGTATAAGTACCACACCTGCCTTCATTAAGATGAACCCAGCTGTACCCCAGTTTCTTCTCGCAAAAAGAATACACGCCATATAATAATGAACGTTCTTCCTTCCCGACGATCCAGACGTCATCCCCCTCATCGATCAACGCAAACCCATCTTTACTCAAGGTTAAAGGGGATTTACATAATGGAGATGAATGATACTCCTTTTCAAGCATGATAAAGATGGAACCCTGCAAATCCCTGTGACGGCCCCTTCGATTCATACCCAATTCGATTCCCGCCTGCCTGAACAGCCTCCGCAGCTCCTCCACAGCAAAACAAGTGGTGGCATGGCTGTTAAAGTACGCAATTGACTTCACGGCAACTCACTCCCTATATCAGAATCACTCCATGTTCTACTACTAAACATACCGGTAACCAGCCGTCCATAAAATGTCTTTAATGGCGGCGGGACGGGTTGACTGGGGGGGACGCGGGGACAGGTCCGCTGTCCCAGTTAAATGCAAAACGGGACAAGGTACCTGTCCCCTAGTCCCGCTCCTGCGTAAAGTGATAGACGGCTCCGATCATTCCGGAGTGGTTCTGGTGTTTGGCAAGCACGATTTCTGTCCGATTATAGAAGCTTTCAACCGCATATTTCTTTACTTCTTCTTTTATATCTTTCAGGAATATATCCCCTCTCAGTGCAATTCCACCGCCAATCACGACTTTTTCGGGATCGAATACATAGAGCAGATTGGAAATGCCGATTGCCAGATGCTTATAGAAAGTGGAAACGGCTTTTCCAATCTCCTGGTCGCCCTGATCATATAGATCGAATATCGTTTTTCCTGTCCACTCCCCACCGCCCTTATACTCTTTTGCCATTCTGATCAAACCGGGAAACGACGCCACTTTTTCAAACTGCTCCCCCTCAATTCTCATATATCCCCACTCTCCGGCACTGAATGAATGGCCGGAGTAGAGCTGATTATTGATGATGATGCCTCCGCCAACACCTGTACCTACCGTCAGCATGAGGAAATTCTCAGCTCCATGATCCCCGAGCCACTGTTCGCATAGTGCCGCACATTCTGCATCGTTTCTGACTTTGACGGGGAGGTTTAGTTCTTTTGAAATCAGCTGTTTAAGTTCCATTCCTTTATACCCCGGGATATTGTTGCTCTCTCCCAGCACGATCCCTTTTTCAGCATCCACCCTGCCGGCGGTGCTGACGGCCACACCATCCGCTTCATAACTCTTCAGCATTTCCCTGCTTAAATGAATCAATTTTTTAACAATCGATGGTCCTCCCAGGTGAGCTTCGGTATCATCTAAAAAGCTTGCAGCTACACTTCCATCCTCACGCACAATTCCGTATTTAATATGTGTACCCCCGATGTCAAATGCGATAAATTGTTTCACATTACCTCCCCTTTCAGTAACTATGATGGAACAAGGAGGAGAAGGTACATTGTCCCTCATGAATGGGACAATGTACCTGTCCAAAACCTTACTTCCTATTAGCATGTCTCTCAGCATAACGAACACATTACAAGCACACTCAAATTCATTTTGCTTTGACTTTAAAATAAATTCGCGGGGATTGTGGCGTCTTCCTGCATATTTCTTAACTATCTGGTTCAAAGAACTTCTAAAAGATCTGTTTCAAAGTATTAAAACCTTCCTCTTGCCATACGAATTATTGTCTAGTTAATAGTACTATTCAATCGAAACTTTCATGGCTCCTCTCCCCGTACCAATTAACAAGGAGGCAAACAAGTATGTGTTTTATAAAATCGTACCTCCTCTATTACGCTCCGCACAAAAAATCCTCTACACCAGTCAGTGTAAAGGATTTGGAATATATTGTTATGAAATATTCTTTTCAATCGGGTCTTCTTTTTTGGATGAAAGATCTAAGGTGGAAATCGCTTTCCAGATCGTGAAGCCTGAGTAAAAGATGAGCAGAATTCCTGGAATGATGAACATTAACGCTCCATTTTTCGAATTCATGAAATTCATGAAGTAACCGATGAACGGGATGGTAAACCCTTTATACTCAGCCACTACATTCTCTGATAAAACGGGTTCAAGATCCGGAGCATCATTGTTATCTCCTTTGGTTTTGTACATTACATGTTCTCCGTTCTTGACTACTTCCAATACTCTGTGTGTAATAAGGATGTTTTCTTTCTCTTTAAAGGTGATGACATCCCCTTCTTTGAAGCGGGTTAAGTCTCCTCCAGGCTTCACTGCGATGATCGAACCCGTTTGAATGCCCGGCTCCATCGATCCTGACAACACTGTCTTTATTTGATATCCAAAGAACTCAGGCTCCCCGCCGGCAGCCTTTGAAGAGACGACTACGAATATCATCATAAACAGGACAGCATACAAGATAACGGTAATACTAGTGCTTACAACTTTTCTCACTACTTTTAAGTTCATTGTTTATCTACCTTACCTTTCTGTTATTCTAGCGAATTATTATCACTTGTCGAAGAAGGTTCTTCTGCCGATTCTTCAGGATCTTTTTTCTTGACCGGCTTTACATCCGACTGCGGTTCACTTGCTGCTTTTACTTCGGCTTTTTCTTCAGGCTTTGTTTCTGGTTCGGGCTCTGCCGGGGCGGCCGGCTGTTCAGGTTCCGGCTTTTCTTCTACAGGTGGTGCCGATTCTTCTTTATTTTCCACTTTACTCTGATCTATCTTTGCCTCTTCAGGGTTCGTCACTTCCTGATTTTCTTGTTTATCTTCTTTCTTAGTTGGTTCAGGCTTGGTTTTACCTCCGCCTTTATCTTCTTCGAGTTTATCTTGTTCACAGGTTATCGTGATGGTCTCACTCCATAATTCATGTCTGATATCTTCTTTGTTTCCGTGACCAGGGCGTTGTAAGGCTTTGAATTTGTAGGCACCAGGTTCTGTTGTATGGTAGGTCAATATGTCACTTCCACCTTCTACTATTGGTTGAATATCGCCACTGCTTATTTTTTCACCAAATTTCATAGGATTCTTGCCACTAGATTGATAATAAACCGTGTATTCTGTTGTACCTTGCATTGTACTTCCAGTATTGATTATTCTCGCTGAAATTTCCTTAGGAGAGCAAGCTCTTATTGTCCTGTCTTGTTCATCAGGAAATTTCAAAGAACTTTTGTCCCAAATACTCCAAGTTCCTGCGGTGATGACACCAGTGACTTGGTCCTGATTGTTAAAATAGGCTCCGGTACTCCCATCTATGAACGAGCTGGTTATGGTGGTGGCATACCAGATCGCCATCAGCTGGCATAACAGCTTCCACTTTTTGAATGGGGTTTTATGTTTTTTTGTTCTTGTGTATCTTATGGGGATCACATCCTTTGGATATGTGATGGAATTTAAGTTCCTGCAGAAGACAGATTTAATCATTTCTATCCTCTGCAGAAATTTAAATGTTGATATTAAGAAAGGCAGGTGGGAACCACCCACCTTCCTATAAAACTTTATTTATCTTTCTTCGCCATCAGTTTGCATACCAGTAAATGTCCATTCCAGATTCAGTGAATCTTGTTGGAACTCATTTTGATCAGAGCCATCATCAACAAATTCAAACTGAACATAAAGTAGGTCACTTGAGTTTGTTGCTAAACCTTCGGTTCCCCATCTGTCTCCAAAAATAGTCTCCCATGTATCTTCTACAGCTTCAGGGGACATGTTTGATAAATCAGCTAGAGTAGTAGAATAAACCGGAACATCTAACTTATCGACATTAAACATGAAATTCACTTTAATGTGCTCACCCAAATCATTACCATTATTGTTGTTTCCGTGATCATTTACACTATAAGCAGTATCAAGTACAACATTCTTAATGTCCAATGTACCACCATTGACTAACTCAAAAGAGCGGAGCATCGTATCTCCCGGCTTTAAGTTGTTTACGTCAATAATTGTAGTTGGATCTACTGATAAATCTAATTTACCTGCAGCAAAGGTATTACTTGCTGTAGCTGTATCACTAAAGTAAGCATATGTACCTCCCCCGACTAATGCTAATCCTAGTGCTGCTGATGCTACGCCTAAACCTAATTTTTGCTTAATACCCATTTCTAAATTCCTCCTTGTTTTCCCTTAGTTATTGATTCGTTTAAGAGTCTGTTTTGTTCTTTTTAACGAACCTTACATTTGAAGTATAAGACAAATGTCATGTATTGAAAAACTTCAATTACAGCCATTTATTCGTTAAAAAGAACATTAATCGTTCGTTTTCTCGTTATAGCTCTAGTTATCTTACTATTTAGTAAATTATTAAGAACATTTTCGTTCTTTATAGTTTACAAATTGATGTACTGCTCAGCTCTGCCATTATTCAAAAAAAGCGGTGAATCCTAAGCTTGCCTGCCTGATCCACCGCTTTTGCTATCTAAGCCTACAAGGAATGAACACCGTAAGCTTATACCGCTAAACGTATAGCTAAGCCTATATATTTTTCGTTAATAACGATTCATATTTCACAGATAAGAAGAGAATACTTTTGGCATTCCTGAATAGTATAAACTCATTTCAGGCGTTACATGACATTCAAACTCTTTTATTCCAACGCATCCAGCAAAGGATCACGTAAAGCCCCGGCCATCGTCCTCGAATACAACGTCGACAAATGATGATAATCCCTATAATTCAGAACATTCCCGACAACTGGAGGGCAGGTAAATCTTCCTTTACTGCCAAGGGCGATGACACCGGCTTCTTACCTGAAGCAGGTTTCACATCATTCGAAATGGACATGGCCCCCAGGTACTCCTCCAAACCATATTTTTGCTCATCCTGACCTGCTACATAATAAGCCCATCCTGCATTCACACAGAATAATGGAATTAATAAACTTGCCAGAACAGCCGCCAATTTCTTTTTTGATTTTTTAATACTGATATTCCGGACCGGCGTTTCGAGAATTCTGACAGAAGCCAGGGATAATAAGAACGCACTCACGATGATTAACAGTCCGTCGACAAAAGGTACTGTTTCTAACAGGTTCTTCCCTTTTCTCTTTTGCCCTTTCGCATATTATGCAGAACGATTTATTTAGCATCTGGCAGTCTGGCAGGACACATAACTTGCATCCAACTCCAGTGTCGAAAAATATTGTTTCGAATGCCTTTAAAAAGCTATTCCCATTTATGTCACTGGTCATTATAATTATTTCAGGAACTTATTTCCTATACTCGTATTTTCTTGAAGGAGAATGAACATGGTCACGAAGAAAATATTAACTACTACTGTTTTGGCAACTTCTCTATTATTTTCAAGCACATCAATTATTTACCCTGGTTATTCGGCGGAAGCCGCACAGGCGGTCAATTATCAGCTGGAGTTGGATAAATTCTCTTCTCACTATGCAGGCATCATCCGTACGCTGGAAAGCTATACAAAGAAGATTGATGTTGCAAAGTCAGAAAATGAAATGATGAATTTGTACGAAGCGTATTTAAATTATTTTGATGACGTATTAGAGAAAGAAGCTCCTATCAATCCTTCGAACACTGCCATCGTGGAGTTGGATGAATATATTTATAATAGTTTAATTGAAGTTTATAATTCGGAGATTGATACAATCGACTATTATAATGGAGATCTATCAGGGGAAGATTACAAGAAAGCTCTCAAAACGATGGAAACCAATGTTGCACAGCAAGAGAAGTTTTTCAATCAGACAGCTAAAAGCTACAAATCTAGGCACCGCATTACCTTCAGTAAAGACATGTATTATCTCCTAGGAGAAAATCCTCCAGCTAAAACTGAAAAAACAAGCACTTATAAAGTGAAGAGTGGAGACACCCTCTCTGCAATTGCGAAGAAATACAATACAACGGTAAACAGCCTGAAAAAACTTAATAACTTAAAGAGCCACCGGATCTATGCAGGACAAACGCTGAAGATATCCGGTACTGCTCCTAAGCCAGCAAATAGCGATAGTGAAAATCTGGCAAAAACAACGACTTACAAAGTAAAAAATGGCGATACACTCTCAGCCATCGCAAAGAAATACAAAATGACCGTAAACAGCTTGAGAAAGCTTAACAATCTTAAAACTGATATGATCTATGTTGGACAGGCTTTGAAAGTTTCCAGCTCTGCACCAGTTAATTCAAAAGGTAAGAACGCTGACCCTTCAAAGTCGACGACTTATAAAGTAAAGAAAGGCGACACCCTTTCCTCCATAGCTAAAAAATACAACACCACAGTGAGCAAGCTAAAAAAGGCAAACAAGCTGATCAGTGACCGTATTTATGCAGGGGAAGTTTTAAAGGTTAAGGGTATGTAAAGCTTTGTTAGCAGTTTAAAAGATTCGGCTTTGAATTCTTCTCATCCGAAATCGAAGGCAAGGCTGCAGTCACCTTGAACCATGACATTGGGACGCGGAGACAGGTCCCTTGTCCCATTGATCTATACTTCAAACCATCACATGGTACACTGTACATGTCCCCGGGTCCCACCCATTCAAAAGCCCGTCCCTCATCGAGGGACGGGCTTTCAATTTATTTAATCTCTTCCAATAACCCCAAAGCTTCCTCCCTGCTCTGCACATTCAACAACTTCTCTCGATACTCTTCATCCATCAACTGACGGGACAGCAGCTGAAGAATCTTGAGGTGTTCATTGCCTTCGCTTTCTTTCGGAACGGCAATCATGAAGATCAACTTCGCATCAGAGCCGTCCAGACTGTTCCAATCGACTCCATCCTTCTTGATGCCGAAAACCACGCTTGGTTGTTTCACTGCATCCGATTTACCGTGAGGAATCGCGATGTTCATGCCGATTCCAGTCGTGCTCTCTTCTTCCCGGCTGATGATGGCTTCTTTGAAGGACCCCGAAGATGTGATACTTCCTGATTGCTTTAACAAATAGATCATTTCGTCGATCACATCGTCGCGTGTGGATCCATCTAAATCCACATTAATAAGATTAAGATTCGTGATGTCTGTCAATTGGTTGATTTCGCTGAGTTCCGCCTTTGACTGCGGCATTTCTTCTGGTGCTTTCTCAGACTTTGATTTAACCTCTTCTTCTGTCACAACACTTCCGGCAACTTCTTCGTGAACTTCCTTCTTCAACAGGTTCACGACTACTGCCGTAACAATCGAACCTGCAATGACAGCGATAAAGAACATCACCACATGATCAACTGCGCCAAGAACAGCAACAATCGGTCCTCCATGAGCCACCCTGTCTCCTACATGCCCAAGCATGGCAATGACTGAACCCGTCATCGATCCGACCATAATACTTGGAATGACACGCAGTGGATCTTGGGCTGCAAACGGGATCGCACCTTCTGTGATGCCGAATAACCCCATCGTAAACGAAGCTTTTCCTGTTTCTCTTTCAGCAGATTGGAATTTCTTTTTCCCCATGAATGTCGCAAGTCCCATCCCGATCGGCGGGATACAGATGGCAACGGCGATCGGCCCCATGATTTCATAGTTTCCCTCTGCGATCATCGCTGAGCCGAATAAAAAGGCAACCTTATTGACCGGTCCTCCCATATCGAATGAAATCATTGCTCCGAGGATCAATGCCAGTAAAATAGAGCTTGTCCCCTGCATACCTGCAAGCCAATCCGTCAGCACCGTGAAAATCCCGGCTACAGGAGCACCGATCAGGAAAACAAATGCCAGTCCGACAATCAGGGATGACAGAACCGGTATGATGATGATCGGCATGATGGGCTGGATCGCTTTAGGAACTTTGATTTTCTTAATATAAAGGGCAACATAACCTGCCAGGAAACCGGCGATGATTCCGCCAATGAAACCTGCGCCAGCTTCACTTCCATAGAAGCTTCCATTCGCTGCGATGTAACCACCGACCACACCGGGAGCCAGACCAGGTCTGTCGGCGATGCTGTACGCTATGAATCCGGCAAGGATCGGTACCATGAAGGTAAACGAAGCTCCTCCGATTGCTTCGATGCTTTTCCAGAATGAATCATCAGGTATGGACAATCCGCCCGGCGTTTTCACACCGCCCATAGTCAATGCAACGGCAATCAATAATCCGCCGATCACGATGAACGGAATCATATACGATACACCGTTCATTAAATGACGGTAAATCGGATTTTCCTTCCTGTCATTCGCCTTCTTCTCTTCACCAGAGGCTGCATGATGGACCGGCACATCTCCGCTCATGACTTTTTTGATGAGCTGTTCAGGCTTGCGGATGCCGTCCTGCACGCCTGCCGCTAATACTTTCTTACCATGGAAACGATCTTTGTTGACCGTTTTATCGGCAGCAATGATGATGCCGTCTGCTTCTTCGATATCCTTCATTGAAAATTCGTTTTCGACTCCTATCGAGCCCTGTGTTTCTACTTTTAGTTGGATGCCCAGCTCTTTCGCTGCCTTTTCCAAATTCTCAGCAGCCATATAGGTGTGGGCGATTCCATTAGGACATGATGTGATGGCTAGTAGTTTCATCTCTAACTCTCCAATCTATTTCGTAATCGCTTACATTTACTGTACACCTTTGCTGCAGCACATAAAGTCCTTTCTTTTACCGGAGCTTCCGGTAAAAAGGCAAAATTAAAAAGCAAGGCACCTTCACCTTGCTTCAATTCCCTTGTAAAGAAGTTAAAAATTGCATACGTTCCGTTTCCCTTAGAAGAGATTGGATCCGATCGGGGTCTTCACTTAACATGGAAATTTCCCTGAACAACTGTTTCACATTTTCTTGTTTATCATCTTTGACAGCCAGCATAAAGACGAGAGAAACTTTCTCTTCACCCCATTCCACAGGCTCTTTTAGGGTCGCAGCAGCCATCACGGACTGCCTGATGAACCTTGGGTTTCCATGAGGTATCGCAATTCCCGCACCGACCGTTGTCGCAGCCATCCGTTCGCGGATCATCGAGCTTTCCATGTACTCTTTTTCGACATAGCCTTTTTTGTGCAGCTCGACTGACAGCTTCTTGATGATATCATATTTATTTGTTTCATCGAGATGAAGAAACACCAGAAAAGGATTCGTATACCTTAATAGAACCGATTTTCCGCTTCGCACTTCAGGGCTGTTAATCTGCTTGACCCATTGTTCAAGCCGATCTTCATCACCTTTTTCCAACAAGGGAGACACCACAATATGCGGTTTCTTCACACCTTCGAGAGGAACGGTGCTGATGATGAAGTCTATCTCATGCTCCCCGATAAATGCCGGTAATTCCGAATGGGCGATGCAGTCTATCACTTGCAGGGTGTGAAATTTACGTTCAATCTTTGTTCTCAGCAATTGAGACATCCCGATCCCCATGTGGCACACAACGACTGCCTTCTTCACCGCCCAATGCTGATTCTTGAGCCGCTCCAGGGATGCCTGGAAATGAAGCGTTAAATAGGCAGCCTCCTCTTCAGGAATCACGACTGGAGAAGTTTGATTGATTTCTTCCAATGCAAACAAGATCTGATCAAACATATAAGGATACATGTTCTTTATTTCCTGAAGCATTACGTTCGATACCGGGAGGCCGTGCTTCAAACGGTTGAGCGTCGAATACAGATGAACGCGCAGTCCGTTCAGTAATTCAGTATCTTCCTTAAACTTAACCCCGTTCGACTCGGAAAGATTTCTCACCAGTTCACTTGTCATCATCGACAGAAGTTCATCTGTACCTCCCAGATCATCACGATCCCTGTGCAAAAGTTTCCCTCCAATGACGTGCAGCGTCAAATACGCCCGTTCTTCATCGGGAAAACGAATCGAAAAGAACCGCTCCAGCTTATCAAGCAATTCCCCTGTCCAATTAAATTCTTTTTGCTTTTTCATAAATGAAATATCAGCGTCCGACAGCGAAATGAACTGGTGAAGCTTTGTTCTCTTCACCATCATGAGGGTGTGAATCACGATTCTGTCAAAGGAATCATCGGTAAAAGCCATGGTATGGTTCCTTTGCATTTCTCTCAGCTCAAATATGACCCTATTCACCTCATGAAAAGGAAATTGTTTCTTTAAAAACATACTGGTGTCTTCAGGTCTCCGGACCAGCTCAGATAAGCGTGACAGTGCCAGCCGCTTATTCTTTTCCGTTCCTTCTAAAATCAAACCGACTTTCTGTTTAGACTCCAATGTTAAATTGAAACGGCTTAACCATGTTTCAATTTGGTCTGTATCTTTTTTAATAACAGATTTACTGGCATAATGACTGTCCATCAAATCCTGAACAGTAACAGACTTCGTACTCATCAGAAGATGATAAGCAATCCGAATCAGCCTCTCCTCATCTTCAAGCGTGCTTCCCTTTGAACCACTAATGGTTTGGAGTTCTTTATACATCGCCGCTTTATCATTTTCATCAATCTCAATACAAATACCCAGACCTGGTTTCCGTATCAAAACGGCTGATGGGTATCCCTCCAGATATGACTCTATCACCTTTAAATCATTTCGCACCGTTTTTTCAGAGCACTCCAATTTATCAGTCAAATCCATAACAAGCATGAACCGATTGGACTGACTTAACAGAATGCGAATAATTTCCTGTTGTCTCTCATTCATTGTTACACCTTCTTTATTATGAGGCAGGCATTAAGATTTCTACCTTATGATACTTTTCTCATATAGAAAAGTAAAATAGGTCGGTGAAAGTTCAATGGAGCAGAACATTTAAAACGGGACAACGGACCCGACCCCTTGTCCCCGCCACACCCATTGGGTAAAATAAACACATCAGTAACAACAAGGAGGACATGGCTTGATTACAATCAAAGAAGTGGCCAAGAGGGCGAACGTTTCAAGCGCGACGGTTTCACGGATGCTGAATGATTCCGGGTATGTAAGTGAAGAAGCCAGGGACAGGATCCTTAAAGTAATAGAAGAAACAGGGTATGTTCCGAGTGAGAATGCGAAATCGCTGCGGACGAAGAAGACGAAGGTGATCGGCGTCATCCTTCCGAAGCTCGGGTCCGAGACGACGAGCCGGATGGTGAATGGGCTGGACCGGGTGCTTGCTGCGGAGGGTTATCAGCTTTTGCTGGCGAATACGAATTTAAATGCCGGCAAGGAAATCGAGTTCCTTAAGCTCCTGAAAAGCAGGGATGTGGAAGGGATCGTCCTTTCGGCGACGAATACGAATGACCTTTTACTAGCGGAAATCCAGAAACTGAATATCCCGTTCGTGGTCGTTGGCCAGGATATGCCGGATACACCATCCGTTGTCTTCAAGGAAACGAGCGCAGCCCAGGAGATGATAGATTATTTGATTGAAAAAGGACATGTGAAGGTAGCTTTCATCGGGGTCAGTGAATCGGACCGGGCCGTTGGGATGCTTCGGAAAAAAGGGTATCTTGCTGCAATGAAGGAACATGACCTGCCAATAGAGGATCACTGGATTCAAACCGCCGTTTTCGATGTGGAATCAGGCTATCACGCCATGAAGAATATCATGGAAAAATCAGATCAGCGACCCACTGCGGTGTTTGCCGTTACAGACCGCCTGGCCATCGGGGCCATGAACTACATCAAGGAAGCAGGATTACGGATCCCCGAAGACATGGCATTGGCAGGAGTCGGTGCGTCCGAACTTTCCCAATATGTAACACCATCCCTGACCACCATCGACTTTCAATACAACAACGCCGGACAGGAAGCGGCAAACCTGATCCTATCCCTGATCAATCAGAAAAACATACCAAAAGGCAAAATCGTTTTAGACTATGGACTAGTGAAAAAAGATAGTGTATAATTTTGTGTAATCGATTTCATAACAGTATGACGCATGTGTTATCGATTACACAGCAACAAGGAATGTTCTAGTAAAATCTTAAATTAGTATAGGCATCTACCTGCTTATACTTTTATTTTCAATCGGTATGTAATCGATTACACATATATGCAAAAGGAGGAGAAACAATGTCAGAGAACAGAAAAATCGCAGAAGATATCCTGGCCGGTGTCGGCGGTGAAGAAAACATCCTTTCAGTCGCTCATTGCGCCACCCGCTTACGAATCATGGTGAAAGACAAAGAAAAAATAGATCAGGAAGAAGTAGAAAATACGGATAAAGTAAAAGGCGCATTTTTCAACTCCGGCCAATATCAAATCATACTCGGAACCGGTACCGTCAACCGCATCTACGAAGAAGTGAGGAATCTGGGGATTTCTGGATCGACGAAAGCCGAACAGTCAAAGGAAGCTGTGAAAAGCGGAAACGCATTTCAACGGGCAATCCGTACATTCGGAGATGTCTTCGTGCCGATCATTCCAGTGCTCGTGGCAACCGGACTTTTCATGGGATTGCGCGGACTTGTCATGCAGGAGCAAATACTCGCATTCTTTGGGATGACACCGGACGATGTGTCACAGAACTTCATTTTATTCACGCAAATCTTGACTGATACAGCCTTCATCTTCTTGCCTGCCCTTGTCGCCTGGTCGACCTTCAGGGTATTCGGCGGAACACCGATCGTCGGGATGGTCCTCGGGTTGATGCTTGTCAGCCCCTCCCTGCCGAACGCATGGGGAGTCGCAGGCGGGGATGTTCAGCCGCTTGAGTTCTTCGGGTTCATCCCTGTTGTAGGCTACCAAGGATCCGTTCTCCCTGCCTTTATCGCAGGTATCCTCGGGGCAAAATTGGAAAAACAAATCCGAAAACGGACACCGGAAGCACTGGATTTAATTGTGACGCCGTTCCTGACATTGCTGATCATGATCACGCTGGCATTATTCGTGATCGGACCAATCTTCCACAGCCTTGAAAACGTGATTTTGGACGGCACGATCGCAGTCCTTGAATGGCCGTTCGGCATCAGCGGACTCCTGATTGGGGGACTCAACCAGATCATCGTCGTCACCGGGATCCATCACATCTTTAACATGCTCGAGATTCAACTTCTGGCGAAATACGGAAATAACCCGTACAACGCCATCATCACCTGCTCGATTGCAGCACAGGGCGGCGCCGCACTGGCAGTTGGACTAAAAACAAAATCAAAGAAACTGAAAGCATTGGCACTTCCTTCTTCCCTGTCAGCGTTCCTCGGCATCACTGAACCAGCCATTTTCGGGGTGAACCTGCGCTACGGAAAGCCATTCATCATGGCCCTAATCGGCGGAGCTGCCGGAGGATTTCTTGCTTCCATCATGGGATTGAAAGCGACGGGAATGGCCATCACCGTCATACCGGGTACGCTTCTCTACCTGAACGGGCAGATCCTTCAATATATCCTGATCAACATCGTCGCAATTGTAGTCGCATTTATTTTGACATGGATGTTCGGATACTCGGATAAGAAAGAAGCATGATTTAATAAAAGTCGATAGAAGCAGGAAAGTGGGGGCACTTGCCTGCTTTTATTTTTTCAGAAAGAAAGGAATGATGATTTTGACAAGATACACCGAACCGAAATACCGTACCATCCACGACGCAAAGGAAAATGAACTCGAGCTGCTGAAGGAAAAATCGGCCAATTCCGCATGGAAGCCCGGTTATCATATCCATCCCGGCTACGGACTGATGAACGACCCGAACGGCCTGGCGTACTTCAACGGGGAGTTTCACGTGTTTTATCAGTGGTATCCGTTCGGTGCCATTCACGGGATGAAGCACTGGGCGCACGTGAAATCTGCTGACCTGGTTAATTGGGAGAGACTTCCCACAGCGATCGTCCCTGTTGAAGAGTATGACTCACACGGTGCCTACTCCGGTGCCTCCCTGGAAATCGAAGGGGAACTCTACCTGTATTACACCGGAAATATTAAATACAATGCGGAAGAACGATCTGCGAATCAATGCCTGGCCATCATGGACAAGAATGGGGATATTCGCAAACATGAGACGAATCCGATTATCAAGGGAGTTCCCGTAGGCTATACAGGGCATGTCCGTGATCCGAAAGTGTTTAAAAAGGATGACCGCTATTATATGCTACTCGGTGCCCAGCGTTCCAATCTGACCGGTGCGATCATTGTTTACGAATCAAACGATGCGCGGAACTGGACGTTCAAAGGGGAACTGGATTTGGAGCTGGATTTACCGGATTCCTGTTACATGCTCGAATGCCCGGACTACTTTGAACTGAACGGCCAGGATGTGCTCGTTGTCTCCCCTCAGGGTTTAGAAGCGGAAGAACACGCATACCAAAACCTGTATAACGTCATGTATGTCCTTGGGGAACTCGATATTGAGCATCTCACGTTCAAAGTCAGCAGTCATCATGAACTGGATAAAGGCTTCGATTTCTATGCCCCTCAAACCTTTGAAGGAAAAAACGGTGAGCGCCTCCTGTTTGGCTGGGCCGGCATGGGTGAGATCGACTACCCTTCCGACAAAGAAGATTGGGCGCACTGCCTGACCACCCCGCGTGAGCTTGACATCGTAAACGGCAGGATAATTCAAAAGCCTGCGCGGGAGTTGAAAAAGCTCAGGAAGCATTCGGAATCAGCGGAACTGAGACTGGAGGATGGAAGCAAAGAATGGAGTCCGGGTTCCGTACAATATGAACTGGAAATCTCCTTACAATCAATAGAAGCCGGGACATTCGGCATTGAACTCTTCGCTTCCGAAACAGAAAGCCTGGTGCTTGAGTTCAACCGTTCTGCGCAAGCCGTCACCTTGAACCGAGAAAACTTCAAAGAGAAGTTTGGGGGAGAACATGGATTTGAGAGAAGTTCAAAACTTACAATCGGCGAGACCGTCAATATACAAATCTTTGTTGACCGAAGCATTGCCGAAATCTTCATCAATGATGGGGCAGTTGTTTTTACATCCAGAGTGTTTCCTGATGTAGAGTCGACAGGCATTAACGTATTTAGTGACGGGAAGCTGAATGGCAGTTATCATAGACACGAATTGAGTTGCAGGAGTTTGCTTTAAAAAAACAAGGGGACAGGTACAGTGGGTGAAAAAGCCGCTGTACCTGTCCCCTTATTTATTTTATCAACCTCACAACCTGCTCCACTGTCACCCGGACCTGTTCACTCGAAACCTCTTTCGAAAGAGCCTCCTCAAGCGACCGGCACTCGGTCTGGATGGAGAATACCGCATCCAGATATTGATTCACTTCTCTCAGATCCGTATCAACACGGCCGGCAATCCCGATCACTTTCTTGCCGTGCTTTTTTGCAAGCTTGGCCACCCCGACCGGGACCTTTCCCATAAGAGATTGCTTATCCAGACTGCCTTCTCCGGTAAAAATAACATCTGCTTCCGCAACTTTTTCTTCTAAGTTTGTGAGCTTCGCGATAGTTTCTACCCCGGATTGTATAACACCCTTCAGTCCGGCGGCAATTCCTCCGCCAAGTCCCCCGGCAGCTCCGGCCCCTGCAACCTGCTGCAGATTGATTCCATAGGCTTTTTCAAATAATTCAGCGAGGTCTGCAAGACTCTTGTCCAGTTGAATAATATCTCGATCTGTTGCACCTTTTTGCTTTCCGAAAATATGTGCGGCCCCCTGCAATCCATAGAACGGATTCGTGACATCACTGGCTATAGTAAACGTGCATTGCCCGAGTCCGGGAAGCCGGTCATCATCTGAAAAAGAAGCCACCTTCAGCATTGGATTCTCTTCGTTTCCAACCAGATCTCCATCCCGGTCATGAAACTTCCACCCAAGCGCCTGCAGCATCCCGACGCCGCCGTCATTCGTCGCACTTCCCCCAAGAGAAATGACGATATTGCGGTAACCGCTCTGAACGGCATCCCGAATCTGTTCCCCGAGCCCATAGGTATTGGTTTTCATCGGATCGCGGTATTCAAAAGGAACGAGCGGAAGTCCGCTGCTGCGGGCACTTTCGATAAATACCGAATCCTCTTCAAGCACCACATAGCTGGCTGTTATCCGGTTCATTAGCGGATCGTGTACGACAACCTCTTTTTCCTTCCCTTCCATGCATGCCAGCAGCGCATCGATCGTCCCTTCCCCGCCGTCTGCCATCGGAGAATTCTCGACCCCGGCATCCGGTACCGCCGAAAGAATCCCCTGCCTCGCCGCTTCCCCCACTTCATAAGCAGAAAGCGAATCCTTAAAGGAATCTGAAGCAACCAAAAATTTCATCCTCTCCACACTCCTAAATCGGGACAGGGGGACAGGTACACTGTCCCCCTCCCTCCATGTGATTGGGGCGGGACACTGAACCTGTCCCCTCGTCCCGCTATTTAACCCACATAAACTGATAGGGCTCCAACTCAATAAACAGTTCTCTTTGTCGGGCGCATGTCATTGACCCTTTTACCTAGCCAGGAATTTTCCACTTTCATTACTAATTCGTTTTTTGTCATGTCTTTACCTTCTTGCAATCATTTGTGTTGTAAAGTGGTGGTTCTTGACTGATACTGTCCCTACCCACAGGTATATGACCTATTTACTTGAAAAGAGCCTCTTTTTAAAACCCTTCCGTTGGGTGGATTAAATAATCTAATGTGTAAATCCGTCTGAAGAGAGGAATATATATTCGTGATTGAGCCGGTTTCTCAATAATTGTGCTTTTTCAGAATAATTACTCCACTTCTGAAGTAATTGAGCAGGTCTCACCAAAATTGCGCAACTTGTCGAATTTTCTCTATAACCTCTAAGCGGGACACTGATACAGGTACACCGCCCACTCTAGCCCCGAACGCGCCATTTCCTTAAACGATCTTTTCCGCCCCACTAAACTTAATCAAACGTTTGTTTAACCCCACAAAATCCTTTCCCATCAATGCTCCAGCCATCTAATCAAACGTTTGTTTAAATTTCACAAAACGCAAAAAGAGCAAAGTTCCCAATTCAGGATGCTTTGCTCTTTTAATCCTATTTTCTCAACAACAAATCTCAAACATGAGAAACAATCAGTTCGACTTGCCCCTCCAACTCAAAAGTCTCGATATCAGCAGGCAAAATAAAATGATCACCCTTCTTCAAAGCATACTCTTCCCCATGAACCTTCAGCGTCCCAGCTCCATCCAGAACACTCGCCAACTGGAAAAGCTGATCCTGAACGAATGAAGCGTGTCCATCAACCTGCCATTTATAAACGGTGAAGTACTCAGCCTCCACAAACTTTGTCACTCCAACCCCGTCACGCTTTTCCACTACAGGCTGCACATCCGCATTACGATGCGGAATCGTCGTCACTTCAATCGACTTCCCGATATGAAGCTCACGCGTATTTCCTTCCGCATCCCGGCGGTCATAATCATACACGCGGTATGTCGTATCCGAGCTCTGCTGCGTCTCCAGCACGAGGGTACCTTTGCACAAAGCGTGAATTGTCCCGCTCGGCACGTAGAAGAAATCTCCAGGCTTCACCGGAATCCGGCGGAGCAGATCATTCCACTCGCCCTTCTCAATCATCGAGACAAACTCTTCCTTCGTCCCGGCTGTATGACCGAAAATCATTTCCGCATCGTCATTACAATCAATGATGTACCAGCATTCGGTCTTTCCAAGCTCGCCTTTTTCATGCTCATTTGCATATGTATCATCGGGATGCACCTGCACAGACAAATCTGCGTTCGCGTCCAGAATTTTCGTCAGTAAAGGAAATACCGGTGACGTGTGCCCTCCGAATAATTCACGGTGCTCATTCCAGAGTTCACCGATCGTCTTCCCGGCAAACTCTCCGTTCACAACGGTGCTCTGTCCGTTCGGATGACCCGAAATCGCCCAGCATTCCCCTGTTTGATCTGATGGAATTTCATAATTGAATTGATCCTTTAACGCCGTACCTCCCCAGATTCGTTCCTGGAATACGGGTTGTAGAAATAGTGGTTGGTTCATATGTGCCTCCTGAATCTTCCCAGTAAAATGGGACATAAAAATAGATTACTGATGATTTTACTATTTTGATACCTTTTTTAAAAGAGGGGGTGAGAACTTGCTGTTAAAACTTGCTTCTACATAAATGGGTCAAGGGACCTGTTCTCATGTCCAGCTCTAAAGTGATTTCACCAATCCCAACGCCCCCGCCAATCCGGCATTATCACCCAATCCAGGCGGAACGATATACTCATCAATATCCTCAAGGATCTGTCCACTCTGAACATACCCTCCTAGAATCTCTTTCACTTTCCCTCTCACTAGTGGAAACAGCTGATCCTGCTTCATGACCCCGCCGCCAACGATCACTTTCTTGGGGGATAAAATGAGAATGTAATTTGCAATCGCCTGCGCCAGATAATGTGCTTCCATTTCCCAGACTTCAGGGGATTCCTTTAATTCAATACCTTTCTTTCCCCAACGTTCTTCAATGGCAGGACCTGCAGCCAGTCCTTCAAGACAATCTCCGTGATAAGGACAACGGCCCGCATAGGTGTCATCACCATGCCGCCTCACCATAATATGGCCCATTTCCGGATGCGTCAGCCCATGAATCAGCTTTCCTTCAACCAGTGCACCGACACCGATCCCTGTCCCGACCGTCATGTACAGGCAGCTGTCAAGCCCCGCAGCTGCTCCCCACAAGCTCTCTCCAAGAGCCGCCGCGTTCACATCCGTATCGAATCCGATCGGCACATCAAAATACTTTTTTAACTCGCCAACGAGGTCAAACTGAGCCCAATGGGGTTTCGGTGTACTTGTGATAAAACCGTATGTAGCACTCAACTGTTCGAGATCAACCGGTCCAAACGATCCGACTCCTAAAGCCTCGATCCCCTTATCTTTAAAAAATGACACTACCTCTGCCATCGTTTCCTCCGGCGTCGTAGTCGGGATGGAAATCCTTTCGGAGATTACACCGTCTTCATTCCCGAGACCGCAAACAAACTTCGTGCCGCCTGCTTCTATTGCTCCAATCACCATCTATATATCCTCCCGTCCATATTACTTCTTCATAAGCTTATACTAATGATTTTTGCACAATATGACAAACCTTTTAGGAAGGTGCAACGGGAACTTTATGACAAAAAAACAGCCAGGGAACAACATGAGTCACCCTGACTTCTCTATGCTCTCTTCACCACAACCGTTGCTCTGTACCCAGTCTATAGCAAAACCGATCAGCTCGTATGACCAATCGCTGAAAATCTCTCAACCATCTTCGAATGGGACACAGTACCTGTCCCCTGCGTCCGCCCTGCGAATCAAGGAAAATGGGACAACGGACCTGTCCCTACGTCCCACTCCCCATCACAGTCCTTATCACTTCTTCCACAAAAACAGGCGTTTTCACAAAGGCACTCTCAATATGAAGGCGTTCGGTACGTTTGTGGGCATCTTTTCCGAATGGGCCTACGTTGAGGACAGGGCCTTTAAGTTTGTGCATTTCCGCGAATGGGATGGTGTAGGTTGTATTCCATACCGGAGTATTTTTTTCATAGACGGACCAGCCTTTGTTTTCGTCTTTGTAGTTGACATAGCTCAAGTCAGAGATGCCGTTGAAGTAATGGATCTGTTCGACCGGGAGATTATAGTGCTTCTTCGCAGACTTTACTACAGCTTCGACACACGCTTCCACCAACGGGTCCCCGGACGTATTCACGGGCGGGTAATAGGGCGGCGTGAACATGATGACCATCGCAGGGGCGAGCTCCTGACAATTGATCATGAGTGTGTCGGCAATTTTGAAAGACTTTTCCCTGTCGTCTCCTTCATGGCCGCCGATATCATGCTTAAGGGCTTCAATATAGTCCCTGCCGAGCTTCTTTTCCGCATAGGCTACCAGCTCTGAATACCGAAGCACCCCGACTTCACCGACCGATGGAATTCCTTCCCTTTCACATAACTCCCTGTACCATTGATTGCACTCAGCCGCTGCAGACATGGCGACTTGCTCGAATTCATTCATTACATCTGCGGCGGTTTTTTTCATGGTGAAAACATTGTATAAAGCAGCGGTTCCAAACGGCGTCTGCGCGGAATAGTTGAGTCTTAAATCATCCTGCTGCAAGGTCACGGGCAGCGGGGTAGTTTCACCAAAGTCGATCTCCTTAAACAATGGATTCCATTCCATCTTCCTTGTAAGGAATGAAGCGATGAACGGAGAGGTCATCCCGCTAAGCGGCTCCCCGACATGCGTTTCCCTTCCATAGAACAGAGCAGAGGGCATGATCTTCCCGATGGTACCTGAATACACATTATAAGACGTATCAGTCGGATTTTGAGAAAAAACCGGTTCTCCGTTCAAGAACAATGTGTAGTCGAAGCCATGCACTTCCTTCAGTTCATTCAAGTGAACCACAGCCGCCCTCATCCCGGATGAATTGATTTCTTCATCCGGTACAGTCACAAGGACAAGGTTGACCGGCCAGCCTTCATCGGCAGCTTTTTCAATGACCGCCATGTGAATGGCCAATCCTGCCTTCATGTCCATCGTCCCTCTCCCCCACAAGTAGTTCCCTGATTTCAAATCATTCTGTGCATCCGGATGGAGTTCATCAATGTAGTTCGCGAGCTCCCTGGTCAACAGTTCCGGGTTAAAGGCAAGGACTTCAAGCTCCCCATACTCCTCCGTACTCACCGTGTCAAAATGACTGATCAGGACAATGGTCTTTTCAGCTTTCTTGTGCTTGTAGAGAGCAGTTAAAAAGCGCCGTCCATAATCGGCATCCCCGAGGTGAAGATGAGTTGGATTAGCACGGAAATAAGGAACATCCCCCATCTTCTCATACACTTTTTGCGGGAATTCAATCTCCCCCTCTGTCAGCGTCCGGCTGTGCCAGCTGACCAGTTCACAAAGCAGGGATCGCAATCTATCAGGTGTCCCCCAATGCCTCATGATAAAACCTCCTTTTTCAAAGAAACTGCTGAATCAGTCATCTTTCCAGTAAATAAATGGCATCCAGGTATAGATAATAATTGCCGTATATCAGAATGACCCGACCCTTGTACTGCTGCGTTTATTGATAACGACATACTCTGCTCTATTTCATTAATCCCGGTAACCAAAGGGTCAGAGGCGGGAAAAATGTAATAACAAGAAGACAGATGAACATCGAGATCAGGAATGGAACAATCGCCCACGCAATTTTCTCAAACCTGACGCCGCCCACACTCGATGCGACAAAGAGATTGACGCCGAGGGGAGGTGTGATAAAGCCGATTGCCAGGTTCGCCACCAGAATAACGCCAAAATGAATCGGATCCACTCCTACAGCCGTCACAATCGGCAGCAGGATCGGCGTTAACACGACCAGGGCAGAGATGGTATCGATAAACATCCCGACAATCAATAGCAGAATATTGATCGCCAGTAAAATAATAATCGGATTTGTGGATAAGTCAGTCAAGAAGGCTGAGATATCATTCGGAATCTGCTCCAACGTCATAAAATAGGCAAACGAAACAGAGAGACCGATGATAATCATCGTAGTGGCGTTGATCACGACCGCTTCCCGGAAACTTTCAAATACGGATTTCCACGTCAGCTCCTTATAAACGAACAATCCTACAATCAGTGAATAGACAACAGCCACTACAGCTGCTTCAGTCGGGGAGAAGACGCCTCCATATATCCCGCCTAAAATGATGCCCGGAATCAATAATGCCCACTTTGCATCATTGGCTGCTTTCAACACATCTTTAAAACGAAAAGGCATTGCCGCCTCCGGCTTATAGCCCCGCTTTCGTGAAATGATATAGGCTGTGAACATCAGCCCTCCCCCGATCAGGATCCCCGGGATAATACCTGCGAGGAACATGCTGCCGACTGATACGCTTCCGATAACCCCGTATAACACAAATGGGATACTCGGCGGGATGATGACCCCGATTGAGCCTGCAGAAGCCGCCACTGCCGATGCAAAGCCGCCTTCATATTTACGGGCCATCATGGCAGGAATCATAAACCCGCCGATTGCAGCCACGGTTGCAGGACCGGACCCCGAAATCGCCGCAAAAAACATACAAGCCACGATCGTGACCATCGAAAGCCCTCCTGTCATCCAGCCAACCATCGCGGTGGCAAGATTCAAGAGTCGTTGTGAAACGCCGCCCTTCCCCATCAGAATCCCGGCGAGCATAAAGAAAGGTATCGCGAGCAGCGGGAAAGAATCGAGTGACGTAAAGGCTTTTTGGGTGATGATATCAAGAGGCAAAGTGGACCCGAAGTAAATTGCCACAAGCGCCGATACCCCCAAAGAAATCGCAATCGGTACCCCGATCAGCAAACAAACAGCGAGTGTACCAAATAACAGCGCGACTGTCATGCCCCCACCTCCCCTGAAGGAGGATCATCATTACTGCGCCAGATGGTCAACATTTGCTGCAGCAGCCGGAGCGCCATTCCCGCTCCTCCTATCGGGATGGCCAGGAAAGGAATCCACATCGGCAGCTGCATGGCCGGGGTAACCTGTCCATTTTGAAGACTCGCCAGAACGAGTTGTGTCCCAAAGACGGCAAGGAACAGGGCAAGCAGAAACCAAATGATCAGGGAGACTGTTTCAATCACCTTCCTTGAAGTGCCTTTAAATAACTCCACAAAACTCTCAATCCGGATATGCTGCCTCTTTTTTACGGCGTAGCTTGCCCCGATCCATACCTGGAATATATGTATATAACGGGCCATCTCTTCTGTCCAGCTCGGTGCAGAAGCGAACACATAGCGCCCCACAACCTGGCCGAAAATGAGAGCCACCATCAATGCCAGCGTCAAAACAAGAATCGTCTCTTCCATAACATCGAATTTCTTTTTCATCTAAGAAGCTCCTTTCTGAAAAAAGCAAGGAATCAAGGTTTACCCTGATCCCTTGTTTCATGCGGATGATTAGTTGTTCGCTTCCAATGCTTTGTCCACTAAATCCTGACCAATGCGATCTACGTATTTGTCGTATACGGAAGATGCTGCGTCACGAAATTTGTCCCGCTGTTCATCCGTTAATTCATTTACTTTCATACCGCTTTCCTTCAGCTTCTCCAAGAACTCCACGTCCTGCTTCTGAGCCAGTCCGCGCTGCTCTTCCCTGTACTCCTCGGAAGCTTCAGTTATAAGCTTCTGCAGATCTTCAGGCAGTTCATTATAAAAATCATTGTTCATCAACAGCGCCGTAGCAGCATACACATGACCTGTCATTGATAAATAATCCTGTACTTCATAAAATTTATTCGTATAATAAAGCGAAACCGGACATTCCATTGCATCGTATGTACCTTGCTGAAGAGCCGTGTACAGTTCACCGAAGGCAAATGGGGAAGCATTCGCGCCAAATGCTTTGAATGTATCCGTGTGAAGCGGGTTTTCAAGCGTTCTGAACTTCTGCCCCTCTATGTCTTCGGGACTTTCAATCGGCCCTTTGTTATTCGACATATGACGGAAACCATTTTCGCCAAAGACAAGTCCCTTAATGTTATTTTCTTCGAGATCCTTCATGAGCTCCTGACCAAGTTCCCCATCAAGCGCTTTATAAGCCGCTTCATTGTTGTTGAAAAGGAATGGAAGATCGAACACCATGAACTTTTCATTGAAAGAAGCAAGCGGCGCTACAGCTGGAATCGTCATTTCGATATTCCCTAATTGAACCGCCTCGATCGCCTCACGGTCAGAACCATACAGCTGTCCGTTCGGATACAGTTCCACTTTGATACGCCCATCCGATTCTTTTTCAAGCTTTTCTTTAAAAGTCTCGGCGGCAACATGTGAGGACTGTTCTTCAGGTACAAGGTGGGCAATGCGGATCGTGTATGTTTTTTCGTCTCCGCCTTCACTCCCTGATGAACTGCTTGGACGTCCGCATGCAGCCATCACCACCACTGCCATTAACAATAAAATCAAATATTTTTTCATTCCTCTACCTCCTTCAAGTAATAGCCTTTAATCCGGCTTGCGATGTTTTTCATATGGTCAGCCATCTCTCTCTTGGCCTCTTCAATCATTCCAACTTCCAGTGCATCCACAATGCGTTTGTGCTCCCCATATGCTTCCATGGCACTTACTTGCAATGTATTCGACAGAACCAGGAACGCCCTGTTCACCCCGGTATTGACCGATTGGATTAAAGCCCTAAGCCTGGGATTGGGGTTTTCACCGGCCAGTAACAAATGGAACTCCCGGTCGAGATCGATGAATTCTTCATAGCGACCAGCAGTAATCGCTTTCAATTGAGCATCCATGTTTTCTTTTATCTTCTCAAACACTTCATTCTTTAAAGGTGAAACTGCTTCAAGATTGTACACTTCTAACAGTTTCCGGATTTCCATGAAATGCATCGCATCCTCTTCTGTAAATGAGGCAACAGTAGCGATCTTTTGATCAGATAATACGACCAGCCCTTCTACAGCAAGCCTTCTCAGCGCCTCCCGGACAGGCGTGCGGCTGATACCGAGTTCCTGCGCAAGCTTTTTTTCAGGAAGCTCCTCTGCCGGTGCCAGCTTTCCTGATATGATCTCTTTCTTGATCAGGTTAAAAGCCTGTTCAGCCAGCGATTCTTTTTTGATCACCCTATGCAATTTGTTCCCTCCTTTTTTGTACATGTGCCAGGCACCACTTTTTCTGTTTTCAATTGAATGAAAGTCCAGTAGTTCATAAGACTAAAAGCTATGTATGTTTATTCTTGGAGTTTAATAGAATGTGTTTTGAATGCAGCGGTTATTCAATAAGAAGGGTACATTGTGAATTGGAGATTTCTTCGTGTTCAATGGGATGAAATGATATTCTTGGTGGGTTTCTATTCATGATTCAAGGCGGTATACCGTATACATGTATGATAATTTATGCTAATCTATTTGTAAATATAAAATTTAGAATATTTTAAAAATGGAGGTAGTAGCTGGATGAGCACTGAATGGATCGAGAACCTGCAAGATTTGATAGGGGCTGAACGCGTCAGTATAAGCGAAGGGGATCTTTTCCGGCACAGCAGGGATGAATCGTTTCACGATCCCGTACAGCCGGAAACGGTGGTGTACCCGGAATCGACACAAATGGTCAAAGACATCGTGAACTTTGCAAGGGCGAATAAGCTTCCTATCACCCCTTATGGAGCAGGGTCGGGGCTTGACGGCCAGGCCATTCCCGTTTCAAGGGGCATTTCCATGAATTTTGACCGGATGAAACAGATCATCTCCTTTAACCCTGAAGACTTATCCGTTACAGTCCAGCCCGGTATCACACGCCTTGAGTTGAACCGGGAAATCAACCGGCAGGGACTCTATTTCCCCATCGATCCAGGAGCTGACGCCACGATTGGCGGCATGACTGCGACAAATGCCAGCGGAACGACCGCCGTTCGCTACGGGTCCATGCGCGATCAGGTACTGAACCTTGAAGTCGTGCTGGCGGACGGCAGGATCATCAAAACCGGCAGCACCGCAAAAAAATCATCCAGCGGATATCATCTAAACGGCCTGTTCACCGGTTCGGAAGGAACGTTAGGCATCATCACCGAAATTACCTTGAAACTTCATGGCATCCCGGAACACACGATTGCGGCACGCTGTACGTTCGATACACCAAAACAGTGTGCCGCCGCAGCACAAGCCGTGCTCACGAGCGGCATCCCAGTGGTTCGGATGGAACTCGTTGATGCCCCCAGCATCAAGCAGGTCAATGCTTATGGGGACTACCACTTCCCGGAACAGCATTCGTTATTCTTTGAATTCTCAGGCACACGGACTTCCGCTGAAGAAGATGCCGCATTTGTCGAGGAACTGATGCAGGATATGGGCTGCAGGAACTGGGAGCGGGCAAGCGGATCCATCGATCGTGCCGAGATATGGAAAGCAAGGCACGAACTTGCATACGCCTTCCGTCACCTGAAAGGAAAGGAAGTAATGGGATCCGATGTATGCGTCCCCCTGTCAAAGCTTGCCGACATGGTTGACTTTGCCCGCGCAAAGATTGAAGCAAGCGGGCTGCCTGGAAGTGTCTTCGGCCATGTTGGAGACGGCAACTTCCATACCATCATCGTATATGACCCAAACATCCCTGAAGAGAAATTGACATCGGAGACGATCAATGAACAGCTCATCCTAAAGGCAATTGAAGCTGGTGGAACCTGTACCGGAGAGCATGGCGTCGGTCTTGGGAAGATGAAGTATCAGAGGTTGGAGCATGGTGAAGCGGTAGAGGTGATGAAGTCGTTTAAAGAGCTTCTGGATCCGGATGGGTTGTTGAATCCGGGGAAAATTTTTTGTGATTGAGAGTGGGATAGGATGAAAGAATTCAGGGATATGGATTTAAATGGGACAGTGGACCTGTCCCTCCGTCCCAGGACACAGGACCTGACCCACTGTCCCTAAATAAACTAAAAAGGTCCATTCTTCTACTTCCTCCAAAAAAGGTGAGGAACTACTAGAATGGACCCTTTAATCATTATTGGATCGAGTGATGGGAATCAAACCCACGACATCAGCTTGGAAGGCTGAGTTTTACCATTAAACTATACCCGGACCGTAGTTGAAGCAATTTTGGCAGGGGCAGTAGGAATCGAACCCACACCAAAGGTTTTGGAGACCTTCGTTCTACCGTTAAACTATGCCCCTATAAAATAGATTAATAAATACTCTTCGCTTTGAGCGTATTGCTCCGCTTTCGCTGCCAAAGGTTAAGGAAGCTTATTTTCACTCCGCTTGCGCTCCGTGAAACAAGCTAAATGGAGGGGGGCAGATTCGAACTGCCGAACCCGAAGGAGCGGATTTACAGTCCGCCGCGTTTAGCCACTTCGCTACCCCTCCACGAGAGAATGAAATATGGCGGAGGAAGAGGGATTCGAACCCCCGCGGGCTTTAACACCCCTGTCGGTTTTCAAGACCGATCACTTCAGCCGGACTTGGGTATTCCTCCGTTTGATTGGCTGCTGGTAAAGTTGAGCACCCGAATTTTTAATTACCTATTCTAAGGCTAGCTAAACTTTTGCTTAGTGATGCTCCGCTGTCGCTTCGCAAGGTTAAGGAAGGATATTTTTACTGCGCTGTCGCTTCGTAAGAAATCCATGGTGGAGGATGACGGGATCGAACCGCCGACCCTCTGCTTGTAAGGCAGATGCTCTCCCAGCTGAGCTAATCCTCCCAATAAAGAATGATAGAATATCATCCGTTAGACAAGACCTATATTAATCTATCAATTCCTTTCAAAAAAGTCAACTTCAATTCACAAATTCTTCAATCATAGTAATGGATACCCCTCTTCCCTAATTTCTCATGCACACTGTCTCTATCCCCTGTCATACACAACTTAAATCGATTATTTCTGTTAAACTTGTTAAATATGGATGTTTGAAAAGGGGGGCGGGAATATGGATTATTCTGCAATTGGAAAAAAGATAAGAGAGTTGAGGAAGGTTGTGGGGCTCACGCAAGGTGAACTGGCCGAGGGAGTTTGTACACAGGCGTTGATCAGCAGGATTGAAAAAGGGGATATTTATCCAAGTGCCATGGCATTGTACCAAATCTCCGTCAAGCTTGGTGTTGATGTAAACTACTTCTTTGAAATAGGCACCACACCTCGACTTGATTATATTATGGAAGTGGAAAAACAGTTAAAATTTCACAGAATCAACCGCAGATACGAAGAAATAATAGAACTGGTGAAAGCCGAGGAAAAGAATCCTCTCTTCTATAAAGACATACAGCATCTGCAACTTCTTTATTGGCATAAAGGAATATATGCTTTTGAAGTATTAAATAATGAAGACGATGCATTTTCACTTTTAGATGAAGCTTATTACCTGACTGCCAATCAGAAAAAGGCGATGACAGAAAGAGAGATGCAAATCCTTTCTAGTAAAGGTGCTATTCTTTTTTCATTAAATCGGCACCCTGAAGCCCTCCATCATTACAACCTGGTTGAGACTGCCTTGAAAACGGCTGAGCAACTACATGATAAATCTATCAAAACCAGGTTATTTTATAATATATCCAGAGTACTAACACGCCAAGGCAAATATGAGGAGTCTATCGCTTATTGCCATAAAGCCATCAATTGGTGCATTGAAGAAGAACTGCTGTGGGGTCTTGGAGAATCGAACTATCAAATCGGCTATAACTATGAGCTCCTTCATAATTATGAAGAAGCCCTTCCATTCTTCAAACGTGCTTTTCATATGTTTGAACTCCTGCAAGACAAGAAATATGTAGATTTTATCGAAAAAAAGATGGAACATCTTCTTCAGATCTGGACATAGAGGTTGGGACAAAAAAAACTGCCTAAAGGCGAACATTATCAGTGATGACCCTAATACCACTAATAATTTCCGTGCAAGACTTCGCTTTCCGCGGGTAGCCCGTGAGTCTCCTCGGCAAGCTGCACTGGTCTCACTTGTCTAGCTGCAGGGCCTAGAGGCACATGTAATAAGCCAAACCGACCAAGAAGGCAAAGAGCACCTTCCAGGTCGATTCGACTTATGCCACCAGCCTCTGAGCAAAGCCCTTCCGCTTTTCTAATAAGCTACTTTTCCCGCAGGAGTCTTCGTCTTACACTCAAATTAACCGCTGCAACAAACTATATACTAAATGATGATTTGAACAAAGCTAATAAATAAACCCGAACTTACTTGAACTATAGTTCAGATTAGTTCGGGTTTTATTCAGACTAAAACACTATTATTCCAACCTCATTTCCCTCTTATCTCTCTTAAAATAATGGATATCCCCTCCATTCATCTCATAAAGTTATCTTGTGCAAATAAAAAAAGCATCCTTTGATCGGATGCCACTAGTCGTTCATCGAAGCTTTGGTTTTATTAATTTGATATTCGGAAACCTGCACCAGACCGATGACCTCGGTATCTCCAGCACAACCCTGTAAAGAGATGGAACCACTTCTTTCCTCGATGCTGCCACAAGTGGTATTCACAGTTTCTTCTCCTGACCCATTCTTTAACGAATAGGATAATGTTTCCCCATCACATACTTCAATTCATTCAAACTTACCTGCAGGTTGAAAAAGTTGGATAATGTCACTTGAGACTGCTTACTTTCTTGTACCTCTTCAATAAAATGCAGCAGCTTATCGAGATTTCCCACTTTGCCCTCTTCATCCACGATTACGTCCCCTTTATCAGCCGCTTTCTTGACCGTATATTTCTCCTCCTCCTCGGTCAATCTCGATTGAACACCCAGCCAGCAGAGCAGCCCCTATCAGAAAACAAACCATTTTCTTTTCAAAGCATCACCCCCTATTTGATCTTTCAAAGAGATAAACATATATGATAAATATATAGCATTTATATGGAGGGTGTATTCTTCGCATTGAACGGCTGGAATTTTGTTTTGCCAACTTTGGACCTGATTTCGCCGTTTATCTATTAATAATATGAATATAGTAACAATCAGCCGGGAGGACAGGTACTTTGGCTTAACTTAATATGCAAGGTACCTTATTCCCAAAGCTGAACTGCGGGCCATATAAGAATTTGAGCATTAATAAAATTCTTCTCTTCCTATTAGGATAGAAGCTTTCTGCGAGAGTGGATAGTTTGGTCAGAAACTGATAAGGACTATAAAACTACAACTTTTTAACCAATGAAAGTTTTTCAGTATGTAGATAGGAGAGTTCTTTTTTTATGGGATAGTCAAATGAATAAAGGAGCCGGTATCAAACGGCTAAATTAATGGAAGAGCTAAATCGCGTATTAATAGTAATCAGGCCAATCTCGTCATCATTTCTCTAAAAACAATTATATATTTTTTGTCAAGACTTCAAATTTTTACTAAAGTAATAGTATAATCAAAAGGTACTAAGACCAAAGGAGGTGAAACATAATGAAAGCAAGATTGCGTAACGATGCAGGTGTAGCAAAAGAAGTGAAAATTGGCTTTAGCTGGACTACTTTCTTTTTTGGTTTTTTCCCTGCCCTTATAAGAGGAGATTTAAAGTGGGCTGCAATCATGTTCATCACGGCTGCTATAGTCGGAGCATTTACCTTTGGGTTCGGAGCGTGGATTCCCGGAATCATTTTTTCTTTTGTATATAATAAAATCTTCATTAAAGAACTGCTCGAAAAAGGCTACCGTCCGGCAGATGACCAAACTCAAACAGAACTCGTATCAAGAGGAATCGTATCACTAGTTACCAAAGCTGTTTAAACTAAGTAGCGGGACGCGGGGACAGGGACACTTCCCCCGCGCCTTTAACATACCGTAAAGCTTATCCATGAGCAGGAACCAGATCCCCCTCAATCTTCATTTCTACGATCTCATCCACTACTTTGCAACCTGATTTCTTAAAAAAACACCTTTCTCTATATCTATTCGCTTTCTAGATATAGAGAAAGGTGGCAGGGCACTGTCCCATTCATCAATCAAATAAAAGTTTCTTCACTTCAACTTTATCGTAATATACAGTTCCCATGGAATATGAGGTTGTATAACAAATCACTCTCATTGTTTCAGCGTTCTCAGGGGCTTCCGTTGTAATGGAGATGTTCTGCCATTTGTTCAGCCCTGTGTTTGTATGAACCGGTTTATCGATAATCGACTTTCCGGCTTCATCGTAGAACCTCACCATGAAACTTCCAGTCCCTTCTTTAATGAAGAGATTTGCCGAAGTTTCAAAGACCTCGCCTTTGGATACTTCAATGGTATCACTCATTAGTGCGACTGACTTATTCCTGGCTGTGTCCACAAGCTTCAGGCTTTTTCTTCCATGAGAATGCTCCTCCCCGGATACAGTATATCCAGCCTGATCATCCGTGTTGAACATCGATGTCCAACCCGTGATATCATCGCCCTTTACCGGTCTTTCGAATTGGTGATTCGTTACAGTCATTTCTTCTTTATCAGAAACCGGCTTCACTTCCATCTTATGAAGCATCGTCCGGTTTTCTCTGGAAGCGTAGTAAAGATTCCCATCCTGACCTACGGAGAAATCGTACACTCGTGCGATTTGCTTACTATCCAAGGTATTCGGATCGATGGCGGTCAAATTCCCGCTGAAGTCTGCATAAAGGAGGTCATTTGACCATTCAAGCTCAATCTTATTCCACGCTGATAAAGGCAGAGAATCATATAGCTTCCTGCTTTTTACGATGGTAAGCGTTTCAGGATCCATTGCAAAAATGGTGTCGATGGAGGCCCCCCATAAAAATCCGTCCGGCCCAAAGGACAAATCCCCTATCGCTTCGGGCTTTTCGAGACCATCTATGGAGAGTGTGATCTCTTCGACCTTTTCTTCCGTTTCGGTATCCCATACGAAAATCCTTGCCTCTTCAGCAGTCGGGTCCGCTCCGAGCCCTCCATTGATGGTGGTGGATCCATACACCTTTCCATCTTTATAAGCAAGGCTGTTTACACTCTGGTCCTCTACGATATTTCTGAAGGTCTTGACTTTTTCTTCATCTGGAGCTTCCGGATCATATACTGTCAGTGCCCCGCCTAATTCTCCATAGAAAGGGATGCTGCCGATATAAGCTTTTCCATCTCCTTCTACAATTGAGTGGATTCGATTCTGTTCCTCTCCGAGTGTGAACAATGTCTTCGGATTGGAGTCCGATGGTTCCTGAGCGGGATCAAACTCTCTGACATCCCCTGCAGGATATACACCGAAGAGCAGCTTATCCCCGAACGCGGCAATACTGTCACCCTGTCCCATGTCAAACACTTTTTTCGTCTTATTGACCGTGTCGTAGATGGCTCCTTTCCCCGTCTGGACTCCGCTCATATATAGTTTGCCATCTGGTCCGGTCTCGATTTTATTAATGACGTTTGCTGTTCCTTGAGCAAGCACCGGTGTCTTGATCGTCTCCTTCTTCTCCAGATTCAGGATCGAAACATACCCGCTGAAGTTGATAGTGACAAGGCTTTTTCCAGGCAAGTCAGAGGTTCCGAATTCCACCCAGTCAACTCCCCGGAAGCCGCTCCCATACTCGATGCCGGTATCTTCTACAGCCAATGTCTTGATATCAAACGTCTGCAATTTGTTCTCAGTATTCATGAAATAAATCTTCCCGTCCTCAGATTGTTCAGGAACATGGAGGCCGCGGGCTTTTGGTATTACTACATCAAGCCATTCCCTTTCCTGGGTATCATACACATAGCCATTGCTGGAAAGTTCATAGCGTGCGAACAGGTAACGGTCATCGACCTTATCCAGGTCGTAAATATGCCCCTGCTCGCCGATTGATGCAGCGATGTCTTCCTTCTCACCCGTTTCCTTATTGTAATGGATGATCTTTCCGTGCCCTGTCCCGGAGTAGACATCATTTCCTATCACGGCGAGTGAGCGAATATACTCCTGGGAAGATTCCCCGATCATTCTTCCGTAATCATCCACGCCCCCGTTTGCAGGATCATACTCATACACTTTGCCGCTTGGATAAGTCCCCACATAGACCTTACCCTGATCAGAAGTGATCGCAAATGGGAAGGTTTCACCGGAAAAAGTGGCTACCACCTCCGCTGTGTCGGCACCAGGCGAGTATTTCCACAGCTTGGCTCCGCCTCCGATGGTCGCTATGTAGAGATCACCATTCGGAAGAACCTCGTGTGCCCATGTATTCTCTGCCCCTTCCAGCGGAATGACCCTAAGCAGTTTCTCCGATTTAATATCCATGACATTCAGTTGTGCCGGAAGTCCTTTAGTCGTGGTATACATCACCGGCCTCCCATCCTCTGTCCCTACCGCCCCATTGAAGATGCTGATGGCATCAGTCAGTGGGGTCAAGAGCTGCTCCGGCCCACCGAAATAAGTGGAATCCAATTTACTCACTGACTCTGCCCCGACTGACTTTCCGTTCATTGCCCCTGGCAGCATCATTAACAGAATCACGATACTTAAGAAAACTTTCTTCATTAAGCCCTGCCTCCCTCTACTCATATATTGTCTTGTCCATTTCACCCTTTATCATACGAAAGTGAAGGCAGGAAACCAATATTATATTCAGAAAATTTAGCTAATTAATCACCCTGTCGTTCAGCAACCCTTTCCTATCGGGTTTTCGTGTACATTGTCGTAAATAAGTCTTTAAATCCACACCACCTACTCTAAGAGCCATCACTAGATAAAGACCTTCAGATATTCCTGTCCTTTTTTAAAGATCAGATGCCATACACCCACATTTTCAGTAGTAAATCCCCTTATCCGCACGATTTAACGACAGCACATACCACGTTTCCCTATGATGCTGCTGAAGATTTGAAGACCCTGAGGATACACACCTTCTTTACTATTCCACAATACCTTCCATCCCCAAGGAGCTTGCAGCAATAAGCTCAAATAAGGACCAATTTGCGCCTTTGCGGGATAGGGGTGTTGTCCCACTGATCGGAATGACTAAATTCCCCTTTAGTTCTGTTCCGCAAAATGTGCAAAAGCGTCATCGGCTTATGGCGTCACAATGTTAAACCTCGCATAAAAAATGGTTCGTTAAACAATTGTTTAATAATGTAACTCCTTTCCCCGTTGGGATCTGAAGATTAAAACAAACGTTTGTTTAAAAAGCTATAGAAGATACCAAAAGCAAAAATCACTGAATGAGCCGCCCTGCCTGCTCATATGTTACTCCTGCTAAATCTTGATTCCAGAAATCGGATACAACTACAGAGGAATGTTCATCCCCTAAATCATCTACATAAATGTTAGCCTGCAATTTCATCTTCAATAAATCACTTACTATTATCAAGCTGGTTAAATAGGGCGGTTGGAGCTATTTAGAATATTTTTTATTCTTATATACAAAAGAAAGCGAGGGAACCTTCCCCTCACTTCACATCATTACTCATATTTCAACGCCACATTTTTCAATTGCGTATAATTCCGAAGAGCCTCTAACCCTTTCTCACGGCCAAATCCGCTTTTTTTATAGCCTCCGAAAGGTTGAGCTATGCCTCCTCCTGCACCGTAATGGTTAATAAATACTTGGCCGCATTGCAACCTGTTTGCTACACGATGCGCTTTCCCAGCATTTTCAGTCCAAACGCCTGCAACAAGTCCATACTGTGTTCCATTCGCCATTTCAATCGCTTCCTCTTCTGTATCGAATGTACTAACCGTTAGAACCGGACCGAAAATCTCTTCTTGAGCCAGGTAATGATCAGGTGGAACACCATCGAAGATAGTGGGCTTAAGATAGTAACCAGCTTCACAGTTATCTATTAATATCCGCTCCCCGCCTGTTAAAACAGTAATTCCATCTTTTCTTGCCAAATCTATGAAGCTGTTAATTCTTTCAAATTGCTTCTTTGATAGAACAGGACCTAGATCATGGTTATCTATCCCTGGACCTATTGAGAGATTCTCCATCATCGTTGCTAATTTTCGCACAAAAGTTTCCTGGATTGATTTTTCTATTATTAAACGTGAGCCGGCTGAGCACGTCTGACCAGCATTTTGTACAATTGAACGAAGTACCAGTTCGAGGGCATTTTCTTCATTGCAATCTGCGAACACAATATTTGGTGACTTCCCTCCAAGTTCAAGTGTTACGGGAACGATATTTCTTGAGGCGCTCTCCATCACTTTTTTCCCCGTCTCTACTGATCCAGTGAAGGTAATGTGATTGATATCAGGGTGTTCAGAAAGAGCAGCGCCGGCTTCATGGCCATAACCCGTGACTACATTCACAACCCCCTTTGGAAGTCCAAACGGTTCTATTAATTCGACCAATTTCAACATTGATAACGGGGTATCTTCAGCAGGCTTTAATACTGTTGTATTTCCCGTCGCAATAGAGATTGCTATGCTTCTGGCACCTATTTGCAGGGGATAATTCCATGGGATTATATGCCCTACCACCCCGATTGGCTCTCGGACAGTATAATCGATGATACCCGGTTCGACCGGTATAGTCTCTCCCATAATCTTATCTGCTATTCCTGCATAGTATTCAAAATAACGGGCAGCAATCTCAACATCAGCTTTGGACTGGATGAATGGTTTACCTACATCCAAGGTCTCCAATTTGGCTAATTCTTCTTGATTTTCACGAATGATTTCTGCGGTTTTGTAAAGGAATTTCGCTCTGTAATAGGGAGTCATTCTCTTCCATTCAACCGAGGTGAATGCTTTTTTAGCTGCCTTTACAGCAATGTCTATTTCTTCTGCTCCTCCCCGTGGCACAAATCCAAGGAGAGATCCATCAGCTGGATTTAGAATTTCAATGACCCTGTTCTCACCGGTGACCGTCCATTCACCGTTAATATAACATCCCAGGTCTTTAACTTCTGCTGCCCTCACTGTCTAAATCCCCCTTCCGCCATCTACATTTAACACAGAGCCTGTTACAATAGCCGCTTCTTTCGAACACAAGTATACAAGGGAACTCGCAATATCGATGGGCTTTATTAATCTGCCTAATGGTACACTTTTTTTGAAAATACTTTCTTTTGTACTTTCAATATCTGCATCCCTGGAAGAGAACTGAGACAACATATTTGTATCAGCCGGCCCAGGGTTGACCACATTCACCCGAATACCGTGCTCTGCCAATTCAATGGCGAGAGCCTGTGAAAATGAGACACCTGCTCCTTTCGAGGCAATATACGCATTCAAACCCGGCCTTGGCCGTACCATGGAAATGGATGCGATATTTACGATAACGCCTTCTCCCTGGTTCTTCATGTATGGAACCACCTCACGGCATGTGAGGAACAGGGAAGTGGCATTTACACTGATTATTTTCTCCCAATCTTTCAGACTCACTTCTTCAATCGGCGTGGCTGATTGTGCTATACCCGCCATATTGATGAGACCGTCTATACGACCAAAGGTTTGATTCGCCTTTGTAAATACCTTTACGACGTCCTGTTCATTTGTTAAATCCGCTGCAATTGGTACAAGACGTTCGCTTTCTTCTAATTGATCTATATTCAAATCAACCGCTGCGACATAAGCACCTTCCTCTAAAAACCGTTTGCAGGTTTCTTTTCCCATGCCTCCTGTGGCACCAGTTATGACGAATACTTCATCTTGTAATCTCATAGTTTATCAACCTTCTCTCTCAGAAGTTTCTGGTGTATTGCATCGCAAATCGCTGTACCCATTTCACTGGTAGTCGAGGTACCCCCAAGATCAGGGGTGCGGACTTCTCTGCTCAAAAGCACTTGTTCAATGGACTCTACTATCAATGCCCCGAGGTCCTCTCTGCCCAAGTATTCAAGCATCAGAGCAGCTGACCAGATTTGAGCAATCGGATTTGCGATTCCCTTACCAGCAATATCAGGTGCAGATCCGTGGACAGGTTCAAACATAGAAGGAAAATCACCCTCAGGATTAATGTTGGCCGAAGGTGACAGCCCCAGGCCGCCTACAACCGCTGAACCTAGATCACTCAGAATATCCCCAAACAAATTAGAAGCCACTACCACATCGAACTCTGCAGGTTTTGAAACAAAATACGCGGCAAGAGCATCAATATAATAGCTTTCTAATGATATAGATGAATAATTTCCACTTACCTCGTCTACTACCTCATCCCAAAGTTTCATCGAATGGATGATGGCATTTGATTTAGTGGCACTCGTTACTTTCCTTTTCCCGTGTTTTTCGGCATACTCGAATGCGTAATTCGCACATTTAGCTGTTCCCAATCTCGTTATGATTGTATTTTGAACCGCGATTTCTTCTTCTGCGCCGTGATACAACCTGCCGCCGCTATTTGAATATTCACCTTCTGCATTTTCACGGATAATCACAAAATCGATATCATGACCGTTTTTCAATGGAGAGGAAACGCCCTTAAGCAGCTTTACAGGGCGGAAGTTGATGTATTGCTGAAGTTGTTTACGGATCGGCATGATCAACTGCCAAATGGTCACTTCATCCGAAACACGGTGATCCCCAATCGCCCCAAATAGAATTGCATCATATTCCTTCAGTTTTTCAAGCCCATTTGGCGGCATGATATGTCCATGTTCTAAATAATACTCACTGCTCCAGTCAAACGTTTCAAACTCAATATTTAATGAAGAATCCAACTTTTTTAGAAGTTCTAATACTTTTATTGCCTCATTGACTACCTCCGGACCGATCCCATCACCAGGCAGAACAGCAATTTGATAACCAGAATTCATTTATGATAGCCCTCCAAACGTATTTGATCTTTACCTCAATATAAGGAGCTTTCATAATGATACATGCCTATACCCTTGCACCATTGTTTGAATAGCCATTTTCAATAACCTTGATCAACTGTGTAATCATCTTGTTGCAAGGTGTTGGAATAGAAAGCATTTCACCATATTTTACAATTGCTCCGTTTATCACATCTATCTCAGTCTTTCTTTTATTTAATACATCTGTAAGCATCGAAGATTTGTTTTCCCCGATTTTAGTCAGCCCCAATTCAATGCATTCTTTTACCGGATCATCATATAAAAGGGTAATCCCTTGCGCTTTAGCGACACTCAAGGCTTCCTCCACTAAGTCTCCTACTATTTCCTGCCCATCCTTACTGAGTACAACATCACCATTTTTCAACCTGGTCACGGCTGTTAGGCCATTGTAGGCAACGTTTAGTAGTAATTTACTCCAGATGATAGATTGTACGTCATCCACTACATAGGTTTGTAACCCGCTCTGAGTAAACATATCAGCAACCTTTTCAAGCTTTAAAGATTTTGTTTGTTTGTCAGAATACCCAATGAAGGTATCTCCCCAGGCACGGTGGGCAATAACCCCATCCTCTACTACCCCCGCACCTGAATGGGTACCACCCGCCGCTATCTCATGATTGGGAAGCAGTTTTTGCAAAACCTCCAAGTTCCCTACACCGTTTTGCAGTGTCAGTACTACGGTATTTTTGGTTATTGTATGCAATACCTTTTCCATTACCTGCTCGGTTACAAATGTTTTCACTAATATGATGATAAGATCATATTCATCGTCAAGCTGTTCAGGTTCGGTTATGACAGGTAGTTTCATCTTAGAAATAGTCCCATCTCTTTCGATGATCCGCAGGCCGTTCTCCCTAATCTGGTTGATATGATTATTTGTTCTATTAAAAAGAGTAATATCGGAGTTTGATTGCTTTAACTTACCTGCAAAAAGAGAACCCATCGCCCCTGAACCTATTACCAACGTTTTCAAACGCTATCACCTGCCCTTTTCAGCTATTGTTCACTCTATTCAATCATTAATTCAGGCAGCCACGTAACTACTTCAGGAAACATCATAAGTATAAGAATGACAAAGAGTTGAAGTGCGATAAATGGCACAACTCCCTTGTAAATATGAGAGGTTTTCACCTCCGGCGGCGCCACTCCCTTTAAATAGAAGATGGACAGTGCAAATGGAGGACTTAAAAAACCTGTTTGCATGACCACCATAACAACTAAGGCAAACCATAGCGGGTCATATCCCAACCCTGCAGCAATCGGAGAAATAATTGGAACTGCTATCATGATTACCGCAATTTCGTCAAGGAACATGCCCATTAAGAAAATAATGGCGAGAATAGCCAAGATGATACCCCAATCTGGAAATGGCAGGCTTACCAGTAAATTTTCAACTACTTTGTTCCCTCCCAATCTAGTAAACACAATCGTGAAGAATCCGGCGCATATTAAGATCAGGAATGTCATAGCCGATACTGTCGCAGTCCGATATACTGATTCTTTTAAATCTTTAAATGTTAGCTTCTTATAAGCAGCTGCAAGCAATAGAGAAGCTAATGCTCCGATCCCGGCTGCTTCTGTCGGGGAAGCAATGCCGAAGAAAATGGTACCAAGTACGGCTAGCATTAATAACCCAACCGGCAACACAGATGTAGAGATAAGATAAATCTTTTTCGATAACGGAACATTCACTTCTGATTTTGGAAGGGGCGGTCCATCCTCAGGCTTTATGTAACAATGGATGATAATATAGATGGAATATACCAAAGATAGCAGCAACCCTGGAATAACCGCTCCCATGAATAGTTTTCCTACAGAAATCCCGGCTACAGGGCCATATATCAGAATAATGACGCTCGGAGGAATAAGTACCCCCAGTGTGCCCCCTGCCGTGATAGAACCTGTTGCAAGCGGGATACTATATTTATGTTTTAACATGGCGGGCAGTGCCAGGAGGCCCATCGTCACTACAGATGCATTGATCACCCCTGTTGCAGCTGCAAAAATAGTGGATGTGATGACTGTGGTAACAGCCAATCCGCCGGGCAGTCTCCCCAGAATCACATGCATGGCATCGAATAACCGTGTGGCTAAACCGGATTTTTCAATGACTACACCCATAAACACAAACAACGGAACTGCAACCAATAAATACTCACTAAAGGTTCCATACACTTTGAACATGGAGAAATTAATCGCTTCCGGACCAATGAATATCAACCCGAAGATTGTTGCAATACCACCTAGAACAAATGCCACCGGATATCCCAAGATCAGGAAACAAACCATACATACAACCATTAACATCGTTATGAAATAGGGATTTGAGAGCAGCAGACTCATATGGCATCCTCCCCCTTAACCAACCGAATAATATCATTCAAGAAATCCAATATCCCTTGTACGACCAGGAGTATGACTCCAGCTAGTATCCATGCTTTAAATGGCCAAATTAAAGGAAGCCAGCTGCCATATGAACTTCTTTCACCCGTTTCAAATGAATGAAGTACATTTGGCATCATTACTTTAATCAATAAAAACCACATCGGGAAAAAGAATACTAAGGTAAAAATAATTGAAAGAATCAACTGGGTTTTCTTTGAAAACTTATTATAAAATATGTCGATATTAACATGACTTTTTATTTGAAGGGTGTAGGCCATAGCCATCATGATCAGAAAGCTGGAAAGAAAATAAGACACTTCATAACTCCATCCGTTTGAGTGATTAAAGACGTATCGAGAGACTACTTCATAGGTGATGACCAAGATTAAGACGATTACGGCCCAAGCGGAAATTTTGGCAACTTTCTCATTGAAAGATTCAATTCCCCCACAAATTTTTTTGAAATATTCCATTGAGCTAACCCCTTTATTAAAAAGTAAGAGAGCAGGATTCTGGTATCCCCGCCGCTCTTACCCATCTTTTTTATTACTCTGTCTCTGGCATCATTAAATCTCTGAATTCAGTGTATCGTTCTCTGTATTCCTTAATAGAATCCCACGTTTCTTTATACGTTCCGCCCAATTCCTCTGATTGACTGTCTAAGTATTTAATCGTTTCTTGCTGCAGTTTCTGTTGAGTTTCTTCATCCACTTTTACTGGTTTCGCTCCTTTTTCTAAGAAGTAGTCATTCGCTTCCATACTCTCATGTTGATCTCGTGTATAGCTCCATAAAGTGGTTGCTTTTGCAGTTGTTAAGACAATTTCTTTCAAATCTTCCGGTAACTCGTTCCAGGAATCTTTGTTTATTCCTAAATAATACATTGTCGTCGGCTGGTGCATCCCCGGTCCAGTATAATACTCAGCAACCTCATCAAATCCTAAATCCTTGTCAATGTTAGGAGTAGCAAATTCCGCTGCATCAATGACCCCTCTTTCCAGACCCGAGTATACTTCTCCGGCCGGAGTGGATGTAACCGAAACTCCACTATTCTTAAGAATTTCTCCCCACCAGCCAGCCGTTCGGTATTTCACACCTTGCCAGTCTTCGAGATTGGACATTTCTTTATTGGACCATGCAAGTGTTTCAGGACCGGTAAATCCTAAAGGGACCACTTGGATGTTTAAATCTGCTTCATCATACATTTTCTGCCAAAGTTCCAATCCTCCACCTTCATATACCCAGCCGAGCCTTAGACTTTCATCCATTAACATCGGGATCGAAGTGAAGAAAGGAGCTGCCGGCATTTTCCCAAGCCACATATTTGTTGCAGCATGATAAGCATCGATAGTTTTCATATTAGCTGCATCCATTACTTCTCCTCCACCCATTAATTCACCAGCGGCATTCACTTCAATTTCGAGTCTTCCTCCTGAAGCTTTCTTTACATCTTCAGCCCACTTTTGGGGAATTTCCTGCAAAAACATGGACTCTGGCCATGCTGTAGCCAGCTGCCATTTCACTTTCTTTGCTTTCGCACCCGATTCCCCATCCAAAGACGATACATCAACTTGCTGACATGCAGCCAAACCAAGAACTAACATTACCGAAATAAGCAAAACTGAAATTCGTTTGATCATTGATATTCCCTCCGTTTTTTGAATTTCCAAGGAAAAACATCTAAATCAATCTTGGATCCATTAAACAAATCTAGTTTAAAGAATAGAGCAATGGTATTTCTAACTGATTAAAGCGCTTACAAAAGGTTATAATAAAATAAAATAATCATTTCTGATTCTAAGTAAGCTGGTTGATAGAGTTGTAGAAATATGTATCGTCTGGTTTACATAGAATCTCCTTCGGCTAACTTAGCTGAAAATACCTTTTCAGGGAGTTCGAGATGCGAATACATGCCCCCGGAAGCATCCGCTCCGTTACCATCAATAATATGATGGTAAATCATTTCATGTTCTATAAAGACTTTTTCGATCACTCCTGGAATCCGGAAAAATTTAGAAACCTCTTTACGGTAACTATCAATGAGAAGCATAATGATTTTCTGAAGTACAGGATTGTTTGAAGCTCTTGCAATCGCAATGTGAAATTCCAAATCCCACTGACCAAACGTCTCGATGTCATCAAAACTTACTTTCATACCGTCGATGGTTCTTTTTAACTCTGATACATCCTCAGGTGTTTTGCGTTTTGCTGCTAAAAAACTAGTTTCTCTTTCAATAATTTGTCTGGCTTCCACAATCGAGCGGAGATTATTAATATCATGAAAAATCAGTGATGAAAACTCAGATGAGATATCACTCCTGCCTTCTACCTTATTAAGGTACGTCCCTTTCCCTTGACGAAAACTTATAATTCCAATCGCCGACAATTTCGTAAGTGCTTCCCTTAAAGCGATCAAACTAACTTGATAATAATTTGACATCTCTTTTTGAGAGGGCAGCTTCTCACCATACGTATATTTCCCCTCTTTGACATCCTTCATAAAATCATGAACGATATGATCAACCAAAGATTTACGTTTCACTTTCATATTGTTTTTCACCCCCTTTTTAACTCTTATGTTAACTTAACATATGAAGACTTCATGGTTATTATTACATATTCGTTACTAGTTTTCAAACTATTCTTAATTATTTGTTTTCTTGGCGGAATTGTTATATAGCAAATAATTATATTAATCTAATCTTTTGAATAAGTGCTAACGTGCTCTTCTTTGACTAATAATCTAGTTGATTAGAAAATAGACCTATTAATACATGCATTTATCAATAAACACGGTAGAGTAGAGAAAAGCAGCCCTATTCTTGTAAACTGAAAACGAATATTATTTCGATATAAGTTATAAAAGTTATCCTAAGCCATAAAAACAGGAAGTCCCCATTAGTAGGAGCTTCCCGCTTTATACCCTGTAACCCATTAACCCTTTCCAACTGTGCCTGTACTCTTGAATGACTGCCCCGCCCCTCAACTTATACAATGTAATTACTTAATCTATAATTTCCTAAATGAATGCCATTATGGCAAATATACTATTAGAAATTCATTGACTACAATTTTGGGTGTACCGCCATGAAAGCATATATCAAAGTGGAAGTCGGGAATCGAATTATTTGTGGAGGATATCGGCATCGTGAGCCTGTTGTCTTTATTCCGGAGTTCACCTTTACGACTGAAGTCTTTTCCGAGCAGATCAAACATTTTTTTAAAAACCCACCGGACGATTGTGATCGATCCAAGAAGTTACGGCTGATCCAACATTACGGTTCATGGGAATGATTATTTGCGAGATGAGGTCCCTGTGCCACAACCCTTTATGTTTAAGGATCAAGTTCACAGGTACACTGTCCCGACTTCTCAAAATCAAAGTTTTAAAGAATCGTATATTCACATGGGTAATTTTTCTTATATAAAGTATAATGATCTCATATACTTGTAATCTAATTGTGGTTTTTTACTAGGAATGTTACGCGAAGTTTAATGATTCAGTGTGGCGTTTTCTTGGGACATATAACAGCAGCGTTTTCATTTTCATTTGGTTTTTTCTTTTACTTTTTGCAAGGTTTTGAGGGTTTTTACGGTCCCGAGAATACAAGAATCGTCATATCTCTGTTTTTTAATTGGCGTTATCAATTTATATAGAGAGTTTCGGGATCTAACCAAGGACAAATCTGATAATTAATTCTTTCAGGTGAAGTGTATTGGGACAGTCTCTCTAAATCTAATCATACTTATTTCCTTAGTTAAAGCCTTTCGGAAAGGAGGCATCCAGCCCTTATGAAGAACAAGATAAATGAAAAGGCATTCATTTCTTTCGTTTTAGGTGTTGTTTCATTATTCCTTATTCAAATTGGACTCCTAGTAGGAATTATAGGAGTGGTGATCGCAAAACGGAGTTTAAACGAAATCAGATCACGCCATGAAAGTGGCAGAAGTTTCGCCATAGCAGGGTTGATTATCAACATACTGGGGATTGTTATCCAGTCTATTCTACTAATAGCTGGTTTAATTGGATATACAGCATTATTCTTTTAGGGACACGGACCGTGTCCCTTAAAACTGGTTTATGAAACATTCTAGGTAAATAGACTAAAACACCCTTCGGAAACAAATCCCTACTCTCCCTCTCTCATCTAATCTCATATATCAGATCTGCCCCACCTTTGCCATTTGTCATTTATCTGGGATAACAAATACAAAAGCGCCTGTCGTGCGCGACTTGAATAAACGGAACCTGTTGATTTCAATTCAATAAACTCTCCTCCGATTTATATCAGTTAAACGATTGTTTAACCTTCTAACCGTCTTCCCCATTAGCAATAAAGGGTTTAAACCAAACGTTTGTTTATACGTCAAGTTGAAAAGATCTATTGAAAAATACAATGGAAGACTTCAGGGCCAAAATGAGGGAGTCAGTTACCCCGGCCCGGTTCCAAATGATTTACACTTCCTGTCTCCTTCTTCCAGTTGAATAATATCAACTCCTTTACGAAACACTATTCGAAAAGGAGTTGATAAAATGAATAAGTTACTGACAGTATCAATATTTATGTTGTCTTTGTGCGTATCTTCCACCCCTGTCCATGCTGAAAAACAGCATAAACACGATACAAAAGGAATGGAACAAGTTATCGACCATTATATATTGGACCAGTTTAGTGATGAATTAAAGCAAGCGGTAACAGACTTTTATAAAAAAGATTCAATCAGAATTCAATATAATTGGTGGGATGGAAATTACGATGTTGTTGAATTAGAGCAATCGGAAAAAGGGAAACAACTAAGTCATCCTTATGTAATTAGATTTACCGTTCAGACATATGACGGAAACAAAACAGGTCAATTAGGAACGGATACTGTTACATTTGGAGTATCCCCTATTCAGTTTAACAAAGAATTTGACGAGAAAAATGTAGCTGCTGCCAAAGTTGCTTTATTAGATTACTCTCACCGTGAACCTTCGAATTAAATTAATTCATACACGCTGGAAGGGACAAGGGGACAGGTTTGGTGTACCCAAATATGATCTTCCTATCTTTATTTGCGGGACAATGGACCTGTCCCCCCGCTTCTTTCCTTACCATCTGTCAATTCAAACACCGTAAACACATACCCATACTGCATCTTCTCCGCCCGGATCCATCCACACCTCTCCAGCCGCTTAATTGAACGCTGTATCCGCGACTTGGAATATTCATCTTTTTTCTTCCCGTTATAGAACCAGAGACGGTCTTTCAGCTCGCTGATCGATTGTATGTACTGCCCTTTTTCCAGATAAAAGCCGCCTTCGTATCCTGCCTCTTCCCGCGCATGGAAAAGGACCCATAGATAAATCCGCAAATCCTCTGTGTGATAAAAAATAGATCCCTGAATCAATTCCGGGTTATAAAGTACTGATTGGTTCATTGCTATCTCCTCCTTTACCTTCTATATACAACCATCCGGTTCAAAAGGATACCATCAACAAAATATTTTTCATTCAATCCTGTTTCAGAACATTTTACCTTCAGAATCTGTGTTAAATCCCCATCGATGCAGCGACCATTCACCCCTGCATCACAACTTGGGAAACACGCTCCCTGTACTCTTCCAACTCCGCCATCAGCTTCGCCTTCTCCACTTCAAATTCCTCATCCTGCTCCTGCACAGCAGCTTCTTCGGAAGTCTCCTGAGTGAACCATTCAGGCAACTTCTCCGTCCGGATCGGCTTCGTTTTCTGTCCAGTCCTCTTCTTACCCTTTGAACCTTTCTTACTCATAATCTCCAACTCTTTCGCCTCTGCATCATCCCGAACATCTTTCAGCTCCCACTTCATAAGGATCGCCTCCACGTAACTCCAATACTGCTTCCCCTGCTCGGCAGCCTTCTTCATCGCTTCCACAACAAGGCAGCTGGAAAGCTTCTCACACCAGCCCTGGATTTTCTCCTCAAGATAAGATCCCATCCTGCCGAATCCATTTTCTTTGAAAAATGTCACCGCACATTCACGCGCGCTTTGTTGTTGTTGATTGCTTTTAATTTCTGAAGAACTCTCTGAAGATCTCTCTGTATACGTCTCCCGCTCCACCGGAGGAGACCCCTCTACCTCCTGGGACAGGTCCTCCTTTGCATCGCAAGCGGTGGTCCGTTCCAACGTATCATCACGGCAAATGGAAACCAGCTCACTCACATGGCATCTTTCCCCTATCACCCTACGAACATTCTCCGCCACCGGCTGCACGTACATCACATTACTCAACACGATGCTCGACGTCGTGATCGTCCTGAACTCCCTGATCAGCAGGTGATGATCCACCAGGAAATCGATCCCTTCCTTCACCTGTCTCTTCGTAAACCCATATGTATCGGCAAACGCCTGGTAACTCTTCTGCAGCATATCCCCCTTGAATTTCGTCCTGGTCCCCACAACATTACCGCTCTCATCCCTGACAAATGTCGGACGGTACCAATACAAAATATCCGCCAGCAGCGTAATCGCTACAAAGTTCGCCTTCCCGCTCGAAAACGTTATATTCTTATACCACAAGTGAGGAACCAGATTCCCCTCGATCTTCATGTCCCCAACTTGATCGACTACGTTACAACTTGATTTCATAAAAAAATTCCACCTCTCCTATATCTATTCACTTACTAGATATTAAGAAATGCGGAAAAAGGATACCCTTGGATGAAATTTTTTTGTTAAACGTTCGTTTAATTGTCTGAATGGCTTCATGATCGGCTTTTGCGGGTTTAATCAAACGTTTGTTTAAAAAATAGTTTGGTCTTCTCTTGCCATGAGCCTCATCAGCCCATATTACTAAGTTGGTTAACCTTCTCCCATCCACAACGAAAAATCGCTGAAACAAATAAAAAAACCATTATTTTGAAACAATCATAAACCAAGGAACGTATAATCAACTACTAACAAAACAATAAGGGGCTGAAGCCATGAAGAAATGGCGAAAGAGAATGAAGGAAAAGAGACAAAGAAAACGCGATCGCGGAGAACATTATTCTACAGTGGATGGTCTTCTTGAACTGCTGTTCTGGGTACCGGAAATACTCTTTTTCCCTTTCAGGATGGTTTTTTGGCTGTTTAGGGGCATAGGTAAATTACTCGGAGATGTGTGGGATTTCATTCATTAAAACGCTGTCTCTTGTTCAATCTCTAATTTCCGATATGAAATAACATTATAGGGAATATAATATAGAAATTTACAGTCCAAGGAGGACCGCCATGAAAACATATATCGAAGTAGAACCGGGAATCGAATTATTCGTCCAGGATACCGGCAGCGGTGAGCCCATTGTCTTTATTCCTGGGTTCACCTTTACAACTGAAGTCTTTTCCGAGCAGGTCAAACACTTTTCAAAAACTCACCGTACGATTGTGATCGATCCCAGAAGTCACGGCCGATCGACCATGACGGTTCATGGGAATGACTATGTAACACACGGGATGGATCTGCAAAAAGTATTAAAGGAATTAAAAGTAGAGAATGCAACGCTTGCCGGCTGGTCATTCGGCTGCTTAACAGTTTGGGAATATATCCGCCAATTCGGTACTGATGGTATCAAATCCCTTGTTTTTATTGATATGCCGCCAAAATCCTTATCCGTGCAGCAAGACAAGGATTGGGTGGAAGGTCCTCTTGATGACATGGCTGCAGCCTACACGAACTACTTTCGGAATCCAAAAGGACAACGGGATTTCATTTCCGCTTACGCCACCGGGGTCATGGTGCAACGGGAACTGAAGGAAGAAGAATTAGACTGGATTGTCGAGCAATCACTAAAGACACCTTACTATATTGCCGCCAATCTGTTTTCTTCCGGCCTTTTCTCGGATTATCGTGACGAGGCGGCAAAAAGCAGTGAATCCGTCCCGACTCTATATTTCGTTGCGGAGCACTGGGCAGAAGCAGCTAAATTCTACCTCAGCACACTGGTTCCTAAAGCGTCGGTGGAAGTTTTGGGAGGACATCTTATGTTTTGGGAGCATGGTGAGAAGTTTAATGAGGTTGTTGAGGGATTTTTAGAACGGTACTGATAAAAAAGCATTTTCTCTACTCAATCTGCCTCAAACTAAAGCAATGAGAAGACTGCCTTTTTGGAGTTGAAGGCAGTCTTTCCTTTGACTGGATTATGTGGTTTTTTACTCTTAGGGTGGCGCAATTTCCACTTCCACTTTTATGTAGAAAGTCAATCGTAACCGTCCCTGTTTAACCTTTCCTTGCTCATATAGTAGAGCAATCAACCGAAAAAAGGGTGAATCATATGAAGAAAGTGATTTCTTTGACGTATTTATTCGGGGTAGTGTTTCTTTTGGCAAGTGCACTTTATTTTTTCGCTTCTAATTGGCAGGTGTTTTCCCGGCTGGAGAAAGTGGCTTTGGCGGGTTGTTTGATTGTGTTGTTCTATGGGGCAGCTTTTCTGTTGGACCGTGTATTGAAGGGGGTCCATTTCCTTTCAAACTGGATGCTGGTCAGCGGGGTGATCTCGTTTGGCTTATCGGTTGCTCTCCTCGGGCAGCTTTACAATTCCCACGCGGACAGTTATTTATTGTTTCTTGTCTGGTCGATTCCCGCCCTCCTCTTCAGCTTGTACACGAGGTACAGCGGTTTTTACGCATTGACCCATATCCTCATCCATTTGACGATTTACTTCTACTTATTCCCTTCGTCTTCAATCGGGGACTGGACCCTACTCCATACATGGATCGCTTTCGGAGTCGGAATCATGAACACACTCTTGTTTTTGGTCATAAAAAAAGGCTGGATCGCTTCAAAGCCTTTGCTTTATCTGAGTCTAGTCTCTGCCAACCTTCTCTTTATAATCACAGCATTCCATGACGGATATTCCGTTTTCTTCTCTCTCTTTTATATCTTCATTCTGGGGGTTGGGGTGTACCGGTACCTTCATAAAGAAACATCTATCTTCATCATCCTTTCGATTTTTGGAACGGCCTTTATCATTAGTAAAATGTTCGAGTTGATGGCACGGTTTGTGTCCAGTCTTTTCTTTGTCGGTCTCTTATTAGCCGCAATCCTGTTATTGGCGGGAAGTGTTTTCCTTGTGAACTATTTACGGAAGCATCCCTCCTCCCGTCATTGGACGAAGACGATCTTCGTTGCCAGCGTCACGACCATCGCCTCTGTTTTCATCGTGGCATCCGTTTTCGGTCTGCTTTCGTTGTTCATGGTGGACGCCTCAATGATCACTCTATTTATATTGGCGACCGTATTTCTCGTCATTCCGAGCACGGTAACCAGCTGGCCGACTCCTGTAAAATATTCACTTACGATGACCGGCATCCTCTTCGGGATGATGGCAAGTACCTTTGATGACTTTTCGTTTGCGATGTTCTTCGTTCTGGCCTTTGTGTTTTATCTTGAAAAACGGGCCGCTGCGAAGGTTGTATTCTACCTTCTTTTTCAATTGAACATGGGGATCTTCCTTGGGCAAACGCTGGAATTAGGCGCCCATCCCCTCCTGGCGGTGATGATGCTCTTAAATAGTGCCGTGTACCTTGCTATTAATAAAAGGCACGTCATCCAGTATGGAGCGTTTCTCATTGGGTTCCTTTCCTTTTTCTCGTTAACGGTCATCGATCTTTCGTTGCAGCTTCATATGATCTATACCGCTCTGTTCTTTCTTGCTACAACGTTCTGCATATATTTCTTCAGAAAGCGGGATCGCACCTTCTATTGGGTTACATCCTTTGTCTTCTGGTTCATGCTCATCATTCAGCTGTATTACGATCTTGCCTGGAAGCTCGTCCATAAATCCCTGCTCTTAGCCGTATTAGGAGTACTCTTCATGATGGCGGCTGCATACCTGGACAGAAATGCCGGCCCCGATCAGAAGTCTCGCTCGATGATTGCCGGTAAAAGGTTTGGGATCCTCCTCATCATCTGCCTCCAAGGGGGTTGGATCGGGTATAGTGTCTATTCAAACGAAACCCTTTTACAAAACGGGGAAACAATCCAATTGGAGCTTCAGCCTGTCGATCCGAGATCCCTCCTCCAGGGCGACTATGTGCAATTGAATTACACCATTTCCCAGCTCGAAGGCACCTCCATCGATGACAACGGGCCCATCACCATCGTGCTGTGGAAAAATGCACAAAGTATCCACGAATATACAGGTGTTTATAGCTTCAGCGGGGAATGGAATGCCCCTTACGAAAAGAAACCCGGTGATGTCCTCCTGAACGGGAAGGTCACAAGCTCATGGGACCAAACCGCCCAGGTCACCTACGGAAGCAAACACTTCTTCATCCCCGAAGGAACAGGACTCGATGTGGAAGGAAAAGTGAAGACGGCCGTGGTCAAAGTGAGTGAAGGGGGGAATGGGATTTTGGTGCGATTGCGGGAGTAGGTGGTGCGGGACTAGGGGACAGGTCCCTTGTCCCAGAAAACCCCAAAAAAGAAAACCAAGGGGAACAGAGGCTTTATAAACGTAGTTCCTGTCACCTTGGTTCCCTGCTTTCTTGTCTTATAGAGATATCATTCATTTCCTTTACTTCTTTAATACTACTAGTTCCTTGATTGTTTATGAAGATAGTAATATTATTTGGGGGGATGCATTTTAGAAGGGATAACACAGTATCTTCTTTATACTATATTTGATCTGCCATACACTAAATCAACACAAAAGACTGCCTCATTCTTACGAAGGCAGTCTTTTCTTTTACAGTCTATTCAGGTACGAGGCATAAATTTTCGATCCGACTTTTTAATTTTGAAACGTACGTTGTGCCTAAAGCTCGTCACCATTTGATTCAATTACCTTTTTAAACCAATAAAAGCTGCTTTTTCTGTATCTCTTTATATTTTTCAAATCTTTTTCTCCCCGATCCACAAAAATAAGGCCATAACGCTTGGACATTTCACCTTTTGAGCTAAGTATATCTGTGGATCCCCAGGTGAGGTATCCCATCACTTCTACACCTTCCTGGATTGCGATCTTCATTTGTTCAATATGCTGTTTCAGGTAATCAATTCGATAGTGATCCTGAACCACCAAATTTTCATTCAACTCTTCTTTCACACCGATCCCGTTCTCGGTAATAAAGATTGGAAATTTATATCGTGCATACATATCTTTGAGGACAATTCTTAAACCGATTGGATCAATGGCCGCTCCCCACTCGCTTAGTGTTAAATGTGGATTTCCTGTCATGCCAGCCGTAATCCCTGGTTCTTCGGTATGCTGAACAATTCTACTTTGATAATAACTAATAGATAAGTAGTCCACTGTATATTCCTTTAACAGTACCTGATCGTCCCTTTCGAATGCTGGGAGAATATTTTTCGATTCTAAGTCAGTGGTCACATAGGCAGGGTATTCTCCGCCTGTAAGAACATCAAGGTAAAAATCGTTTAATAATTCCTTCGCTTTATAATTCGCAAGGATATCTTCTGGCTTTGAAGTGGCAGGGTATGTCAGCAGGCAGGAAATCATTCCTCCCATTTTACCATCCGGAATAATCTCTCGCATGGCTTTTGTTGCCTTCGCATGCGCGACTAGAACATTGTGGCATACTTGATATTTTAATGCCTCTGAGAGGTTCGGATCCGAAACACCCCAATATTCAGGATTTAGCAAAACTAAATTAATCTCATTGAACGTTAGCCAATATTTCACTTTATCCTTATAACGTGTAAAGACCGTTTTGGCATATGTTTCGAATAAATCGACAACTTTTCTGGAAGAAAAGCCATTATATTTTTTGGCCAAGGCTAATGGTAAGTCAAAGTGATACAGCGTAATAACAGGTTCAATTCCATTTTCAATCAATTCATCTAAGAGGTCGTCATAAAATTGTAAGCCTTCTTCATTTACTTCTCCTTCACCATCGGGAAAAATTCGTGCCCAGGAGATACTTGTCCGATAGGCATTGTAGCCCATCTCCTTAAATAAAGAGATATCTTCTTTATATCGATGGTAGAAATCAATGGCCGTTTTCCAGTCTGAATAATTTTCCGGGACAGATCTGGCATCTACAATGGACAATCCTTTCCCATACTGCTCTGAAGCACCTTCTGTTTGGAAGGAAGTGACTGCTCCTCCCCACATAAAGTTTTTCGGTATAACGTTCAACTTCTCCATGAATAATGCAACTCCCTCTCCTCTTTACAATTTAAGAATAGTCTTCTGTGCTTTACTCCAAGGCAGATACATTCAATTGCATCTCATTTATTAATCCATATACTGCGCCTAGAAGATTGGCATTTTGTCGAAATTTGCATACCGCAATAGTGGGTTTTATCGTTGCATTGGGAATGGACTCCAAAATATTGTCAAGTTTTTCATAGATTCGATCAATTAAATCTTCCCTTACACTGATACCACCACTTATTAAAGTAATCTCCGGATCATAGATATACTGTATATTATAGATTCCAAGGGCTAAGAGGTGGAAAAATTGATCAATCCCCTCTATACAATCCCGGTCTCCCAATTCTGCTAAGCGAAAGATTTCTTCACCGGAAAGCGAATCTGCATCAATCCGCTTACGTCTTGCTACATTTTTCACCATAGAAACGGTTGATTCCATTCTTACCCATCCATTAGGATCCATTTCCTTATTTGGATTAAGTAACATCAAGCCAAATTCACCACCATGTAAATTGGCTCCTTTATGTAAGTTTCCTTTTTTAATGATGGCCCCTCCAATTCCTGTTCCAATTGCAATAATCACAACATCCTCTTTACCCTTTGCTGCCCCTGCCCAGACTTCGGCTAATCCCGAACAGTTGGCGTCATTTTCCAGATATACGGGCAGATGGGTTTCACTTGCAATTAAATGCTTGATATTCGGACCATGGATATAAGAAATGGCACTTGCCCCATATATAATACCTTCACTTGAGACTGCACCAGGCGAACTGATGGCAATTCCTTTTACTTCCCTATGCAAGTCAGCATATCGATGGATGAACTGTAATAATTCATCCAAGGTCTTCGGTGTTTTTACTTTGTTTTGTTCTAAAATGCTACTATCTGATCCAATTACTCCATACTTTACGAAAGTACCACCAATATCAATAGAAATGTATGTATCCATTTCATCGCCTCATTCTTTGACTTATGCTTACTGAATATAACTAATATGACAATAGACCTGTTTTCTTTGCCCTTGACACCCTCCTTATTGAAACTGAGGGAGATTTTCCTTGTGTGCCGCAAGCATTTCATCCAGGATTTGTTTGGCTAATGTGTCCGACGGAACAAGTGGATTGATTGTCATAGCCAAGAGGGCTGTGTGGTACTCCCCTGTTACTGCTGCATCGATTGTGGTTCTTTCAAATGATTTGATTTGCTGAACAAGACCTCGTACAGGAACCGGTAAATCCCCAATGGTAAGAGGTTTGGGTCCATCTTTTGTGATGACACAACTGACCTCTATGACTGAATCATCCGGGATACTTGCGATGGATCCCTTGTTAAGTGTATTCACAGTCTGAATATCACCTTTGTCATTATAAATTGAATCAATCAGGTTACACGCCACATCACTATAGTACGCGCCGCCACGTTCTTCTAATTGTTTTGGCTTTTCGTGCAAGTTTTCATCCTGATAGAGTTCAAAAAGCTCCTCTTCCAACTTTTGAACCACCATGGCACGAATCCCTTTTTCTTCATAGTCTTGTAGTTCTGACTCTAACATTTCCTTTTGTTTATAATAATACCGGTGATATGGACAGGGAAGAACCTTCAACGCTTTCAAAAAATCCGGTTCAAAGGTTAGATTCTTAATATTTTTCATATTGATTTCTCTTTCATTCATAGCCAATTTGTTGATTGCACTTTCGGTGATGTCCTCACCATCAAGGTAAATTGTTAAGCCAAATACCATATGATTTAATCCAGCGAAATCAATGCGGATTCGTTCCGGCTCTACCTTCAGTGCCTCTGCAACTCCTCTTTCCATCCCGATTGGAACATTGCAGACCCCAATAACTTTTTCCCAATTCGAATATCTGCAAATGGCTTCCACAATCATCCCTGCAGGGTTGGTAAAGTTAATAAGCCACGCATTTGGACATAGTTCTTCCATCTCATTCACAATCTCTAATATAACAGGGATAGTACGGAGTGCTTTAAACAGTCCTCCTGGTCCGTTCGTTTCCTGCCCAATCACACCATATCGCAGTGGAATTTCTTCATCTTTTGCTCTTGCTTTTAATTGTCCAACCCGAAATTGTGTGGTCACAAAATCCGCATCCTTAAGGGCGGCTTGGCGGTCCAAGGTTAAGTGAATTTCCATTGGGATATTCGCCTTTTTGATCATCCTTTTCGCAAGATTTCCTACGATATGTAATTTTGTTGCCCCTTCATCGATATCAACAAGCCACAATTCTTTAATTGGAAGAGATTCATAGCGTTTGATAAACCCTTCGATCAGTTCTGGTGTGTAACTTGATCCCCCGCCAATCGTGACAACCTTCAATCCCTTCTTGGTCATGAGATGCTCCTTTCAGCCAGCTTTGCTTGCAGCCTCTTGTTTTCCTCGGAATTTCCTATTTTCACGATGAAATATGCGGCAATACTTATCCCGAAAAAGAAGGTAATTCCAGGTATAAAGGCAATGGCAAGTAATTCTAAAACTAGAATAAAAAAATAACCTGCATTATTTTTTGGTAAAACCCAGACGAATGAAAATGCCCTTTTGACTTGTGAGACAATTGGTTGATTCGTTTCTAAGTACTGAAAAAAGTGAATCATACTTAAAAAAAGCAACCCAATCATACCCATTACTAAATATTTGAGATAGATCGATTGAAAGATCAATAGATTGGTGCTTATTAGAAGGAACATGAAATGCCATATGAGTGCCGCTCCGCTCAATTTTATGAAGGAACAGGTAAAAGCATTTCGGAATTCACGAAATGCTTCTCCAGATGATAAGTCTTTTTCCTTTAAGACCGTAATTAGAGCATGCGTGGCAGGGAAAATTCCAAATACACCTAATCCAAGTAAAGTAAATAACATCCACAGCACTTGCAAGTAGGCAAACCAATATATTTTCTGCAGAACATAAACGTATTTTGAAAGGATAACATTCATCTGCCACACCGCCTTTTACTATTACTCATTATCCTTTAACCGCTCCTGCTACCATGCCTTTCATAATCTGTTCTTGGAAAAGAACATACATGATGATGGTTGGAATGACAGCGATTGTCATCGCAGCCATCGTAAGCGCGTAATCTGTACTAAATCCATCGGAGAACACTGCTAAGCTTAATGGCAATGTCTTTAATGCACTATCATTGATAAATACCAACGCAAAGACAAACTCATTCCAATATCGTAAAAATGCCAGGATCGCAACTGTTGATAATGCCGGCACACTTAATGGAAGCATGATCTTGAAGAATATCCCCCAGTATCCACTTCCATCTATAACCGCCGCTTCTTCTAACTCCTTCGGTACTGCACTCATATAGGCAACAGTCAAAAAGATGGCGATTGGGAGTTCAAATGCAGTATAAGGTAATATAAGGGCCCAATAACTATCTAAGAGGCCAACTGAATTCATCAACGTAAATAAAGGAACCAACGTACTATGAACCGGTATCAACATACCCAGTAAAAACAAAACGACTAAAAATCCTTTTAACTTAAACGTAAATCGTGATAATACATAAGCCGTTAATGCTCCAAGGAAAACTGTCAATGCAGTTGCACTAACTGAAACAATCGAGGAATTAATCATCGCCTGTCCGAGGTTGGCTACTTCCCATGCCCTGGTAAAGTTTTCCCACGCAACGCTTGTTGGGAAAGAGTAAGGAGATGCAAAGATTTCTTCATTCGTTTTAAAAGCACTCGTAATCAACCAGTATAACGGGTATATCATTAATAAAGAAAAGAGCGTTAGAAACAAAACTTTGATTGTTTTAAATAATCCTGCTTTTAATGAGAAATCTAAAGAGGATTTCTTTTTATAAGTTTGAGTTTGAGTGATCACCTTACCGGCACCTCCCTAATCTTTTTTCCTCATTAATATTTGGCTAATCCCGATTAGAATCAAGCTTAATATAATGATTAAAGTGGATATTGCAGAACCGAAACCGTATCGATACACCATGAAGGTATTATTGTACATATAGGTTGCCAGAATTTCAGTTGACTGGGCCGGTCCGCCACCTGTCATGACAAATACTTGGTCAAAAGCTTTTAAACTCCCAGAAATACATAAGATGATGACAACCTTAATGGTTCCCCACATATTCGGTAAAATAATGTAGAATAATTTTCTCCATCCGGTAGCACCATCAAGTAACGCAGCCTCTTCAATTTCTGCAGGCATGTTTTGAATAGCAGCGATAAAGATGATCAAATAGGGGCCAATATAGTTCCATATTATCGGTACAGAAACTGCATACATATTCACAGATGGGTCAGCAAGCCATGCTCTCGTCCATTCTTCAAGTCCTACTGCGGTTAATAAATTATTCACAATCCCGAATTCCTGATCAAAAATATAACCCCAGATAAGACCTACTACAACTGTAGAGATAACCATTGGTAAAAAGACAGCCGAGCGAACAAAGCGCTGGAATAAGCTGCTCTTCCTCAGTATTAAAGCAAGTCCGAGGGCGATTGGAACTTGTCCTAACACAGATGCTGCTACAATAATAAGGTTATTTTTAAAAGCCCTCCAAAATACAGGATCTTGAATGACTTCTATATAATTCTGAAATCCAATATAGGTTGCTTCACCCAATCCAGACCAACTAAAAAAGCCATAATAGGAAGACCAGAAAATGGGTACGATGACGAAAAAGCTGTAAAGCAAAAGAGCAGGAAGTAACGTCATTACTAACAACCCTCTTAACTTTAGTCCTGATTGCATACAATCCCCTCCTCTCATTGGCTTTTTTATTTAAGCTCCATTGACTGCAGCCAGGGCACTTTCGCTCAGTGCCCTTCGCTCCAATCAACTTCGTTTGTAACTTTACGATCAATCTTTATTTGCTGCTTGTGCGTTTTGTATATTTTCCGCTACTTTTTCTACATCCCCACCAAGCATAATTTCTTGTAATCCATTATTGACTGCTTCAGCCGCTGCAGACGTTAAGTGCAAATCATATACAGGGGCGAACTCAGCACCTTTTACAAGGTTAAATGCTTCATAAAATAATGGATCTGCCGTATTTTGATCAAGTTCAACATCATACATAACCATTGAATTACTTTCTGCAATAGCCTTTTGTGCTTCTCCGTTACTTAATGTGTAAATTAACTCTAACGCGGCTTCTTTGGCAGCACCTTCTGTTTTACTGCTTAATAGGTATCCTCCACCTGGACCACCCGTAATTGTATTTCCTGCACCTTTACCGCCTTCAATTGCCGGTACTGTTGTGATCCCGATGTTTGCTAATACATCTTCTGATCCCGAAGCAGCTAAACTGCTAATTGTCCAAGAACCATTAATCATCATGGCAGCTTTTCCTTGGGCAAAATACTGTTCAGCTTGAGTATTGTCCATGCTGTTTGCGCCATCAGAATACGCTTCATGATCCACAAGTTCTTTAAATTTATCTAATGCATCAATGAATACTGGATCTGTAAATGATGCGCCATCTTGGTTAACTGCATTCATGAACCATTCTGTACCTGTTACCCGGTCCGCAATCGCACCAAATGTTGTAGATTGTGCTACCCAAGGAGCCTTATTCCCCATTGCAAGAGGTGTAATATCTTTTTCCTTAAAGAAGTCGATGGTTTCAATAAACTCGTCCCAAGTTGCCGGTACCTCCAAGTTATGTTCTTCGAATAGTGACTTGTTATAATATAGGAAAGAGGTTGAAGACATCGCAACTGGTGCTGAGTATAATTCTCCGTCATAGTTGTATGGATCTAATGCACCTTTTAAGAAGGAGTCTTTCCATTCAGGATTTTCTTCGAATAATTGAGTAATAGGTTGAATTAAATCACTTTTATGGAATTCATCTGTAAAACTGCCAGCATACGTCAAAAAGACATCAGGAAGCTCATCCGCAGCAGCAACCGTACTTACTCGTTGACGATATCCATCAACTGGAATGGCTTGTGCATCGATTTCAATATCCGGATGGTCCTTTTCAAATTGAGTAATCATATCTCTTACTTTTCTTGCACGTAAATCATCCCCGGCAAAGTTATGCCAGACTGATATTTTTGTTTTTCCAGAGTCTTTCCCAGAAGCACCTTCTTTATCTCCGGTTCCACTGCATCCAGCTAAAGCGAGAAGAAGGACTAATACCATTACGAAGAACTTTTTCAAATTGACCACTCCTTTATTATTTATATATCTAGCTTATAATAGCGCTTTCATTTTGGTAAGGTGGGCATTCCACAGATAAAGGGAGACAAATCGAAGAATATTAAAAAAATTCAGATTTTAAAAACCGAATCTATAAAAAGATTCGGCTTATCATTATTCGGGCTTTCAGAACTACTCTTTTTCTACGAACGTGAAGGTAGTCCACGGATTAATGTAATTTAATAGAAATAGATTTTCAGGGACTATTTTTGCCACAATATTTTTCCGGTCATCCTCTGGCATTTCTTTCAACACGATTTGGAGTTCCGCCTTGTATTTCCCGAATGTATCATTGCCAATTGCCACATCCCCCACTAGTTGTTTGTTCGCTCCGAGGGGAATAATTGGATGGTTTGCGTATATTTTTCTTACCTCGGTGGATCGGACTAGGTATTCCGTGATATCCCCTCTACGAACATGTTCCTCATTAAAGATGATTTGTTTTTCATAAGTGGATATTCCATCTTCCAACTCGATTTCAAGCTCTAATACATATCGGTTTAATTTACCCAGTTTGATAATTTCCTCATCACTTGCATAAGCATTTCCAATAATGACATCCTCAATCAGGCCGGTTGCCCAGAGGTGTTTTGCTTGAATGTGAATCGGCAGGTTACGATGTTCTTCCAATGTGGATAGACCATCGTTAATACTCCATGGACCCAGATTTCCGTTTGAAGATGAAACAAAGGCAGCTGTTCGGATTCCAAGTTTCTTAAATCGTTTCGAACAACTCACAAAGTAATCATATGCTAATCCTGTGTATCTTTGCGGGTAAAAATTATGACACCCGATGATCGTATGTCGGTTTGGCTGATGTGAAAAGATATTATTTACATAATCAATATCATTACTCATGTTCAATTCAATTTTTAAATCGTATGGATTATACGATAATTTGGCTTCTGTCTTCCCATCAAAGGCAACATCTAATCGCACTCCATCTGCCCCTAATTCAGCAAAGAAACTAAGATCATCATAACTAATTCCGAGGGAGTCAAATATGGATGGTGCTACATCCAGAATGACTTCCATATTTAGTTCCTTTGCATAAGAAATAATATCCTTAAATTTCTTTGCAATTTCATCCTTTGATTTTTCTGCTGAAAGCAAACAGGTAAAGACACGGGAAAATCCATTCTCTTTCGCTACTGTTAAATACCTTTTATCTTCTTCCGGAATGGATTTTTCAGGATAAATCGATACACCCAGTTTTCGCATAATACTACATCTCCCTTGTGTAATATATATTGATTTCCGTTCCAAATTGAGTAATCTTCCTTTAATTCACATCGCAAGCAGGAAATAAGCCTCCGCCTTTCACTACATTCAACTATGGAAAACGAACAGAACCTAATCAATTAATATGTGAATGCTTGTCCCGATACTGAGAAGGTGTCATGTCATAATAGCGTTTAAAAATCTTCGTAAAATATTTGCTGTCCGTATATCCTACTAAATGTGCTATTTCTTTTACACTTACCGAGGTGTATGTCAGGTAGTCTACAGCTTTTTTAATACGTAAATCTGTTAAAAGTTCAACATAGGATTTCCCCATTTTCCTCCTAATGACTTCGCTCAGATAATTGGGGTGGACTGGAATTTTATCTGCAACTTCTTTTAATGTGATCGGCTCACCAAGACACTTTTCCATATATAAAATCGATTCTTCAACATAATTCGTATTTTTTTGATAACTCCGTTTAAAATTCCTTAAGATCACCACAAAGAGAGAAAACAACTCTTCCTTCGGATGTTCAAACCACGTCTGGATAGGTGGCATTGATTCATAATTCTCTTGGCTTTTCTTCTGTCCAAACTGATTAATAAATCGAATACTTTCAATATATAAATGCTGCACATAGAATTGAATCGACTTTGGTGTGGCATCCGGGTGGTGAAATAACCATTCAACAAATGCAGAGATCCATCTTTTCAAGTTTTCTTCGTTTCCTTGTTTAATACATTCCATGAGCTCATTTTTATGTGTTGTCATGTAATCCTTATAGGAGATGCCTTTGCGATCGACAATATCTTTCTCCATCACTCTTGAACGATCTGACAATATCCATTGATATGGAATGAAAGAAGTCACTTGTTTATACAAATTGGGCAAATCGTCTAGTGAGCTTACAATCGAACCCATTATGATTGGCTTTTGATAGATTTCTTTTATTCTTCTTGAGGCAATCTGTAAAAGATAATCATCTTTTAAATATTTCTCGCGCTTCACAATAATCAATAGATGATTATGATAACCGAACCACTTCCCATTGATATAACTATTCCATAATTCCTCACGGGCTTGAATATGACCAGGGTTATCAGATGCATCAATAAGCATAAGTTGATATGGCGGTTTTTCAAAAACAGGATTGGCTCCAATTAGTATTTCATAGTCAAACTTTCGGGACTCATCTTGTATGGCTTCCCTTAGGAAATTGTTTACGGTCCGCTCTACCTCTGAAACTTTCAACAGGTCATATTCTTTCACTTTTTCTAATCTCTTCTTTGCTCTTTCTACTGCTGATATAATCTCATCGGGAGAGCTGGTTTTTAATAAATAATCACAAACATTCTGACGGATTGCTTCCTGAGTATATTCAAAATCATCATAACCAGTAAGCAATATTGACTCAATTTGGTAATTGTTTTCAGCAATGTAAGAGACCAGTTCCAGACCAGTCATCCCTTTCATTCGGATATCTGATATAAGGATATCCGGACATTCGATTTCCAGTTGTTTGATTACTTCCTCGGCAGACGACACCGGTTTTAATAAGGTATATCCTAATTCACTCCATGGGATGACCTTTGATATCCCTTCTCGAATGATAATCTCATCATCAGCTATTAAAACTTTCATTCCATCATCTTCCCTTTATTGGAACAGAAAACCTGACTACTGTTCCTTTGTTGATTTCGCTGTCGATCGTCAATCCCGAGTTTTTCCCGAAATGTAAAATGAGTCGTAAGTTTACATTTCGAAGTCCATAATTCTTCCCTATGACCATTTCATTCACTGGATCCTTCTTAAATTGTTCGTTCAGTTCTTTTAATTTCTCGTCTGGAATCCCAATTCCATTATCTTTTATTTCAAAAAGCATATAGCCGTCTTGTTCTTTTGCAGTGACATGAATCATTCCATAATAATTCTCAACCTTGAAAAAGCCATGATTAATACTGTTTTCGATTAATGGTTGAAGGACAAGTTTGAGCATTGAATGTTGTTTGATTTCATCTGGGATTGATAATTCCAACTGAAAACTATTTGGATAGCGAATCTTTAATATCTCCAAATAGTAAATTAAATTCCCTACTTCTTGTTCAACCGTGCAATATTCATTCCCTTTGTTCAGACTAAATCGTAAAAAGTTGCTTAAGTGAGAAACAACTTTAGATATATCATAAGCTTTCGTGCTTAAGGCAATCCAATGGACACTAGCCAACGTATTATATAAAAAGTGCGGATTGATTTGTGATTGTAATGCTTGCATATCCAATGTTCGTTTAAGGGATTCTTTCTTTTTCAACTCATCCAATAATTCAGCTATGCGATAGTTTAATCCATTATACGTTCGAATCAATTCACCAATTTCATTATCCGTGTAGGAATCGACTGTTTTAATCGTATCTCCGGGATTTGATTTTTGAATGGATTCCTTCAATGACGTTAAAGGTTTTAACACTTTCGAGATAAAAAAGATAACAAGACTCGTACTAAGCAGAGCTGCCAAAATAACAGAATAAATCGTTAACCAAAGAAAATAACTGTTTTGAGAACTGTATTCCTTAAATGGAATGATTTCTACCAATTCCCAATCCACAGATGGAATGTCCCTAGTGAAAACAGTTGCTTTTTCGTTCGTAGATTGATAGATGAAGCTTTCATCCTGGTTCCTGTCCTTGATATATTGGTTCAATCTTGAGATATCTAAATCAACACTCTTATTATGTGTGTTCTCGGCAAGAACTTTTCCGTCATTCATAAGCAAAACGGACCCATTCCATTCAAGATCAATGGAATTCACATATTCTGTGATCACCTTTTGATTGAGACTAATCGCTAAATATCCAATCAACTCATAATTATTCGTGCTGCGAATTGGTCTAGTTAACGTAATCATCTCTTTTTTGCCATCTAGAGTCCTGTTTTTTTCTTTCACTGACCACCATTTCCCTTTTGGCATCTTCTCGACGTCTATTTCGATATCTTCCGTTGTAAGGGTAGTGGCAATATTTGAATTTCCATTTATGGGCATAATTAAAATATTTTCAATATAACGTTTAGAAAATGCAAGATTTGATAGAAACCCGTAAATATCTCGCTGTTGAGTATAAAGGTTTCCTTTTTGACTTAAATAGTCTTGCACGGATTGATTTCCAATTAAAAATCCCGACATAGTTTCAACATCACTGACGATAAACTCGATTGCAGCATGGAGCTGATCGATGGAGCTTTTTCCTGATATATTGGCTCGTTCTTTTGAAACCTGGATTGTCGTAAAGTAAGAAAACAGGCCCAAAAGGCATATTGGGATTAAGACAACAATTAAGATAAGAACAGTCAACTGATTCTTTAAAGAACGACGAAACCATTTCTTCATTGCACTCAAATCCCTATCTTGATATTAATGAGACAAATATTCATTACTTTTCCTTGTCCCGCCTTCTACATCTATCGAAATATTCTATACTATTTACCTATATTAAAAGTTATATCTCTCAATCATTTTATCACAATTATTTTTTGTATAATCGCAATTTTCACTCATTTCCTTTGTTATTGAGTGTAATCATTATATGTCACAATATAATGATGCTTTTCGGTATGATAGAACCCTTCGCTATATTCCACTATTTTCCCATCTTCATTTTGCGACCGACGGATTCTTTTTAATACCGCTGTTCCTTTTTCAAGTTTTAAGGTTTCATGAATGTGAGAGGGTGCAAGGGCTACTGTAAATTCATCCCGAAAGGATACAAGTCGAATATTCTGCTCCTCCAAATAGCGGTACAAAGAATTAATCTGTATATCATTCAAATCTTCTTCATTTTCGTTTAGTAAAAGATAGTGATTAAAGTAAATATACGGTTCATCGTCCAAAAGAAAGACCCTCTCAATTTTCAAGCAATGATCCACAAATTGAGAATGCATAGTAGGGTCCGGAATCACTTCAACCTTCTTAATGCTTAATACTTTCTTCGTAATCCGGTGGCCTTCTTCTACTAATATCTCTGTAAAGTGCTTTCCCTTTGAAAGCTTTGCAGCCGAAACATTTGCAATGACTTTCGTTCCTTTCCCACTTTTCTTTTCAAGATAGCCTTCTTGAACAAGTTCTTTAATTGCATTTCTTACCGTAATCTTACTCACATTGAACTCTTGTTCTAATTGAGGTTCGGAGGGAATGTTTGTATGAAGTGCAAATTCACCATTTAATATCCGATCTTTCAAGACTTCTTTAATTTGTAAATACATTGGACCTTTATTTCGTTTCACATTCAATCCCAATCTCCTGCCTTACCTTTTGATATCTTCAATCGTTCCTGCCATCGCCGACAGGATTTCAGTTTCAGTTGACATTGGGGTATCGCCAACAATCGTACACGCAAGCATGCCTGCTGCTGCTGCAAACTCTACTGTCTTAACTTCAGGAAAACCCACTAATTCTCCATGCAAAATCCCACTGGTGTAAGCATCCCCGGCACCAATTCGATCATATACAGAAAATGTTTTATTTCTTGAAAATAAAAATGTGTCGTTTTTATAGATATACCCTCTAAGTGAATGGGTATTATTGCTGTTAACTGCCCGATGCGTTCCTGCAATGGTTTGAATGTCAAAGGATTTTGCCACCTTTGGAATGAGTTCTCTCAATTGTTCCTCTTTTGATGTTTTGTCTGTCTTCATTCCTAAAACAAACATTGCGTCTTTTTCATTCATCATCACAATGTCTGCTAAAGAAAGCATTTCTTCATAATGAGGTTTTGCTTGAGCATAGCCCCCATTCCATAAAGAGGGGCGATAATTACAATCAAAACAGACAACGCCACCCTTTTCTTTTACTCTTTTCGCAAGAACTTTCATTTTCTCACGGACTTGGTCTGTCATGGCAAGTGTAATCCCGCAAAAGTGAATGATATCAGCATGTTCAGCGATCAAATCCATATCATAATCAGTATCCTCTGCCGTATTAAAGCTGCTTTCCAAGCGATTTGTATAGGTCACACGGCTTGCACGCTGTCCAAAGCCATTTTCTAAGAAATACATCCCGATGTATTGCCCGCCTTTGGAAATAAATTCTCTTCCGATTCCTAATCGTTGTAAGAAACTAACCGCCGCATCGCCTAGAGGATTATCTGGTAATTTTGTGACAAGATATCCTTCATGGCCGAGCTTTGTCATGGCAGAAGCGACGTTTACTCCCGTGCCTGAGAACGAGTATTTTAATGTGTTCGCTTGTGTTAGCAATTCGTAACCGGGAACCATCAAACGAATCATCACTTCTCCAAACGCTATCACTTTTTTAGGCATATCGGCTAACCAAATCTTTTGTAATCGATAGTAATGTTCTTACATCTTCAACATTTGTTTCACCCGTATCTTTATGAATAATAGACGAATAGACATGAGGAATAATTTTAGGTACACGTGCTTTCAATGCAATTTCCAATATTTTTGAAAAATTATCCAAATCAATGCCGCCGGTTGGTTCTAAGGCAAATCCTTCTTCACCACATGCTTTTGCGACTGCACGAAATTCATCTTCATGTTTTAACCCTTTCATCGGGAAGTATTTCAATGCATTTCCTCCCATATCACGTACGAGTGCAATAGCAGATTTAATTGGAACAATCGCGCTTTCTGCTTCCTCACTAAATGAGCCAGTCGAGATATTAACATAACCGACTTGACCAGTTGGAGAAACAAGAGAGTTAATCCAGCTGCTTTTCTCCCCTACATTTGCCCGTGTCGCACCGACACTTGGGAAAACCTGATTAATGTGACTACCCTGATAGAATTTTGCAATTTCAGCCACAATCGCAGCCTGTCTATTATCTCCTCCACCTAAACCTATTGAAACAGCATCATCAATGGCTCTTCCATATTCCTTCATCGAACGTACAGCTTCTTCAACTGTTGGATAATCCTTTGAAAGCACACCTACTAATACATACCCTTCAGCAGCCTCGAACACTTTCTTAGCATTTTCAATGCCATTCGCCAACACATTCAGTGCCACTCGATCTTGATAAAAATGTTGCTCGATATTCATGATTCGTTTCCTCCCAAAATAGCTTTTAATCTTTCTTCAATTATATAAATTTCTTCATTCTGCAGTGGACGCGGGTCAATATCAAAGAATCCTTGACGAATTCCGTAGTCCCTTGTGTAAATCGCGATTTCTCCAGTTCTTAACTTGTCATTGACTTCCTTCGCGGTAGTCTTGGCAACCGTCGGGTCAATCTGAATCCGAGCTCTGAAAATAGCCCGTCCAGCCTCATCTTGGACAACTCTTACAGTTACACCTTCAATTGAATTGAGTGATTGAAGAACTTCAAGTCTTGCCTTTTCCTTCCTGCTATTATCCTTTTTGAGAAAATATTCATCTAATGCCTGTAATAGGCCAAAGGTCGTTTCTTTCCCCACCTTCATACTTCTGCCGATACCATGCATTTGTACTTTTATCCAGTCGATATATTTTTGCTTCCCAGCCACGATACCTGAGGTTGGGCCTTCAATGGCTTTAGATCCACTGTAAATCGCTAAATCTGAAATTTGCACATATTTTTTCAAATCTTCTTCAGCAGCCGCATCCACGATTAAAGGAACATGATTCGCTTGAGCAACTTCCCAAGCTTCTTTAACCGAAATCATATTTTTTTGAACGGCATGATGAGACTTGACGTAAAGAATTGCAGCTGTGTTCTCATTGATTGCATCCTCAATATGCTCTGCTGTCCCTTCATTTACATAGCCAACCTCTAGAAGTTTTCCTCCACCAAGATACACCATTGTTTCGATTGGGGCACCGTATTGGACATTATGGCCTTTTAGCATGATGATTTCGTTTTTTGGTATTCCTTCTTGGTGAAGTCTTTCACTTTTCCGGCGATTACCTTCCGTGATAATGGCCGCGACGGATAAGGCAATTCCACTTGAAGCAGAATTCGCGACAATTGCTGCTTCAGAATCTAGTAGACCGGCAATATGAGAGCCTGATTTATCTACCAAATCGAATATTTCAACATAATTTTGTCCACCAATTTTCATAGCTTCCATTACCGTATCCGTTGGAGAGGAAACACCTAAAACACTCATTCTTCCACTTGCATTAATCACTCTTTTTAATCCATATTTAGCATTCAATGTATTCTCCATCTATAACCACTCCTTTTACCACAATATTTTTGTCACAAATTCGTTCTACCCCTTCAGAATCTCTCAATACAATCGCTTGATCTTCCACAGAAAATAACGTAAGGCTCGCCATATCTCCTGCTGCAATCCTTCCAAGCTCCGGCTTTTGTAACCATTTTGCAGCATTCACGGTAACTGCATCAATCACCTCCGTAAGAGAGTAACCTAAGTACAAAAACTTTGTTAAGAGGTTTGCCATGCTATAGACCGGGCCATTCAACCTGTTTTTCCGATAAATATCTGTGCTGATGGTGTCAAATTTTATTCCATGTTCTTTTGCTCGCTCTGCAGCTAAAAAGGAAAAACTTGCATTACCATGTCCAACATCTAAATGAACGCCTCGTTCGATTGCTTCCAGGAAAGCAGGAAGAGGTTTACCAGAATCATCAAATAAATTATTCCTTTTACCATGCAAGTAATGAGTAATAATGTCATGTTCCCTAAGTAAATCAAGGACTTCATTAATATCTGGCGGCCCAGAACCAATGTGAACCATAAGCGGCAGATTGGTATCCGTTGAAAATTCACGTGCCATTTTTAAAGGTTCTATACCATTTGAACCAACTACGCTTCTGCTGATTCTAGCTTTAAGCCCAACGATAAAATCGCGATTCTCCTCAATGGATTTATGTAATTTGTCTTCATTTAGCCAAGAGAGATTTGATAATTCATCAATCCGCTCTAATCCGATATGAGAGATATTGAGGAAGACAAGCACTTTGGTTTTTGCTTTTTTCAAGTTGCGAACCAAGTCTTGTATTCTATCAGCTCCCGTACTTCCCGCATCAATAATGGTAGTGACACCTGATTTATAACCAATCTCGTCTATATCATCTCCGTAAGGATCAAATTCCGGAAAGGCGTGTACATGCATGTCAATCCATCCGCTGGAAACATACACTTGATGGTGAAAATCTATTATTCTTTCTCCGACTCCTGTACCAGGCGGAGCAATGTCTGCAATTTTCTTGTTGGATACTACAATATCTGCAGCTTTTCCATCTGTCGTTTTTACATTCCGCAATACGAATGTAGATGCCATGCCTACCAACCCTTTCTATTATTTTTAAAATGTAAGCGTTTTTGTTTACAAAAATAGATTAACATTAATATTTTGATAATTCAATATAACGTTATAATGTTTAATTTTATAAAAATATGTCTTGGTGGGGGTTTAAGCATAAAAAGCGCAGGGAGGTATCTCCCTCTTCCAATATTTAATTAAATCTAAAGTAGAAAGGTTTGAGAGGAAGATCTCAACTGTAGGGATGAGGTGGCGGAAATTATGAAACATGTTTGGATGAATGTAGAATAACGAAGTTAAGGCTCTCTTAAGATTGGTTTAAAGGGATATTGAAGGTTAATGAGGATATATTGCTGTCATTAGAGATAACATAGTTTTTACAATCTTTCAATGTAAAAGGAAGCAAGAGAACCGCCGACCCCTTGCTCCTTTACTTCCTAATCAACAACGAATGATAATAACACCCAGCAAGTTCCCTAACTTCACCTTCATCTTCTTCCCGCAATTTCACTAAAAAGCATGTCGAAGGACCACCTGACACAAACATGTCGAGGGGACATTGCACATTCTTTTCTGTCAATGAAGCATTACCCGTTAATACCCTAAGCTCTTCCAGAATACCCTTTGAACCAACAGGAATTAAATCCCGAATGACTGGATGCCTGCAGCATGTGGTGAACAGGCTTAAAGGTGCAGCCATTTCCATATTATCCAGAACCTGATTCCCTGTTAACGGGGCACCTATTACAGCATACGAATACCCATGTTCAAGTGCCTTCTCATTTTTAACAACCGGCCTTTTGCCAAGAACGGTGATTCCGAGGGCGGACTGTTTTAAAGGAAAGTTGGATTCTGTGCTGCCTGTGATCAAAACTTCTTCTAATTCAGCTTCTTTTAGAGCGGTCTCTGCTCCTTTTTTATACGCTTCCCAAACGTTATCTCCCGAAAAATTGTGGATGATGACTGAAAAAGGCTTTGCTTTGACTGCCAAAACTTCCATTACCGCTACCCGGGTTGAGTAATAGGCGGTGATTCGATCATCCACTTTGACTGCATCCTCTTCCTTTGTCCCGATCCCGCCGCTGTTATCCGTTGCGACGATGATTTCTTCATTTGAAGATGAAGGAATGATGCTGACGTCTCTCATGATGGCCTCCTGACCTTTTCTTGAAAATAACGGTTTAAAGGGGGATAAGCGAAATGAGCAATTGTCAGGTTCAGGAAAGCCCCGATGCATAGGGAAGGAAGAATTGAAAAATAAAACGCTTTGCTAATAATAAAAATAAACGGAAGCGGAGCAATAAAAGCATTGATGATAAAGAACGAACCTGCCGCAATCACTGGAGATTTTTTGAACACCACACCAAACAACCAGACTGCTCCTCCCATTTCGGCTGCAATCAACACATGGAGCGGTCCCAGCGGAAAACCTGCTAAAGTTGAGGAGATCAAGTGCCCGGACATGGCTGTGACAGCTCCAAACCCGCCGCCTATAATAGAAGCTGCAAGCAGTGCGGCAAGTGAATCCAAGGCAACGCTTCCAACAACGGCAGGGATTTTAATCATGCCTCCTGCAGCACTAAGTGAAACAAAGAGTGCGAGTAATGTAAGCTTATTCGTTCTTTTCATGGGGATTCACCTTTTTTCGAGCTGAAGAAAAGACGTTTGCACTTCTTTCATATTCAACATCCTGCAATCCCATTCTGTGATTGATCGCCCTTGCCAGAGCAAAAAAATAGTCAGATAAGCGGTTTATGTACTGCAAAGTCACTTCAGGAATTTCTGCATTTGATTTGATAAGACTGACGATTTGCCGTTCAGCCCTTCGGCTGATAGTACGGGCAATGTGGATCGTTGCCGCTGGTCCTGCCCCTCCTGGAAGGATAAATTTCTCTAGCGGCGGGGTTTCCCCAATATACTGATCAATCCTCTCCTCGAGATAATCAATCGTTTCGCTTTTAAGCTTCATCGGAATCTTATCCGTCGCATTCGCCAGATCCCCGCCACAGTCAAAGAGTTCATGCTGAATTTTCTCCAGGTCATCGAGAAGGTCCTGGAACATACCTTTGTCCAATTCAGACACAGCTTTCCCTACGAATGAATTTAACTCATCGATCGTGCCATATGCCTCTACCCTTACATCATCCTTATCGACACGACCTCCTATGATATTGGTCCTGCCTTTATCGCCTTTCCGGCTGTATATTTTCATAGATTCCTTCTCCTTTTGGTAAAATTCTTATCGTTCACGAAGGCATCCTTCGCTCATTTTAGCCTCTGCGGCAAACCAAACCAGATTTCATAGACATGATCGGAAAGCTTGACTAGATCCTGATATACCCATCCTGTAAGATCCCGCCACTTTCTTTCAGCAGGATCAACAGGTACTATTCCCCGCCCAATATCAGATCCAATCCATATCACGTTTCGGGACGCTGATGTTTCTTCCCAATTCATCCACTTTTCAAACAGTGATTGAAATTCGCTTCTGATCATTTCAATTTCTTTCTCTTTCCTGACTTCATTAAGAATAAGATATTCGAAGCCTTCCAGTACAACTGTATTCTGAAACGAATCAGGCTGAGGGAGAGTAAGTTCTTCAGATCCTTTCAGCCACGCAAGCTTTTGCTTATTGGTCTTCCTCACCCATTCAGATTTCCCGTTGAAGGCACCGCCCGTAACGAACTGCATGTTTTTCCACTCCTCCATTCATCGGCTGTCCAACTCAATTCATACCCTCCGCCAAATGGGATCTGCCATTCCCAAAAACTTCTTTCTTCTGCCGTCAATTTTGTCAATAAATGTCTAATAACGCCGCCATGAGTGACAATCGCTATCCTCTTAGTTTGGCAGTCACAAGGTAGATGACTGCCGGAATTTTTGACACATTTCGGGCCGTGCCTATCACGAATGACTATATCCTTTACCTGCAGCCAGCCCATTCTAAGTCTTTCATGGAAACCGCCGAGGCTTTCGCCGCCCGGTATTTGAATGCTTGAGTCATTAAGCCATTCCCGGTAACCTCCATTCGATTTTAGTTCCTCGTATGTTTTCGTTTCCCATTCTCCAAAATGGAGTTCCCTGAATAAATTAGATTCCAGATGAGGAACATCTTGAAACAGTGCTTCTGCGGTTTGTTTACACCGTGCTAGATCACTGGTGATGACCAATTCATATGAAGAATACAGAGGAGCTTGCTGAACCAATTCGTTGCGGCTTGCCTCCGGTAAAATGGCATCATGCCAGCCAATATACTTTTTAGCGCGATTCTCTTCCGTCAGGCCATGCCGGTATAAGCCGACAACCACACGATCATCCATAATAGTGTCTCAGCTCCTTCCACTGATGCCCCAAGTGTATCTCCGGTGATGCCTCCAAACCACTTGATTGTCTGGCGTCTGATCCACAGGTTCAGCAATACTGCAGCCAACGTGAACAGCAAGAACAAATCGGCTATATTCGGCAATAACCAAAGGAAAATGACAGCAATCAGAACATAAGGAATCGAATAAGTCAGCAGGTACACGGGACTTGTGTGCTGTTTAAAGTAATGCGCCATCCCTTCTTCCTTGGCCGTTTTTCCTGTTACCATCAGGATTCCCATGATCATTCTGCTGAAAAAAGGAATGACCCCGATCATGGATGCCAGAACTAAAGAATCTAACATCATACTTTCATAGATAAATAGGAAGCGCGCAGACAACAGAACGATGACGGATATAACAGCAAATGCTCCAGCCCGCGGATCTTTCATGATCTCCAGACGTTTCTCTTTATCCTGATAGGAAAAATAAGCGTCAGAGGTATCCATCCAGCCGTCAAGGTGTATACCTCCTGTAAGGATAATCGGCAACACCCAAACGATAAAGGCAAGTGCCAGAGAGGAAAGGTTCGTCCACTCATTCAAGCAATAAAGGAGGCTGCCCATGATACCGCCCATAATCAACCCGAGTACCGGAAACATCATGACGGTCCTTTTTATCACGTTTCGATCCATTTTTATTGAAATCGGAATTGGCAGACTTGAGAAAAATTGAAGGCTGACCAGCAATCCCAATACATAACCTTTGACATTCATTCTGCCGGTAGTCCCCTTCCTTTTTTCAACACTGGAATGCCGTTCTTAACTGAATAGGCTTCAGTTGCAATTTCAACGAGTTTTTGGTGAGCCATTCCCAGAGTTTTCGTAAAACTTTTCACAAAGTCATCAGCAGCAACCGGTTCGCAAAAAACATCGTTGCTGACAAGGATGAGCTTGCCGGCATTCTTGGATAGTTTCTTAACATCCTCAACGATCTTTTCTGTCAACTTTTGTTCATTGATCGATTCTGCTAAAAACATTTCATTAGTCAGCAAAGTCGTCACACAATCAAGCAATACGATATCTTTGGAGAAGAAGTTTTCAGACAAAGAACCAATATTCACCGGGCATTCCCAAGTCATCCAACTATGCTCCGATTTTTCTCTGTCCGCCTGATGCCTTCTTATCCTTTGACTCATCTCATCATCCAACGCCCTGCTGCAGGCAATATAATGCAGGGTTGCTTCAGGCACGGCAGATTGATAAAATTCTGCCCTGCTTTCGGCGAAAGAACTCTTTCCGCTGCGCACTCCTCCACATATAAAAATAATTTCTGCCGTCATTTGGTTATCCCTCCATCGCTAGGTACATTTTCAGCGTAAATTCGCCACGAACATCATCGCTCCGACTGAAGCACCTTAGGAACCCCCAAAAATATAAGGGTCAGCCAAAGGATTCCTCGATAAACATTGAAAAGCGGCTCCCGCAATTGCGAGAGACGCTCCAACAAGAAATGCCACCAGTGCCCGGACCAGCTTGATACGATTCACGATAATGATCTACATTTGACCTTCAGAATGCAGGACAGGGTAACGGAAAATCTTTGCACCGGGGATCGAAAGAATATGAGATACCGGGAATGAAATCGTGCCCATCTAAATACCTGTCAGCAGTGAAAATATGAAGCTCCATACGAAACTATTCCTTGAATACATCCGGATAGACCGCTTTTGCAAGCTCCTCTACTCCTTGTACCAGCCTCGGGCCGGTTCTCGTTACTAAATCCGAGTGAACATCATATACTTGTTCATTTTTGATGGCAGGTACACCCTCCCATCCCTCTCTGCTTAACACTAAGTCTTTCGCATTTTCTGTGTAATACCCATAAGTGGTGAGGATGACATCGGGATTCAGGGCGATGATGGCCTCTTCATTCATCTTCACCCAGCCTTCTTGTTCTGCAGCTGCATTATCTGCATTAATCAACGTAAGCATTTCATCCATGAAGGTATTACTTCCAGAAGTGAAAATCTCTGGTGAAGGAGACACTTCTACAAAAACGCTCTTTTTCTCTTCTTCTGGAACTTGGGCTGCTTTATCTTTCACCGCCTGAAGATCATCTTTCATTTTCCCGATGGTTTCTTCGGCCTGTTCATCAGCACCTGTGGCCTTGCCGATCATTTCAATAGTAGAGTAAACTTCTTCGAAACTTTTAGCGTCTTCTATGACCAAAACAGTGATACCAGCGTCTCTTATCTGCTGGAGAGCATCAGTTGCCGATCCCATTACCGAACCATGGGCAAGCACCAGATCAGGTGATAAGGAAAGGATTTTTTCTACATTGAACTCCATACCGCCGATCTTTTCTTTTTCAGCCGCTTCAGGAGGATAGTTATCAAATTCTGATACACCTACAATTTTATCACCCAGCCCTAATTCGAAAGCAATTTCGGTATTACTCGGGATAAGAGATACAATCTTTTCCGGTTCTTCTTCAATCGTTACCTCATTATCCAACGCATCCTTGATTGTTACAGGAAAAGCTGCTGATTCCTGGTTTTCAGCTTGCTCCTTATCTGCTGAATCAGCTCCAGCGTTTTCATTATCTGTGTTTCCGTTACTTCCGCAACCGGCAATGACGCCGATAGAAAGCAGCGATGCAAGCAATAACAAGTTAATCTTTTTCACTTTATGTTCTCCCCTTTTTCATCTTAAACTAAAAAAACATCTCTTCCTGAAGAAAGAGATGACGTGTAAAAGGCATATTTTGATTCAAATTCAAAATTGATGCGATTTACACCTTCCCTATCCTCGTAGGCTTTTGGTGCACGGTAACAGGCAGGTCTCCTGGCTTATGGTCATTGCCCGCTGTTCCTTCCCATACAAATGTACAGTGGTATTAACAGCCGGCTCCCAAATTACAGTGGCGGGACCGCGTTGGAATTTCACCAACTTCCCTATTATGACTTCAGTTCGACTAAAGTCACCTGTTTACGACAATATGTATTAAATTTTCCGCTAGCTAGATTATACACAAGAAAGGTTGTAAGGGGAATCATTTTGCAGAATATTATTTTAATAGAATGGGACTGGGACAAGGGGACAGGTCCCTTGTCCCAAACGAACGAACCAACCTACCTTTATTTATGGGACGGGGGACCTGTCCCCCTGTCCTTCGAAGCAGGGGGACGGTTTAACCGCCCCTCTGCTTCCCATTGCAACCCACAATTATATACAATATAATTCATCATATATAATCTCACGAATCTAAAACGATAAGGACGGTCGGTTAAAATGGCGAATCCAAAAAAAGTGAACACGCTTGTTTCCCTCAAAGATGAGGTGAAAGAGAAACTTAGAGAGGATATTATTATGCTTAAGCTGGAGCCTGGCGACCGCATTGTAGAGACAGAAGTGGCAAAAAGGCTCGGGATTAGTCAAGTGCCGGTAAGAGAAGCACTTAGAGGCTTGGAGGAAGAAGGGCTCATTAATACGATCAAGTATCGGGGTGCCTTTGTCTCTGATATAAACCAGGTTGAAATGTATCATATGTTTTCATTAAGAGCAAAAATTGAAACAGATGCTATTGAAGCGATTCTTCCGCATCTAACCAAAAAAAACTTCGGTGAATTATATGATATCGTGGACAAAATGAAAAACGGCGAGAACGATTATGCTGTTCAGTCGCGGTTGGATATGGAATTTCATCGTACAATCATTGAATGGGCAAATGTAGATGTATATTTAAGAATTTGGGGAATGTTAACGAATCATATTCGAAGATACATCACGTTATTGAATCCAAAGGTTCGAATCCTTCCAGAGGAAGTACATCAATATCATCAAGCCCTTGTGGAAACGCTGGAAGAAAGAGATGTAGAGAAAGCTAAAAACGTTTTTAAAGAACATATTATGAAAATGGTTGAAAAATAGACTTAAACAAAGACCCCTATCTATAGCTTTATTTAAAGATAGGGGTCTTGACGTGTCGTTTTAAATTATATATAATCACAAATATTATATATAATATTAAATCTGAATTTTCACAATTGGTTGTTGAGTCGTTAGCAAAGGGGGAAAATAAAGGATTTTTTATGAAGCCTTTTGTTAGCGGTTACATTTTTAAGAATTTCACTTCAGTATCTGCAGTATTCTCATGCTGTTTCATACAGTTACATTAAAAAAGGGGGAATAAGGATGAATAAGAAGTTCAATGTTTTTAGCTTGCTCATTGCAGCTGTCTTAATGATTGGGTTAGCAGGTTGTGGAAAAAGTGCCGGTGGATCCGGTGACTCCGATACGATTACGTTAAAGCTGGGTCACAATCAACCGATATCTTCACCATTCCATGCAGGGGCGGAAAAATTTGCGGAATTAGTATCAGAAAAATCGGATGGGAAAGTGAAAGTCGATGTCTATCATGACAGTCAACTGGGGGATGAAGGAGAACTCGCTGCAGGTACGAAGATGGGAACAGTGGATATCTCTCTTGTGGCCACTGGAAGTGTGACACAATATTATCCCCGTTATTCCATGTTTGATCTGCCTTTTCTCTTTAGGGACTACGATCATGTAGATAAAGTATTACAAGGTAAAGTTGGGGAGCAGCTTGCAAGTGAAGCGGAAGAACAAGGCGGCTTTAAAGTGATGAGCTACTGGGAGTCAGGGTTCAGGCACTTTTTAAACAGTAAACGTCCTTTGGAATCACCGGAAGATCTGGAAGGATTGAAAATCAGAACACCTGAATGGCCGGTATTAACTTCTGCCACAGAGACGCTTGGGGCAAGTGCAGTACCTATGCCATTTTCCGAGCTTTACATGGCCGCACAGCATGGGGTTGTGGATGGGCAGGAAGGACCTATATTTGCCATAAAAAGTTCGAAGATGTATGAAGTACAAGATTACATGGTCTTAGATGGTCATACGTATACAGCCATGCTGCTTATTATGAACCCTGATAAATTTAATAGTCTTCCGAAGGATGTCCAGGAGGCACTGACGGAGGCATCGAAAGAAGCCGGCGATTATGAGAGAGAGCTGATTCGTGACAATGAAAAGAAAGATATTCAATACCTTAAAGAGGAAGGTGATTTAACAATAGAAGAAAACCCGGATAAAGAAGCATGGAGAGAAGCCGTTGAACCTGTATATGACAAGTACAGCGATGAATTCGGCAAGGATCTTATTCAGCAGATCATGGATACAAAGTAGATTGAAACGGGGGGCTTCCAAGCCTCCCTTTCATGGATGATCAAGGCAAATGAATGGAGGTTGGGACGTGTGAGAACATTAAAACTCATAAGCAATGGGATAGAAAAACTGGTGATGTACACCGTTCTATTCCTAGTGGCCGTTTTGGTTTCACTTGTCTTCACTCAGGTTGTCCTCCGCTATGTTTTTTCGAGCGGGATGGTCTGGGTAGAAGAGCTTAATCGATACATTTTTGTTTGGTTAATGTTTTTAGGGATCACAATGGGAATCTATAAGCAAAAACATATTGCGATTACGGCAGTGGCCGACAGAATGAAAGGTTTAACGAAAGGCATTAAGCTTCTTGTACATATCATTACAGGATCATTTTTTGCCGTGTTATGTTGGCAGGGAATTAAATTTGTAGAGGTGAATATGTCTGGCACGGCTGCTGTACTGCCTATTAATCTGGGAATCATTTATTCTATTATACCTGTGTCAGGTTTCATTGCGCTGATCTTTGTTGTCGTATTACTTGCGACATCCAAGGAGGAGAAACGATGATTACATTACTGTTCATTGCATTTTTTGCACTGTTGATTTTGGGTGTTCCGGTGGGGATCTCTTTAGGGGTGGCCTCGATTATCACTATTTTATGGGAAGGGATAGTCCCGCTGGTATTGATTCCACAAAAAATGTTCGTTTCCATGAATAGCTTTACATTATTGGCCATCCCCTTCTTCATGCTTACCGGTGTGATCATGGATAAAAGCGGTTTAACGCAAAGACTTGTTAACTTTGCAGATTCCATTATCGGGTGGACGAAAGGCGGCATGAGTTATGTGAGTGTCACTTCCGGCATGATGATGGGAGGAATTTCCGGATCCGCTCCTGCTGATACAGCTGCACTCAGCAGCGTGATGACGCCAAGTATGGTTAAACTGGGCTATCCTGCACGATTTGCTGCCGCCTTGCAAGCAGCATCAGGATCGATTGGAATTATTATTCCTCCGAGTATTCCGATGGTCGTGTTAGGCGGGATTGCAAGTATTTCTGTCGGGAAGTTGTTTTTAGGAGGGATTATCCCCGGTATACTCATTGGTGTTCTGTTTATGGTTGCGGCCAGGATCATTTGCAGCAAAAAAAATTATGGTGTAACGAAGTCCAATTCGTTTTCATTCAACTATTTCATAGACAGTTTCAAAAAGGCGATACTTCCTTTATTCGCTCCGGTTATTATTGTCGGGGGGATTTTAACTGGCGTCTTTACACCTACAGAATCCAGTGTCATTGCTGTTGTCTATACCTTAATCCTTGGATTGTTCATTTATAGAAGCATTAAATTACGTGACTTGACATCGATTTTCATGGAAGCAATCATCAGTTCAGCAAATGTGCTGCTGATCATAGCGGCTTCCTCTTTGTTCAGCTGGATCCTTGTGAGTCACAACTTCCCACAGATCTTGAGTGGTCTCATCACAAGCGTATCTGACAGCCCGTTCTTTATTATACTCGTCATTAACTTAATCTTTATCATTGGCGGCATGTTCATTGAAGGGCTTGCCCTGCTGATCATGTTTGTTCCAATCCTATTGCCCATTGCTTTGAGTACAGGAATGGATCCCGTTGTATTTGGTGTCATGATCGTTATTAATATTGCAATTGGAACACTGACTCCTCCAGTAGGTGTCTGCCTGTTTGTTGCATGCTCCTCATCCGGCGTTAAGATTGAACATGCTATGAAGAGTGCCGTTCCATTTGTTCTTTTGCTTTGTTTTGCACTCGTTTTAATCGTGCTGTTTCCATCACTCGTTACCTTTATTCCGAATCTAATCGAATGAATACTATAAAAGGCTGTTTTCATAAACTTTGAGTGCTGATTGATTTCCACTCCAGGTGCTCGCTTTCCGCGGGGCGTGAGTTGAGCCTCCTCGGGCTTTGCCCTGTGGGGTCTCAACTTTCCCGCTATTCCCGCAGGAGTCGAGCACCTTCCGTTCCAATCAACTATTAAGTGTGAGTTATAGACTAGAATAAATCTTATACATGTATAGAAAACAGCTTTTTTCAAGTGTTCAGAGTTGAGTGCTTTTGTCACTAATGTCTCTATAGATGGTGAGGGGAACTGCGAAGGCTCCTGTGGTAAACAGCCGTACGCTAGTTGGTAGCGAGTAGTTCCCCTCACCATTTAGCACGACAGAACTTTGCAATTCGTGTAGTTAACACAACAAACTTTGCGTATAGGGCTATATAAAAAGTAAAAAAACTGCAGAAGGAGAGATACATATGGTGAAAAATTTATTTGATCTAACTGGAAAGACAGCTGCCATTACGGGGGCTACTCGCGGAATCGGTCGGTCAATGGCAGTCGCCTTGGCAGAAGCCGGGGCTGATATTGCCCTGCTACAGAGAAAACCGGAACTGACTGATGTGAAGGAACAAATTGAACAGCTTGGCAGAAAATGCTCCATTATTTCATGTGATCTTGAAAAGGAAGAAGAAGTGAAGGCTGCCATACCCAGTGTGATTTCCGCATTTGGAAAGATTGATATATTAGTAAACAATGCAGGCATTCAACGCCGGTCGCCTTCCGTTGATTTCCCTGAATCCGATTGGGATGATGTTCTTGCGATTAATTTAAAAGTAGTCTGGTTATTATGTCAGGAGGCAGGACGTCACATGGTTGCGAAAGGACAAGGCAAAATCATCAACACCGCTTCCCTCCTTTCTTACCAGGGAGGATTGACCGTTCCCGCCTATGCTGCAGCAAAAGGCGGTGTGGCACAACTAACGAAAGCCTTGTCCAACGAATGGGCAAAAGAAGGTGTCAATGTAAACGCAATCGTCCCAGGCTATATTGCAACAGACATGAATACCGCCCTAATCGACGACCCACTCAGAAGTAAACAAATTCTTGATCGAATCCCGGCAGATCGATGGGGAGAACCCGATGATTTCAAGGGAACCGTCGTCTATTTGGCTTCGGAAGCTTCCAATTATGTACATGGTCATTTAGCAGCTGTTGATGGGGGATGGCTTGGAAGATGAATTTGGGACAAGGGGTCAGGCCCCTTGTCCCAAAACAATCGTCCGATTTTAATAATATGTGGGACGAGGAACCTGTCCCCCTGTCCCCCTGTCCCTATTAAATCCCCTAAGTCATTTTCCGATGACAATCCACAAGCCGTTCATACATACCTGTAGTCAAATCTCTCAAAACCGGAAAATAAGGTCGGATTTTACCGTGATGTTCTATGTCCACATCCCCAATGGTAATACCTTCTCCTTCGTATGGAGCTTTACATATAAGTGGAGTGCCCGGCAGTTTGGTTTGTTTCTCCCCTGCTCCGACAATGCATCCACCGCCCCAATACTCTGTTTCTCCTTCTATTCCTACCAGATTGGTATAGACGAAGTTTACTGTATTTTCCATTGCTCTTACTTTGACAATAGGTTCGAAGATGTCTTTTTCGAATGATGGGGAACCTGAAATTCCAACGATTATGTCTGCTCCTTTTAGCGTGAGGAGGCGGGAAAGTTCAGGAAAGAAGATATCGTAACAGATCAGAACACCTATTTTCCCGATTTTTGTATTGAATACAGGGAGATCCTCACCTGCTTTGAAATATCTTCTATCCGGAAAGGCTCCGGGACCTGTTAAGTCCGTGGCATGTCCGGGAAGTGCGTTTTTTCTCCATTTACCTACATAGCCCTCCGGACCAACCATGGCGGCTGCGTTGTACAGAACATGATTAATGCCTTGTTCAGGCATCCCCCAAATAATATAAATATCAAGCTCAGCCGCTAGTTTTTCAAAAAAGCGAGTAGAATCGCCTGGAATCGTTTCTGCTACGTCAAAAAATCGATCTCCACAATTGTAGCCGGTTAATGCAAGTTCGGGGAAAACTGCTAACTTAGCCCCATTTTCTGCAGCTTCTATTGTAAATTGTTTCATTTTTTCTCTGTTTGAGTTTATATCTCCCGTTAATGGAGTGATTTGTCCAATAGCTATTTTAACCATTCAAACAATCTCCTTATTTAGTATTTTATAACTCTTCGAATATCTCCAGAAATCATCATTTAACTAATTGAATCAGCCGGGCAACATTATAGGAAGCTTCATAGAGTAATTGCTTCGCGTTCTCCATCGAATGTTCCAGGCTCATCGGTCTGTTTGCGATCGAATGGCAGCTAGTGAAATACGGATATAGCTGTTGATAATTGGTACCTAAAGCACCTGAAATAAGAATCGACTTCACACCATATTCTTTCGCAATATTCGCAACATGAACGGGGACTTTTCCATAAGCAGTTTGAAAGTCACTTTTCCCTTCCCCGGTGATGACCCAATCTGCTTGTTTGATATATTCATCAAGTTTCATCGCTTCTGCAACGATTGTCGCACCTGATTGAATTTCAGCGTTTAATGCCAATAATCCAAAGCCCAATCCGCCGGCGGCTCCCGACCCGGGAACGTTCCTGATTTTCTTTCCTGTCTCATTTTCTATAAGATCAGCAAAGTGACTTAAACCTTGATCAATCTCCGCTAGTCTATTTTCAGGCACTCCTTTTTGTGGACCAAAAACGTGAGTCGCACCATCCTTACCACATAGTTGATTCTTTACATCACTTGCAATAATGATTTCAGATTGGTAAACCTCTGGAATGATACCGTTAAGATCGACATTAGATATCTTATTTAAATACCCGCCTCCAAGCGGCACCGGGTTCCCATTGTTGTCGAAGAATTTACCACCCAAAGCCTGCAGCATACCTTGTCCGCCATCGTTTGTTGCACTCCCCCCGAGCCCGATAATGATCTTCCGATACCCGTCACTTAACGCATGTTTCATTAGTTCGCCGACGCCATAAGTTGATGCCGTCATAGGTTCTCGTTGAGAAATGACCTGTAATCCAGCAGCCTTTGCCATTTCAATGATGACAGTTTGGTTATCGCCCAATACCCCATAACCACTCATGATCATCTTGCCGAATGGATCTTCCGCTTCGACTTCTACAATCTTTCCATTCGTAGCATAGACAAGGGCTTCCACTGTTCCCTCTCCACCATCCGCCATCGGTAAGATATCAATTTGAGCTGCTGGAATATAAGCTGCTATTCCGTCGCTGATGCTCCTGCCTGCTTCCGGTCCAGATAGACACTCTTTAAACGAATCCGGCGCTACAACTATTCTCATAATCAATCTCCCATTTATTATTTAATTTTCTCCAATCTAGCCATTACTTCCGAAAAGCTCGACATATTACATAATTCGGCAACGAGCTTCTTATCTTGGACGATTTTCCATAGACGGGTGAAAAGAGGACTGAACTCTTCTTTATCCTTTTCATTCAATGCAAGTAATAATACAAATTGAACAGAATGTTCCCCCCACTTCACCGGCTTCTCCAATATTCCAATCGCAATACAGGAATCCAGTGCGTTCTGATTGATTGGATGGGGAATTGCGACTAAGTTTCCAATCGAAGTTGGAGATATCTTCTCACGCTCAATAACCGATTCAACATAATCTGCAGTAACAAATCCTTTGGCATATAATAAATTTGCTAAATTTGTAATGATTTCAGCGGGATCATCGTATTTCAGTTTCGGGAAAAATAAATCCTCGGTAAATAAGTTCTGTAATTTCTCACGGGATTTTTCTTTACTGTCATTTAAATAAGTACTTGTTATATACTCATTCACTTTATCGACATCTTGTTGATTCATTAATGGGTTGATTGTAAGAACAGGGATTGAATTTTCTTCTACTGGGACCGTACTTAAAATCAAGTCAATTTCTTCGTTCTCCATATTTTTTAATGAGTACGAAGGATACGTCCCGACGATTGTCAATCCAGGAAACTTACTTTCAATACTGGCAGCTAATAGTTTCGCAGTACCCATTCCCGATGCACAAACCACGGCCACTTTTCTGATTTCGCGTTTTTTTCTAGTCTTACTTCTTTCGAGCGCAGCCTCTAAGTGAACAGCTATATAACCGATTTCATCTTCATTTATAGGAATATCGTTTTTAGTTTGAATAACTTCAGAGGCAGCTATGGCCAGTTCAAAGGAAAAGGGATAGCTTTTCTTTATTTCTTGCAGCATGGGATTATGAAGATTCATTTTATATCTTAAGCGGTTCATTGCAGATCTTAAATGCAGCCCCAACCCGTAAATGAGCTCTTTGTCATCCTTTAATTCCAGTCGATATTCCCGTTCAATTTCAGCTAAAATATCGGTTACCAATTGATAATTTTCCATACCAATCATTTCAATGAAATCTTCCCTGGAAAATCCACTGTCATGAAAACGTTTGGCACCAAGTAAGTGAATCGTGATATAGGCAATCTCTTCTTTTGGAATTTCTATAAAAAAAGCTTCTTCTAAAGAAGTTACGATATGCGATGCAACATAGTACTCTTTTTGATCTTTTATATGATCCATTTCTAAAGGGTCAAGCTGAATTCTTCTTCCCTTCTTAATCCGTTGAATTCCGATTGCAATGTGCATGATCAAATTATTCAGCGGCAATTCTGCAATGTCGAAAGACAAATGCCTAATATGCTGCCTCGTAATAGCTTTGATCAAGTCAGTATCAATCCCCTTTACGAGGGAGTGATTATTCCGGCTGGTACGTTGTGATTGTTCGTTCTTGAATTCGGCCATACAGGCTGATAAGCAAAAGCGTATATTCATCTCATTTCCAAGCAGCTTAATCCCGTAATTAGGCTTCTTAAACAAAGAAACATCAAATTTACTCAATGTTTTTTCAACCTGTTTCAAATCGTTATCCACTGTCGACTTGCTAACAAACAACTCATTTGCCAAACGTTCAATCGTGATGAAGTCGTCAGCCATTATGATTTTTTTCAAGATAAACAGCATTCTTTCTTCAGGTAAAATCGGAAGATCATTGCTGGAATCTTCGTGCAGTTGGAATACTTCCTGAATCAACTCCTTGATTTCACCATCTGGCTGAGGGTTAAGAAAATAACCGACCCCTCTTTGAGCCTCTATCTTCACCCCGATTTTTTTTAATTCTTGATTAAGAAGAAGCATATCATTTCTTATCGTACGTGAAGTAACTCCCAGAAATTTAGATAAATAATCGCTGGTTATCGGCTCGTTGTTTTCAAGTAATTCAGTTATGATATCCTTCACACGGTTATTTAAGAAAGCCATTGAGATACCTCCTTTCCTGAATGACATTAGTTACACTGCTGATCATCTAATTAATTTGAAATTCAGAATTTCATTACTCGTAATGTTCTTGATTTCTATCATACCTTTACTACTACTCATTCTTTCATTCGCATTCGCCATCGGTTTTTCATTTAAATCGACTAGTTCAATGTCATTGAAAAACTGTGTGTCGAAAGATGCCTTAACAGAATGCATTTCCTGATTGGTCGTATTATAGATTCTCACAATGACACCATCATCTTCTTCACATTTTTTCACTGCACTAATGGCCATGTTTGCTTCATATAGTTTGAAGAAGCTGTTATGGTCACTGTGAACGGAAGCATCCGAATGACTGTTCACTTGGACAGCGAGTGCAGGTGTGGTGTATTCATCAGATTTCATGGCAACATGGGCATCCATTTCGTTTCCTTGATGCGGAATGATGGAGTACTCCATTTCATGCTTCCCTAATAAACTGCTGTCTGGTGTGTCCACATGCAGACCCGATCTTCTTCCTGGTCTGTTGACTAAATCCTGTTTCCCCATATAATCCGTACCACAAAGCAAAGATAAAGCAATGACAGGTTCTTCACTGTTAAGGATTTCATATTGCGGAAGTCCTTTATTCAGAATAGCAAGCCCTCTATTATCATTTGAGACATCTACAAATTTCTGTTGAGGATAGATTGGGAAATACTTTTCTTCCCAGTTATCTTTTTCCCAATACTCGACCTGAGACAAGTAATTTTCCCGGCGGATCGTACCAAACTGCTGATCAGCCACGTGAGTCTTGGACTTTATTCCAGTATTGAAAAGGGCACGAATTCTATGATTCTTAACCGTATTATGAATCACCGTCCTAATATCAATGCGATCTTCATGGCGGTTCACCTTTACAAACGTTTCAATCGTCATTATGTCCTGTTCTTCCGAACGTCTATTAACATCGGTATCCACTGGTACATCAAGAGTATGGACAATCTTTACTTCTGCAAAAAGAGGGCCGTTGTGAACGACTGAAATGTCAGGTGTAGAACTTTTCGTCGTAATAATTACATCTTCCCTCGGTGGAGAGAAATCATACTCATCCCCGGCATTTCCACCTTCCTCTAATACATTCAAGTTATCGTATACCGTATTTGTGGAGTAATCCTTAACCGTTAAGGAACCATTGTTTTCAATCTTAGCTTCAAAATATTCATTTATGAACACACCTTCATGGAAAACCAGTTCAGATTGTTCAGGGGTGTTCGTTTCATTCTCTTTTATATAGAAAGTTTTGTATCCGAGCCCTTCTATTTCTGCAAGAAACATTATTTTTGTGGTCCAGACAAACTGATCTTCATTTTTGACACCAATCTCAATCCTCTTGTCATTCAAGTTTTCTTGCTTTGTTTCCATTACTTGATAAGGGATTATGTTCCCCTCAGTATCAGTGATGATAAAATGGTCACTCTTGAACTGGATGGTTGCTTCGACATTATTCTTCCTCGTATGGCCCAATGTATTAAACACGATTAAAGGAATACCCTTATCATAATTGAACTTTACTTGATCGATTAATTCCGTCAACGCTTCACTTTGGACAGTCTCAGCGATTTGTTTCGAGAATTCATAACGCATTTCCATTTCTCTATGAGTCTCATCTTTACACACGTTGCAGATTGAATCATGAGCATGGTTTTGAAGCGTGTATTTCCATCCCTGATTAATGATTTTGTTATCGTAAGAGTTACCAAGAAGCATAGACATTGAATTAATTGGTTCCAAGTACTTTTCATATAAATTTTGGACTTCAAAGTTTACCTTTTTCAGATCAAGTCTCGTTGATGCAATGCTGACATGCACCCTCATGTTCTTTCCTTTTCTAAATTCACCGCTTAAGGACTCCAGTTTATCCGCTTCATCTTTAACGTTATTAAAATAATCCATTAGCTTGCTTAATTCAAAGGAATAGTCAGTCCCTTGATTGGAATAATGGCGATTTAACTTATCGACAATTTCCGGCAGCTCTTTAATTGCATTTCGCTGATCGAAACCGCACATTAATAACATGTTTTGCGAGGTTGTCATTTTTTCTAAATTCGTTACATTTTCTTCAATTACCTTTACATTCTCTTCAAGGTTACTGGAGAGCATCCTCGCATTTCCATATCCTAATGGCAGATGGGTGGTGAGCACCTTAGAACCGTCAGGCCCTTTCCAATAGAAATCGGTTTTCTCCGTTTCTTCCTCTGTAATGCCGCGCCAAAACAAAGCATTTCTAATTCCAAATCCATTCAGCACTTGTGGAATCTGTGCAGCTTGCCCAAATGAATCAGGAAGATAGCCTATTTGCATTGCAGTTCCATATTCACTTGAGATTTGCTGTCCAATCAATAAGTTTCTTATCAAGGATTCTCCGCTTGGAATAAACTCATCCGGCTGGATATACCAGGGACCAATCAGCAGGCGGCCGTCTTGAACCAGTTTGGAAATGGCTTCTCTTTTATCTGGTTTAACCTCCAGATAATCCTCCAGCACAATTGTCTGCCCGTCTAGCATGAAAGAAGAATAAGTTGGAGTGGATTGTAATAATTCAATTAATTCATCCATAAAACGCACAAGCCTAACCCGGTATTGCTGATAGGTTTGGTGCCACTCCCTGTCCCAGTGTGTATGTGAAATAACATGAAATTTCATTTGATTGCCTCCATTGCTTTATATAAATGGTTTGTATATTGAAGAAGAGGGAACTATTAATTAGATCCCTCCCAGTTGATGATATGATGTGTTCGTTTTACACTTCTTCTGTTATGGAAAGCTCTTCCTCAACTTTCTTCTTTAACAAAGCAGCTGTTAAGGCTGTTACAATTATACCGACAGCAAATGCAATAACGAACATGATTGGTTTAACGAAAAATGGTACAACAAACACTCCGCCACTTGGAATTGGAGCTTCTGCGCCTAATCCCAAAGCTAATGCGCCACCCACGGCTGAACCAATTACGATCGAAGGAATAACGCGAAGTGGATCACTTACTGCAAATGGGATTGCTCCCTCTGTAATACCCGTTGCTCCCATAAACGTTGTAGGCAGAGCACTTTGGCGTTCAGCTAACGTAAATTTCTTAGGTGCAATTCTTGTTGCAAGTGCTAATCCGATTGGCGGCGTCATAATTCCAATCCAGCAAGCAGCCATAGGATAGTAAATTTCTTGGTTAAGCATACCTACACAGAATGCAAAGGCCACTTTATTGACGGGACCTCCCATATCAAAGGCCATCATAGCTCCGATAATAAGGCCCAATAACAGCATGTTGCTCCCGCTCAGGGATTTCAACCAATCTTCTAAACCACTTGATAGAGCAGCGATAGGCTGTCCGATGATGTACATCAGTAAAGCCACCGCACCCGCACCCAGCAATGGTATTACAATAATCGGTTTCAATTGAACCAAATATCTGTGCATCGGCAAACTCTTAAGGGCGTTTACAATGTACCCCGCAAGAAAACCTGCCACAATTCCTCCTAAAAACCCTGCACCGATCTCGTTGGCAATGAGGCCCCCTACCATCCCGGGAGCAATACCCGGACGGTCAGATATGGAGTATGCCATATAAGCCGCCATTACAGGAACCATCAACGAGAAAATAAGGACCCCGGTTTCTACAGCCTTCTTAGCAAATCCAGACTCTTGTTCTCCTCCGCCCATTAATAAGCCAATCGTGAGGATCAAACCTCCTGCCACCACAAAAGGCAGCATATATGAAACACCTGTCATAAGATGCGTTTTTGCTTCTTCTATGACCTTCTTCATAACCTTCACCCCTTATCCTTAGGAAATAACTACTTATTAGCCAGCTCGATTGCCTGCTCAATTAATCCTTTGGCATTCTTCACTGCCTCGGATACTGAAACTTTAATCTTTGGAATGTCATTGAAGCGCTCAGATTTGGCAATAGCCGTATCCACAGCAAGGATAAGTACATCTGCTTCAGCTACTTCTTTGTCTTTAATTTTATTTTCAATCCCCATTGCTCCCTGCTTTTCTACCTTAATCTTCACCCCTGATTTTTTTGCAGAAGCTTCCAAAGCTGCTGCTGCCATATGAGTATGTGCTACACCTGCAGGACAAGCCGTAATCGCGATAATGTTCATATTTTATCTCTCCCTTATTAGATTAGTTACTTTTTTCGGTCATACTATCAGTTAATAACCTTAAAACATCTTCTTTTGCCGTGACACTCATCAAACCATCTCTAAAATCTTCATCCATCAGATTCCCGGATAACCTGGAAAGCAGCTGCAAATGTGTGGATCCACCCTCAGCGTCCGGTACAGCAAGCATGATCACAAATGAAACATCTGCATCATCCATGGCTTTCCAATCGACTCCATTTGTCAATTTACCTATGGCTATACTGGCATTATTGACCGTGCTGCTTTTGCAATGCGGAATCGCTATACCATTACCAAACCCGGTCGTGAATTGTTGTTCTCTTTCTAATACACCTTGTGTGAATGCCGACTTCGAATCAATCCGACCCTGCTCTTCAAGCAAGGAAGCCATCTGTTCAATAACTCCCAGTTGATCTGAAGCATCCAGTTCAAGGTCAATTAATCCTTCGTTTATCATCTTGGTCAATTCCAAAGTTTCACCCTCTATCTCCTCGTAGTATAACTTGATGACCCGGATTTCCTATTGCTTTAAAACACCGGGCAAGAATGTCTATTTACACTTTTCATTATAAGATTCCCACTATTAAATTAAAATTTAACAAATTTCCTAAACTCAAAGGAAACGTTTACAGACATAGATGAGTATTTTGGATTTAAGAAACGAGTGGATGATTCTCTTTTTATTCTTGGTGAGGCTGGACCAGCCATCTCGCTTCCCCGCAAGTGTTTACTCTAGCATTCCAACCAACAGCTGAAACCGGTTAGAAACACAATAAGCTTTTATTTGTAGACGTAAGTAAACCACCAGACAACAGAGAAGGAAAAGTGAAAGAATGTTTTATTTGCGGGGTGTGATAAATAGTAGTAAAACAGTAGTCAATCAGCGTGTAGAGCCTTTATGGAGGGGTGGCGGTAAAGATACAATGGGGAAGAAAATATCGGATGTGTTAAAAGGACGAGTTTAAAGGGAAGGCTTCATGATGAAACTCGCTACTTTTTCTATAAATTTACTTGATAGGTTTCGGTGCCCAATGCATATTCTAATTTAATGGACCATATATAATTTAATATCATACTGTAGGTCAGAATGGGCAAACAACAGTTATAGTTCATTTATGGGACGTTTTAATATACGGGATTTTAGTGGAGGGGGATTCCTATAGTGAATATTCTCGTTACTGGGGGATTGGGCTATATCGGCTCTCATACATGCCTCGCATTATTGGAGGAAGGTCATTCTGTTATAGTGGCCGACAATTTAATCAATAGCAAACTAAAAACATTAGATAATATTAAAAAAATAGCCAATAAAAGTTTAGATTTCCATCAGGTAGATGTATCTAATGAAAAAAGCCTGGAGACCATTTTTTCAAGTTTTCCTATTGATGGAATCATACATTTCGCAGGCTTGAAAGCAGTTGGAGAGTCAGTTGAATATCCTTTGAATTATTACTACAACAATTTAGTTAGTACAATAGTGGTTGCAAGAATGTGTGAGAGATACGATGTGAAAAAGTTAATCTTCAGCTCATCAGCTACCGTATATGGAGATAACGAGGCTCCCTTCTTTGAGACAATGAGCTCTTTGAAGACTACGAATCCATATGGGGAGTCTAAAGCAATGTGCGAAAGAATTTTAATTGACTTTGCTAGATCAAACCCATCATTTTCAGTAGGAATACTTCGTTATTTCAATCCGATTGGGGCACATGAAAGTGCATTAATTGGAGACTCACCAAACGGTATTCCCAATAACCTTATGCCTTACCTTACTCAAGTGGCTAAAGGAAAGTTGAAGAGACTCCGTATATTCGGGGACGATTATCCTACGATAGACGGAACAGGGGTTAGAGATTATATTCATGTTATGGATCTCGCTGCAGGACACGTCTCCGCCCTGTATAATCTTAAAGAAGGAATTCACATATACAACCTAGGGTCAGGAAAGGGAACTAGCGTATTAGAATTAATACAAGCTTTCGAAAAAGCTACAAAGATAAATATCCCTTACGAAATCGTTAATCGACGACCTGGTGATATTGCCTCATGTTGGGCAAACACTAATAAAGCCAATAAGGAATTAAAGTGGATTCCTAAGCGTGATTTACTAACAATGTGCAGAGATTCTTGGCGTTTCGAAAGGAACCATTGAATGCTCTTCATCAATGCTAGGCGATTCATTGCTTTATTTAACATAAATAGGAAATAAAATTGAGCGTATATCAGACGAAAAGTAAATATCTAATGGCAGAAAAAACAACAGTAATTTTTTGTCAAAGCGTATTTAAAATATTTCTCTGACAAGCTTAATCCATCCAAAAAAAGAGATCCATAAAGGAATACTTAGCAGGGTTCCCCAATACATTCCAACTATAAAATTTCCTTCTTTTTTCATTAGAAACACCCCTAACGAGTAGATTGAACAAGACCAAATAGGTACTATGATTACTATAATCAAAAATGTTAAAAAAAGTTGTCAAATAAAAGTGAAGGTTTGCAAGAGGTTTTATCAAATTATATCGAATCTACAAACATTTTATATACTTTCCCGGTATTCGTTTTTTTAAAACTAGACTGTCTTGCTAATAAAGTCCTGGAAATCAATTTTGTAGACTGGAAATATTACTAGTGAGTAGAGTAACAGCAATAAGAAGGGATCTGATGCTTCAAAACGAGGGCTTTGTTATAAAAAAAAGAATGCCGCTGCATGATGGCAGCAGCATTCTCTTACATTAATCCAAGAACTTCATAATTTCTTTCACAACAAAATCCGTTGCTTCTTCCAGAGTGTATTTACTAGTATCAATTTCGACCTCTGGATTCTTTGGTGCTTCATAAGGACTGGAAACACCTGTGAAATTAGGGATTTCTCCCGCTCTAGCTTTCTTGTATAAGCCTTTCACATCACGTTTTTCACATTCTTCAAGCGGAGTGCTGACATAGATTTCAACATACTCTTTTCCTATGACTTCTCGCGCGCTGTTACGATCGCTTTCATATGGAGAGATAAATGATGCTATTGTAATCAGCCCTGCATCATTCATTAATTTTGCCACTTCGGAAATGCGACGGATATTTTCGACCCGATCGCTTTCTTTGAAGCCCAGGTTCTTATTTAGACCATGACGAACGTTGTCACCGTCTAACAACATGGTGTGGTGCCCAAGAGACACCAAACGTTTTTCCACAGCATTTGCAAGTGTAGACTTGCCTGAACCAGAAAGACCTGTAAACCAGAGTGTTAACGGTTTTTGTCCCTTTTGCTGGGCTCTGATTTCACGAGTGATGTCCGTTTCCTGCCATACCACATTTGTTGATCTACGAAGAGAATGTTCGACTACGCCGCATGCTGATGTCATATTCGAAACACGATCGATTAATATCATTCCGCCAAGTGCTTCGTTATTTTCAAATTTATCAAATACCATATTCTCAGATAACGAGATATCACATTCAGCTAGCTCATTCTTAAAGATTTGATCTGCCGGGATTTGCTTACCGGTATTAATGTCAATCTTGTGTTTGATTGACATCACCGTCCCAGGAAGGATTTTTGTTCCTACTTTTACTAAGTAGTTTCTTCCAGGAACCAGCTTCGTATCATCCATCCATAGAATGGTTGCAGTAAACATGTCCGTTACTTGAATATTTTCTGCAGTTGTCAGGACACAGCCACGTGAAACGTCCACTTCCCGGTCTAATTGTATCGTTACAGGTTGTCCAACCGAAGCTGAATCCATTTCCTTATCTGTCACTAAGATGCTTTTTACTTTTGCCTTTTCATTACTTGGCAAAGTTATCAGTTCTTCTCCAACTGCAATGTTCCCTGCCTCAATTTGTCCTTGAAAGCCTCGGAACGTGTGATTAGGCCGGCTTACGCGTTGAACTGGCATAACAAAGTTAATTTGTTGATTGTCTTTTCGAGCATCAACACCCTCTAAATACGGTAACAATGGCAATCCGTCGTACCATAACGTGTTTTCTGATTTCTTCGTTATGTTATCTCCTTCTGTTGCAGAGACTGGAATCACTTGAACACTTTCAAGATTGAATCCATAGGTTAATTGCATAAATTCTTCTTTAATTTCATCAAAGCGCTTTTGATCAAAATCAATAAGATCCATCTTATTAACTGCTAATACTAAGTGTTTAATACCCATTAATGAACAAATCCGGGCATGTCTCTTGGTCTGGGTGATTACACCTTTTGTCGCATCAACTAAGATGATCGCCAAATCAGCAAATGAGGCACCGACCGCCATGTTACGTGTATATTCTTCATGTCCCGGAGTATCCGCTACAATGAAAGAGCGATTATCAGTTGTAAAGTAACGGTATGCAACATCAATCGTTATACCTTGCTCTCTTTCTGCCATTAAACCATCTAAAAGAAGAGAATAATCTATCTCTCCCCCGCGACTGCCAACTTTACTATCAAGTTCTAACGCTTTTTCTTGATCGGCAAACAGTAATTTTGCATCGTAAAGCATATGTCCAATCAATGTCGACTTTCCATCATCGACACTTCCGCAGGTAATAAATTTCAATAAACTCTTCATTTTAGAAATACCCCTCTCGCTTACGTCTTTCCATACTTCCGGCAGCTTCTTGGTCAATCACACGGCTTGTACGCTCTGACGAAACAGCTCCAAGCGTTTCATCGATGATTTCGTCTAACGTATCCGCCTCAGACTCGACTCCACCAGTAAGAGGGTAGCAACCTAATGTACGGAAACGAACTTTCTTCATTACGATTTCTTCATTAGGTTCTAATTGCATGCGATCGTCATCTACCATTACGATATTTCCATCGCGATAAACCACAGGTCTTTCCTTGGCAAAATATAATGGAACAATGTCGATATTTTCTCTTTTGATATATTGCCAAATGTCTTTTTCGGTCCAGTTTGAGAGTGGGAATACACGCATGCTTTCCCCTTTATTGATTCTCGTATTATAAAGCTTCCACATTTCAGGTTTTTGGTTTTTCGGATCCCAGGCATGGTTTTTATTACGGAAAGAGAAAATTCGCTCTTTCGCACGAGATTTTTCCTCGTCACGACGCCCGCCACCAAAGGCAGCTGTGAAACCATACTTATCTAATCCTTTTTTTAATGTTTGAGTTTTCATTATATCTGTGTACGCAGAACCATGGTCAAATGGGTTTATTCCTTGCTCCACAGCTTCTTCATTTATTTCTTCTATCATTTCTATCCCAAGTTCTTTTGCTTTTCGATCCCGAAATTCTATCATTTCTTTAAACTTCCATGTTGTATTCACATGCATAAAAGGAAAAGGCGGCTTCTCCGGATAAAATGCTTTCATAGCCAAATGCAACATAACAGAGCTGTCTTTCCCAATGGAATAAAGCATAACCGGGTTTTCACACTCTGCGGCTACTTCACGAATAATATATATTGCTTCAGCCTCGAGTTGGTCGAGGTGTGTTTGTTCATTCATTTATCGTTACCTCCTTTAAATGTTCGAATAAATTATATCATACTAGAGAAAGTATAAGTAATTCCTATAACAGGTAACTGCCTTCAGCCATTACTCTTCCAACTATTTATGTGTTTGACTTCTCGTTGCCTTAATAAGACTACCCCAAATATATTAGCATAATTTTGATAGGCATTAACACTTGTATGCTTCCCCATGTATTTCTTGATAATTCAGCGCCAAAGCATTGACTTGCTGTAACCTGCAATTTTTGTAATGTATATTAAGTCGGATTTCAAATTAAGTTAATTTTTGATTTGAATACTTGTTGTTAATGACGCTCTTTAATGTCCTGAAACTGACGGCTCATTTTGTCCTGAACTTGACGGGTTTATTGCCAATTAACGATACAGAAGGGAGGCTTGTAAGGCCTCCCCAGAACTTCTATAAATCTACCTCATAGGTTTCATTTTGCTTCAAATAAAAACGGACTTCATGACTGCCGGTGATGATATACCAATCTCTGCCGAGCTCAAGCCGGCATGACAATACCTTGCCATAACCGAGGTTCAGCTCGAACCATTCGCCACACCTCAGTTTGTAACCTTTTTGATCTCCCCAATTAACAATCCAACAATCAAGTGTCTCATCAAAGTACATACTCTTCCAACGGCTTTTCTTCATGCAAGTTCTCCTTCAATCACCTTCTTGACCATACGATCATCAATGATTCTTGAGCCGTTTTGAGCTGCGAACAGAAGACAATGTGTCGCCAGTTTATTGATCAGTCGTGATGCACCACTGGAATAGCTGAAAATCTCATCAAGGGCTAGACCACTAAAGATATCTCGTTCAACACCGGCATAGCTCAAATGCTTATTCATATATTGCTCTGTTTCTGCTCTGTCAAGATGATCAAGCTTAAACTGGATATCAATGCGCTGACGGATTGCTGCGAAGGACTGAAGCTGGAGGCGATCCCAAAGTTCAGTCTGTCCCACCATAATTAATGCCATGGGGCTTTGCGCATCCATACGAAAGTTTAAAAGGAAACGTACTTCCTCTAACATTTCACGATCAAGCAGATGGGCTTCATCGACCACAACCACAGGCGTTATCTTGTGAATGCCTTTCATTAATTCGATTTCACGATGTAATTGGCGCTTGGCATCACCTCTGTAGAACTTTGCTTCGAGGCCCAACTGTTCTAACATTCCTTTATAGAAGTGACGTGGTGTCAGCTTAGAATCTGATAAATAGATCAGCTTAAAATGCGATGGATCCAGTTGATCTGTAAATCTGCGAATAGCTGTCGTTTTTCCAAGCCCACACTCACCAGTCATGATAGCGAAAAGCTGACGTTCTGCGGCATAGTTCAGTCGCCCAATAATCTCTTCGAGCTGAGTAGATTCATAGAGTTCAGTCGTTGGTATACTACGGGAAAATGGCGTATGGCTCATCTCAAAGAAGGACTCAAACATGACTCGATCCCCCTTTGCTGATATGACGGAAACTCACGGCTGGGACAGAAGGTGTAATGGCTGCTGCCTTTCTTGCCTGGTTAGGTTTCTTAGCTCCCTGAAGAAGTCTTGAAGAACCGGCAGGTTCCTTTATCATCTTCTCTGGCAGAGATGGTCTCTTTCCTGTTCTCTCTGAAATCACCATTCTTTTTGCTTTCCAACTATCAAACCCTGGATAATCTACGGTTAATTCAGTAGTGTCTTGAGGGTCATAGGTAATTTCAACTTTACAACCAACGAAATTGATACCAACTTCATATTTTTCATCCTGAAAACTGATGCAGCCGGCTTTATCGACTTTCCTTGTTTCTGAATGCAGGAATGCGTGAGCGAGCTCTTCAGCAGAAACGTGACGAATGGGCGTCCCTTCACTGCGATAAGCTTCTAATGGGGTGATGTTTTTCTCTAAAGCTGAATGAGGCTTATGAAGATAACGCTCATCAAGCCATACACCTAACCATTGATTTAACGCTTCAATTGTTTGAGGGTTTTCTAGTTTCACCTCGTTTAAAAACTCTTCGAATGTGCGATTAAAACGTTCTACTTTACCTGTCGATTCAGGCGAGTAAGGACGGGCATATAGAAGCCGTGTACCTAACTTGGAACAGGTTCTGGCCATCCATTTTGTCCGGTACTGCTTACCGTTATCGAAGTAAACACTTTTAGGAACCCCATGCTTTCTGACAGCTTCACGAAAAGCTTCTTCAACACAACGTGCATCAAGCATAGGATAGAAAGCCACATGAAGAGGAAATCGAGTCGCATCGTCTAAAAAAGCTACCATATATACCTGTTTTTTCGTACCGTTCGGTCCAATCGGTAAATAAGGTCCGTATTTAATATCAGAATGCCATAAGGCATTCCGACAACGCTTCTGAAAACGTCGGACAGCTCCAGATGTTTCATGATACATCTTCATTTGTCGTGCACTATAACCACGCTTTGCGAGACGCTCCTGCAGTGTTGATCGTTTCAATACACCTTTTTCTACAAGACCATCCCACTCCAGGATTTGAATAATGGAGGCAATACTTCGACTTGGCACTTCACGTCTCAGTAAAATAGCCTGTTCAAGCACTTGATCCTCTAGCTCTTCTGGAACTGAACGATAAGGTTTTTGTTTTAAGCCCTCAAAGCCTTTTTCCTTAAACTGTGAGATATAGCGTCGTATGGTACGGTCTGAAAGTCCATGCCGAAGACAGATCTGCTTGATGAGTCTTCCTCGCTCCTGCTTATCCAATTCTTCATCTAATAACGGCGCAATCATTTGAAAGCGATTCGTTGCCATTTCTTCTGCTTTTGTTCTCCCCATTGTTAACACTCCTTTTTTCTTGATAATTGAAGTGTAAATCATGGATAAACGGACAAAAACGCAGAACGGGTATGTATCCAAAAATGATGATTTGCAACTGGATGGACAATTTTCCCCAGCCATCCACTTGCTGTGCCGAACCATTGTCCAATTCGTTTATGTACAGGCAACAGACGACTGGACAGGTCAACCGTTGGGGTCTCATTCTGCTCAAATTGAATCAGTAAGGATTGAAGAATAAACAACCAGTAATCAATCAAAGTAGAAAACCATTTCCTCCACCCGTAAATCGTAGATTCATCAGCTGCCACCGTCAGGTGGGCTGTTTGGAAAATGGTTTCCTCAATGACATCTGCAGCGTATCGTTTATATGGGATCATTAAGTCAGGAAGCTCGTGATGAATCTTGTTGCACTGCTGGCAACGCAGCCTCCTGATAATAAACGTTCTGGCCATGCCTCTTTCATCTTTTAACTTTCTCTCCCTTGAACCAATGACCTTGAAGTCCTGATGATTACAACAGGGACAAGGAACCTTTTCTGCACACTTAATAAAAAACGCCTTTATCGGCGGATTCCACTATGATATAATCATTTACAACAATCATATTGTTTGAGGGACGTCTTCCGTCGCGCCACTGGTAATGGCCGGCATCATGGAAGGCGTCTTTTCCTTTCTTTAGGGTTATTAAGGACATTATATCCGTCAACCCCTGGGCAAACAATACCGTCAACAAATGGACGTTCTTAAACAGCATTAACAACTTGTGAAGGAAAATTGAAGGAAAGATTCGAATGTATTACGTTGTTTCACACAACACAAATAAGCCAAGGGCTTTCCCCTGGCTTATTGAGAAAAAAACTATTAATAACCTGATGGATTATCTCGGTGCCAATTCCAAGCATCTTTAATAATTTTCTCCAATGAATGGAACTTCGGCTGCCACCCCAGTACACTTTGTGCCTTCTCGGAAGAAGCAATTAGAACAGCAGGATCTCCAGCTCTTCTATCTTTGACTTCAGCAGGAATAAGATGCTCAGTAATCTTTCTTGAAACTTCAATAACTTCCCTTACAGAATATCCGCTGCCATTGCCGAGGTTGAAGACGTTACTTGTATTCTCTTTCCTTAGATACTCTAAAGCTAAATAATGTGCTGATGCTAAATCAATAACGTGGATATAATCCCTTACACAAGTACCATCTTCTGTTGGATAGTCTTCACCAAACACATAGATTTTTTCTCTTTTTCCGAGTGGCACTTCAAGAATAAGCGGGATTAGGTGGGTTTCGGGATCATGGTTTTCTCCAATATTCCCACTTTCATGTGCTCCTGCGGCATTGAAGTATCTCAATGAAACAAATTTAGTACCATAGGCTTGATCGAACCACTTCATCATTTTTTCCATGGCCAGTTTTGTTTCTCCATATGTATTAGACGGGTTCGTTTCATCTTCTTCTGTAATAGGTATTTGTTTAGGTTCTCCATATACAGCAGCTGTGGATGAAAACACGATTTTATCTACACTATTTTCTTTCATAACGTCCAGAAGGCACATCATCCCATATACATTGTTATGATAATATTCATATGGTTTTTCCATGCTTTCCCCAACTAAAGAATTAGCTGCAAAGTGTATGACAGCTTCAATATTATGGCACTTAAAAACTTTATCCAGTTCATTTTTATCTCTTAAATCAATGTTATAGAAATAATCTACAGTGACGGATTCTTTGAAGCCACTTTGTAAATTATCGACGATGATAACATCTTCATTTTGATCTAAAAAATATCTAACTGTATGGGAACCAATATATCCCGCTCCACCTGTTATTAAAATTGACATTTCATCCACCTCATCTAGTTACCTGCTTGCCAAAAACCAGCCATTCAACAAATTTTCACGATTATAATAGAATCTCTCGTTATCTTCATGTCTGGATACACTTCCACCTGCCGCTTCCACAATTGCTTGTCCAGCTCCCGTATCCCATTCCATTGTAGGAGCATATCTTGGATAAAAATCCGCTTTCCCTTCGGCGACTAGACAGAACTTCAGAGAGCTTCCTGAAGAAACCACTTCTACTTCTCCATGTTTAGCCTCTAACTCTTTTATAAAGACCTGAGTATCTTCAGACATGTGAGATCTACTGGCAACAGCCCGGATCACATCATTGTCCTTCAACTCTGGCAGACGTACACTTTTCTGAAGTAACTCTTCTTCATTTGAAATCTCAGCCTTAGATGCATTTCCTAATTTATATGCACCTTCACCCACTACACCAAAATAAAAAACGTCCAGGGCAGGTGCATAAATAATTCCTATAGAAGGATACTTGTCATCAATCAAAGCAATGTTCACTGTAAACTCGCCATTTTTCTTGATAAACTCTTTTGTTCCATCTAAAGGGTCTACTAACCAGAATTGGGTCCACTCTTTACGCTCATTATAAAGAATTTCTCTTCCTTCTTCACTTAAAACCGGTATACGTGGGTCAATCCCCTTCAACCCACTCATAATTACATTATGAGCCCGCTTGTCTGCTTGTGTTAAAGGTGAATTGTCCCCTTTTATCTCCACATTAAAATCTTGTGCGTAAACATCCATGATTTCTTTTCCTGCATCAAGTGAAACATTGAATAGGTCATACAAGTCAAACTTCATTTTAATCCGACCGCCTTCATTTTTATTTATTATTTAATCGAGCACCGTTTCGATTCCTATAAACCTTTAAAACCAAACCACCTTAACAATAAATACCGTTGCGATCATGACTAAAAGACTTAAAGGAGTCCCAACCTTTACATAATCTTTGAATTTATAACCACCTGGCCCATACACAATTAAATTGGTTTGATAGCCGATTGGGGTTATAAAGCTGGCAGATGCTGCGATTGTAATAATTACAGCAAACCCCATATACGGCACTCCCAGAGATCCAGCCATTTCAATTCCTATAGGTAGCATCAATACAGCCGCTGCACTATTTGTAATCAATTCAGTAAAGATATTGGTTAAAATATAGATTAATAATAGAATCACAAATATCCCCAATGGTTCTCCCAGTGTAAGTAGACCCTCTGCCATCCAGGAAGCAAGCCCGCTCTTTGTCATCGCAGCCCCGACCCCAAAGGCACTGGCAATCAATAAAAGGACATTGAATTGCACATATTTTTTCGCTTCTTCCGGGGTAATAATCTTGGTGATAATCAATAGAAAGACAGCTAACGTCATCGCTTTAAACATACTTAACCAACCAACCGTAACGAAAAGAATCATTGCTCCAAGTACCCCGACAGAGAACCATCCCTTTTTCCTGTTTTCATTAAGATTAGTAGGGGTACCCAATGAAGAGACTACGTAAAAATCTGTTGATTGCTGGTACTTCCTGATGAAATCAGATCCAGCCAATAACAACAGGATGTCACCCGGCTTTAAGACGATGTCACCGACTTTACTTTTAATTCGTTCATTATTTCTGTGAACGGCAAGCACACCGGCATCGAACCTCGAACGGAATTGTGATTCCTTAATTGATTTTGAGATTAAAGAGGACTGATGGGAAACCACTGCTTCAACTAATTGAACCTGCCCATTTCTCAAGTCTTCCAACTCAAGATCTGAACCTGTTTCAAGTACTAACCCTTTTTTATTTTGCAAATCCGCAATGGTAGTAATCATTCCGGTAAAGATAAGACGATCCCCATGTTGGATAATCGTTGTGGATCGTACCGGAGAGATCCTTTCCTTGCCACGAATAATTTCAATCAAATAAAGACCTTTTAATTCTCTTAAACCTGCCTTCTTGACTGATTGATCTAGAAAGGGAAAGTCGTTCTGTACCGTCATTTCTGCAATATATTCCCTCGTATCAGCCGTCACTTGTTCACGAAAACCCAAGTGATTAGGCAGAAGTTTATATCCAACAGTAAATAAATAGATAAGACCGATTATTGTAATAGGTATCCCCACAATGGCTAACTGAAATAAAGAAAACCCTTCTAAGTCATAGTCTAATAACATTCCGTGAACAACTAAATTAGTAGAAGTACCCATCAGAGTGATGGTTCCACCTAAAATAGTCACATAGGATAAAGGAATCAAAAACTTTGACGGAGCGATCCCTCTCTCTTCACACCACTTTTTAATGATCGGAGTAAACGTTACAACTATGGGTGTATTGTTTAAAAAGGCTGAAAAAAGTGAAGTAGGCAAGAAGAATCGTAACATTGAACCTTTTACACTTTTGCTTCTGCTCAACCAATCCCTCATGATCTGATCAATGATCCCATGCTTCTGGACCGCTCCTGCCACAATGAATAACAACGCAATGGTAAGCATTCCTTGATTGGAAAACCCTTTTAATGCTTCTTCCGGCGTTAACAATCCTGAAAGCAAAAAGACCACCAACACAGAAAATACAACCATATCAGGGCGTGCAAGCTCTAATAGTAAGGCAGTTAACATGACTAGAATCATAAGTAGGACGAATATCATTTCATATGACATGAGGGCCCTTCCTTTCAAATCGGGTAAAATTTAATAATCAAAAAGCTACCACTATTAGAAGTAGCAGCTTTTCTTCATTAATCCAAGTAATTCATCATTTGTTTTATAACATAATCAGTTGCATCTTCCAACAAGTACTTGCTGGTATCGATTTCAATTTCCGAATTTCCAGGTGCCTCATATAGACTTGAGATACCTGTAAAGTTAGGGATTTCTCCAGCTCTAGCTTTCATATACAGGCCTTTTACATCACGGGCTTCACAAACTTCAAGAGGCGTACTTACATAGATTTCTATGTATCCTTCTCCAATGATTTCTCTTGCATTTTTTCGGTCACTCTCATATGGAGCAATAAATGAAGTTAGTGTAATCAAGCCGGCATCGTTCATTAGCTTGGCCACTTCAGAAATACGACGGATGTTTTCAACACGATCGCTTTCTTTAAAGCCCAGATTCTTATTCAAACCATGGCGTACATTGTCGCCGTCCAGTAACATTGTGTGATGACCGAGAGATACCAAACGTTTTTCAACAGCATTAGCCAGTGTTGATTTCCCTGATCCTGAAAGTCCTGTAAACCACAATGTCAGAGGCTTTTGACCTTTTTGCTGTGATCTGATTTCACGGGTTATATCGGTGTCCTGCCATACCACATTTGTAGACCTGCGAAGAGCATGCTCCACAACACCACCTGCAGAGGTCATGTTTGTCACACGATTAATTAAGATCAAACCGCCTAACGCTTCATTGTTTTCAAATGTATCGAATACCATATTTTCTGATAGAGCAATATCACATTCTACCAATTCGTTTTTAAAGATTTGGTCAGCAGGAATATGCTCTCCGGTATTAATGTCGATTTTATGTTTGATTGACATCACGGTCCCAGGGAGAACTTTTGTCCCTACTTTTACAAGATAGTTCCTACCCGGTACAAGCTTCGTATCATCCATCCAAAGAATAGTAGCTGTAAACATATCCGTCACTTGAATATTCTCTGCAGTAGTCAGGACACATCCTCTTGAAACGTCCACTTCACGATCCAGTTGAACGGTAACAGGCTGACCAACTGATGCTGATCCAGCTTCTTTGTCTGTCACTAAAATGCTCTTCACTTTTGCTTTCTCATTGCTAGGCAGCGTTATAACTTCTTCGCCAACCGCAATGTTCCCAGCTTCAACTTGGCCCTGGAAACCGCGGAACGTATGGTTAGGACGACTAACACGCTGTACAGGCAAAATAAAATTTACTTGTTGATTGTCTTTACGAACATCAACATTTTCTAAATATGGGAGAAGAGGAAGACCATCATACCATAGAGTATTTTCAGACTTTTTGGTGATGTTATCCCCTTCTGTAGCAGAAACCGGAATGACCTGAACACTCTCAAGATTAAAGCCATAAGTCAATTGTTTGAATTCTTCTTTAATCTCTTCAAATCGTTTTTGATCAAAGCCGATTAAATCCATTTTATTCACTGCTAAGACTAGGTGTTTAATCCCCATTAATGAGCAAATTCGCGCATGACGTTTCGTTTGAGTGATTACTCCTTTTGTAGCATCAACCAATATAATTGCAAGGTCTGCAAATGATGCTCCCACTGCCATATTACGTGTATATTCTTCATGTCCTGGAGTATCGGCTACGATAAATGAACGATTATCAGTTGTGAAATAACGATAAGCAACATCGATGGTAATCCCTTGTTCTCTTTCTGCCATAAGTCCATCCAGTAGAAGAGAATAATCGATTTCTCCTCCTCTGCTTCCTACTTTACTATCAAGCTCCAAAGCTTTTTCCTGATCAGCAAATAATAACTTCGCATCATAAAGCATATGTCCTATCAGTGTTGATTTACCGTCGTCAACACTTCCACAGGTGATAAATTTCAATAAGCTCTTCATTCTAGAAATACCCCTCTCTCTTACGTCTTTCCATGCTGCCGGCAGCTTCCTGGTCAATCACTCGGCTCGTACGTTCAGATGATACCGCTCCAAGTGTTTCTTCGATGATCTCGTCTAACGTATTCGCTTCTGAGTCCACACCGCCAGTAAGAGGGTAGCAACCTAATGTACGGAATCGAACTTTCTTTGTAATAATTTCCTCATTAGGCTTTAATTTCAATCGATCATCATCCACCATCACAATATTTCCATCACGGTAGACAACTTGTCTGTTTTCTGCAAAGTATAATGGGACAATATCGATATTTTCTCTTTTAATATATTGCCAAATATCCTTTTCCGTCCAGTTCGATAGAGGAAACACACGCATGCTTTCGCCTTTATTAATTCTCGTATTGTACAACTTCCACATTTCCGGCTTCTGGTTTTTCGGATCCCAAGCATGATTCATATTACGGAAAGAGAAAATACGTTCTTTCGCACGAGATTTCTCTTCGTCACGCCTTCCACCACCGAAGGCAGCTGTAAATCCATACTTATCCAAGCCTTGCTTCAAGGCTTGGGTCTTCATGATGTCAGTGTAAGCTGAACCATGATCTAATGGATTAATCCCTTGTTCCACACCTTCTTGGTTTGTGTGGACAATCATTTCTATGCCAAGTTCTTTAGCCTTGTGATTACGAAATTCAATCATCTCTTTAAACTTCCAAGTCGTGTCTATATGCATGAAAGGAAACGGCGGCTTCTCCGGATAGAATGCCTTCATTGCCAGATGAAGCATAACTGAGCTATCCTTTCCTATGGAGTAAAGCATCACTGGATTTTCACATTCTGCTGCTACTTCTCGTATTATATAAATTGCCTCTGCCTCGAGCTGGTCGAGGTGAGTTAATTCTTTCATTTAAATTCCTCCATTTAAGATTTATCCATTTTTTATTTTCCACAAAATTAACTTGACTAATTCATTACAAACTCCATTAGTGTGAAGAATTAAAAATACTTATATACTTTTACGTAAATCTTTTTTCTTAATAGAAAATAACCTATAATGTTCGTAAAGATCACAGAAATAGTGCTGGCAATAGCTGCTCCTGTAATCCCAAAGACAGGAATTAAAGTGAAATTCAAGATGATATTCATTAAGCATGCTATTAGATTTGTATACATTTGCGATTTTGTAGACCCTGTCATAGCTAACATTAACCATACGCTTCCCACAGCAGCATTAATAAATTGTCCTAGAGATCTTATCAATAAAGCTAAATCACCTTTTATAAACACTTCACCAAATAAAGACAAAATAAATTGATTAAAAACCAATATAACTACGAAAATCAAGAAAGACAATAAAGCTAGCAATCGAGTTGACTTTATATATACTTTTTTTAATGTTTTAATGTTATCTGTATAATAAAGTTTTGATATCTTAGGACCGAATACTGAGTTATATATATAGAGGATTATCGAAGTAAACGTTGCAACTTGGGTTGCGATTTGATAAACACCCACATCTGTTTTACCAATCATATTTCCAATCATTATTATATCAATCCTGTCCATGATTACACCCAGCATTGTAGCAAAAGTCAGTGGGACAGAATACTTAAAAAACTTCGAATTAAAGTTTATCTTTGAAAACATCTTTTTGTTTGTTATTAAATAAATTAGCAGTGACATGATAATAGAAATATAAAAAGCAATAACAACATTGATAGTATCGGACTTATTTGCCAGGTAAAACAATAGAATAATCACAATTCTTGATATAATGGCAATGAATCCATTAACTAAGTAATACTCCTTGAATCGACCTGAAACACTATATATAGCAAAGAAAATTTGTTCTGCAGACAATAACCATATTAGCGGAAGCATGGTTTTGACAATTGAGTCTGAAATGACGAAACTGGCAATAAAAATAATAAATAAAGAAACTATAAAGTTCACAAAAAAACTTACACTCACAAATTGATACTTATTTCTGGGAAAGTAATATAATATTCCTTGGTCAAGACCTAATTTCCCAAAAATCATTAGAATTGATATTATTGAAAAGCCATATGAAAACTCACCTAAAACGGTTGCCCCAAATAGTTTTGATATTATAAATGAAAAAGCTAATGTTAGAATTGCAAAGGAACCTTTACCAATAAAAGCTTCTATAAATTTCTTAAAAATTTTTTTTAATTCTAAATTTGAATCCATTTTTCTTTTTCATCCCTGCTATCTCTAATTACTTTTTCCATTTGTTTATATAAGTTTCGATTTCTTGTTTTGTATAAAAATGACTCATATATTTAGTATTATACAACTCATTAATGTAATCTTCTGATGGATGAAAATTTTCCATGAACTGTTTGTATAGAGGAGCATACCATTTTTCCTTAGCTTGATTAGATTTCTTAATTTCTAGATCTTTCAAACACAAGAAATCCTGAATTTCACTCTTTAGATCATTTAATTTCTCCATCTTTAAAATTAATATGGATACATTCCCTTTTGTAATAACACCATAACCTTTTTCCTTATTAAAGTCATGTTCATAAACATTAATACCAAAATTTTTACTTATTTCTTCCTCCATCCAATTTACTCCATAATAATGATTAAACTTCTTAAAATAAAAATCATGTAAGATAGTATGATTCACTTTATCCTCATGTCTATTATCATTTAAAATTGAAACATCAAATATTGGAATATGGATATCTTGAAAATACATTGAAATATTTCTGGAAATCGGTTCTCTTACCAATGTAATTATTTTTATTTTTTTCCTTTTTATAATAAACTTTTTTATAAGTGCTCCTATTTTATAAATTATTATAAATTTCAATGGAGCATAAAATTTTATAGACTTAAAATTTTTAAACATTTTAAATACTATTGGAGCTCTAAGGCTATGTGTATGTTCAGTATAATACTTATTATTATTTTCAAGTGATTTTTCTAGGCTGGTAGAGCCTACTTTACCCATTTGATAAATTAGTAACACTTCTTTTTGAAAGATATAATTAATCAATTTTTTGAATTTTTTTGTATTCACTTACTCACCTACTCTTCATCAAACTACTTCGCAAAAACACTTTCAAAATTCTTCTTATATACTTAACTACTGAAAAAAATATCGATAAACAAAAAATAACGGAACCCATAAACCCTTTATTAAACTTCTTCCAAATAGAAAACAATGTAATTAACTCATTTTTTTCTATTTGATATAAATTTGCGCTTAATCCACTCTCTCCATAGCTTTCTTTAAAAGAAGCAGCATGAAAGTCTACCAATTGAATCATTTTTTTATTATTAAAAAGGATTTCAAGCCATAACAAAAAATCTTCTGAATACCTTTTATTATTATCGAAAAAATACTCCTTATCATTTTTCATCATAACCACAGAAGTACCTGAAGGATTTTTGAATAAAGCTTTATATTTATTTACTTGATTAAGACGACTAGTGTTAAATTCAGAAGTACTGTATTTTTGTATATTACTAACATTATTATTCAACTTAATTTGATGACCAACTATTACGTGTGTATCGGGTATTTGTTCAAAGATTTTTGTTTGTATCTCTACCTTTCTTGTATGCCAAATATCATCAGAATCTAGAAACGCAATATATTTAGAAGTAGCTTTTTTAATTCCAACATTCCTACTATAAGAAGCTCCTTCATTAGTTGGATTTTTGAATATTACTAATTTTATATTTAATTTATGACATTTTTCCTTATAGGCATTCGCAACTAATAGAGTATTATCCGAACTATTGTCATCAATTATGAGAATCTCTCTTACTAACCAACTTTGATTTAAAACTGAATCCAATGCTCTCCCAATAGTTTTCTGACTATTATAGCAAGGTATTATTACAGATGTGGAAGAAAACTTTATCATATATTGGCATCCTTTACTAAATCTTATATTATAAGTCCCATGTTGAAAAAGGTACTATTCCATTGGTATTTTGAACTATTCTTAAGATATAATAGCTGAACCAAAATAACATTATGCTAATTGCAATAATATACCCAATAAATACTTCTCTTTTTGTTTTTACAAAATGTTTTAAAACATGAAATATAAACATGTCATAAAAGAAAATAATAGAAGGATAAAAGTACACTTGAAATCTATCAACAGCTTCGATTCCTGCAGCTGAATATAGCAATAAATAAATAAAATAATAATTTTCTATAATATTTGTCCCTTGGAGTTGCTTTCTATGTTTTATTATCATCCATAAAATGAAGAAACTGAATTGAATAACTACGGGCATGTATTCTATGATCCCTTTTTCTTTAGAACTTTCAAAAAAGAATTCTAGGTTGTTTGAGTATTTATTTACATAAAAATCAAAATTCATTAACAATGTAGAAATTCTTTCCTTTAGTATTGGTGTGAAATAACCAATACTCGTGAAAATAAACCCAAACCATATATAATTTATTCGAAGGTTTATTTTGTTAATAAATACAAAAAAAACACCAAGGTATGCACTAATATGAAATTGAGCTGCTACAAAAACAAAAAGTAAAAAATAGATATAACTTTTAACTTTATTGGAACGTAAAATCATTATCCCCAACCAAAGGAAACCCATAGCTAAAGCTTGCCTAATACCATTGAAACTAAAGTAATATAAATAAGAAATTACGAACAAAGTAGTAAAGGTTACCTTATCATAGGAATAGTTTTTTTGAATTAAATAAAATATAAAAAGAAACAGGAAGGATGTAATTAACGTAAAAATTCTAAATTCTTCAAAATGATGAGCTACTGAGTAAATCCAGATAACAAATGTATCGAAATTCTCATTAAATAATTTGTTATAAAAAAAGTTGTAATATAATGTATAATCTGTTCCTACCTCTACTCCCCTAGTCACTGCAATAATCAATAGAATGCAATAAAGACACCTTAAAAAAAATTCATTCAAAGTAGTCAAATAGTATTTTTTTGAATTGAACCTTCCAATATAGGGAATGTTAAATATCCAATAAAAAAATATAATTGTGCCTATAAATAAATATATGAACATATTTTACTCCTAATAATTGTCCTCTATATAAAATCTTACCCTAATACTGTGGTGTTCTCTTCATACAACCTTATATATTGGTTTAATCCTTTCTCTTTGTCAAAATGTTCTACAAGGTACTCAAAAGAGCTTTCTCCATCTAATTTTGCCTGCTTCTTATTTTCTTCATAAAAGTTTATTTTCTCAATAAAATCATTTTCCTTGGAACAAATAAAGCCGTTCTTTCCTTCGTTAACCAAATCTACATTACCAACAGTTTTTGATAAAACCAAAGGTTTTTTTAAATACATTGCTTCTAGAACAGATATTGGTAAACCTTCCCACAAAGATGTTTGGACATATACGTCTAAAGATGCTACTTTCTTTAGCACCTCTTTCCTATTTAACCACCCTGTAACCAATACATTATTAGCACTTAACACACCTTTCATTTCCCCATCACCTATCCAAATAAAGTTAACATTAGGCATGGACATTGCAATTTTATTAAATAAAGCTGGGTTTTTTTGAAAGGCTACCCTACCTACAGTTCCGACTGTAAAACTCTTTTCGTTATAATATCTGTCATTGTCTAATTGTTCTTCTGATTTCATCTTTACAATATTTATCCCATTATTTATCGAAATAACTCTTGGGGAAATTCTCTTAACTTCCTCCTTTTCTGACTCAGACACTGCGATAATTAATCCACCAAGTTTAGCCAATATTTTTTCAGATATAAAAAATAGCCACCTCAGAATTATTCCAATGTCTTTGCGTAGAAAAGAGAGTCCATGAGGATTATAGTATAATTGACCCTTATAATTTAACAATCTACTCGCAATTCTTCCTACTAGTCCTGCTTTGGAAGAATGTAAATGTATTATTTCCGGATGCTCTTCCACTATAATTTTTTTTAATTTATTTGTAGCAGATAGAGCTTTTTTTAATCCCATATCCATCTTTATAAATTTTATGTTTTCTTTAAAATCATCTCTAAAATCGCTTGGAGTTTCACTTCTCTCTGAGTAAACTACTATGATATCATGATTATCTGAAAGTTCATTACATAGATCTACCAAAAAACTATAAACCCCTGCTCCAAAAGATTCTGTTACATGAAGTATCTTCATTAATATACCCTTTCTAATAAGACGTTTTATTATTTAATAAGCACCCTTTTTTAATATTACAATTAATATTGTAAAAAAGATTATTTTCAAATCCATTAATAAGGATTGATTATATACATAATAAAGTTCTAAATCCACTCTTTCTGGATAACCCACATTACTTCTACCACTGACCTGCCAAAATCCTGTAATTCCCGGTTTAACTGCTAAGAACTGGTTTACTTTGTCTTCATATTCCTCTAATTCTACTGTAACGACCGGCCTTGGTCCAACTAAGCTCATTTCCCCTTTTAATACATTTAGTAATTGAGGAATTTCATCGAGACTTGTCTTTCTTAAGAACCTTCCCAAATTAGTAATTCGTGGATCTTCATTAGGCTCTAACTTATAGTTGTTTTCTAAATATTTTTGATACAATTGCCTATTACTCTTTAACTTTTCTTCTGCGTTAAGGACCATGGACCGGAATTTATAAATTTTAAATTCCTCACCGTTTTTTCCCACCCTGCTTTGTTTGAATATTACAGGACCTTTTGATTCTCCTGCTATATATAATATAGATATAAGTACGAATAATGGCAGTACCATTATTAAGCCAACAACTGCCCCAATAATATCTATAGTTCTTTTGAGAAACGAATATATAAAGGATTTATCTTCTTGACTAACGAAATATTCACTGCTTGTTTGATAACTTTCTATTTGAGGTTGGTTCAAGTTTTGTTCCCCCTAACCCTTTACATATTCTTTTTCAAGTAATTTTTTCATGTACTCTAGAACCTCAAATTTGATTTCCTCATGCTGCAGAGCAAAATCAATGGTTGATTTAACAAAACCAAATTTTTCTCCTACATCATGTCTGTCACCTTCAAAGTTGTAAGCATATACCTTCTGAGCTTCATTTAATCGCTGAATAGCGTCTGTTAATTGAATTTCTCCGCCGGCACCTGTTTCTTGATTTTCAAGATATTGAAAGATTTCTGGCGTTAGGATGTAACGTCCCATAATAGCAAGGTTAGATGGTGCTGTCCCTTGCTTAGGTTTTTCAACAAATTGATTAACCTGATAAAGGCGGCCTTGATTCATGAACGGGTCGATTATCCCGTATCTATGTGTTTGTTCATCAGTAACTTTTTGCACTCCAATAACAGATGACTGCGTCTCTTCGTGCTGATTAATTAACTGACGTAAACACGGTGTAACACTTTGAACAATATCGTCACCTAGTAATACTGCAAATGGTTCGTTACCAATAAAATTGCGGGCACACCATACAGCATGACCTAACCCTTTTGGCTCTTTTTGTCTTATATAATGAATGTTAGCCAAATTACTTGAGTATTGAACTTTTTCTAGTAACTCTGATTTTCCTTTTTCAAGAAGGTTTCTTTCTAGCTCAGGTGCGTGGTCAAAGTGGTCTTCAATCGCTCTTTTTCCCTTACCAGTAACGATGATAATATCCTCGATTCCAGAAGCAATTGCTTCTTCTACTATGTATTGAATCGTTGGCTTATCTACAATTGGCAACATTTCTTTCGGCATCGCTTTTGTAGCAGGCAGAAAACGGGTTCCCAGTCCCGCTGCAGGAATAATGGCTTTTCTTACTTTTTTCATCTATTAAGTCCCCCTTAGGTTTATTTTTGAAGGTTGTGTAACGACATAATAAATACCTAATGAAAAAACACAATTTCCAAATGTTTTTTCATTAGGTATTTAATTAGAATAATATCCAATCTTTACATAAAGCGTTTTCATTGTTTTTCTTTACTTAGTTCTTTTAAAATAGTAAATGTGGGCATTTAACCCTTCCTCACATCCCACCACTGACGACTAGCGTCTAAGGCAAATCTTTGTCTTCACCCACGGCGTGACCGAGTGCCTCCATTGATAATGGAAAGGAGACATTCCCAAAATATCTACTGTTGTCTTGTTTGCTTCATACATATTTCACCAACGACAATAGTACCTTAGGACCCTATTGAAAATTTAATAAACTAGAAGATTCCGAGGAATTTTTTCTTTTTAATCTGTTCTGGAATCTCTTTATAGATCGTTTTATTTCCAACGAGCAATTCAGCATTCTCTGTAAAGTAATAGACACTGTCTATTCCGTACTTTTTTTCTATGTAATTCATTGCTTCTTCCATCTTGAAAGAACGGTTGTTGATGTTATGAGCATCAGATGCGATGAAGTGTGTTAGGTTCGCTTCTATGATTTGCTGCGAGAACTTTTGAATGTTTTTCCCGAAGTAGCCTACTAGGCTGGAGGCCGTTAATTGGGTGGCAGCTCCATTTTTGACGAGTCTGTAAAGTTTCTCTGGTCGTTCAATTAGTTCTGCGTTTCGTTCTGGGTGAACGATGACAGGAATCAGCCCTTCGACTTGTATGTCATATAGTAAGCGCTCTGCATATCTAGGAACGGAATTCGAAGGAAATTCAATAAACAAGTATTGAGAATCCTGGTTTAATGTTAGAATCTCACCTTTTTGATAATCTTCAAGAATTTCGCCGTAGATTCGGCATTCTTGTCCAGGCAGGACTTCCAGACTGATATTTTCCATCTTAAGAGCCTCATTTACATGATCGACAAGTAGAAGGATGTCCGACTTTGTATTCTGGTATTTTCCATTCATATGATGAGGAGTCGCGATAATAGTATGGATACCTTCTGATACGGCTTTTCTGGCCATGTCAATGCTGTCTTGGACTGTTCTTGCCCCATCGTCGATCCCCGGCAGGATGTGGCTGTGGATATCGATCATTCGGACTCCTCCTCGATTAGGTCTTTCGACTTATTTCTACGATACATTACATTTTACCTTAAAGGGTATAAATGTAAAGAGGGGAAATTTGTCGAATTAATGGTATTATTTACCACCGTAGTAATAATAATAGTTTGTATCCTTCATCTCACGATTATTAAGGACTACCCCAAGCAGCTTCGCTTTTGCTGAGTCCAGCAATTCCTTCGATTTTACGGCTTTATCAACCTCTGTAGTACCTGAACTGATGACCAGGATTGTTCCGTTACATTGGTTTGCCAGTATTTGGGCGTCTGTGACAGCAAGAACTGGAGGAGTATCAAATATCACCATACTGTACTCCTTGTATGCTTCCTCAAAGAAATGGCTCATTGCCCTGGAGCTGAGTAGTTCTGCTGGATTAGGCGGAATCGGACCGCAAGTTAATAAGTCCAGATTCTCGACATCCGAGGTATGCGTCACTTCTGCCAATGCTTTTTGGCGTGTGAGTACACTCGTTAAGCCGTATGTATTCGTTAAGCCAAATGTATAATGTGCTGTGGGTTTCCGCATGTCTGCATCTATCAGGAGAACCTTTCTGCCTTCTTGGGCGAATACCACTGCAAGGTTTGCAGCCGTGGTTGATTTGCCCTCTCCCGGTCCAGCCGATGTGATCATTAACGAACTCATTTCTTGATCAATAGATGAAAAATTAATATTTGTTCGAATTGTTTTGTATTGTTCTGAGATCGGAGACTTAGGGTCTGTTTTGGTAATCAGCTTTCGCTTCGTATTCATCATCTGTTTCTTCATTTTTTTATTAAGAGCCAATTGTCTCACCTCTCGTTCTGGTTTTACGTTCCACGCGACTCTTCTTCGTTTCTTGTTGATCTTTTATACGCGTGATGGAGCCAAGTACTGGCAATCCTAATAGTTTCTCGACATCTTGTTCCGTCTTAACCGTGTTGTCCAGGTATTCCAATAAGAAGGCAATTCCTACTCCAGTCATTAAGCCTACTACCATTGCAATGGCGATATTCAGAAGGGGCTTGGGTTTGATTGGTGATTGTTCTTTCCCCACTTCTGCTTTAGCAAGAATGCTAACATTGTCTACATTCATGATGTTGGTGATCTCATTTTTAAATACTTCTGCTGTTTTATTCGCAATCTCAGCTGCTTTGTTTGGATCCGTGTCTTGAACAGCCAGATTTATGACCTGTGAGTCTTTTTCACTTGCCACGGTCAATTTTTCATTCAACTCTCCGGTAGTCATATTGAGATTCAAATCATCTATGACCTTTTCTAAAATTGCCGGACTTTTCATAATGACGTTATAAGTGTTGATTAATTGAAGATTCGTCTGAATTTCACCAATATTATATGCTGGCTGATCAGACTTCGATTGGTTTACCAATAATTGAGTGGATGACTGATAAATAGGTGTTAAAAGAAAAAAGCTGACTCCACCACTTACAACGATGGCCGTTAGGGTAATGAACATGATTAATTGGATTCGTTTCTTCAACGTTTCCATTAATTCTCTCAAACTAATTGTTTCTTCCATGTTTTCCTCCTGTAATATGAAAATTAGTAAAATAATATCATATATTGTTGTATTTTCTCTCATTTATTGTCATAATTTTAATGAAAATGTAATATTTCCATTCTTATCTATTAAACTACAAATATTGTTAATTTAAAAGGCATTATTTGAAATGGTAATTATTTCTTTCATAATACTGATAATAGGAGGATAAAAGATGAAAAACTTTCTACTTGTACTGTTAACGATAGTATCTGTCATTTTCTTAATCCTTGGTAATATTTATTGGAATGAGAAAGCAAACCTGACATTGAATACTTCACCTGATAATTCCGAAGAAGCAACAAATAGTGACTCTAAAGAGGAAGTAACTCAGCATTCAGATAATCACGATTATAGCTCAGCCATTTCTAACTGGCCGGAAGAAGCGCAGGATCGTTTCATGAAAGCAGTAAATAATCAAACACCTTACAAGATTGCCGTTGTTGGTTCCCAGGCTCTTGGATCTGACGTTTTTGGTTGGAGTGTTCAAGTAAAACAGTCTATTGAAGAAAATTTCAATTCTGATGTAGTGGTCCAGATTATCGAATATGAGGGTACTTCCACAGATTTCTTAGATAGTATTGAAAAAGAGGAAGTAGTGGACATGCAGCCTGACCTTGTATTATTTGAGCCGTTCTCGTTAAATGACAATTCGAATATCATTAGCCCAGAGCAAAACCATCTTAATATTGATGATTTCTATGACCAATTAAAAAAAGCGAACCAAGATGTAGAGCTTCTTTTACAGCCTACTCACCCTCTTGATGATGCCACTATTTATCCTAGACAGGTGGAAGAGCTGAGGTCTTATGCTGAAGAAAAAGGTTTCACCTATTTAAACCACTGGACAGCATGGCCTGAAGACGAGACGCTGAGAGAATATTTATCAGAAACGCAAGATACGCCTAATGAATTGGGACATCAAATCTGGGCAGAATACATCACGGATTACTTCATTTCCGACTAGCCTTTTCTACTGGTTGGTCTTTTCTATTTATTAGTAAAAACTATCTAGGCAATAGCCGGATAATCTGATATGTTAGTGGATAGGTTATGAAAAGGTGAGGGAAAAAATGAGAATTGATCAAAACAGAAAGAAAAAGAAGCGTAAGTGGTTAAAAGCACTTGGAATCGTTATGATACTCTTTATCCTCGCAGGCGGTGCATATGCTTACAGCATTTATCATTCATTAAACAATGCCGTAGAAACGATGCATACCCCTATCGATCGGGATAAATCTTCTAAGCGGGCGAAAGAAGTAGAATTCAGTGACCAAGTTCCTTTCTCTGTTCTATTACTTGGTGTTGATGAACGAAAAAATGATAAGGGACGTTCTGATTCCATGATCGTTCTGACTGTGAACCCGGAGGTAAAGTCAGTGAAAATGATCAGTATTCCACGTGACACTTTAACAGAAATAGTAGGGCATGGAACAAAGGATAAAATTAATCATGCCTATGCCTTCGGCGGCGTGGAAATGGCAATGAATACGGTGGAAGAATTGCTGGATATACCAATCGATTATTATGTACAAATCAATATGGAAGGTTTTTCAGACATCGTAAACGCTGTTGGAGGAGTGACTGTAAATAATGATTTATCATTCAACTATCAAGGCTACTCTTTTCCTGAGGGAGAACTTCAGCTAAGCGGCAAGGAAGCACTTGCCTTCTCACGAATGAGATACGAAGATCCTCGTGGCGACTTCGGCCGTCAGTTGCGCCAGCGTGAAGTAATACAGGCCGTTATTAATGAAGGAGCAAGTGTATCGAGCTTATGGAAGTTTGATGATATCTTTGATGCTTTAGGAAGCAATGTAAAGACCAACCTGAAATTCGAAGAAATGGTTGATATCCAGAAGCACTATAAGGCAGCCTCTAAAGATATTGAACAGATTCAAATTGAGAATGGATCTGGTACCAAGATTGACGGGATTTATTATTATATTATTCCTGATGAGGAACTTACTTCCATCCAGGATACGCTAAAAGAACATTTGGAATTGGATTAACATTTAAAAAAACTTCAAGTTTTTAATATGCCTATCCATAAGCAGGAAGATTAATAAATATATTAATCTTCCTGCTTCTTATTTATACCCAGAAAAAGCTTTAGAGGAACATTTTTCCAATGAATAAAGTTGCATCTTTATATAACCTGCAGTATTCAGCACTCTAGGAATGGTAACTCAAATACACTATGGATTAATCCAGATAAAAGCGTGGCGAAATATAATTGAAATGTTCCATAAAATAATACTTCTTAAGAAAATTCTAAAGCTCCAGATAAGTACATTCATTTTTTTATCATGATAGATATCAAAAACGAGTAAACGGTCAACATGTATAAAAATAAACCTACTTAAAATCTTTTTCACCTGGATTCTTTATTCTGCTTCTGGAGGAACGCTTCCTCCGCCTTTGGTGACAACACCCCGGTCGCTTCCCCAATCGTCCCGTCCTGCAGTTTCCAGACCGCATTATGCTGGGCATCGGCATCCGTGAAGCCCCCTTTTTTCCAGCTCATCAGAATTCCCTTATAAAGTTCTTCATGCTCGTACTTGTTGACTTCAAGCTGCCCCAATAAGAAATCGATCCGTTCATCCGTGATCTTAAAGAATGACCACTTCTCCTCAGCCTGTACTTTCTGATGGCTCATCGCATGGATGTACTGCTGGACAAGATTTTCACTGAGCGGGGTTTTCACCTTTTCTTCAAAAGGATTGGATGTGCCGGATTGATTGCCTGCTTCTTCTTCATTGCCGTCATTTCCAGTCTCTTCATTGATTCCCGCTTCCGAAGCGGTCTCGCTTGAACTCACCCCTTCAGAAGAATCATTAAGACTTCCCAACACTATATAAACGCCCAGCCCTGTCAAGAGCAGGACACTTCCCAGAATTCCGAAAACGAGTTTCTTGCTCATCCTCATCTCTCCCCTATTCTATCTATAACTATTCAATTCGTGATTTATCGGGCGAATCCTCTTTGTTTCTTGCAAACAGTTACTATATTACCATATTTTTCACCATTATCGGATTCTCTTGCTGAATGAATCTGAAACACTAAAAAACACCCGATTGCCGAAAGAAAGTATTGAAATCAATGGAAAATCATAGTTAAATAGACTATGTGTAATTTTACCTATTTAAGAATATTTTTACTATCATTATACATATGTTTTAAATCAATTGATAAAGCACTAAGTAAAATTACTCAACTCAACGTAAAGGAGATTAAAACATTGTCTACTAATCTACAATCCAAATTGGGGGAAGGCCTGTCCAAGTTCCAGGGCGGCATCGAACAGGGCAAGCTTAAACTGCAAACCGTACAGGAAATCAATAAGATCAAGAAAGAAATGCATGAGGCCTCTGTTAAAAAATCGAAAATCCTTCTTGAAGCCGGTCAGAAAGCGTACAAGAAAATAAGAAACCATGAATTGCAGGATGAGGAACTGGTCGAATTAACTTCAAAGTTAACCGAACTGGATCACGCCATCTATGAAGGAGCGAAAAAAATATCGGAGTTGAAAAGCAATCCCGATCAGAATGTGACCATCTGTGCCTCCTGCGAAACGCCAAACGAATCGGATGCTAAATTCTGCGGCGGCTGCGGTGCGAAAGTCGAAAAAGCTGCGGAGCCTGTAGCAGGAGCAGTCGATGCCTGCACAAGCTGCAATGAACCGTTAACACCCGATGCACACTATTGCCACTGCTGTGGAACGAAGGCTGCCCGCTAGAGGGAATAAAAGGAGGAAAAGAAACAGTGTATTGTAAACATTGCGGAACAAGGAACAGGGAAGATGCACTCTATTGTGTAAATGATGGAGAAGCATTGACCCTGCAGAATGAGCACGTCCTGCACCATGAAAACTCGAGATACTGCAGCCACTGCAGTCATGAAAATCAAGCAAATGCACTGTATTGTGTCGATTGTGGTCAAACGATGAGTAAATTAAAAGAAACACGCGAAGTCGAACCTAATCGGGTAAGTATGCAAAACAAGGCGGACAATAGCAATTCTGAAGGTATCATTACGATATTATCCAATCTGAACTCCCTGAAACAGCTGGCCATCTGGAACGTTATCTCGCTTGCCGGCCTCTTACTGCTTTCATTCATCATCAGTTCCTCCATCAACGGAGTACTGAAAGATATCATGCGCGGGGAACTCGGATCACTTGTTGATGGCATGAAGCTCATGTCGTTCACTGATGTGTTCATGATCAGCCACATGACCGGTGTCGATTATCACGCGAGTGCCGCCATATTCGAAGGCGTTCTTTCGACAACCAGCGGCTTGTACCTGCTGCTGCTCATACCGGCTGTTGTTTTCATCACGACAGGATTTCTGATGAACAGGAATCAAGCTCATAAACCGATGATCGAAAAATTGAAATGGAACCTCTCATTCTCCCTTGTTTACGGGCTGGTTACAGGCATCATCAGCTTGTTTGCCGGAGTATCTGTGGAAATCAACGATCCGACCGGATTCATCGGGACGATTACGGTCGGTTCCGAATACCCTTTTATTGAAAGTATGTTCAATGCCGCCATTATCAGCTTTATCTTTACAAGTATCGGAACGATATTCACATTGGATAGGGAACTGCGCTCATCCAACGAACGATACGGACTTTCGATTTCAAAGGCCATCCTTCATTCCATGATTGGACTTGCCGTGATGATGGCAGCAGGATACTTCATCCTGTCTTCACACGATGAATTGACTACAGAAGAAACGGCAAGTGATGTCCTCGTCGGAAGTCAAATGGGAGGGTACCTGTGGAATATCGCCCAATTCCAGGCTTTGACGTTTGAGTTGACGGCAGATGGCGAAAGCGTCAACGCCAGTTATTCATTAATCGGCGGACCGGAAGCTTCAGAAGATGAAGAGGAATTTGCCGAGCTTTTCGAAGAGATCAATTGGATCTGGATTCTTGTCCTCATCCCTGCCGCCCTTCATGTATGGGCCGGTAATCTGCTGAGAAAGGCCACTCAGGGAAATATCCTTAATGAACTCGCCGTGTATGCGGTCGCGTTCGGCATTATCAACGCCGTCATCGTATCGATTTCGAAACTGGCCATCGACACGAATTTCGAAGGAGCATTCAGTGCCTCATTCGGATTCTCTACACTCGGTACCCTGGTCATCAGCTCCATCCTTGCATTTGGCGTTTCATACCTTGGTGTGATGGTGACGAATCGCCAGGAAACCCAGCAATCATCACGCGCAGCGTAAATGATTGGCTGCTCTCCCCAAGAGGGCAGCCTCCCCTTTACCTGATATGAACATAGAGGAGAAATGAACGTGAAATTTTGTACATCCTGCGGTCAAAAAATTGATAAAAACAGCCCGTTCTGTAACGGATGCGGCGCCAAGATCGAAAAAAAGGGAACGGTTCAGGCGAAATCATCTTCACCCCTGCCTTCATTTGCTTCCCTTTCCAAAAAGACAAAGATCATCATCGGATCTGTTTTACTCGTGCTGATTCTGTGCATTTCGCTCTATAAAATTGGTGAAGCCTATACCGATAAAGCGAATCTCCTCGAAAACTTCGAGAAACAGCTGGAAAAAGGGAATACGGAAGAACTGGTCCGCTTACTTGATTCAAAGAAAGATTCCCAAAAGATCACGAAGAAAAACGTTCAGGCCATGGTTGACTTTCTAAAAGAGAACCCCGGCAGCGAAGAAACACTCCTCGCACAATTGAAGGAAAATGTGAAAGCGGACGGGGTATTGACTGTGGAGGCAAGTGCGGCCAACGACTATCCCGACCAGCTCGTCACTCTTGAAAAAAGAGGGAAGAAATTCCTCATCTATGATAATTATGACCTGGTCCTGCAGCCCTTCCCGATGAACATCTACACCAATTATCATGATCTGCGCTTTTATGTCGACGGCAAAGAAATCAAGCCTGCAGCTGCCGAAGGCGATATGATTACCATCGGATCGTTCATACCAGGTGAATACAACGTAAAAGCTGTCCTGAAATCCGATTTCGTTGAGCTGGAAAAAGAGGCGGACGTCAATCATATAGGTCCGACTGATACCGACCTGCTGTTCGAAATTGATTATGTCCAGGTTCACACCAACGTCGAGGGTGCTTCCGTATTCATCAACGACAAGGACACCGGACTGAAAGTGAACAAAGACAAAACCATTGAAATCGGCCCGCTCCTCACCGATGGTTCCATGACAGTCCAATTAAAAAAGGAATTACCGATCGGAAAGATTCAGTCTGAAGCTGTCCCGATTGACTCAAATAGGCTGACTGCCGGTTTAAACTTATCGGATAAAGACAAAGAGCACGTAAAAGAAGGATTGAAACGTCATTTCATCAACCTGTCCAAGGCACTTGCTTTTCAGGATGCAAAATTCCTAAAGGAAGAGTCCAATGACGTATCGGACTTCGTCGCATCTTCGTTCGAAGAGATGACCGGCGAAGACTGGAAGACACTCGGATATATTACTGCAATCGCAGTCGATACGGATTCTCTGCACCTTGAGGAGCTGGAAGGGACATGGTACGTCACCGTCCCTGTACGCACTGAATGGATGGAGGATTCCGTCTACTCCGGCGACCCGGTATCACTATCCGAAGAAAGCACCGAAAACAATTTTTCTCTGACTTACAAAAATGATAAATGGAGTGTCGAATCCTGGGGATCGATATGGACCTTCGAGGATGAACAGGCAGAAGAAATCAAGATCGATGCCGCCGCACTCAAGAAACAGCTGGAATCATCGCCGGCTTTCACGAGCATTGCTGAAGAACAGTCAGCAGACGAAGTCGAATCCTTCGTGGAATCATACATTTTCGATTCCGTGCAGGCCATAAACGACCGCGACTTCTCCATCGTATCCGGGGATATCGACCCTGATTCCGATTATTCAACAACCGTAGCCGACTACATTGACTACCTCGAGGGGAAAGGAATCACCGAAGAACTCGTCAATATAGACATTGAGAAGATCGAACTGCTCGACGACGGCTCGTACCACGTTTATACCTTTGAAGAATACAACATCTTCTATAAGGACGATACGGGAAAATATAAATCATTTGATGGTAAATACAAAGTAACGTCCAAAAGCAGCGGACTGAAGATGTATGATTTGGTTTCGACTGAGGAAGTGGATAGTGAGGATTTATAATGGATTAGATTGAGAAGAAGAGTGAATCTTGAACTACCGTATGACAAATTGTGAAACATTTTTCTTACTCTTCAATTAAAACAAGCCGTAGGAATGCACCGGGCATTCCTACGGCTTATTCAAATAGATCAAACCTCTCTCTTTACAAAGCTGCCAATGGAAATCGTAATGAAAAGAAGTAAATAAAAGCTTAGTACAATCACTGAAAAAGGGAATGTCATTTCATTTAAGAAAACCGAACCGTTAAAATACATATTGAGGTCCGTATTTGCAAACAGAGTATATTTAATCTCTTCAAAGAATGGCGCGATCATCCTTGTGACATTTTCACTGGTAAAGTATAAGAAGAGTGACACGGCCATGGCAATGGCTGTATTTCTAAAGATGGTGGAAAGTGTCAGTCCAATCATAGCAACCACAAACAAACTGACAGCGGACAAGAAGAAGTGTCTGATTATGACCAATGGAAAGCTTTCTTCACCAACACTTCCCTGTTGAACGGAAAGAAAAGTATGCTCTCCCCCTATGCCAAAGAAAATGGAACCCAAAAGGAGACTGACCAGCAATTGAAGACTGACTGTAAAGAAAGTAAACGTAAATAGGGTAAGGATCTTCGAGGTAATAAATGTCGACTTTCGAATCGGTTTAACCATAAGCGTCTGTATGGTTTTCCATTGATGTTCAGATGATACCAGGCGGGAGGCAATGGTTAAGACGAGAAGGCCTGCGAATGAAAGTATGATTTTGCTGAAGTATACGAAGCTCCATATATTGTCGCCAGTCATCGGCTTTACATTTTCTGATAATCGATACTCGTTTATCAACATTTCTTTTTGAGCAGAAGTACTCATTAAACTTCCTTTTGGGTACTTTTCAAGGTTTTCCTGGAGGATTACGTTTCTACCGGCCAGCTGCTCTTTCCAATTATCAGATACAGACTCTCCATCAAGGGACTTCATGTATATGACACAACCAATATTTAACGTTAGAATGGCCAATGCAACCATTAAGATAATTTTTTGACTTTTAAGCTTTTTCCATTCACCGATTAACAATCTTCCCACTATCTTTCCCCTCCCGCCATAAAGGTTTTATAATATTCATTCGTGACTCCTTCCTCCACTTCCGATATTGAAGTGATGATCAACTGGTTTGAAATAAGAAATGACACTACTTGAGTATAGAACGATCTCGGGAAGACAACTTCGATTCCCTTCCCATCTTTACGCAGCTTTACATCTTTCACTTCATGGTGGCCAGCCAGCAGATTTCTTGCTTTTTCAGGTTGATCAAGGTGAATCGTTAATGTAATGGTTTCATTTACTTGAATTGTCTTTATTTCGTTAATCGATTTAATCTTGCCTTCTGAAAGAATGGCATATCGGTGGCACACCTCTTCTATTTCCTTAAGGTTATGACTCGAAATTAATATGGTCATCCCATGTTCTTTATTTAATTGTTTAATTAAACTCCTGAATTCATAACTGGCAAGAGGATCAAGTGTACTCGTAGGTTCATCCAATATAAGAAACTCCGGATCATGAAGGAGGGCATTTGCAATCCCGAGACGCTGCTTCATTCCTAACGAGTACTTCTTAAAGGCTTTGTCCTTCTCCTCTTTCAATCCAACTAAATCCAAAACGCTGTTTATTTTATCTTGATCACAGTCTGAATGCATAAGAGAGAAGTATCGCAAATTCTCCCATCCGCTGAAAAAGTCATAAAAGGATGGAGTTTCAATGATTGCACCTATCTTTGTCAGATTGACCATACGATGTGATACCATTGAATTACCAAGTACATGTATATCCCCTGACGTGCATGAAGTCAGTCCCACGATCATCTTCATGAGGGTTGTTTTACCCGCTCCGTTTGGACCCACTAAACCAAACACTTCCCCTTTAGATAAAGTGAAGGTTATATCATCTAAAATAATGGCCTTTTTTATTTTTTTCGTCACATGTTGAACATCCACTGTCGGCTGGCTCATATCCTCACCTCTTAAATCCTTTTATTTAATATGAATAAGAATGATCCCAAGAAGAAGTTGGCTAATAGGAAGATCGTAATAATGCCGCTTCTGAACTCTTCAAAGTTTAATTCAGCGATGCGATTGAAGATGAACAGGATCAGTACACCTGCCAGTGCAAAGAAATAAGTGTATTGATAAGAGGTACTCGTAATCTTCTGTCCTCTTTCATCTTTTTCTTTCGTCGTAAAGATAATGGCATATATAGAAGGGATTAACGATAGAAACACCAGAATTGTTAGATACTGTTCAGCCAGTTGCTGTAAAATGTTTGACACTTCGCTCATTTCTCTACATCTCCTTCAGTAAATTCAAATATGTCCTGAATGCCTACACCAAATAGATTAGCTAATTTAAAGCATAAAATAATTGAAGGATTATATTTGTTAGCCTCTATTGAAATAATCGTCTGACGGCTAACGCCCACTTTTTCAGCTACCTCTTTCTGGGACCACTTTCTTTGAGCACGATAAACATGCAACTGATTGCTCAGCTTGCCGCTCGTTTTTACCATTTGTATCCTCACCTCTCATTTACAGGGTAAAGTATACACGACAAAAAGTAAAGTATTTTTTACATTAAGTAAAAAATACTTTACGAAGATGCGAATTTAATTATTTTTAGGCTTATCCAAAATAAGGACAGAAGGAATGGAACTTGAGTCCGCGAGCCTTAATAGCCCATACCCGATACTCGCTATCCCATTCAGCAGACCAACGGAATTGATATCGGCCTGTATTTGTTCTTGGGCAAACATTTCTTCAATGATTTGCTTCTTCAGCATATGTAGTTCAATGTCCGAAGAATCCACAACCTTCTCTTCCACAGCCATAAGTATGTCAATCAAACCCAAGTCACCGTGACAGAAAGAATAATTCTTACCCGTTCTTGATTTCAGAGCAGTTTTGTATGCAGCTCGAATATCCCTCAGCAATCCTTCATATTGAATTCCATTCTCCTTCAGCATGCACCTCGACAGCAAGATTCCAGGTGCCCCGTGACACCATGCGATAACGTATTTATTAAGATGTGCACTGAACCAGTTATCATGTTCCTCGCTGAAGAATGTATTTTCAAATTCAATTCCTTCCAATATTAGTTTCTCAAGTTCCAAGGAAGGCCTATACTTATATAATCTGGACAAAGCTGCTGTGATACCGGCGTTTCCATGAGAAAAACCAATATATGGTTCTTTTTTACGGTCATTATGTGGAATCCATGCGATTCCCTTGCTTTGGTGTACAGAATTTTGACTCAAATGCTCTTTAATTGCTTCCGCCTGATCGAGCATCCACTCTTCCCGGTATGTTTCGTACAGATTCATTAAGACTAGTAACGCTCCAGAACTTCCCCCTATGAGGTCATAAAGAACGTCATTTCGAATGAATTTCTCAAAATAGCGTGCGTTCATTCTTGCTTCCGAGAGAAGCTGATCATCCTGGAACACATCCCCAAGGTGATGAAGACTGTAAACGATTCCGCTCAGCCCTAAATATGCCCCGAGATTGACATTATCTGGCTCGACTAATTCCGGAAGCAGCTTTATGATCGGTTTAATGGCTGCGTAAGCCGCTTCTTTGTAACGCTCCTTCCCCGTTACTTTCCACAGATAAGCAAAGTAGAGGGCGATACCCGGATTACCGTCATATAATCCAGGACCCGTAATGGAATATACCCACGTGTTCTCGTTTCCTCCTTTTGTAACCATACTTGTCCAGCAAAGTTCTTTACCGCTTTCATCCTCGTGTTTAATCGCATTGGTCAATAATATCTCTGCAATTTCCTCTGATTTTTTCACGAGTTCATCCTGCCCATCGGGTTTTTCAACGGTATTTTTAAAACGCAGAAGCTTAATATCGGTATCACTGTATACTGCGGATATAGTAGCAGAAATGATACTAAGCTGATGCTGCAGATCTTCATGGCTTAAACGTTCTATTTTTTCAAGACTTAAGGAAAGTCCATCTTGATAATAAAATTCGGATATTTCTTTAAGACCTGAGGACCAAATACTTTTCCCTTCCGGTGTGGAAGAGAAGTACGGTATGTCACCAATCAGCATATCCGCAATTTCATGGTCCACCGCCCGTTCGATTGATTCCTCTTCCTTCACACGTAAACGGTTTAATAAGATCTCTCTATCTATCTGATTTCTCATAAAATCAGGGTGATAGCTTAAGGTAAGAAGTCTTCCATATTTCATTGTATCCCTGAAGATCTTGCGTATTTCCTTTCCTCTGAAGGCTAGGATTTTCTCCTTCAATTCGTCTCGATTGTTTACAAAGAGAGAATAAACCATGGAGAATCCATCAGTGATCTGTTCCAGGTATTGACCGATATTCAGGCTTTCCCCTTGTACCTGGGGATTGTTTAATCCTGGAGACAATTTACCGTTTTGTTTCTCTATCCTCACTTCATCTGTATATTGTCCTGAGATGACATCCATCAGAAATGGGAGTTCCTGTTCAGACTGAGTATCGCCGATTCCGCTCACATCGAAACTGCCTTCCCCTTTAATCATCCGATTCGGAATAAGTCCGGTAGACAATACGGAATCTTTAATCAAGCGCAAGGATTTATTAACAACTTCACTCTTGGTCGGCGAGTGATTCGGAGAAACCGTGTGGTGGAAGAGAGATTCTAAATCGATCAAAACAGGTTGTTTTCCGTGAGAAATAATATTTTCATAGTGAAAATCTGTGGCATTCATCACATGAAGAATAGCCAGCAATTGACCTATTTGATGATAGAAGGCGGAAATTTCCTCTTTATCACTGCATTCTTTGTAAGTAACAAATTCAGACCATCCATACAGATCCCTGCTTAGAACATCTATTATTTTTAACTTATTATCAGAAGGGTTCAATTGATTGACCCATGTAAGGAATTTCTGAAATTCTGTATCAACCGATAGGTCTCTGGGCTTATACACTAGTCGCTCTCCATCCTCGAACTCTATGATGGTAACCGTCCTGCCCATTTTATGGGAATCACCGCTACCCAGATGAAGGTGTTTTATGGAGGATGAGGAATCAATCATCAATTTTTTACTAATATCACGTTTATCCTGTTCTAAATTCGTGAATAACTCTACTAAGAAGTGTTTGAAATGGATAATCTTCGTCGAAATCAACCGGAATAATACAGGGTATTCTTCATAAAGGGATTGCTGGTAGTCTTTATTCCCATCAAGAATTTGATAGAATGACTGATATCTTTCCTCAGTGGATTCCCCTTTCAGCTTACCCATTAACCTCAATGAGTTGATTTCCAGGATAAGCGTTTTATGACTTACAGCATAAAGCATATCCAAAAAGTGTTTGATGATATCGTTTTTGCAAGTGTATGTAAGTTGGTTCTCCCATTTCTTCAATCGATTATGGAATATGTCATAATAGAATTCATTCAGGAAAGGCTGGAAGAAAGAATAAAAGGGGACAGAAGACAAATCTGTATTCTCGAACTCTTCATCTAATTCCAGGGACGTCCGATCAGGGTCGCGTTGTTGACAAAGATGAAGAAACCATTCATGATTAATGGTAAAGTCCGGTTCTTGCCCTAACTCGAAGTGAGACTCAAGCGTTTTCGTATCAATATGATAATGACGTTTTAACATTTGATCGACATATGTATGATTTTCACCTTCCAGTACATCACTCCAGAATTGTTTTGCCGGACCGAGGTCTACTTTATGTTCATTCGTATGTGGTACGTTCAATCGTTCATTGATGGATAAAGACCGATATAGATGAGCAGTAGTCATAATTTCACCTCTTTAGGATTAAAATAAGAGGGAGCAGTTAATTGATAACCACCCCCCTTATTCATTCATTAATTACATTGTTTTTGACATTCAACAGTCAGTGTACACATATGTCCAGGGTTTCCAAGGAAGTAACTTGCTGCCGCGCAAGTTAGAGTCGTGAGGATCGTTTCAGCCCAACGATCTTCAGTACCACCTTGAATTTGAAGAAGTTCTTCTTCTTTAAGCTCCATGATCGGATTTTCGATTGGAAGCTTCGTTTGGTTACCCTGCATATTTCTATAATACGGGTTCTTCCACGCTTTTAATTCGTTGCTCATGTTTTTCACCTCCTTTCAAGTCCAGGCTTTCATTGGTTTCAAACAATGATTGATAATACGGATCGCTGGCCATTAATTCCTCATGGCTGCCTTGTGCTGCTATTTGACCGTCATGCAGGACAACAATTTTATCAGCATTTTGTATTGTTGACAGTCGGTGGGCAATGACTATCCGTGTGCATTTCATGCTTGTCAATACTTCATCGATTTTCTTCTCATTGATGCTGTCCAGGGAATTGGTAGCTTCATCCAATACCAAAATCCTCGGTGAAGGTGCAAGCGCCCTTGCAATCGCAATCCGCTGCTTTTGTCCGCCTGAGAAATTCTGTCCCTGTTCTGAGATGACCGTTTCATATTTCATCGGAATCGCCATGATTTCATCGTGAATTTGAGCGATCATGGCAGCCCGGACAATATCTTCTTCTCTGAGATGCTCATTCTGTGACTTGATATTTTCGAAAATTGATTGATTGAATAGAAATGGCTCTTGATTCACAATCCCCATTTGATTACGTGTATGCGACTTATCCAGCCCGGCCAAAGACACCCCGTCATAGAGTATTTCCCCCTCAGTCGGCACATGAAGTCCGACCAACAGATTCGCAAGCGTACTCTTTCCGGATCCAGATGCCCCTATAATGGCAATCTTCTCACCTGCCTGAATATCTAGGTTGATGTTCTTGATTACGGGATCAGCATACTTTGTATAAGAAAAGCACACATCCTTGAAGGTAATGTTCCCTTCCAGTTCTTTCTTCTCGTATGAAATGCTTTCATCATATTCAGCGGGCGTGTCCACCACATCACGAATCCTTCTTAAATACACCTTCAATTGATAGAATGTCTCCACTTGGAAAATCAGGGAGTTGGATGTACTGATGAAGAAGGTGGCAATTGATTGGAATGCTACCAATTCGCCAAGTGATAAACTTCCGCTCATCACTTGAGGAGCCCCTATCCATATCACCGCCAGCGGCATGAAATAAGTCAGTCCCCCGCTAAAGGAATTGATAAATCCGAAGACCCTTTCCTTCTTGATGAATGATCCGGCGAAGTCTGAATAGAGATTGAGCCATTTCTTTGAGACAACCTTTTCTGCTCCGGCAATCTTTATATTCAGCACACCCATGATGGATTCCGTTTGATAGGAGTAAAGTTTTGTATCCTTCGTCAGTTCATCTCTGTTCATTTCGTGCATCAAGGGTCTGAAAGCAAAGATAAACAGATAAAGAATGACCGTAAACCCAATGAGATAACTGGCTAAATAAATGGATTCATAAATCATATAGCCCAGGATGACGATCAAAAGCACAAAGTCCAGTAAGCTCTTCATGATTTGATTCGACAGGATTTGCCTAATCGATCGTAAATTTGAAAATCGGTATAATAAATCTCCTGACTGGCGAACCTGAAAGAAACTATACGGAATCTTCAAGATATGGCTGAAATACTCCCATGACATCTCATAATCCAAATACTTGAACATCCTGATCGATACTTCATTCCGCAATAAATTAAATATGAAATATGATCCGAAGGTGATTAATATTCCTTGCAGAAACAAACTCAGCAGTCCGGCTTGATTATCCAGCAGCATATTATCGATGATCCGCTGCGTAAACATCGGGGTGATCAGGACGAATAACTGCAGAATCACATTGAACAGAAGCATCATGCCGAGAATTTTCGGGCGTCCAGCCAGCATTTTGAGGTATGGCTTCCACAGGCTTTTCTCCTTTTGAGGAACAAAATCCTCACCTGGAGTAAGAGATAATATATATCCTGAATAATGCTGTAAGAACTCATCCTTCATCATTTTCTTACGGCCGTGTGCAGGGTCCAAAAGGATATATCCTTTTTTAGTAATCTTCTCTAAGACAACGAAGTGTTTGGCATCCCAATACAGAATCACGGGCAATTCAGCTAATGGCAGCTGGTCCGGTGCCAATTTAAAACATTTCGCTTCGAATCCCAGATCCTGCGACACCTTGTACAAATCATAAAGGGTGTTCCCATCCCGTCCGTTTCCTACTCTGTCCCTGAGGTCAAACAGCGGAATATGTTTATCGTAATATCCTGATACCATTGCAACACAAGCTAGACCGCATTCAGTTTGACTCATTTGTTCTATAAAAGGAATTTTCTTTTTCACAATGTATTCATCCTAACTCCCGGCAATTCCAACGCAAGAACAGATGGTATATGGTCAGGGTCATGAAGCCTTAACAGGGAGTAACCGACACCTGAAACTCCTAACATCAAACCGATTATCCCTCGATCCTTTAACCCCTGAATCTTTGATTGGGTAATTTCATTTTGCAGGTATTCATCGGCAATGCCCTTAATTCTTTCAATCGTCAGCTGCTCAGGATACTTTTTCGCAAGGTCTATCAATATATCAAGATTCCCGAACAAGCCATGACAGAGACCGATCCGGTCCAGACCAATGTGATTGTTGACGAAATTTTCAATTATTTCCGGCTGAAGCACGTTCGTTAAAGCACGTTCACCTTCCAAAGACGATCTTGCAAGGAGGACCCCCGGAGCGCCATGGCACCAATAATAAGATTTCGTCTTCTCAGTGACATTCTTTCTTAAGTCCAGCCAATTCAATTTCTCATGGTCAAAATGTTCATCTTCATATATAAGAAGTCTATCTGCCATATCCATCATATCCTGATCACGAGTGATGGATCCAAGCTTCTCCAGTGCCATAATCAAACCTGAAGTTCCGTGGGCAAGTCCTAATAGCAGATTCTCTACTTCGGTGGTCTCTAAGATTTCCATTAAATCATTTCCATAATTCTTCGCAATCGTTAAAGCCTTTTCCACTTCAAATTGCTCGTATAGATTAACGGCAAAGGTTATGACCCCTGCATGTCCATCGAGAAAGTCAATTTGTGTCTCACTTTGGACAGTACCTGTTCCGTCTTTCTTGTCACTTTCTTCCTTCTTTAAATCCTCAAGCATTAGAAGGTAGTCATACCCCATCACTTCAAATTTCTTATCTTTTAATAATGAAGAAAGGGAGTACAAGCTGTAAGCAAATGAGCCAATACCGTTAAATACTGAATTGGTCATAACCCCGCTGACGTCCTTCATCGTTTCATGGAGGTATTGAACAGTATTGTATATGGCAGTCTTGTAATTTTCCTTAGGTATATATTGATATAGCTGACCCAGGAACAGTGTCATCCCCAGCATGCCATTATAAAGGGAGAAATCCAGTGCCTTAAATTGGAACTGATTATTGACATTTTCCACTCCTACCCAAGACACATACTTATTTTCAAGATCTTTGACTGCCTGATCCATTAAGAAATCCCCGATGTTTTCTGCCATGGACAGAAAGGATATGGTCTCTTCTTTAATAAAGACAGGTGTTTTCACTGATGCCATTGCTTCAACCTCATTTACGTCTGATTCAGAAACAGCATTTGCATGAATCGACAATTTCATGAGCTGTAATTGTTCTTTAAGGTTCTCTTCACTCAGCAGGTTGATTTGAGCCTCCACCATTTCCAGGCTGGTCTGATCAAATACATCCTGAATCTCCCTTCCTTTACTATCAAAGAGGTTTCTGGAATCGACTGAGTAACTGAAATAGGGGACATCATTATTCAGCAGGTCTTCAATTTCACTTTCCACAATGCCTGAGTACCGTTCTTCCGACTTCACGATATTCCATAGCATCTCAAGCAGCTCTTCCCGATCCAAACCATTTTCCAAGTAGGTTGGATGGTGAGAAGCAATTAAAAACCTGGAATACATAAAAGTCGGACGAAGAACGATCCGGCAGCGTGATTCCCCAAACAAATCAACCACTTTATCGAATAATTCTTTCTTTCTATTCATCAAAACCCGGTATACTTCCTCAAAGCCCTGTGTCAAGTCCTCAACGAACTCTACTGGTCTGATAATCTTATTATCAAGTTGAACCAAATGGCCTTCATGTGAAGTTACGAAGCTTCTATTTTCATATTTATAGTCCCCATTCTCGTCTTCAACCATTACCCACCCTTTCATATTCTGAGAAGTTTGTTCAGGTCTTCCGGCAAGGGCACTTGGATCAAAGTCGATCTTCGAATTGAATACATGGCCAGTAGGCAGGACCCCTGAACTCAGAACCGTTTTCAATAATTCTTTACGGGGATATTTTAATATCTTATCGCTGTATAAGGAATTGGAGAATAGCGTTTCTAAATCGATGACGTACGGCACAGGTCCACTTGCAATGATATTCTCATAGTGCATGTCATTGGTTCTAAGCAGATGAAAAACAGCAATAAGAGCGCCCATTCTGAAATAATATTGATGTACTTCGTCTTTGTTCAAGCAAGCTTTCGGTTCGATGAACTGCTGCCAGCCGTATTTGTCATAAGAAATACTTGTTCCATTTGTGAGTCTGTAAGACAAACCCTCTTGATTAATCCAATCTAATAATCTATTAAATGCATTATCTATTGAAAGAGACCGAGGTTTATAAACCAACTTCTCTCCATCTTCAAACATCAGTACTGCAACTGTTTGCCCATTATTGTGTGAATCACCGAGCCCGAAACTCGCTGCCTTCAAGATTACTTCCTTATGAAAGAAAGAAGTGGAAATCTCCTGGTAGTCTTTATCATATCGGGTAATCAGATTCTTTACGTTTTCAATGGTACTGACAGTAACTTCTGTTAAGATCCTTGCCATTACAGGATACGTTTCTAAAATCTTATGTATAAATTGTATGTCTGTCAGATATACTTCTTTATAGTATTGAAAATCAAATGTATGGTATTCTTTAGATAGTTGTTCTTTCAGATTGTGGAATTCCAGTACAACGGTTTTATCGCTGACTTGTTTCAATTCATGAAACAAGTATTTTTCACAACTATTAATGAAGCTGTTTAAATCGATATGGCTGACTTTATACCCTGAAAAATGTTCTTGTACTCCCTTTACGAAATAGCTGGTAAAGGGAAGGATGAATAGTCCGGTATCTGCATTGTTCACATTATCTTTCAGTGTAGCAGAATCATTTTGATACAGGATATCCTGCAGGGTTTCCAGCCAGTCTGCTTTTTTGGTAGAAGGGGAATTCTTATTTTCCAACAGTGATAAAAACTGGTCATGAGAAATGCCTTTGTTCTCAAGTCTTTTCTGAAGAGCCACTAATTGTAATCCGGATTTTTTCAGCCATTCCACAGCCAGTCGGTTCGATCTTCCCAAATCTTCACCGGCTGGCACGGGAATTCTTTCATGTAAGTATGTAGCTTTCTTCCAGTTTTCAATCTTCAAATCTGTTGTAATCATAACAATTCCCCTTCATTAATTATTTAGCAGCGTGAAGAACAAGAAGTTGTAGGACATGACTCATAAGAACGATCCACTGTGTAAATGGTAATTGCCACTGTCGCTCCAAAAGTAGCACATGCCCAAGTAGTGCGCTGCTCTACATCTGTCGCTCCGGAAAGCTCCATCAATTCTTTTTCATCAACCATTCCGATTTTCTCTAAAGAATTTTTCATTTTGTTCACCTCCTTTCAAAAGTAGAGGGGTAATGATTTCTCGATTCAATTTCCATATTTTTACTTAAATTCAATATTTTTATATTTATAGTTTTTTCTTACAATTTCTTATCTGTTAATGTTATTATACATTTGTAATCCGGATAATTAAATAGAAAAGAGGAGTGTTGAGGTTGGGAAAGTTATGGCGTATTTCGGTGATTTTTACTCTACTATTCTGTCTTGTTGGGCAACAAGATTCTGTATTGGCAAAGGAATCAAGTAATTACTATACGATATTGCTGAAAGATGAGGATAAGTTTACTACATTCATAGAGGATGCCGGCGAATTGGGCCTCGAAATCGTATATGAAGTAAAAGAAATTGGAATGGTTCAGGTTAAAGCTTCTTCTGATAAGCTGCCCTTGCTCAAGGATCATGCAAATGTTGAAGAAGCGAACTTATCCGTCCGGGCAGTAAGAGAAGACACTCTTCCCAAAGCAAGCAGTCTTGCTCTTCCTTCTCTATGGGACTTCCAATGGGATATGCAAGAAGTAACTGAAAACGGGGAAAGTTATAACGTATTCAGCGGCAGTAAGGATGTAACAGTGGGAATCATCGATTCTGGTATCACCTCTACTCATCCCGATTTAAAAAATAATATAGTTCCGGGTTCAAAGAATTTAGTTCCCCCTAATGGATTCAGAGGAGAAGAACCCAATGAAACAGGGGAATTGACAGCCATTCAGGATTTCACCGGACACGGCACGCATGTTGCATCCCAAATTGCAGCAAATGGTTTCATAAAAGGTGTTGCACCGGAAATCGGTATAAAATCTTACAGGGTGTTCGGAAGCAGTTCAGCAGATTCTATATGGGTGGTTAAAGCCATAGTCGAAGCTGCAAATGATGATGTTGATGTCATAAACCTAAGCTTGGGCAGTTACTTAATTAAAGGAAAAACGATTTCGGACGGAGAAAGCTCCAAAGAAGAATTAGCGGAAATCAAAGCTTACCAGAAAGCCATTAAATATGCTCAGCGCAAAGGTTCTGTTGTGGTAGCGGCAGCCGGTAACGATTCCCTGGACGTAAGGGATAAAAAACAAATGGATGAATTTATCAGTGAGAAGCTTGCCGAAGATGGGATCACTTTCAAAGGAAAGGTATTCGATGTGCCGGCCGCTCTCCCTGGTGTGGTAACTGTTACTTCTTCTGGTCCAACACGGGAACTCTCAGTATTCTCAAATTACGGGAAGAAATTCTCGGATATCGCTGCACCAGGCGGGGATTATCGATATTTGCTTGCCTACGGAGGGGAACGATGGGTATCTGAAGGATGGCTTCAGAAAGAACAAATCATCGGTGCAGCTCCAAATGGAGCGTATTTCTTCTCTTCCGGTACTTCCATTTCCGCACCAAAGGTCTCCGGCACCCTAGCTTTGATCATCGATAAGTATAACTATAAAGATAAGCCAAATAGGGCTGCACGTCACCTTTATAAATATGGTGTTGACGAAGACACAAAGAATAATAGAGAAGAGTTCGGCCACGGTATTCTCAATGTCTTGAACGCGGTGTCTCACTAAACAAAAGAAATGCGCCCCTTTTTTTAGGGGCGCGTTTCTTTTTATCCTATTAAGCTATCTTTTATTTTATCGAATATCGGAGCAACTTTACCGTGACCCCATGGATCTGGAAGTTCATCGATAGCAAGCATTTGCTGTTCATTACTTAGCGAAGCTGACTTCTCATTTTCAATTTTCTCACTATTCACTCCATTAAATATCAGTATCATTGCTGCGACCAGTAAAGTTGAAAGTAATTTTTTCATTGTTTTCCTCCATTAGTTATGTGAATTTTTGATTGATTTATAGATTCCTGATAATAATAGCAGGCATTTTTATACTTTCGATCTTGAAAATAATAATCTGCCAGTAGTTTATAATAACAAGCTAAATCTTTCTTCTGCCGTTTCTCTTTTAAAATCGGCAGAGCTTCTTCCAGCATAAATACTTCGAAACGTTCATCAAGAGGATTCACTAAAAAGTCATACAATTTTAAATTCATTTCAAGTATTGAATCCAGCAGATTAACGCGAGCGGATAGTTCTCTCCCCTTGTGGATCCATTGGGCAGCCTCTACTACCATTCCTTCCTGGTAGTACAGTTTGATCAACCCCAACACAGTGATCATTTTCTTGTTGGTAGACAATTCTTCTTTCATTTCAAAACTCATTAGATACTGCTCGATGGCTTTACGTATATCCCCCCTTTCAAAATGTAAACTGCCCAGATTATGATGACAGTTTGCCAGTAATGCTCTATCGGAAGTAGCCTCTGCAATGATGAACGCTTTTTTATAGCTTTCAATTGCATTATCAAGTTCTCCCATCCCTTTATATGCCACGCCGATTGTGATATGACACTGCGCACACCTAAGCAATTCATAAATATTTTGATAATGAGAAAGTGCTTTTTCTGCATAATAGATTCCTAGATGGTATTTCCATAGCTGAACAGAAGTCAAAGATAAAAGATAGTAGAGATCATTCTTTTCGTTATGGTATAAGAAAATCTTGCTATCCAAGTATTTTTCGGCATTTCGATAGTGCTCGAAGGCAGATTCATATATATGTGAAGCATAATAATAGTCTCCTACGAATTTATGCCAATAATATTTTTCCAATGGTATATAGTCAGAATAATATTGAGTTAACCGACTTATATGATCTTCTGCTTCTTCCATTTGTTGAGTAATCACATAGAAACGGACAAGGTGAATTTCATAAAGTTTAATTAAACCTGAGTTATTTACCTTACTGAATTTATCTTGGATATCAGAATAAGCATGAACCGCTTCATTCTTCTTTCCCTTTAACAGGAGTTCGAACCAGCTGTTCATTGTTTGAAATAGATCCTCTTGCTCGCTTTCTTCGTAAGGAATTTCCAGTTTCTCACATAAAAGCTCGATGATTTCCTTAGCAGGGATTGCTTGATTATTTTCAATTTTAGATAAGTAGGATTTTGAAATGATGCCCTCCGCTAAATCATCTTGAGTCATTCCTTTGTTTAATCGATGAAATTTAATCCGATTTCCTATTTCCAAATTCCCCACCCCTCCTCATTATAGCCTCTCATGGTATGAATAACCTATTATAAATTACACATTTGGATAAGTATTCAACTCGCCATAATTATCTGGATATTTTTCTAAATTATAACTATTTTTCATGAAACATTTCCAGATTATCTTCTATATTTTAGAAATATTTTGTATTATAATGTAAATAATTAAATGTATTTGTAAAAAAATGGTGAAATAAAATAACTTTAATCCGACTATTTTCCTTTGTTTTTTTTCTGATAGTTTTTGTTTATTTAGGAGAGAAAATAAATAAAAACACCCCCTATTAGGAGGTGCAGGATGAATAGCTGATCAATCATAATGTCCTTTTGAATGTTTCAGTAAGAAATCCATTAGTTTTATTGGATTATCTTTTACACTTTTATTAGAATCAATCACATGCCCCTGCTTCTTCATTACTTCTGTTTTAGACATAATCTCCCTACCTTTCAATTCAATGAATGTGTGAGATTTCCTTTATCAGGAATTAACACTTAACTCTATTTATTCTTTATTATCCAGTTTTCTCCTTTAAATTGTTTTAGTGCTATTACAGTCCCTAGACTCTCAAAAAAAATGAAGGTTGGGATATATACAGATCATATAGTTCTAAAGACGAACAAAATCACGATACCTTTTTTTGACACCGCTCTTGATTTCCTTGCAAGATTTCGCTTTCCGAGGTCAGACGGCGAGCCTCCTCAGACTAAATTAACAGCTGGGACTAGCTAATAACTACTACTTGCTTTACAAAATATCAAAAAAATCCGAACTAATTCGAATTCTAGTTAAAGAATATGAATATAGTTCGGATTTTCTAAGACTAAAACACTTTAGTCCCAGTCTCTCTGTTCCATTACACATCAATTTAAATTAAAACGTTCTATACCCCGCAAATCTAGGAGACCAATAAGAATTGCTCAGTTTCGTCACAACCACACCGCTGTCCGATGCGTGAATGAATTCCCCATTGCCGACATAGATGCCCATATGGCTGATGCCTGCCTTATATGTGTTTTTAAAGAAAACAAGATCTCCTGGCTTCGGGTTTGAGATAGCAGTTGAACGGCTGTAGTAGCCCTCTGTGTTCGTACGTGCAATGCTCATTCCTGCCTGATTGAATACATAATAGATGAACCCGCTGCAGTCAAAGCCGCTTGGAGATGTTCCGCCCCATGCATATGGCGAACCGATGTATTTCTTGGCGATATCCACAACATTGGACGATGGCGCATCTGACTGTGAAGAACCAATCTTCAGTTTCTGTCCGACATAAATCGTGTTGGACGTCAGCCCATTCCAGGACTTGATCTGGGAAACCGATGTATTGTATTTCACAGCGATATGGGACAGGGTGTCACCCGACTGGACCGTGTATGTTCCGGTTGTAGGTGCCGGCTCAGGCTGAGAAGTCGATGATGGTGCAGATACCTTCAGCACTTGTCCAGGATGGATGACATCACTCGTAAGGTTATTCCACTTTTTCAGTTCAGCTACATATACATCAAATTCCTGACCGATCTTTGATAGATAATCTCCGGATCGAACGGTATATGTTTTAGCAGAAGATGTTGTCGGGGCGGATACTTCCAGTACTTGATTTACGTAGATCATATCCGACGAAAGGTCGTTCCAATTTTTCAGGTTCGAAACGGTTGTATCATATTTATAGGCAATCACAGACAGTGAATCACCGGATTTCACGCGATAAGAAGCGGCTTCAGCAGATGTAACGGCAAGTGACGAGACTAGAGCAGCAGTTGTTACGGCAATAATCGTTTTCTTCAAAAGTAAATTCTCCTTCTTCATGTAAAATTTTCATGCTTTACCATTATGGAAGAAGGAGATTGATAGGTTAATAGTACTTTTAGGGTATTCTGGGGAAAATACCCTGGAAACCGCATGATTACAGTGTTTAGTAATTTATGGTTCTATTTCCATGTTGGGTTGGAGATTGAACGTAATTGTGGAATTATGCCCATTTGGGTAGTTTGAGTGGTGCCTGGCTCATTTGCACGAGTTTGAGCCTGGCTCGATTGACCCGGTTTGAGCCTGGCTCAATTTGTTTAAGTGTACCTGGTACAATGACCCTGATAATGTACCGGGTACACAACTGCAGATCTGTGCCAGGAACAATTCCCCCAATTTGTGTGCCTGGCACAGAAATAAAAATGAAAACGCTACCCATTTTTATTGACAACTTGTATATACATGAATAGAATAATAGTATATCTTGTATATACAACAAGACCCCTTAATGATGTAAGCGTTTATCTATTCCTTGGATTGTGTGAAAGATTACCTATTATTTACACGTGATCCAGCTGTTGATTGGAGTGCATGACGCAGACTCCTGCGGAAGAAGTGGCCAATGTGAGACTCCACAGGAGCGCAGCGACGAGAGGCTCACGGGTCACCCGCGGAAAGCGAAGTCTTGCACGGGAATCAACAGCGGTGTTCATAGTAGATCTGATATTTATCCAAAAAAGCTTGAAATAGCATATTTAGAGACGTTTTCCACAAACTATTTAAGGGAATTCCATTAATAGAAATGAAAGCGGGTACATGATTGCTTTCGACCATTAACGGGGCGGATTGGCATAGTCCAAACGATCCCCGAGAAATCAGGGAGGGAATTTCATGAGCGTGAATAAAGAATCAGTTCGCGAAATCATTGAAGCGCTTGGCGGCAAGGAGAATATCCAGACGGGCACGCACTGTGTGACGCGACTACGCTTAGTGCTGAAGGACGAAAAGAAAGTAGACAAGGAACGTTTGGAAGAGATTGATATCGTTAAAGGATCATTCTCCTCCAACGGGCAGTTCCAAGTTGTTATTGGACAAGGCCTTGTGAATAAAGCGTATCAAATTTTAGCGGAAGAAACCGGTATCGAGCAGGCATCGAAGCAGGATGTCAAAGATGCTGCGACGCAGAACCTGAACCCTCTGCAGCGTGCGATCAAGACATTGGCAGACATCTTCATCCCGATCCTGCCGGCGATCGTAACGGCCGGTTTATTGATGGGTCTGAATAATATCCTGACTGGACCCGGTATCTTCTATGATGAACAATCTGTGATCGATGTTCATCCACAATGGGCAGATTTAGCAAGCATCATCAACCTGATTGCCAACACGGCCTTCGTGTTCCTGCCCGGATTGATTGGTTGGTCGGCGGTTAAGCGTTTCGGCGGAAGTCCATTACTCGGTATCGTTTTAGGTCTTATGCTTGTACATCCGGACTTGTTGAACGCTTGGTCTTACGGCAGCGCCGAAAAGGTTCCGACTTGGAATCTGTTCGGACTGGAAGTAGACAAGATCGGGTATCAGGGACAGGTATTGCCAATCCTCTTCGCATCTTACTTGTTAGCGAAGATTGAAATGTTCCTAGATAAACGGGTCCATGACTCGATTAAATTGCTGGTCGTTGCACCGGTTGCGTTATTGATCACTGGCTTCGCATCGTTCATCCTGATCGGACCTGTTACCTTCTTCATCGGTAACTTATTGACTGACGGCGTCGTGTGGGTATTCGACTCTGTATCTTGGTTAGGCGGATTACTATACGGCGGACTATACGCAGTCATGGTTATCACGGGTATGCACCATACGTTCCTGGCAGTCGACCTGCAACTTGTCGGAAGCGAAGGCGGCACATTCTTATGGCCGATCCTGGCTCTGTCCAACATTGCTCAAGGTTCAGCCGCTCTTGCAATGATGTTCGTCGCGAAGAAAGAAAATGAAAAGCTGCGCGGTTTGGCAGGAACTTCTGCGATTTCAGCCTATCTCGGCATCACGGAACCGGCGATGTTCGGGGTTAACCTCCGCTACCGCTACCCGTTCATCAGTGCCTTGATCGGTTCTGCAATCGGCGGGGTGCTGCTCGCGATGACTGGAACCAAAGCATTCTCCATCGGTGTCGGAGGACTGCCGGGATTCTTATCCATCATCCCGGAATACTGGATTCCATTCTTCATCGGAATGGCAATCGCAATTGTCGTACCATTCGTATTGACAATGGTTTGGTCTAAGTTCAGCAAGAATAAACCGGTATAATGAAAGTTGGCCATCCAGGAGCTTAAACAGATCGATGGATCGGCATTTAGATAGAGAATAAAGATAATAGTAGACGAACTTGTATATACAAGTTAAAATGAGGGGGCGATAGTGGTCAACGGCACATTCCAATTCGGAAGTGTGTTGTTGGTCCCGCTCTCTTTTTATTTGAAAGATGCTTTAGTGCGTTAATAAAGCTAGGGGCGGACTTATATAAGCTTGGATAGAAAACGAACTGTTCAGATGTCCTTTCCTAACAATTTTTATAACTACTATTTACTAAAATGGCTATGTTATAGCTGGTTTCAGCTTTTGATTGGAGCGTAAGACGAAGACTCCTGCGGGAAACGTGGCCAAGGTGAGACCTGTCCAGCTCCAGGGCTTAGAGGCACATTTCATAAGTCAAATCGCTCAAGAAGGCAAAGAACGCCTTCGTGCTCGATTCGCCTTATGCCACCCGCCTCTGAACAAAGCCCTTCCGCTTTTCTAACCCACAGGAGCGCAGTGACGAGGAGGCTCACAGGTCACCCGCGGAAAGCGAAGTCTTACGCGGAAATCAAAAGCGCATCCAAAAGTACAAACTAATTAAAGGATGGTGTTTAGCAACATGAAGCAACCATGGTGGAAAAACTCAGTTGTCTATCAAATCTACCCGAAAAGCTTTAACGATACGACCGGAAACGGCGTTGGTGACATCAAAGGGATAACAGAAAAACTCGATTACCTGAAAAAGCTTGGCATCGACGTAGTATGGCTGACCCCAATCTACAAATCGCCTCAGCGCGATAACGGATACGACATCAGCGACTACTTCAACATCCATGAAGAATACGGCACGATGGAAGATTTCGATGAACTCCTCTCGGAAGCCCATGAACGCGGCATCAAAATCATCATGGACATCGTCATCAATCATACCTCCACTGAAAGTCAGTGGTTCATTGAATCGCGAAAATCAAAAGACAATGAATACCGAGATTTTTATATCTGGAAAGACGGCAAACCTGACGGATCGGAGCCGACGAACTGGCAGTCTAAATTCGGCGGCAATGCATGGCAGTACGATGAAGGAACCGGTCAGTACTACCTTCATCTCTTTGACGTCACACAGGCTGACCTTAACTGGGAAAACGACGAAGTCCGCAAAAAGCTGTACGATATGATGCATTTCTGGCTGAAGAAAGGCGTAGACGGCTTCCGCCTCGACGTCATCAACCTGGTTTCGAAAGACCAGGACTTCCCCGATGACGACGGTTCGGTCGCTCCCGGAGACGGACGCAAATTTTACACAGACGGGCCGAAAGTCCATGAGTACATGCAGGAAATGAATAAAGAAGTCTTCTCTCAATACGACATCATGACAGTCGGAGAAATGTCTTCAACGACAATCGACAATTGCATCAAATATTCGAACCCTGAACGCGGCGAGCTCAGCATGACGTTCAATTTCCATCACCTGAAAGTGGACTATCCAAACGGAGAAAAATGGTCGGTTGCAGACTTTGATTTTCTTACATTGAAGGATATCTTATCGACCTGGCAGCGTGAAATGCACAAAGGCGGCGGCTGGAATGCGCTCTTCTGGTGCAACCATGATCAGCCGCGAATCGTTTCCCGATACGGTAACGACGGCGAGTATCGTACCGAATCAGCGAAAATGCTCGCAACAACGATCCACATGATGCAGGGCACGCCTTACATCTATCAGGGCGAAGAAATCGGGATGACCAACCCGAAGTTCACCAGTATCGATGAATATCGGGATGTCGAATCCATCAACATCTTCAATATTTTAAAAGAAGAGGGCAAATCGGAGGAAGAAATTCTTGAGATCCTGCGTCACAAATCCCGGGACAATTCAAGAACGCCTGTCCAGTGGAGTGCTGAGGAAAACAGCGGATTCACTTCTGGTACGCCTTGGATCCCGGTTGCGAAAAACTATAAGGAAATCAACGTGGATCAAGCGCTGGCCGACGAGAACTCTGTCTTCTATCATTATCTGAAGCTGAACAGCCTCCGCAAGGAATACTCCACCATCGTTCACGGTGACTATCAATTGATCCTTGAAGATCATCCTGAGATTTTCGCCTACCTTCGTAATGGCGATGGTGAGAAACTGCTTGTTGTTAATAATTTCTATGGAAAAGACAGCGAGTTCGCACTGCCGGCAGAAGTGGAAGTTGAAGGCTGGTCAAGTGAGGTTCTGATATCGAATTATGATGACACAGCGAATCATTATCGGAACTTTACACTGCGTCCGTATGAGTCAGTTGTGTTCCGGTTGACTAAATAATAGTTGGATGGTACCCGCATTTTGCGGGTGCTTTTTTTATGGATTGGATTCGATCAGGATAAGCTTTTGACTAATTAACCTTTGAGTTTGTTCTGTGATTTTCCGACAAATGGATCATATAATTTGAGGACGGATCATAAATCTCAGGAATGGCTCATAAATTTTCACAATGGATCGCATACCTGCAGAATGGACCATAATATGTGAAAATGGACCGTAAATTGTGTAAACGGATCATAACACCCCTTTTGCTTATCACTTAACCATATAATCCTGTATTGAAGTGTACTCAAAATTATAATCTCAACTGGCGTCTCCCCCACTTAAATCAAATTCCAACTATCCTGAATGCTGTATCCCCATTATCAGCCCCAACGATTGAATCATTTTCCCAATAAAACATTCTATACAAAAAACTGTAAAGAAAATTATAGGAAATCTGACACATTTCCCGAGAAATATGTCATAATATAGACACAGATTCAAGAGGAGGGATGATATGCAATCCACAACCTTGCGTAACATACTTTATGAAATGGAAAAAAAGCGTTCAGAGCTCCAATCCTTCGCTCTTGTCAATGGGTTCACCCATCCTGTGACTATCAGGCTGAGTCAGGAACTTGATGAATTATTCAACCTATATGCTGAACAAAAAAATAATATACATAAAAAATAGACTGCGGGCGAGATACCGCAGTCTATTTTTATTATTCCTAATTCTCCTGATCTTCTTCACTTGCCAGGAAGAAGATAGCGGCAACCTTCCAGCCTTCATCTTTCTTATGGAACACGGTCACTTGCTTTCCTGAACGTGTCACTTCCTTGCCGCCGTTTGGATCCTTTGTGGTGGCAGTGATTTCGGCATATACATCCGCTTTCTTCCCTGCATAGTTAATGATCTTCATATTTTCCACCGTACGCTGTGAATCCACGGAGTCAAAGATCTGCTTCACATAACGCTTTTCATCTTCGTATTTGAAGTTAACCGGTGTGGTTGAAATGACTTCCATATAAGAGTCGAAATCCTCTTTGTTAAACGCATCGATATATTGATTAAAGGCTTCTGTAATAGCTGTCTTTTCCTCGGCAGGAATATCTTCTGCTTCTTTCAATGCAGCAGCATCTTCCACAACCTGTGTCATCTGAGTAAGTGAAGCGGCTTCATCAGTTGCCGGATCGTTCTTCGGATCCTCGCTCTCCTGAACCTCTTCTGTATCCTTCTTCTCTTCCTTTGCTTCCTCTTCTCCTCCGCAGGCAGCCAGTAACAATGTACTCATCCCGATACCGAGCATGATTTTCTTCCAATGTTGTGTCGACAATATCCTTCACCCTTTTCTTAAATTTGCACTATCTCCATTCTATTGAAAATATTCACAACACTCAAGTTCAATCTCATATTCCGGTGATATTATGGTAAAATAATTGATGGTGATACAAATGACGAAAAGCAATAAATATAAACAAATCTTTGAAGATCTGTCTAACAAAATACAAGACGGCACTTACAAAACCAATACGATTCTGCCGTCAGAGAATGAACTTGCAGTGATGTACAAGACCTCCCGTGAAACTATCAGGAAAGCGCTTACCCTCCTGGCTCAAAAAGGACTGATCCAAAAGCTCCGCGGAAAAGGTTCCCTGGTCCTTGACGTGTCGCGGATGGATTTCCCGATTTCCGGTCTCGTAAGTTTTAAAGAACTTCAGTCATCCATGGGCCGTGACGACATTGAAACGACGGTGCATGAATTCGGGCTAGTCAATGCGGATAAAACCCTCTGCTCCATTTTCGACACGGTTGGCAGCACCGAAATATGGAATGTCGTCCGCTCCCGGCAGATCCAAGGTGAAAGGATCATATTGGATACCTCATATTTCCTTAAATCGGAGGTTCCGCTGCTGACGAAAGAAACCTGCGAGAACTCGATCTATGAGTATTTGGAGAACGACTTGAAGCTTCCAATCGATTTTGCCAAAAAGGAAATCGTCGTTGAGCCGTCTACCGAGGAAGACCGCCGTTATCTCGATTTGGATGATTACGATCATGTCGTGGTCGTGAAGAATTATGTCCATTTGAAAGATGCCACGCTGTTTGAGTATACAGAGTCCCGGCACAGGCTGGATAAGTTCCGGTTTGTGGACTTTGCGCGGCGGAAGCATTGAGTGAAACCACTTTCCGTGATGGGAAGTGGTTTTTCATTGTTGATGCCCGTTGGGGGTGCCAAGCGCATAAATGGTGGTTTTTGTTTGGCATACTTTTATCGGTTTGTACCTGGTACAATAATGGTGTTTTGTACCAGGTACAATTTGAGGTTTCTGTACCTGGTACAGAAAACATGAATAGTGCCAGGCACAATCTTGCTCATCTGTGCCTGACACCAGAACAGCCCGCCACAACAAAAAAACCGGACCCCTGCAGGCCCAGCTCTAATAATTACTACTAAATTTACTCTTTACGACTCCGTTTTTTCATTCCCTTCATCTTTATCAAGGGTTGGGGAATCTTTAACGGAGGCATCCTCTACTGACTTTTCCTTTTCAGGAGACTCTTCATCAGAGATCGGCTCATCTTTTACCTTTTCTTGATCAGAATTTTCCTCTCCATCCACAGATTCTTTACCTTCTGATAGCTCATCCCCTTCTTTTGTCTCATCTGCTGGCTGCTGTTCTTCCCCTGCCGCTTCAGGCTCAGTCGGTTTCTCATTAGGCTGTTCAGGTTCGGTTCCCTCTGGATCATTGCTTTCTTGATTGCTCTTTTCTATCTTATCCGGCTTCACTTCCTGTTTTTCTTCTGGTTTTGTTCCCATGGTTTCTTTTAATTTCACCCGGTCTACAGGAACCGGATATGTTTCATCGACGTATTGGTTGAATGCCTGGATTCTGTATGTCAATGCTGCCGCGTCGCAAGTGTCTGCCGCGATGTCCGGTTTCACGGTCAAGATTTGTCCGGGTTTCAGCTTTTTGCCGCCTGCCTCTTCGTAGCCGCTCCCGGTAGAGAAGGAGACAGTGACGACCGTATTCATTTCTGAAATGTTTTTCACTTTCAGGGTGTGTGTAATGCTGCATTGTTGCTCGTAACGGACTTCTGATGATTGGATAGTCAACAGATCCTCTGTCGTGGCATTTCTGATGGTGCCGGATGCATTCGTTTCCGAGGTAAGCCAGGCATACGTTCCCGGTACAGACGTCATGGCGAAGGAAATAAGATAGATGATGGAAATGATCAGGAAGGTGGCGAAAACAGCATGAAGCTTACTTTTATCCTCGTTCTGTTGTTCATATTCGTTGTGGATCACCCTCATTTCGTTCCCCTTTCTAACGTGCAGGCAGCCTTAAGAAAGACTGCCTGTACCATTTCATGTTTATTTCTTATTTTCGAACTTCGCACCCTGGTCCGTTTGCTTCGCTTGAACGTTCAAGTTGCCGCTGTATACTGCTCCTTGATATTCGTTCCCTGCATTTTGATCAAGCTTCACATCAAATACGATGTCGATGTATTGATCTGATTTCAGCTTGAAGAACTTATCATTCCCGATTTTATATGTCTTGCTTGAACCTTCTGATGATTTGGCCATTGCAGCCATCGCCTGTGCCTCTTCGAGTGTCGCTTCTCCCGTGATCACTTCGACGCCTTCAGGTAATGACGGCGCTGCTGATTTGGCGAGGCTCATGGAAGGATTATGATTTCCGTTGAAGAAACCTCTTTCCCATTGCTGCCTGAAATTTTTCAATACGTCCCCACTAGGTTTTTCTTTATATTTGTATGCCAGGTAATAGATCTTGTAAGGATCTGCGGATGCTTTATCAACTGACCCGGTATATGTCACTTTAAGCTGCTGGTCCATGCTCCCCGTATTATCAAGAGTAACGAAATTTCCTAGAACATATTGTGAAGGTGCAAACGATTCCCCGCTGAATAATTCCGTTGAAATCGCTTCTCCGTTATTGACTGATAAGGTGCCGTTATCAATTGTACCCACCGCCTGCGTACTGGATGTGAACCATGAATATGTACCATACCCTGCGCTTACGACTAAAGCCCCCGCCAATGATGTTGCCAATAATGCTTTTTTTACGTTTTTCATATTCTATTTTCCTCCTCAAAATGGGTATCTATTTATTATTTCTGTCTTCTTTAATGGACTTTTGCAGTCTTCTCTTTATCATTTAAATGCTTGGATATGCGCTGATAGACTTCTATCAGGATATAGAGCAGGAACGGCAGCAGGACAAATATCGAGAAACCAAGTTTACTGGAAATGAGTTTCGCTATGTAACCGGCATTTGGCAGGATGAAGGCGACTTTTCCTATTACATTGGCAGGCTGCGCCTTTTCTTTGTCCTCAACATTATTATTGTCACCCTTGGTTATGAAACCTTGCTGAGTTACCTGTGCTACCCGGTGAGTGACGACTCTTTTATCAGCAGTTTGAAAGGTGAGTATATCCCCTTTCTTGATATTTCCGATTTTTGTTTCCTTCACTAAAATCATATCCCCTGCGCTGATTTCAGGTTTCATACTGTTTGTCAGCACCGTCATCGGTTTGTACCCGAAAAAGGCCGGGACCTTCATTGGATCCTTTTTCGCTTGAAATGTTGAAAATAGTAAAAACACAATACAACATAGTACAAATACCGTCAGGAGATACATCGTACCTTTTGCTAGTTTTTTACCCATCAACTCCCCTCCTCTATTCAATTTCATTGCCTGTATTCACAAATCTACTAGACTTATACGAAAGTGTCAACTTTATTGAGAACAAAAATGTTCGCTAAAAAGTGACAAGCTTCATCGCTTTCTTTGAATAATAAAAAATCGTAACTAAGCCAACAGTGTCGCGGAAATGAATGAGTTAAAAGTTGTTAGAAACGAACAAACCTGCCTCTTTGTTACACGTATTTTTGTCGTTATTTGATGAGCGACTCTTCTACCAAAGTGCATTTTAATAGAATAATATGAAAATGTACCAAAATAACAAGTAGGGGGTTGTGTATGAGCAAATTACTTAAGACAGGTCTCACATCTGTCGTGATGGCAGGAACACTGTTTGCCGGTTTTCCTGTTTCGGCGGCTGTTCAGATCGAAAGCGATGTAAAGGTGAAAGAACAGAGTCATGATTCACATTTTCAAGGAACATTGGATTTAGCTCTTATCAATGATGAAAGATTACTGGCTTCATTAATCAAGCAGGGGAAGATTTCTTCCAAGGCATCTGAAGCTTCCAAACAAAAAGCACTCGATAAGTACATTGAATTAAAAGGAAAGAAAGTTGAGGCTGCCGGAGCTAAAAAAGACCCGATTGCAGGGAAGGTAAAAGCGGCTGAAGCCGAGAAACATGAGAAATTCGAAAAGGCGACTAAAGCCGGAAGCAAAGGAAAGCTGCAGGGGAGTACGAAACATCCTAAACCAGTCGAAGAATCTGCTTCCCCCGGTGTCGTGAAAAAAGGGAAACTCCTGACTCTGATGGTTGAGTACTCAAATTTCGAACATAATAACATCCAGCCCCATGAAACAGATAACTACTATCCTGACTACAACACTGAACACTTCGAAGATATGATTTTCGGGGAAAATGGCGTAGAGGGACCGAATGGGGAAAATTTCGTTTCTCAGAAACAATTCTATGAAGAACAATCAGGCGGGACTTATACCATTGAAGGACAGGCTTATGGATGGCTCAAAGTCCCGGGAACGGCAAAATATTATGGAGCTGACAGGGCTGACGGAGGACATGATAATGTAGCACCGGGCGGTTCAAAACGATTGGTCGCCGATACTTATGCTGCAGCATTGGCAGCAGGAATCCCTCTTGAAGACTATGATTTAGAGGATCCTCATGATTTAGATTTAGACGGCAACTACTGGGAGCCGGATGGATTGGTTGATCACCTGCAAATCATCCATTCCGGGATGGGACAGGAAGCAGGCGGCGGATCATTATTTGATGATGCGATCTGGTCTCACCGCTCGGCTGCATACGTGGATGCCGACGGCCTTGGTGAGGGGAAAATTGGATTCTATGACTATACAATGATGCCGGAAGACGGGGCTACTGGAGTCTTCGCCCATGAATATGGTCATGACCTTGGCCTGCCGGATGAATACGATACGATTTATTCAGGTGCAGGAGATGCGGTTGAATACTGGTCGATCATGTCCGCAGGTTCCTGGGCAGGCAAGATCCCTGGAACTGAGCCGACAGGTTTCTCTCCATGGGCTAAGATGTACCTGCAATCAACACTCGGTGGAAAGTGGACAGATCCTCTCGTTGTTGATGTAGAAGATTTGAATAAGAAAGGGACGAACTTCTTGCTGGATCAGGCCAATTCGCCTAACGGTCAGAACAACCAGGCCATCCAGGTGAACCTGCCAAAGAAGAAGACCCCGATCAATACTCCAGCCTCGGGAAGCTACGAGTACTGGGGAGGACAAGCGGATGAAATCGATCACAATATGGTGATGGATCTTGATTTAACAGGTAAATCCACAGCCAACCTGACATTTGATGCCTGGTATGATATTGAAGAACAATGGGACTTCGGATTCGTTCAAGTATCGACGGACAACGGACAAAATTGGACGTCTTTAGGTAACGAAAATACGAGAAGCGATGCAGTGCCCGAAGCGTATCCTACCATTCTGGACTCTATGCCTGGTTTCTCTGGTACATCCGATGGCTGGGAAGCCCAATCATTCGATTTAAATGAGTATACTGGAGAAACGATCAAATTAAGACTGCGTTATGCCACAGACTGGGGCACATCCCATGTTGGATTCTTCGCAGATAACATCAAAGTTACTGCAGACGGTGCCACTCTGATCCAGGACGGAGCCGAGTCGGAAACATCATCTTTCGCCCTCAATGGATTCGAACGTTTTGACGGAAATAAATTGATGGACCATTACTATATACTTGAATGGCGCAACCATCAAGGTGTGGATGAAGGTCTTGCCCATATCGCACGCGGCAGCTCGCTGATGAAATATGACGGCGGTCTCGTCGTTTGGTACGTGGATGATTCCTTCACTGATAACTGGACCGGCATCCACCCTGGGGACGGTTTCCTCGGAGTTGTCGACGCACATGATGATACTGAATTGCTCTGGAGTGACGGTGCTCCTGCATCCAGCCGCTACCACGTAGCCGATGCCGCCTTTAACTTCATGCCTACTTCAGGGATGAATCTTGTTTATCCGGATATGTCGCTGACCCTCGCTAGCCAGCGCGGAATACCGTTATTCAATGACCGTAAGGATTATAATAACGAATTCCTTCCTGATGCAGGACGCAATCTCACAAAATACGGCTTGAAAGTCCTTGTCACCGACCAGGCAAAAGATAAATCAGTCGGGTCGGTCAGATTGTCAAAATAGAATGTAAATGTTTTTATTGCCTTGCACGCAAGATGGAGATTGCCATCTGTGTGTGAGGTTTTTTTGTCTGTTCTTATCTTGACCGAAAGGCCTGGTTGAGCCTGGCCCAAATCAACCCGATTGTGCCTGGCTCAAATCAACCCGTTTGTACCTGGAACAAAAAAACGATCTGTTCCGGCACCCCTACTTCACGCAAAAAAACAGCCCTTTCCAAAAAAGGGCTGCTTTTCTAACAACAAATCACAAATCCTGTATTCTCTTTATCGTACTTCAACCCAGCCATTCTTGATCGCTGTGACAACGGCCTGTGTACGGTCATTCACATTCATTTTCTGAAGAATGTTACTTACGTGGTTCTTAACGGTCTTTTCACTGATGTACAGTGCTTCACCGATGCCGCGGTTGCTCTTGCCGTCTGCAAGCATCTGAAGGACTTCGCATTCACGGCGGGTCAATAGATGTAACGGGCGGCGAACTTCGGACTGCTGGAATCCACCTGTGTTCTGTGCATTGGCCAAGCGCTTGTATTCAGCAACCAGGTTATGCGTTACTTTCGGATGAACGTAAGATCCGCCATCGGCAACCACTTTGACTGCATCGATCAGTGCTTCTGAATCCATTTCTTTCAGCAGGTATCCAAGAGCACCTGTCTTCAATGCGTGGTTCACGTAGTTTTCGTCATCATGGATGGACAGGATAATGACCTTTGTTTGAGGATACTTGTTCATCAATTCGCGAGTGGCTTCCACTCCGTTTGTTTCCGGCATGTTGATATCCATCAGTACGACATCTGGTTCATGGCTTTCAATCAGGTTGACGGCTTCTGAACCGTCGTCTCCTTCTGCTACTACGTTGAAAGAAGGTTCAAATTCAAGAATGCGTTTTACCCCTTCTCTGAATAACTGGTGATCGTCAATGATAACAATATTTGTTGCCATGTCATTCGCCTCCCTAATCCTTCGAAAAAATTTACTTGTTGAGCGGAACCTGTACGATTACTACGGTTCCTGCCCCAATTTTTGAGTCAATCGTGATGTCTCCTTCGAGAAGGTCGACACGTTCTTTCATCCCCATGATGCCAAAGGATCCTGTTTTCTGCAGTTCTTTATCGAATCCCTTGCCGTTGTCTTTGACGACAACTGTTATTTTGTCTTTCTTTACTTCCACTTTTACTTGGATATGTGTCGATTCAGCATGCTTCAGTGCATTCTGTACACATTCCTGAACCAAACGGAACAAGGCGACTTCATATTTCGATGGAAGCCTGATATCCAGGCCGATGTTCATAAATTGAATACTGGTTCCTTGGTTATACTCTTCGATCGTGCTCAGGTATTTTTTGAGGGTCGGAATCAGCCCGAGGTCATCGAGCGCCATCGGTCTCAGATCGTAGATGATGCGGCGGACCTCATAAAGAGCGGACCGGACCATCTTCTTCAAATCGCGGATCTCCTTGATTGCTTCTTCTGATCCTCTTTCCCTATACACCCGATCGATTAAATCAGATCGCATCAGGACGTTGGCCATCATCTGAGCCGGGCCGTCATGGATCTCACGGGATAGACGTTTCCGTTCATCCTCCTGAGCCTCAATGATCTGGAGTCCGAAATCCTGCCGCTGCTTCGCATCCTCAAGTGCTTCGTTCACCTGTCTCAAATCACTGTTGAGGTAATTAAGCACAACCGAAATTTGCGTACATAGATGCTCGGCGCGGTCAATCGTGTCGCCCAAGGACTGCAGGCGCCTTTGCAGCTCATCCCGGCGGTCCCTCAGCTGCTTTTCAAGCTGTCTGTTGATTGAAATTTTCACTTGCAGGTCATGGGCCACCTCATACGCTTCTCTTACTTGAGTCTCTGAGTAAGTTTGGAAATGCTTACTCACTTCAGAAAGCCTGATTCTGGCGTGCCTTGAATTACGGGTCAGTTCATCCCCTTCATCAATGACCTTGATCACCATTTCTTTTACTTCTGCTAATTCTTTTGTCATTTCTTCAAAATCATTTCGGCATTGCTCACCGATATGAAAGATTTCATCCTTGCTCTGGTCGACCGTATCCACCATTTTCTCAAGAATGACATCCAACAACTTGGTGTTAATTTTTTTTAGTGACACGGTACACCCCTCTTTTGGTTCCACATTCGTCTTATACCAAGAAGATTTCCATAAAGTATTATCCTGCAAAAATAATGAATCGGCTATTTTATTCTTGAACCCGAACACTGATCCGTGTCCAACTACCTATTACATCATTTATAAAATATACCTATTACAATTTCAATGCAAAATCACAAATCTCCTTTATTCATCTAGGCATATTTCGCTGCAACACTTCCATACAAGGGTTTTCACGGTCTCTCCATTGAATTCGCAAGCCTGGTCAAATAAAGAAGACCATTCACCTACGAACAGTAAATAGGAACATAAGAAGTATTACTTTCAGCGTCAATTATACCATGTCAGTTATTGTCGGAGATTAAAGTTTCGTTACATTGTATTACCATTATTTCATGTAGAACCATATATTCCCTTGCCGAATATCTGGGAATCTGTGCAATTTAGCACTATGTCCTTTATAGTAGAAAGAAGGTGAAAACTATGACCATTACCCTTTTTACATAAATCTCAAACACCACTATCGGGAGGAGAATGAAATTTGCTACATCACTATAATACTGTCAAAGGCTACGGAGAAAATGAAATCACTATCGAACGTTCACGATTCATCGCTTATGTGAATCGCGCTGAAACCGAAGAAGAGGCGCAGGCGTTCATTGCCGATATCAAGAAAAAACACGGAGACGCGAATCATAACTGTTCTGCTTATATGATCGGGGAACATAATCTGATTCAGAAAGCGAACGATGACGGGGAACCAAGCGGTACGGCAGGAGTACCGATGCTTGAAGTGTTAAAGAAGCGCAATCTCAAAGATACAGTAGTCGTCGTTACCCGGTATTTCGGCGGGATCAAGCTTGGAGCAGGCGGTCTGATCCGAGCTTATGGGAAAGCTGTATCAGAAGGACTGAACGCCACAGGGATCGTCGAAAGAAAGCTGATGCGTATCTTCAAGACGAAAATCGACTATACGTGGCTGGGGAAAGTCGAGAACGAAGTGAGGTCTTCACAGTATCAGTTGAAGGAAATCCGTTACCTTGATGCGGTGGAGGTTAAGGTATATGTAGAGGAAGGCACGAAAGAAATATTTGTAGACTGGATGACTGAACTGACAAACGGGCAGGCTAACATGTCAGAAGGAGAAGTAGAGTATTTCGAAACAATTTTCTATTAATATAGGTTATAGAATTTAATGCTATAATATATAAGTACAGATATTGTTTTTATGAATGCATCACGGGTATATGATTATTACAAAGTTCTAACATTATATCACTCTGTAACTTAATTTTCATAAAGCTTTTATTTAATTAATTGTGATATTCGCTTATAATATTTTAATGGATAAACTTTAAAGGATGATTTTAATGGAAGAGTATAACAATTCAAAGCTTCGGTATAAACGAACACTCCGAAAAAAAAGAAGGCGGAGAGTATTTTTTACGGTAATAATGTTTTTTTTAATATTAACCATTTCTGCTTTCAGTGTAATGGCTTATAAATCAATTTCTGCTTTAGATAGTACCTATCAGGAAATTTCCAGAGGGGATAAATCCAAGCTCAGGGATGAAAAAGTAGAAATTACAAACGACCCTTTTTCAATTTTAATCCTAGGAGTAGAAGATTATTCTGACAAAAATGATAAGGGTAGATCTGATACGCTTATGGTTGCCACACTAGATCCGAAAGACCAGTCAATGAAATTAGTCAGTATTCCTAGGGATACATTGGTTAGCATACCTGAATATGGTGAAGATAAAATTAATCATTCATATGCTTATGGAGGAAAAGAATTAGTCATTGAAACTGTTGAAGATTATCTAGATCTTCCTATAGACTATTATGTCACAGTGAATTTTGATGGATTTAAAGAGATTATTGATGAAGTAGGCGGAGTAGATGTGAATGTGCCTTTTGATTTCTCAGATATAAACAATAAGAGAGAAGAATTCCATTTCTATGAAGGTATGCAAAAACTTAATGGGGAAGAAGCCCTTGTTTATGCAAGAATGCGTAAACAAGATCCCCGTGGTGATTTCGGTAGAAATGAGCGTCAACGCCAAATCGTTACAGGATTACTTGATAAAGTATTATCACCTAATACATTTTTAAAAGTAGATGATATTGCAAATGTTGTTGGGGATAATATCCAAACAAACATGAAGGTAAAAGAAGGGTTGGGCCTTCTGCAAAAATTCAGTGGTTTTTCTACTTCTTCGATTCAACAAATTGAATTTACAGGAGAAGATCAATATTATGATAATGTATATTACTTTAAACCATCTGAGGAATCATTAAATGAAATAACCTCAGAATTACAAAGCCACCTAGATTATTCTAAAAACGAAACAAATTAGTTAAAAGCCCTGCGCATTGCGCAGGGCTTTTATTATATTATATTGAATCTTTCGCTAACACAGTATTAACAATCGTTTTAAACAGTATCCTAAGGTCTAATAAAAAGCTATTATTTTTAACATAGTATAGGTCGTATTCAATTTTTTCACCATGTGGAATCTCACTTCTGCCATTTACTTGAGCCCACCCTGTAATACCAGGTTTAGCAAATAGGCGCTGGAATTGATGCTCACTATAGCAGGCAGTAATTTCAACTATTTCAGGACGGGGGCCAACCATACTCATCTCCCCTTTTAATACGTTAAAAAATTGGGGAAGTTCATCAAGGCTGTATTTACGAATAATTCTACCTATATTTGTAACAGATGGATGAAACTCTTTTGTAGATTTAAATACAAAATCATCCGGAACTCCGTTTTCCCAGTCATAAGGAGACTTGCCAGGAGAGTGATTATTTGTCACTTTCATTGATCTGAATTTGTATATATAAAATGTTTCTCCATTTACACCAGATCTTTTTTGTTTAAAAAATATTGGTTTTCCATCTTCTAGAAGTATCCTAATGGACACGTATAAAAATACGGGTGAAAAAATAATAATCCCAATCAGACTAAGAATAATATCCATTATTCGCTTAATTATCAGATAAAATTCGTTGTTGGAGGATAGATAATTGCCTTTTATCTGCTGAGTTGTATTCTCCTTCATCTTTTAAACCTCCCAGTCCATTTGCTACCCCTATTACTTGGGTAGGTGAGCTAATGTTATCAAGTATTATATCTCCGTGACTGCCGATTATTCCTCCAGCTACACAATTTACCCCGTCTATTTTCTTTTCGCCAACAACATTCTGGAAGAAATCATTGTCAAAGGCATTAAGAAATGATTCTACAAAAGGTAACCCTATTCGAGTATCCAGACGTATGATTGATAAATCTTTATGATTTTTTAGTTCGATCAATTCTTCAGAGAGATTATTAATTCCACCGTCTACCACCAAAGCATCTGGAGTCAGGTACTTGAAATAATTACTGTTTAAGACACGTTCAGCACTTACAAACGATACTAATGCATCAAATTGATTTTCATCAGATTTATTATGAGTAAATGCTTTTACTGTATTATGAGAAAATTTAGGTAAAAGAATATTAATTAGATTCGCTAACTGTGATGCCTTTTGCTGGTTCCTTCCGGAAATAGTTACACTAGCGTTCCTCTCTGATAGCCTTAATGCCAGCTTTCCGGCAAGATTTCCCGTTCCAAATATGAGAATGTTTTTATTAATTAGGTCATAATTAAAATGTTTATTTAATAACACATCTGCGGCTTCTAATGTCATATCGTTAGGTTTATAGGGAATTATCCTTGAATGTCGGATGACTTTCTTTGCCGAAGCGAAGATATTCACATCTTGCTTCCCTTCAATGTCTGCAAGTATAACCGGAACTTTTCCATCTACCAATCCAAGAATATGATTACAGGTATATTGATCCGTAATAAGTATACTTGAAGCAACCATATTATTTATTGTTCTATTGGGCAGAATGCTGAATTTTTTTGACTTTCTCGCAGTTGATCCAACCAATAAATATTCTGGTTTGTTGTTAAGGATTATTTCCATTAATGCACTAGTATCTAACATTTGCTCACCACTTTATCTAACAAATTCAATTATTATCTTGGTCTTTTTCTAACTCTTTGTTCAGCTTAATTGCCAGTGTTGACCAAGAGTGGGTTTGATCGACTACCACATTGGCTTTTTCTCCTATTTGTACTGCTTTTTCAGGATTTTTATATAGCCACAAAAGTTTAGAAACAATGTCATTCTCATTTTCAGATACATATCCAATATCCTGTTTACTAATAATTGTATCTTTTAAATCTGACAGCATTACTATTGGAAGTTTTGCGGCCATGTAATCATACATTTTATTTAGACTAATCCCCCACTTGTATACTTCTGCATTTTTCATTGAGATAATGCCGACATCTGCATACTTTAGTATATCAGGTATCAATTCTTTTTGAACGGCATCCATAAAGTGAATATTCCCTACATTTTCATTATTAGCTCTTTTAATCAACTTTTGTTTATCCGGGCCGTCACCGACTAATACAAATTGTATTTTATCTGTATTAGTCTGAACTTGTTTGGCAATGTTCAATAGCGCATCAAGATTGTTAGCCAAGCTGTGAGCGCCAGTATACATGACGATAAATTTGTTTTCTGCTAATTCATCAAGTTTGGTTTGAAGATCCAAAGGAAGTTTCCCCATTCCTTTTTCACTGTATCTATTCATATCTACACCATTCGGTAAATATAACACTTTATTCTCATTTACACCTCTAGATTTAACATATTGTGGAGCTTTATCAAATAAAACTAGAATTTTGTCAGCTTTTCTATAAAGGAATAATTCTAATTTAGATAATACCTTTACAATAGGATTATTTGGTGAAACTTTCCCTAAATCAATTAATGATTGCGGCCATAAGTCTCTTTCTTCAAAATAAAACAGCGCTTCGGTTTTTTGGGCTAAACGATATGCCGAAAGAGCAGCAAGCGGATGCATTAAAGACCCAATAACTACATCCGGTTTTTCTTTAAAACTTAAAGCAATTTTATTAACTCTTTTCGAATAAGCAAGTATATTTAATACACGCTTGTGATCGTTTTTATGATAAGAAGGGGTTTTAATCCAAACAAATTCAACCCCTTCATATGATTGCACCTGGAATTGTTCTCCTGTAGAATACTGCTTTTCTTCTACTCGTTTTTGATGATTGAATGAAGCAGCAAATATTGTCACTTCATGGCCTAATTTCACTAATTCTTTTCCTAAATCAAAGTGTCTTGTAATGCCGGAAGAATTAGGGCCAACTGCATAATGATTATAGATCCAAATTTTCAATACAAAAACCTCTTCATCATTGATTTCTTAGAAGTTGATCACTTGGTACTTCACGTAGTCTTCTTGCAGGAGAGCCAACAACTATTTCTTCCTTATTGACATCCTTAGTTACTGTACTTCCTGCAGCCACAGCCCCATCCTCTTCTATTACTTTGCCTGGTAAGATTGTGGAATTTGCTCCAATTCTTCCGCCGTCTTTTATTGTCACACCTTTAAATTTGTCATACCTTTCTTTACTTCTAGCCATAAAATTATCATTGGTTGTGACTACACACGGGGCGATGAAAACATAATTTCCTATTTCTGAGTACGCTGTAATGTAACAGTTTGTTTCCAACTTACAGTTAGAGCCTACGGTACAGTCGTTCTCAACAGCTGCCCCTCTTCCAACAATCGTACGGGCTCCAATTGTAACCCTTTCTCTAACAGTTGCTAAGTCAGCAATAAAAACTTCATCACTAATAACTGCATTCGCATACACTATTGAAGAAGTTCCTATAGTAACCCCTTTTCCAATTATCGTGGGTGGTAATTCTTTCGAGTCAGGTAGTATTGAAGCTTTCGCCCTTGTCGGTTGTTTCCCAATGACTACATTATCCTGAATGATACAGTAATCCCCAACTTCTACTCCATTATATATAACAACATTGTTTCCTATAGTGACATTTTCCCCTAATTTAACATTATCACCAATGACTACATTATTGCCTTTATTTAAAGTTTGCATATAACGACTACCTTTCCCTTTATAATTGTTTAATTGGATTTAGCAATAAACCGTTATTTACTTCATCCAATTCTGAATACTTATTATTTGCAATATCTAAAAGAACTTCTCTTAGTTTCGGTTTGTCTTCTAATAAGTCACTGATAAGGAGTAAAATTTCTTGCGCATTTATATTAGTTGACTTTCCAATGTATATCTTTTCAAATACTTGTTTAGGATGTATTTCATCATGATTTAAGATTTCTTCATATAATTTTTCCCCTGGTCTCATTCCTGTGAAATTTATCTTAATTTCATCTTTAGTAAATCCAGATAATCTGATTAAATTTGTAGCAAGATCAACTATTTTTACTGGTTCACCCATATCCAGCACAAATATTTCGCCACCTCTCGCCAGGGCACTTGCTTGGATAACCAGTCTTGATGCTTCTGGAATCGTCATAAAGTATCTAGTCATATCAGGGTGAGTTATAGTAAGTGGGCCGCCATTCGCGATTTGTTTTTTAAACAGGGGTACCACACTACCTCTACTTCCCAATACATTACCAAAACGAACCGCCACAAATCTTGTGGTACTAAATTTAGCCAAGTCTTGAATAATAATTTCGGCTACTCTTTTTGAAGCACCCATTACGCTTGTCGGGTTAACCGCTTTATCAGTAGACACCATTACAAATGTGCCTACACCAGCAGCGTCTGAAGCTTCAGCTACATTTTTAGTACCGTAAATATTATTCTTAACAGCTTCTTCCGGGTTTCTTTCCATTAATGGAACATGCTTATGTGCAGCAGCATGATAAACGATGGACGGCTTGTACTTCTGCATGATTTCATACATCTTCTCACGGTCTTGGATGTCTGCAATTTCTGTCAGTAGTTCGATACTATCTTGATATTTTGACCTTAATTCCATTTCAATTGTATAAATACTGTTTTCCCCATGTCCTAAAAGAATTACCGTTCTAGGATTAAACTTACATATTTGTCTGCATAATTCTGATCCGATCGAACCGCCAGCTCCGGTAATGAGAACAACTTTATTATCAACTTTGTCTACAATTCCTTCTACATCTAACTCTACAGGTTCTCTACCAAGTAAATCTTCAATTGAAACATCTCTGATTTCATTTATTGAGACTTTTCCGGCTGCAAGATCCCCAATCATTGGAAGAATCTGCACATCATTGCAAACCTTCTTAGCTTCAGTGATAATGCTGTTCAATCTTGCTTTAGTCAAGGAAGGTATAGCAATAACAATATGGTCAATATTATAATTTTTAGCGACTACCTTCAAGTCCTCTACAGAACCGGCTACCGGTAAGTTCCCTATTTTTAAATGTTGGACCTTTGTATTGTCATCGAGAAATGCCACAGGCTGCAAATCTGTACTTGGGTGATCCCTTAATTGACCTAGCAGCATTCTTCCAGTAGAGCCTGCACCAATTATTAGTGTCCTCTTTAGTTTAACCGGCTTTTTTTCTTTTGATTTAATTGTAAATGCTACCGATTGAGTGAAGCGAACCCAGAAACGAACCCCGCCTAACAATAAAATGTGGAGCATATACGTTAATGATAGCCCTCGAAAATAAATATTATCAAAGGCGAATTTTTGCACTATTGCTGTTACAACTATGGAAGAGGTAACGACCATAAAGAGTCCTACAAGCTCATCCATACTTGCATATCTCCAAACTTTTCTATACAATCCGAACACGTAAGAAAATAGATGATGAGTAACTAGTAAGGTAATTGAGGTGATAATAATCATATCATCTACAATATATGCTGAAAAAGGGTTTAAAAAAAAGTGGGACATATATATCGAAAACAATACTATTATTGAATCAATGAAAAACAAGGAAACCATTCTTGTTTTATAATTCATTTATAATCCTCCTTGATAAAACACTTTAAAATTCCAATTTGTATTATATCACAATCCGTCAATTCATGTTGTAGTTAAAATAACTTATTATTGATTACTATTAACTCAAAAAGAACTATTGAAACTGGTTTTTTATTACATTTTTAGAATTTTCCGAAGAATATTAAAAAAGCTAATACCATAAGATAATCTTACGATATTAGCCGAAAAGTTTTTATAGTGTTTTATACAATGGAATCTCAAATCTTAATGTATAGGATTCCAATAAGCCGTACAACTTACTAATACTGAAGGTTTGCTTATAAGCCCATCCAATATCTGTCGCGTATTGATGAGTACCTGGCACGTCAGGATTCCATCTCATTTTATATAGTGTATTTTGCTGGTAGCTTCGCACATCTTCATCCGGGTTGATATAACTTTCCGAAATGAATTTTGCGCCACCTATAATCGCGGATTCAACCGAGAACCACCCTTCTTTATATGCAGTTTCTGCACCGCATCTTAACGCACAATTATCGAATGCCCCTATTCCATACATGTTATACACTACTTTAGGTTCTACTTTTTCTCCGTTTACTTCAGTAACTAGTACACCTTTTGCCAAATCAGATGTGCCGTTTCCAGTTTCCAGTAAAGCGTGAGAAATTAAGTACAGTTCATTTACACCGAAGATTTCTCCTGCATCAATAAAACTCTTACCTGTGTTTTTTAGAATACCTTTGTTATAAAGTATTTTAGAATTTATTTCTTGCGCTTCCACATCTGCGCCTTTAGATAAGTCGAGGAATTGATAATAGGCAGAACTAGTCTTATCAAAGTTATTTGGATCTAAATAATACAGGGTATCAGTTGGACTGGCGTTTACCCAATATTTATTATAAGTAATTTCATACCAAACTTCGTTTTTGTTATTAATTACCTTATCTAGAATATAGACCTTTTGACCTTTTTCTAATTCTCCAATTATCCAGCAATCATCTCCGCACGTTGTACTTGGACCGCCTCTTACTCTCCAGCCGCTTTCTTTGACTATGCCATACGTAGGATTGTTGGGATTGTCTAATTGCAATGCATCCCAACGCACATACGCAGGGTAATCATTATCCGTTTGTGGAGAAGTATTCATTTGAATGTCCAGCATTTCATCAAGAGTGTAATTGTAATTATTATTATTATACACATATCTTTTTGTTGGTATCTTTTCAACATATTGGTTTTTTATGAAGCCTTCTCTGCTTCCTATGTCTACTTTAATCCAATCGCCGATATCACCAATCACTTTATACTCTTTCCCTTTCAGTAAGGTAGCAAAGGAAACGGATGTTCCTGAGGAAACATCATATACAGCAATGTTAACTGTAGGTTTGACTATACCTGTATAATCAATGACTCCTTCTAAAGCATTACCTATTTTAGGGTTTTGAATTGGTTCTGTCTGAGGAGTGCTGACATAGGCAATTATGTTGCTGAAGTTTATTTTGTGAAAATATTTATTACTGGTATTCAGCATAGGGAATGATTCGCCTTTGTCAAGGTACCCAATGATTTCTTTTGCACTTTCTGACGAATATACTGGCTTTTTCTCAACAGTTTTAAAGTGATCTACGTTATCAAATAATAATGCTGCATAAGCATCTGATATATATCCAATTCTCCCAGCTAAATCAACCCGGAACCATGAACCTATATCACTTATCATTGGATATTCATTTCCCTTATAAATACTGCCAAACTGAACTAATTTACCAGATGTATTATCATAGACTGCTATATTTTCAGTTGGTGTAAAGTTCTTGCCTGAGTTAGTATAGCCAGTGTTTGCATTTTTAATGGTATACCCTGGAGCAGGCTTTGTATAATTCTTTTGAACATACCCTACTTCATTACCAAATTTAATCTGATGCCAGCCGCCTGTGTCACCAATTCTATGATATTCCTGTGAACTATCTACCGCTCCAACTCTTTCCAACCTGTCATTTCTCTTAACATATACAGCAGTTCGAGTTGTAGGTTCAAAATAATTGATATTGGTATTAAATTCAGCAGTAATATCTTTTTCTCTTACATAACCTATCCTGTTGAGGAAATCAATTCTATACCAATCTCCAATATCGTACACCATTGGAAAGCTGATATTGTCATAGATAGATCCAAACTGTTCTAATTTCCCAGATGATTTATCGTAAACTGCTATATTGGTATTAGGTTTGAACTTAGTAATCTTTTCCCAATTAGGATTACTTTTGTTCTGGATCGTACTTCCATCGGAGGGGATCGTATATTGTTTATTTATATATCCGATATAATTTCCAAATTCAACCTTATACCACCCACCCATGTCAGATAAGTGTTTGAATTCCTGTCCTGCATCAACAGCTCCGGATTTTACCAGCTTTGAATCAACTTTAATGTATAAAGCTGTTCTGCTTGCTACCTTAAAATAATCAGAATTACTTATACTAATTTGTTTTGAAGTATCAGCTGTTTGTGTGGATGCTGTAGTTGTCTTCAAGGAAGTCTGTGGTGTAATAGAAGATTCCACCGTATCTGAAACTGTTGTTTCTTTTGAAGTTAAATCTGTACTTTGTGTCGTATCTATTTCGGTTTCTGTCTCTTTAGAAACAGCTACTTTCCCTTCTTCTCCCAAGAAGTTTAAAATATAAAAATCGTTTTCTTTCGAAGCTTCTATAGAAACTGAAGTTTCAATACTACCAATTACTTCTTCATTTCTATCATGGATAATCGTTCCTTTTTCTAAAACTATCGTCTCAATATTATCAGTTAAAGCTATAGGCGATTCTTTTATTGTCTCTTCTGGTACATTTCCAGATACATCAGCCATATTAATATAATATAATTTATTACCTATCATGACTTCGTACCAATCATCTTTTACAGCATGAAATTTATACGTATTATCTCTGTATAAGTAGGCAATAACTTCTGCATTATTTTGTGGTGTTGCGTAAATTGGAGTTTGCTTGGTAGTAAGAAAATATTCATCTTTGATAGTCACTTCAAGGATTTTTTCTTCTTCTACACTTTCTGTCCCTGAACCGTCTCCCACTTCCGATTCATCTACAGGCTCGTCCGGATTGGGGCTATTGGTTGGCTTAACCTTTTTCACTTGAATATATACTTCCTTACCATTCATGTCCATGTAATATTTAATGAACTCCCCGTCCTCTTCTGAACGATGAGAAGCTAATAAACTATTACTTTCAATTGAGCCTATTACAATTCCATTTTCATAAAGTGCAGTAGTTTCATTTACTTGATAATCTACTAAATTACTTGAAATGAGCGAACTACTCTCCACATTATCAACCACGTTGATTAGTTGAATGGCCTCTCTATCTACCTGGTATTGTTCATTGCCTATAGAAATATAGACTTTATCTTCATCTTCTTCCGGTACGTAAACCAGTAAAGTAACTCCACTATGTAAATTACCGAAAAGTTTTCCCGCGGCATCCTTGATTGTAGTCTCTTGAACTGTTTTAGCCTCCCATATTTCTTGAGAAGAATTCAAGGCTAAGGCATTATTAGAGAAATTAAAGAAAATAAAACCAAAGAATAGTGTGAAAATGACTAGGTGAAATATTTTTTTTAGAAACATATTGTACTTTTTCCTCTCCCTTCCAAAATCATTATACAATCTACCCACCCAATAATGAACAGTTTTCTGTAAAAATGAAACAATGAAATTTTTTCCAATAAAATAAGACTGCTATTTAGTAGTATAGCAGTCTTATCTCCCTAACGTTTATTTCGATTTTTATATGCCTCTTGAGCTAACAGTAATCCAACAGCTTTATTTTCTCTCCATATAGTTGGATAATTCCTTAATGGAACTGGCCTTGGACCTACATAAGGGGATACCTCAGGTGTAAACGCCGGCCTTTTGAATTGATCGATGAACCAGTCATCATACGCTCCAATTGGTTCAGGTGACGGAGCAAGTAATCTATAACCCGTTTCATTACTTAACAAATTCGCAATATATTTATTCTTTTCCATTAATTCAGGATCATTTAGCCTATAACTCCAATAAATCATCGCTCCAGACGAGTGATAAGCGACAGCTGTTTTAAAGTCTTTTTTCATTGTGAAATTATAAAGAGCTTTACTTTCCGGTTCACTTAAAGGGCTTGGTCCCTTGTAATCTTGAGGAGAAGGTTTGGTAGCCCCTCTTTTAATTGACCAGCCTGTAGGATACTGACGATTTAGGTCTACCCCTCTTACATTCGCTTTCCAGGAAGAGAAATCTCTGCTCCCTCCATTAAGCTTTAGAACATATTCTGGATTTTTTGCACTGCCCGCCCCTAATTGATTTAATGTAACACCATCAGGATTAACCATAGGCACAAACCACAGTGATGTTGAATTCAATACATTTCTGACATTATACCCGTCAAACGTTTGATCTTTCATATAATGCATTGCATATTGGTCAATCATTTCCATCAATATGTTGGTTGTTATATGTTCTCTAGCGTGATGAGAACCATTTATCATTATTTCTGTCTTGCCTGTCCCTAGCTTCAACGCATATATATTACGTTTATCAACCGAATTCCCAATTACTTCTTTTCGTAAAATATCTGAATATTGCAGCACAAGGTTGTTAATATCTTTCTGCATTTCTTTATAAGTATATACTTGGTTTGGATTCACCAAATCTTTGATTATTCTATCTGAGTATTCTTCCTTTATATAACCAATCCTGCCCAAGAAATCTACTTTTAGCCAGCTACCTATATCCCCTACTATCGGGAAATTCTCCCCGTTATAAATTGATCCAAACTGGACAAGTTTTCCAGAAGTGTTATCATATACGGCTATATTTTTATTAACCTTTACGTTTATTATCCCTTTGGACGTATAAGGACTTTTATTTTTATAAGCTGGGGATAACGCAGGTTCAGTAAAATCTTCATTTATATAAGCAACAGTATTCCCGAAATCTACTTGATGCCAATCACCATAATCCTGAATTCTTGAATAAACCTGATTTTCATCTACCGCTCCAGCTCTTATTAACTTGCCATCCTGTTTGATATACAGTGCAGTTCTGGTTGTTGGTTGAAAATATTTAATATCATCTGTGAATACTTTCTTAACATCTGATTCTCTTATATATCCTATTCTTCCTAATACATCTACTCTCAGCCAAGCTCCAATGTCGCTAATAATCGGATACTTAATTCCTGCGTATAAACTACCAAATTGAATTAGTTTACCAGAGGTATTATCATACACTGCAATATTTTTATCAGGAGTAACGTTTAACACAGAATTTTTCAAGTTGCTATTAAGATTTTTTACTGAGCCTGCATTAAAAATAGCTTGTGTGTATTTCTCTTTAACATAACCAAAATCATCACCGAATCTCACTTGATGCCAATCACCGTAATCAACTACTCTAGGGTAGATTTCTCCCGTCTCAACAGCTCCAGCTCTTTCTAAGCTTCCATTTACTTTTATATAAATAGCTGTGCGTTCAACTGGACTAAAAAATTTAGTCTGTTCATTCAATATTTGTTTTACGTCAGATTCCCTTATGTACCCTACTCTTCCTGATAAATCGATTCTAAACCAATCACCTATATCAGATATAATAGAATACTCAATACCTTCATATATCGAAGCATATTGTTTTAATTTCCCACTACTATTATCGTAAACAGCTATGTTTTTATTCGGAATTACTCTATTAATTGAATCTGAGTAATTTTTATTCAGATTATTTATCTCTGATGAATCAAGTATAGGTATGGTATATTTTTCTTTTACAAAGCCTGTTATACCGCCAAACTTAATCTGATGCCAATCCCCATAGTCACTTATTCGAGGGTATACTTCTCCTTCTTCTACAGCACCTGCCCTAACTAATTTTCCATTTTCTTTAATATAAATGGCTGTCCTGGTTGTTGGTTTGAAGAAGTTAATATGTGATGGAAAAGACACTTCTACATCCGACTTTTCAACGTAGCCCATTCTTCCTGCAAAATTTATTAATAGCCATCCATTAGTTTCTGAGTCTATCATATATTTTGTGTTTTCTAAAATTCTTCCTAATACTTCAGAAGAGGTGCTTGCCTCACCATATACTCTAATATTTTGTGGTGTAGAAAAAGTTCTTTTCTGTCCATTATATGAATCATTAATCTTAGACTTTTCTACCTCTTCAAATGTAGCAGGAACAGTATAACTCTTATTAATATAAGCGGTGGTGCTTCCAAATCTTACTTCGTGCCAATCCCCATAATCAGATAATCTCTTAAAGATTTTTCCTTTTTCTAATGATCCTTTGTTTAATAGTTTCCCATCTACTTTTATGTAAACAGCTGTTCTTGTCGATACTTTAAATAAGTTATTTGAGAAATCATACGCTTTCTGAGTTTTACTGATCTCTGCATCCTGACTTGCATCCGAGCCAGTGTCTGGTACATTTTCCTCTTGGATAGTATCATTCTTTACACCTTCACCAGCGGTTTCATCCACTTCTTCACTGTTGCTATCTACTAAAATCTCACTATTTCCTGTTGATTCTTCAGGGGAATGGTCACCTAAAGGGTTGGTATTATTAGCAGGTTCATCTAAATCAGTGGAAGTCGTTTGTTCTCCAGGGGTATCATTGTTATCCCCAGCAGCATCTGTTTCTTTAGAGATCGTTTCTTGTTGTTCATCAATAGTATTCCTATTAATACTATCTTTTTCTAAATAAAATCTCTTATTACCGATAATTGTGGAATAAGTTGTTTCATTTATACTTTTTAGATAGTATGCGTTCTTGTATATAACCCCTGATAGTTTAGAAGTTTCCTTGTCAGAATAAATATTCAACGATCCATCTTTCGGCAGAAAGATAATTGATTCCCCTATTTCTTCCGAAGTTCCAAGAATGTCGTTGTTTTCTTCTCGTTCTAGATTTTCAATAGAAATAAAAGCTGTTGAATGATTAAATTGGATTTCTGCTCTTTGGTCATTTATGTTTTTCACTTCTACAACAGTACCAGTATACAATTGACCCAATTCTTCTCCGTTTAGATTCTCTATGATTGAATCTGTAACTAAGCGATAGTTTTTGTTACTACTAACGTTTTCTTGCGAGTAAGCACTGGTAGAATAAAGAAGTATAAACAATAATGCCATAAACATTGTTGTGACTTTTCTCATTTAAGTTTAAATCTTTCCTTTCTATTTTTGTGATTTCTTATATGTCAATATTCCTCGTGACTTCTATATTATAACAAATTTTTACAAATTCCGGACAAAAAAATGGCAAGTAAAGAAATTAATACCTCTTTACTTGCCATAAGCTAAATTTCATTTAAATAATCAACCATAGTTCTAACCATTTTCTTCCCTGCTTGGCCATCTCCATACAAATTATCTATATAATTTTCAGGAGAGAAAGTTTTAATCACTTTCTTTAAATCCGTCTTAATGGGATCAACCAATACATTCCATCCCGCTTCGACAGTCTCTACCCATTCTGTTTCATTTCTTAATGTTATGCAAGGCACTTGCATGAAGTAAGCTTCTTTCTGAACTCCACCTGAATCAGTTACTATATAATTCGCATTTTTCTCAAGATAAAGCATCTCCAAATATGACAATGGGTCTAATAATAAAATGTTTTGGGCTTCTTCAACTTCCCTCAGCAGCCCGATGTCTGTCAACTTCTTTTTAGTTCTTGGGTGTAATGGCAGAAGAACTTTTTGCTCAATAGACATTAGCGCTTTAAAAATTGCAGCCAGCCTCTCATTGTCGTCAGTGTTCTCAGCCCTATGAATAGTAGATAATATAAATTCTTTCGGCTTAAGTCCATGTTCTTCTAAGTTAAAACTATCTTTTGATAGTTTTCCATTGAATAGAACTGCATCATACATAATATCCCCTACATTGTACACTCCACGAGTGATTCCTTCTTTACGCAAATTTCCCACAGAAAGGGTAGTCGGGGAGAAGAGCAAACTAGATAAGTGATCTGTTAATACTCTATTGATCTCTTCGGGCATTAAACGATTAAAGCTTCTTAATCCTGCTTCGACGTGAAAAATAGGTATATGAAGTTTTGAGGCCGCTAAAGCACCCGCCGTCGTGGAGTTTGTGTCTCCATACACTAAAACACCATCCGGTTTTTCTTTCATTAACACTTCTTCAATAAGGGCTAACATTTCACCGGTCTGCTTACCATGACTTCCAGATCCAACTTCCAGGTTATAATCTGGAAGTGGAATCTTCAGCTCTTCAAAGAAAACCGAAGACATATTGTGGTCATAGTGCTGCCCTGTATTTATTAGAATTTCATTAAATTGATTTCTTAATTCTCTTGAAACTGCGGCTGCCTTAACAAACTGAGGTCGAGTTCCAATAACTGTGACAATTTTTTTCACCATTTATCAACCTTTAGCATAAAATTCTTTTATTTTATTTACTACATATTCTTGTTGTTCTCTCTTTAATTCAGGGAACATTGGTAAAGATAAAGCTTCTTTACAAGCTTCTTCCGTAACAGGTAAATCCCCTTCTTTATATCCCAGTTCACCAAAGACTGGTTGAAGGTGTAATGGCATTGGGTAATAAATCATTGTAGCAATTCCGTTTTCCTTAAGAAACTCCTGTAGTTCATCTCTTTTATTCACTCTAAGTGTATATTGATGGAAAACATGGTAACTATTCTCAGCAATATACGGTGTTTTCACTTCATCTACTGTCTTAAGTAGTTCAGAGTAATAATTAGCATTTTCTCTTCTCATTTCTGTCCATTCGCTTAAGTATTTCACTTTAATGTTTAAGACAGCCGCATGTAATTCATCCAATCGACTGTTATATCCTAATACATGATGGTAGTATTTCGGTTTACTTCCATGAACTCTCAGGACTTTTAATTTTTCTGCGATTCCTTCATCATTCGTGACTACCATTCCGCCGTCACCATAAGCACCTAGGTTTTTAGTAGGAAAGAAGCTATATGTAGCTGTCGTACCAAATTGCCCTACACCTATATTATTAAGTTTTGATCCGATAGCTTGAGCAGCATCTTCCACTACAGCCAAGTTTTTCTCTTTTGCAATGGCACTGATTTCTTCCATATCTGCCATTTGACCGTATAAATGGACTGGAATAATTGCTTTTGTTTTTTCGGTAATAGCTTTTCTGATCGAATCCGGATCAATATTGAACGTTTTAGGGTCAATATCCGCAAAAACCGGAACAGCACCAATTCGAGCTACTGCCCCTCCTGTTGCGAAGAAAGTGAATGCCGGTACAATAACCTCATCTCCAGGTTCTACACCACAAGCCAATAAAGATAGATGTAACGCATCACTACCATTTGCCACTCCTACACCAAAACCAATATCACTCATATTTGAAACCGTTTCTTCAAGTTGTTTTACATTGCTTCCTAAGATGAAATGTGCATTACTCATTACATCTTCCATAGATGCGTTTACTTCTTCCTTAATACTTTGATATTGTTCAGTTAAATCTAACATAGGTACTTTCATGTGACATCCTCTTTTCTAATAATATTTATCTCAATTTATTGTTTTAGTTTCAAAGAATATAATAACTTCTTGTTATTTAATGTTCAACTTAGTGAGCTCCTAGCTGATTCTTATAAGTTCTCGTAAGCTTGAAATAATATTTGCTCTTCAATATTCCAATTATATTTGGTTTCAATTGCTTTTCTGGCATTTCTTCCAAATTCTTCAGAAACATTTGGATTGATCAAAATTTCATCCATTGCAGCAGCAATCTCTTGTGGCTTTAAAGGGTCTACACAGATACCACAGTCATTGGTTTCTATTATTTCCCTCCACAAGGGGAAATTTGAGGCAATTACCGGAATACCAGCTGACATATATTCAAACATCTTATTCGGTTGAGCATTAATATGATTTGGTTCTGGGTGATATAAAACTAACCCGGCATAACTGCTTGCTAATAAGTTGCTTACTTCCTGTCTGTTCATAAATCCATTATATTGTATTTTACTCCAACCTTTTAAACATTTCATATTCTCCAATACACTTTGTTTGGAGAATTTCCCAGCTAGAGTTAGTTTGCCTGCAGATGAAACTTCGATTGCTTCAACCATTTGTTGAATACCTCTAATTTCATTTATCCCACCAACAAATGAGAAGGTATCTTTGGCGATTTTGTTATTTGATGGGGAATGTAACTCATTTAAAAGTGGATAATTATTGACATTGTATACACGTGCATGGACAGTATCAAAACGCTTCTTTATATGCGATGTAGCTGTTATCAAAGTATCAAATCTTTTTGCACAGTAATCTTCAAAGACCTCAAATGCTTTAGATACCAATGACCTTATATAATTTGGGATCCACTTTTTAGATAATATTTGCCTAGGTACATCTTCATGTATGTCGTATATCACTTTTTTTCCTTTCCGTTTAAGGAGCAATCCAAATAATAACATTTCCGGATCGTGTAAGTGATATACATCAGCATCGATCTCTAGAGCTTTTTTATAAACTAGTGGTGGTACCTTTAATAAACGTTCGAATCGAGAGCTTGGTATGAAGTCTAACCCGACTAACTGCACACCCTCGATATTAGCAAATGGAGCATTAGGCGCTATCAATGTGGCATCATATTTCTTTGCTAAGGAGGTGCATTCCTTCAGAAATATCCTTGTGTCATTATGTTGATGTGACGAGCTAATGTGACATACTTTCATAGTAGTAGTATTCCCCTTATATTGAAAAACTTGATTATCTTTTTAGTGAAATAACTCTCAACGTGACAAAAGCAAATAAGATGATTGCAAAAGTAGAGATTGCTGCGATAATAGCACTATTTTTAGAAGATGGATATACTTCAGTAATGGTTACATCTCCTAATACACTGGCTTTTTCCCAAAGTGCTACATCCTGTTTCAAGTCAAATAAGAACTTTTCAACCTCGTATTGATCTTCCGCGGCTGCCGTATCTTTCATTTCTAATCTTTCAATTGTTTCATAATTGATTTTCAGTAGATCTTCTGAAATAACATTACTTTCCTTTACATACTCACTTACTAATGAATTCAGTGTGTTACTAAGCTCATTTTTGTTTTCATGAGTTAATGTAAGAAGAACATATTCATTTTTGGGTTGGAATGATAATTCTGAAGTTAATTTCTCCTCTTCAATTTTAACTCCACTCTTCTGTAAAAATTCCGGATTAAGAATTCTATTTTTAAAGTACGCTGTTGAAGAGTATTGATCGTCATTAAAATTCCCCAGATTTACCTTGATTGTTCCTTTGTAAGTAATTGGTTTGCTTTCTTCTTGAAAAAATGCAAAGGTTGCCACAATAATCGGCAGTACTATTAGAGTGATTAAGAAAATAATAGTGCTCTTCTTTGAAATCTTCATCATTTCACACCTTGCTTCTTTTAGTTAAATGGTTATAAACTTTCATAAGTTTTCGTTCTTGCAATTCCCAATTGTAATCACGCGAAATTTTTTTCGAATTACTAGAAAGCTCAGCAAGATCAGAAGAAGATATTCTTTTAAGTCCTTCAACAATATCTTCCTCTTTAAAGCTTTCAACTACAATTCCCGCATTATATTTCGTAACTATCTTTTTCATTTCAGGAAGGTTACTCACTAGCAATGGCACCCCGGCCATTGCATACTCAAACATCTTATTTGGTAGACAGTAATAATAATTCAAACAGCTATCTTCAATAAGAGATATTCCTATATCAGCTGAACTCGTATATTCCATGATTTGATTGGGGGGCACTGCATCCAAATAATATATACCCTGATTTTCTAACATTTCATGTTTTACTTTCTCTACCATTGCACCCATACCCATAAACACTATTACTAAATCCTCAGGTGCTATTTTCTTATAGGCACTAATTAATATATCAATACCTCTTCCTTCCGAAATAGCTCCTTGATACAGGGCAATTTTACTACTTTCAGATATATTAAATATCTCTCTAAACTTATTTGTCTTCTCTACTTCCTTTAAGTTTGGAGTATTTAAAACTAAAACTGGCTGTGGAATACTATATATACGACTATACTCTTTAGCTATACCCTCACTAACAGTAATTACACTATCTACTTTTTTTATTAAAGATTTCTCTGTAATAAACGTCAAATATTTTCTAATTTTTTTCCCTTTTAATTTCTGGGTTTCAATTTGGTATTCATGCGCATCATAAACGATTTTTATATTTTTTTTAGGATATACCTTTTTTAAAAGGACCGCTACAGGTAATGGTGAAATGTCATTACAATGAACAATATCTATGTCTTTATACCTTTTAATGATCTGGTAAACCAATTCAAAATATTTTATCACTTGAAAAGGTAACGACTTTGGTAATTTTCTCGAAGCTAGTTTTACCCTGTGAACGGAAATATTTGTTGAATATTCTTCGTACTCTTCTAATCCACTTTCATGGAGAGCTACAACTTTTACGTTATAACCTGACTTCTCCAATGTAAAACACTCTTTAAGAACACGCGAGTCATTTTTGAAATTATTAAATACAAGCATCAAAACTGTCTTATTCATGTTTTAATTCCTTTTCAAAAAAGTTTCTTACTTTAAAATCCATATTAAATATGATTGTCCTAATTGATTGCCTATTTAGAGTAAGGATATACCCTGCCCCAAATAACATCGTAATTAGAACCAAATCTATATCAAGAAAGATTGTACTAAAACTAGTAAATACCAGGTCTTTAAAATATAAAATTATCCAAGTTGAATAAGCAATTGTTAAAGCATTGAGTTCAAGTTTCGACAATACAATATGGCAGAGATATAATATCATTCCTAAAGCCAATGAAGAGATTATTACGCCCCCTAATCCAAAGTTAGCATACATTTCTCCCCAATACACAGTAGGCGCTGATGCTACAACCCCGGTATTTTCAACCGTGGGGTTCATATACTTTGCTACTTCCCTCGTAATACTTACTGGCTCCCAAGGGAATATACCCATTGGATTTGGGAATGACTGTCCCAACATGAATTCTCTTTTTTCCGGGAATAACTCAAGGTAAAAATAAGCTGGTGAAATTTGTCCGGTAAATGCTCTGCTTAAAAAAGCTTGTACCACATCTCCTATTGGTCTATTGCTTAGTCCCATTATATATTTATACATTAATATTAATGTTACGAAAACAAAGCTAAATATTCCCAATATATATTTTAAATTCAGTGTTTTTCTTGTCATAATCAAATATACAATGATCATGCCTATGATATACCATATTAAAGGACCCTTTTGTGTAGTCATTATAGAAGTAAAAAGTCTTACACTAAAAGTAGCAGCAAAAAATAGTATATTATATAACGACCTGTTTTTATAAACCATTACAAATGCATAGTAACTGATTAATGTTAATACCTCGGCATACACTAATCTATACCAATGAAGTTTACCATCAAACCCGTTTGTAGCGAGACTTCTATATTTGGCGACATCACTCGCACTTGCCCCTAATAATTCCTCTATAATCGGTATTCGTGGTATTTTAGATAAGTAAACAGCAAGAACCAGAATAACACCGATAAAAAGAATTCCCATAAAAATTTTCAAACGAAGATTTTCTTTAGTGTCTGGAGTTACCTCTTCATCTTCTACTTTAAAAAACTGTATCTTTGATAATAAAAAAATAATGAAAACAATTATAAGCAATCCTAAACTTGATAGTATCCATAAATAAAATATTTTCTCTTGATTATTGATACCTATGGTATATCGATAATCATTCCAAAAAAAGAACAACGGGAGGATCCCAATATACGCAAAGCATAAATAAGCCCATAAAAAAATACTTGGGATTGATGGCTTAAGAAGTTTTATATTGCTTTTGTACAATAAAAATAAGCAGAAAGAAGGGATTATTAAAAATCCAATGACAAAGACTAACGAATACATACTTACCCCCCGTTACTTCGAGTATTCTTAGATTTACTTAAGATTACTTTATAGATTCTAGTGAAATTCAAAACTTGGTTATGGAAGATCGAATTGTGAAAAAGAACTGTAAAATCCATATTATATTTTTGGGAAACTGAAATTAAACTTTCTATTTTTTCAATCGACAGATTTGTATCAATATCAGGCTGGTAAGAAGGAAGGTGATTTGCGTCCATAAATATTAATGGTCGTTCTTTTAAATTAAGCTTTTTCCTATTAATTACGTCAAAAAGTGTATACTCGTCTCCTGTTCCACACCGAAAACCTTCTTTTTCAGCATAATTCAAAGTCGAGTCTACTTTCATCTCATTTTTTTCCAAAATTGCCCAAGTGTTTTTCACAGAAAACCTTAGATAATGCTGTCTTCCTTCGTCTATCGATAAACTTGTAGAATCTTTCAGTCTTTTCAGTTCTAAAGACCATGTTTCCAAATCATTGAAAGTATTATAACTTGGGTGAAAACCAACAATATGTTTTCTTTTAACAATTTCATGTATGATTTTTTTAAATTTTTCAGTTCTTATATTATAATTAGTATCAAAATTTGTATTACCACCAGACATAAAGTAAAAATGAGATTTCTCGCCAATATCCTCTGCCAATCCCATAATCCATGAAAAATTATTATAGGGATCTTTTTTTACTTTTAGCTTCGTCAAAAAGTAATCGAGTAGATTAACTACTCCATTTTGATACTGCTTTTTTTTCAATATTAATGATAAAGAAGACACAATAGCTTTTTTGGGAGAACCCCATTTTTCAATGTGATCAATATCATGAGTTAGGTACAGCTTATAAGATTTATCTTTTCTCCCAATTGCTGGATTTAAACTTTTTAACACGTTAAATAAAAATTCTACATATTCATTAACTACAGGTCTGTGAAGGAAATTGTTTTTATATGAAACACTATTAGCAGCCTTTACTCTTCCATGTTTATCTAAATCTTCATCAAATATTTCTTCCCACCTGGTTAACATAAAAAATATGGAGGAAAAAACATCCACATGACACACTATTTTTTGTTCATTTTCTTTAATTACTTTAGGTTCACCGTAAAGTACAGGTAAATCATCCTCCGGAATATATTGCAAATGGGCAAAATTCACTTGTGGTAAATATTTTTCATTAATATAATTATCATTTTCATTAAGTTTCGTAAAGAAACCATCTTTAATAACTAGCGTTTTATTCCCATCTAGTGTTATTTTATAGTCGACTTCTTTGGAAATCTCAACTTCATAGGGAATGCCTAAAAAATCATTAAATACTACATCTACTGCATACTTTCTTTCAGGAATGAAATTATTGGGTATTGATATCTTTAACATATGTTCACCTTCTAAGGTTACAGATAAAGATGCGATAAGTTAAAATCGCATCTTTTTCTAATCTGCCAATTATTTATAGCTTGTAGTATTTGCCAGTAACTTCGTTAAGGTGTTTACTAAGGGCATTCCGTGTGTCAAAGATCACAGGTGCTTTTTTAGCGATAAGACTGTAATCAAAATCGGAATGATCTGTAGTCAATACAACAATATCTGCTTCTTCTAATAAATCTTGAGAAAGGCTATATGTCTCCACAACACTATTTGAGTGTTTAAAAGTAGTTACATAAGGATCAGAAACTTTCCAATCAGCACCTGCTTTATCAAGTTCTTTCATTATTTCAAGAACAGGAGATTCTCTGACATCATCAATGTCTTTTTTATATGCAACTCCTAATAATAATACTTTCGAGCCATTAAGAGACTTTTTCTCTGTATTCAAAATCTTCATCATGCGTTCAACTACAAACTCAGGCATGGTGTTGTTAATTTCCCCGGCCAATTCAATTAGACGAGTATGATAATTAAATTCTCTTGCTTTCCACGTTAAATAAAATGGATCGATTGGAATGCAATGACCGCCTAAGCCTGGACCAGGGTAGAAAGCCATAAATCCATAAGGCTTAGTCTTAGCTGCATCAATCACTTCCCATACATCTATCCCCATCTTATTGCATAAGATGGCCATTTCATTTGCAAGAGCAATATTAATATGTCTGAACGTGTTTTCGTATATTTTTTCCATTTCAGCTATAGCTGGACTACTTACTTCATGTACATCACCTTCTAGTACTTTTCTATAAAGTGCAGCTGCTATTTCAGTACATTCTTCTGTAATACCACCCACTACTTTGGGTGTGTTTTTTGTATTGAACTGCTTGTTTCCTGGATCTACTCTTTCAGGAGAATAAGCAACAAAGAATTCCTTACCGCATGATAAACCTGACTTCTCTAATAAAGGCTTAACTATTTCTTCTGTAGTACCTGGGTATGTTGTACTCTCTAAAACAACTAACATCCCCTCATGGAGATATTTGGAAATTTCAGCAGTTGATTTTTCCACATACGATGTATCAGGCTGCATATATGAATCTAATGGTGTAGGGACACAAATAGCAACTGCGTCCACTTCTGAAATTTTCGCATAATCTGTAGTGGCAGTCAGTTGTCCCTTTTTCACCATTTCTGTTAATTCTTCATCGATTATATCGCCAATATAGTTTTCACCATTATTGACTTGATTAACTCTTTCCTTTTGAACGTCAAACCCTATAACTTTATATCCTGATTTCGCTTTTTCTACTGCCAGAGGGAGGCCTACATACCCTAACCCTACAACAGCGATTACTGCTTCTTTATCGTTTATTTTATTATATAATTCATTAAAGATTGGACTATTTTTTTCCATGTTTACACCTCTATGTTAGCCTAACAGGCTTATTTAATTCCGCAGAATTGTATAAAGATATTACTAATTCTAATGCTTTTTTACCATCTTCTCCGGTGACAACAGGAGCTCTATCGTTTTGAACTGCCTCAATCATATCCTCAATAATACACTGGTGACCAGGTTTTCCGATAGGATCTTGTTCAATTTCACCAATTAGTTGTTTTACATCGTCTTCAGAGTAACCCTCTACATTTAAGTGCTGGATTAAACTGGCAGTAGTACCGCCAATTTTTATTGTTCCAGATTCCCCAAATATACTTAGTGTTTCTTCCAAATTCTTAGGGTAAACAGTTGTCGCAGCTTCTACCACTCCTAAGGAGCCATCTTTAAATTTCACTACGCCCGTAGAAACATCCTCCGCTTCAATATTTCTAAATCTTGTAGCTGCCATACTAAATACTTCTTCAGCATCACCCATCATCCATAACAAGAGATCCAGGTTATGAATCGCTTGATTCATTAATACACCACCGTCTAGAGACTTAGTTCCTCTCCAAGGTGCCTGATCATAGTATGCTTGATTTCGATTCCATCTCACTGTAGCGTTCCCGTGGCTTAACTTACCAAAGAAACCATTGTTAATTAAATGCTTTAGTTTGACCATAGCAGGTCTAAATCGATTAGGGTGAACTACAGATAATTTGACATTATTTTGTTTACAAGCATCAATCATTTTATCTGTATCCTCAATTGTTAATGCAATAGGCTTTTCAACTATTATATGTTTTTTTGCCTCTGCAATCTTTATTGTCAAGTTTGCGTGAAAACCGCTTGGTGTACAAATATTTACGACGTCTATATCATTATTCAGTAAAAGATCATCTAAATTTATATAAGGAACTGCTTTGTATTTATCAATAAAATCAGTCATTTTGGACTCGTCTGTATCACACACAGCTACTAAATTTGCTCCTGCAGCGTTTAAAATTGCTTCTGCATGTTTATGTGCTATATGTCCACAACCTACAATAGCAAAATTCATATTTGATGCTCCCTTGTTTTGTTTTTTACCATTTAAATGCTAACCTTGTCGACACAATTTGTCAATAAAACTTAAGAGTACAAATTTGTTACTTTTTCAATACACTCTGTAACGATTCTTTCATTTTTAAAACTTTAGAGTTTTTTTTGGTTATTTGATGAAAAGGAACCTGTGCTGCACCCATGGAAGCAAAGAACCTTTCTATGGGTTCGATCATGCTTCCTTCAAAATCAAAACTATTTGAAACTGAAGCTGAGAATTGTATTGCCTCCCAAATTAATAAAGACATCGCGTTGCTGCTCCTTAATTCTGGATCACTCCCACTCATTATATAGTAAGCACTATTTTCGTCCCAAACTAAATATAATGCACTGTGAATCCTTCCATCATTATCCTTTGCGATTAAAATTTTTCTACTATTCTTTTCTTTGCAAGCTGAATCAAGTCTCTTTAGATAGTCAAGGTTATATGGGATGTTAATATTTTGCCTTTCAAAGGTTAATTTATTTATACTATAGAAAAGCTCGATATCTTCTGTCTCTTCTACTCTAACTAGTTCATTCGCCTTTTTAATATCACGTCTCATACTATCTTTAAAATATTTAAAGACAGCATCTAAATCACTTAAATCCTCAATTCTATAAGTATACCTTGTCGTTTGCTCAAACTCCTCCCAATAAAAAGGGAGCCAATTTGTTATTGAGTGATGGAAGTTTTGTTTGAAATAGTCGAATTTAGGGAGCTGTTTAATTAGTTTTTTCATAACCTCTCTTTCAAAAGAAAGTTTTTTTACATATTTTTGCTTAGGTGGGTATTTCATCCACACTCCTAAAGTTTGAGTCAATTTAGGCATCATAATATAAGTCATATTTTTACGTTTTTCTAAATAATAAGGAAGAGAGGCAACAATTTGGCCTCCTTTTTCAACAAGAACTACATCCCAATTATCACCACATACCGCATCTAACCACCAACTCCGGGAAAATAACGGAATGGTTTTATCTTCTAAACATAACTTTTTATAGCGTTCTTTATTAGTCATTTTCAAAACTCCAATCCAACTCATTGATATAATTCTTTAGTAATTGTATGTCTTTTTCAGAAATTGTTTGCTTTTCACTAAAGTTAATATCATTATTCAAAGCATTTTCACGAAACTTGGCATTATTTCCCAATAGAGTTCGCGCTTCACTAATAATTTGATCAGGACTTTGACAAAGATCTCTGTACTTAACTATCAAAATATTCTCTTTTTTGAATAACTTTAAATCATTATAAATCTGTTTTTCAAGGTAATAAATTTGTTTAACTATTTGCTCATGTATACATAGATTTTGTAATTCCTGGTAATTACGAGGTTTAACTGACCACCAAGTGTTTTCATCAATATTAAGTTTTTTTCTTGCTTTGAAAATAGATTGAGCTGTATATAAAGGATCTCTTCTAACAAAAATAAACTTTGCATTAGGAGCAACTTCTTTCAATAGTCTTAGTCTTTGGCCAGCATTAAGATTTTTAAATACAATAGGTTTTTTATATTTATTGATAACTGAATAAATTTCGTTTCTTATGTTATTTACCACTTCTTGATTAACCTCATCGGTGTCAACAAAGTGTTTCTCTTTCGGTAAATACCTATACCAAAATCCTCCTGATTCACTCGGTGCATTCAACCCACAATTAAAAGTGTTTCCGAAATTGGATTTAAAACAGTTATGCGGAAGATCTTTATGCAATTTATTACTAAGCCAAAAACCAAAATAAGGTGAATCGTTAAATAAATCAACCAAGTTACTTATATATTTTACGTCCAGCTGATTAGTAATCGTCTGATATAAAACTGTAGAACCAGTTCGTGGTGCACCAATAATAAAAAGAGGGTGTAAATGTTTCTCCTCTTTTGATATTCTTTTTATAAAAGTCTTTTCCAAAATCGATGTAATTGGGGATGTTAGCCTGCTGATCCGACTAATTAGTTTTATTTTCTCGATATTATCCATTTATTTCACCCTCTAAATCTTTCCCATAGCTGTGTTTTTTTATTTTATAAAAAAAGTAAATATAATAAAACGATAACACTATAGAATAAGTAAGAAATAATACTTCCGGTTCTAATCTGAAATATTTTGCTAGTCCGAATATCACTAAAGTCAATGCAAGTAGTCCAACTTGCCACAAAAGCCCAAATTTATTCTTTTTAAACAAGGGATTTGTTATTGATAATGGAGTTACAACGAACCTCAAAAAGAATAATGGCATTAATAATTGAGCATAGTTCCCAGCTTTCGCCCATTCGGTCCCAAATATTAGAGTAACGATATCATCAATGAAGAAAAACAGAAATGTAAAGGAAGGAAGCGAAATAATCAATAACTTTTTTAAAGTGGAATTGAAAGTGAGTTTCGCATTCCCTGTTTTTCTTTTTTCTTCTGCCGCTTTCTGAAAATAAACTTGTCCAATGGAGCTCCCGACCAATCTGATAGGTGTCCCAAGTATCCTCTGTATTAAGGAAAAATACCCTAGTATTGTTAGAGAATAGAGAGAGGAAATAAAAATGCTTGTAATGTTTTGGGACAGCGTGTTTGAAAGTCCTCCCCACATAGTAAATGTTGGGTATTCTTTGTACTCTTTAGCAAGTCTTTTCATCTCTTTAATGTTGACTACCTTCAATATATTATTCTTCCTGAGAATATTTTTAAGTAATCTTGTATTCCCTGTAATATTGGATAGTATTTGGCCTAAAATAAGACCAAGTTCACCTGGCTTTAAGAAACCAATTGAAAGTTGAACAACCCCTGTTACAACTGACTTATAAATATTTGCTCTTGAAATATCTTTATAGTTTTTAAAACGGGTATTTAAATAATTTAGCATATTAAACAGGCCTACTAACAAAACCACTCCAGGAGCAACATACAACCAAGTAGAAATTTGCTCGTTTCCTAATATATAGACTAAATAGTCATGCAAAAACAGTACTATTAAAAGTAATGAAAAACTGAATAATGCCGCTATTATTAATGAAAGTGATGCAATGTTTATTGCATCCTCGTCTTCTGCTGGCAAAACAATCGCTAACTCATACTTGGCATTTGCAATGCTCCCGAAAATTGTGATGATTGAGACAAACAGAGCATAAACACCAAAATCCTCAGGTGAATAGATTCTGGTAAGGATAGGTGAAATGATAAGGGGTATCGCTTGAGCAATCGTAGTGCCTGATAGCAAAGTTATTACGTTTTTATTAAAATCATTTGAAAGAATCCGTTTCCACATATTTTTCTCCTTGCTTTTAGCGTGTAGATAGTTTTTGCATCCTATATATCTTAGCATATTGGTTTTTATAGTGTATTTTACTCAAGTTTATCTCTCGCAAGAGAACTTATTAAAATCCTTATAACCATACGAAGTAGATAATAAATAGACTAACCAACATCACAATTATATTCAACGGAATCCCTACCCTTAAATAATCTATAAACTTGTATCCTCCGGGTCCATACACTATTAGGTTTGTTTGATATCCTATAGGGGTAGAAAACCCAGCTGACGCAGCAATAGTAATTGCCACAGCAAAAGCCATCGGTTCCACCTGATTCTGTTGAGAAATTTCAATAGCTATTGGAAACATTAATACAGCCGCAGCGCTATTTGAGATGATCTCAGTAAATATATTGGTGATAACATAAATAATCACCAATAGTCCGAAAGTACCTAGTGGTTTCGCCATAGAAGTAAGTAATCCCGCAAGCCACGAAGCTGTACCACTCTCAATTAAAGCTGCGCCGATTCCAAACGCACTCGCTATCAAGAGGAGAACGTTGAATTGAATAGAATGCTTTGCCTCCTCAGGTGTTATAATTTTTGTTAAAAACAGAATTAGAACCATTAATACCATTGCTTTAAACATTGAGATTACATTGAAAGTCACTAGAGTAACCATTGCTAACAAAGTGAAAATAGAGAACCACCCCTTTGCTTGGTTCTCTAATTGGGGGGGGTTGTTTATTAAGGTGACGACAAAGAAATCAGTTGTTGCATCAGCACGTTTTCTAAAGTCGCTACCTCCCAAAATAAGTAAGTGATCCCCTGGTTTTAATATTATTTCACCTATTTTACTTTCAATTCTTTCATTTTTTCTATGGACTGCAATAATACTGGCATCATAGTTACTCCGGAAATTTGAGTCGTTAATTCTTTTGTGTAATAGGCTGGATTGATCCGAAATCACAGCCTCTACAAGTTTGATATTTCTATCTTTTAAGTTGTTAAGGTTCAGTTCTGACCCTGTTTCTATATGGAGACCTTTCATTGTCTGTAATTCAGCAATAGTAGTTAACAACCCAGTAAAAATTAATTTATCACCTTGAAGTATTTTAGTCGATGATTTAACAGGTGAAATTACTTCATTGTTTCTTATAATTTGGACTAAGAATAGACCTTTTAAGTTTCTTAGGCCCGCCACTTCAATTGATTGGTTTTCAAACGGAAAATCTTCTAATACGATAACTTCAGCTAAATATTCTTTTGCTCTCTCCTGTACGGTTTCAGTTAAGTTTTTATAATCAGGTAACAATTTATACCCTATGGTGGTGATATACAAAATCCCTATCATAGTGATCGGTATTCCAATTATACAAAGTTCGAAAAAAGAATAACCTTTAAAACCCGCATCTTTTAAAAGACCATGAACTACTAAATTTGTGGACGTTCCAATCAATGTAATCGTCCCACCCAAGATGGTGGCATATGATAGAGGGATTAACACCTTTGATGCTGAAACTCCATTATCTTGACACCACTTTCTTAAAATTGGTGTTAACGTAACTACAATAGGAGTATTATTCATAAAACCTGAAAAAATAGCTATGGGTGTTAATATTTTGGCCAATAACCATTTACTACCAGTTTGTCGGTCCAAAAGATTGATTATTAATCTTTCTGCAATACCACTTTTCTGAATTGCGCCAGCAACTATAAATAACAATGCAATTGTTAGCATACCTTCATTTGAAAAGCCACTTAGAGCGTCTTCGACGGAAATTACATTAGTAATTAAAAACATAGCCAGTGTTATAAAAACTAATATATCTGGTCGTATCCATTCTCTTATTAATCCTATCATCATAATAATAATAGAAATCAAAACAAATCCAATTTCTATAGTCACGAGATTCTTTGTCCCCTTACTCCAGAGTTCATAATATTTGTTAAAAGTGAGCCAGATAGATCCTTAACTAAAACAATGTCTAAAAGATGCTTATAGACACGATTAACCTGTTTTTACGTAATAGATTTAACAATATATCTACATTTATTAATAATTGTCTTATATAACCCTTATTAACACAAAGTCTTGCAAAGTTGATTTTCTCTTTATATTTAACACTTAAGTTTTTCGAAAGTTTAAACTTTGTCTCGTTTATTCCCTTTACAAGGATAATAATAACTATTCATACATTCAAGTTAAATTAGTGTTACATCACCACAATAACTTTTCTAAGGATTTAATTAAACAGTTTGGTAGTCTATTTGATTATAATAAATAGTAGATTGTCTCATTAATATTGATTTGGTTTTATTCAAAAGCTGTTCCTTATAAATAAGGACTAGTAATTAATATAATTATAGTTTCATACCAAAATTTCGACCCTTTCAGGATAAAAGACCTGCAATATACCCGAAAATTCTCCCGCTTTACACGTAATATATGGTAAAATGACAGGAAAATATACCAAAAAAGTACATAAAAGGAGAAAACTCGTGAAAAAAACAATTGTGTCTTTTGCAACTACTGCTGTCCTGTCGACCACTTTCGTCTCAACTGTTGCCGCGAATACTTATAAGGTTGAATCTGGTGACTCTCTTTGGTCTATTGCTAAGAAATACGAATTAACCGTTGCCAATTTAAAACAGGTAAACAAGCTAAAGTCTGATGTGATATATCCAAATCAAGTGCTGAAGTTAGCAGCTGTATCGGATAACTCTCCTTCAGCACCTCCTAAGACCGGATCAGTTAAATCCTACACAGTGAAGTCCGGGGATACTCTTATCGCCATAGCTAATGCACATTCTATCACTTTGGGAGAATTGAAAAATTGGAATAATATAAACAGTTATTTAATTTATCCAGGTCAGAAATTAACGGTTTCTAATGGCGCAACGGAAGCACCGCAGGAAGAGGCAGCTCCTAATCCGGCTCCCGTCAAACCGCCGGCAAATCCAGGGATTGGTTCATACACTGTCAATTCAGGTGATACCCTCTCGCATATAAGCCTTAAACATAAGGTCAGCGTAGCAGAAATCAAGAAACTCAATAACCTTAAAAGTGATATGATCTATGTTGGACAAAGTTTGAAGCTGGAAACGTCACAAGCCGTTCAGCCATCCCAACCTTCTACGCCAGCAAAGCCGGCTCCAGAAGCAGACAACAGTGTCTCTTTCAATGCAGACCAGCTCATTTCTCAGGCTAAAGCTCAGCTTGGCAAGCCTTATGTGTGGGGAGGCTCAACTACTGCAGGATTCGACTGCAGCGGATTCATCCACTATGCATTCAATAAATCCGGGGTCAGTATCCTCCGAACTTCAAGCGAAGGATATTATAACCGTTCATTCTATGTTAACAAACCATCCGTTGGCGATCTTGTCTTTTTTGAAAATACATACAAAAAGGGTATTTCGCATTTAGGAATCTATGTTGGTGATAATAAATTCATCCACGCAGGCGATAACGGTGTAGAGATCACCAGCCTGGACAATTCTTATTGGAAATCAAAGTTTGATGGATTTAAAAGATTTTATGAATTGTAATAGAATATTACTGCCGAGAAAACATATAGATAGTTCTGGTCATGTCAGAGGCCACAAAAGTTTATATAACTAAGTAAAAGTCAGGTACTCGCTTAATTGGGAGTACCTGACTTTTTAAGTTAAAGCGCTCAATTCTATAATTCTATTTTTTATAAACCCTATATGCATATTGTCCTGTTGAAGTTCGAATACTATGATAGCCTTTTCCATATACTCTTTTGCTAGTTGTGGTTTATTCAGAAGCTCCAGGTTATATCCAGTGTGGTAATGAAGTTCTCCTAAAAGATAAATGCTATCTTTATGAAGACACCATTTAATAGCATCTTCACAATACTTATTTGATTCATCAATTCTATTTAGCCGGGTTAATACTCTGGCAATATTATAGTAAAGACGGGTTTTAATAGTATAGTCATTAAGGTGAGGCAACAGCTCCATGTGACCTTTTATTTCCTCAAAGACTTCGAGAGCTTTTCCTATGTCTTCTTTAAAATAAATTGTTCCGAGCGCAAGAAGGATTTCCAATTCTCTTTCCAACATTATTTTTCCCTTAAGATGAGTTAAATGAATTGCTTTTTTTAGGGTCTCAACCGATTTCTCCAAATCTCTTTGTACTTCATATAAATATATTCCTTTATGCCAAAGCAACAGCTGTAGATTTTTATTATTCTGCATAAATAAAGGATTATTAATTTCAGCTCTTACAATATCCATCATTTCTTCGTATCGAACACTTCTTCTTAAGATCTGAAGTTGCTGAAACACTTCCTGAACATAATCCAGGCGCGGGGTCATCCCGATATCGAAAAAGTAATTAACATCCACTCCAAGCTTCTGAGAAATTTGATACAATGTAGATGCATAGGGGAAAACATCGCCTTTTTCAATTTTACTTATCTGTGCTTGAGTACATATACCATGGGCAAGCTCTTCCTGAGAAAGACCACTGGTTTTTCTCAGTTCTTTAATTTTTTTTCCCACTGCTGTAAAATCCATAAAAACCTCTCCTAAATATGCCTAGAGTTATATTTTTTAAAGAAATCAGATGAAAAAACTATCAATAGTCTTGAAAATTAGGTAATTTGGCATCATACACCAAATGTATCTTACTTGCATTTGTGTTTTAATAATTATAACAGATATTTCTTTAATTTTATCGAATATTCACTTGAAGAAGAAAGGGAGGAAAGTCCTATGAAAAGACGTTTTCTTACAGTTCTGACCGCTTCAGTGCTACTTCTTGGTGTTGCAGGATTTGCTACTAGCAATAAGGAAACTGCAAGTGTACAAATTCAAAAAGTAGAACTACCTACAAACGTATATTAATGCATAATTTAAAAGCTTCCAACAGTTGGTTGGAAAGCTTTTTTTATTGTAGTCAATTATTCTTACAGGAATATGCCTATAATTATGAAAAACAAGAAAAGAAAACGTTTTGCTGCTTATTTTGATTTATTTAGCTCTTAAAACATAAATAAGCCAAAATACACTGTAAAAAGAACTGTGATAGTATAAAAGTACAATAACAGAAAGGGGGCTTCATGATGAAAGAACTCAACATGAAAGTAAATCCTCTATATTCCGAGGTAGATTTGTCGATCCAGTTCCATTTCGAATTTGTTCAAGGTGAAAGCAAGGTCGGGGAAGCACTGGTTTCTACCTACTCGATCCAGGAAAGTAATGAAGCATCGCGTCAATCGAAATCTGCAAGCTTTGCGAAACCCCAAAAATGTGCGGTGATTGATCGCTTCGAAGTGATCAATGATACGGAAAAGGCATGCATGAAGAAACTCCGTCACTTCCTCCAAGTTATCGGCATGAAAGAAGTACACTCAGGCTACAACTTATATAGAGAAGCATAAATTAAAATGCCCGTCCCGCAGCTTAAATTACTGCGGGACGGGCATTGTTTAATTGATCAGGCTGTTGATGACGAGCAGACTGGCAATCCTGCTCGTCATATCCCTGATATCGAGTGTAGGGTCGATCTCAACGATATCCATTGTTTGAACTTTCTGGTGCCGGATGGCTGTTTGCACCGCTTCGGCGAGCGTGTCAGGGTCCATCCCGCCTGGTCCGATCGCTGGGCAGCCCGGTGCGAACGCCTGGTCAAGCACATCCATGTCGACGGATAAGTAGATGGTGTCCACTTTATTATCTTCCAGCTGTATGAGGGCTGATTGAATCAGTTCTGTGATTTCGCGTTGTCTGACGTCCTTCATGGTATAGACGGTCACACCATTTTCGATGGCGTAATCGTGATAGGCTTTGGCATTGGCATAGTTGCGGATGCCGATCTGGATCAGATGCTCTCCTTTCAAATGCCCTTCTTCAATCAATCTCCTGAATGGTGTGCCGTTGGTCGGACCGCCATCTTCAGTGTTTCTGAGGTCATGGTGGGCGTCAAGCTGGATGATGCCGACTGTTCCCTTGGTTTCTTTGATCGCTTTCACGGTTGATGTGGTGATGGAGTGATCGCCGCCCAGAATGACGGTGAATGGCGCTGCTTGGGTTTCTGTGACTTCTTTAGTAGCTTGATAGATTCGCTGGTGACATTCTTCTATTGATGTTGGGTGCATCGTAATATCACCGAAATCGATCATTCTTTTGCTGCTGATGTCGGTTTCTTCTTCGATATTGTACGTTGTGAGGGAGCTCAGGCATCTTCTGATCGCGTCGGGCGCAAAGCTCGCCCCGGAGTGTGAGATCGATGGCTTTGAAAGGGGAGCGCCCAGGATGGCGATGTCCCCTTTCATGCCTTCGGTGTACGGCGTCAACAGTTCGGCCGCTTTGGTCGTATACCGGTCCTTGAACTGGGCTTTCCCTGCCGGCTTAATGTGTTGAAATGTGCTCATGCAGCTTCTCCTTGCGGTAGATGATCCGTCCGTTTTTGAAGACGGTATTCGTGTGATTCACTCCGTAATGATATGGGACATAATGATAGTTCGGTGCATCCCAGAGGACGATGTCGGCTTTGCGGCCTTTCGCCAGTTTCCCTGCCTGTTCTCCCCGGTTGATGGCGTATGCAGAGTTGACCGTGACGGCATTCCAGATTTCTTCCGGTGTCATCTTTAATTGCAGGGATGCAAGGTTCATGATGAACTGCAGATTCTCGGTCGGCGAGCTTCCCGGGTTGAAGTCGGTTGAAAGTGCGACTGCCGCTCCCGCTTCGAGCATTCCCCTGGCGTTTGCAAATTTTCCTTTGTTCAAGTAGAAAGATGTGCCCGGCAGGAGGACTGCGATGGTATCTGTTGCTCCAAGTGCCTGGATACCTTTATCAGATGCACCCACGAGGTGGTCTCCGCTCGTCGCTCCGATCTCAGTGGCCATTTCCGTTCCGCCGAGCGGATCGATTTCATCCGCATGGATTTTTACGGAGAAGCCCTTTTCTTTTGCTGCTTTTAAAAATTGTCGGGACTGCTCGACAGTGAAAACCCCGGTTTCACAGAAAATGTCGACGAATTCTGCCAGATTTTCTTTTTCGATGTCTGTCAGCAGGTCGAGCATTTCATCCAGGAATTCGCCAGAGCGCTCCTTGAATTCCGGCGGGATCGCGTGCGCTCCCAGGAATGTGGAAACAAGGTCCGCTGCGTGTTCTTCATTCAGTCTCTTCGCCACCCTTAGCTGCTTCAGTTCCGTTTCTTTATCTAATCCGTAACCGCTTTTCGCTTCGACGGTTGTGGCTCCGTACGAAATCATTCTGTCTAAGTGGAAACGGGCTTTGTTGAAGAGTTCACTTTCTGATGCTTCACGGGTAGCCCCAACTGTCGAAAGGATCCCGCCGCCGCGCTTCAGGATTTCGAGGTATGGAACTCCCTGCTGCTTCAGCGCCATTTCGTGTTCACGCGAGCCGCCGAATACAAGGTGGGTATGCGGGTCGACGAGACCTGGCGTCACAAGCTTCCCTTCGGCGTCGATCCGTTCGGTTGATTTATGTGCCTGTGCTTCTTCATGCGTGCCGATCCACTCAATGAGGCCGTCCTTGATGCCGATGGCGGCATTACCGTGGACAGGCAGTTCACTCATTTCTTTTCCTTTCAGCGGTCCGCTTCCGTGATCCATGGTGAGAAGCTGGCCGATGTTTTCAATGATTGTGTCGAATTGTTTGGTCATCTCTTATTCTCCTCCTTTATTCATCGGGATTTGAATGTTGTGTTTTTCAGCTGTTTTTTCAGCGATGTCGTAGCCTGCGTCGACGTGACGGATGACGCCCATGCCAGGGTCGGTGTTGAGTACGCGTTCGAGACGTTCCTGTGCCAGGTCTGTACCGTCCGCGACCACGACCATTCCGGCATGCAGGGAGTACCCCATGCCCACGCCGCCTCCGTGGTGGAATGAGATCCAGGAGCCGCCTGCCGCCGTATTGATGAGGGCGTTCAAGATTGCCCAGTCCCCCACTGCGTCGCTTCCGTCCTTCATGCTTTCGGTTTCACGGTTCGGCGATGCGACGGATCCACAGTCAAGGTGATCCCGGCCGATGACGATCGGTGCTTTCAACTCGCCTTTACGGACCAATTCGTTGATGGCAAGACCCATCTTCACACGCTCGCCGTACCCAAGCCAGCAGATCCGTGAAGGCAGCCCCTGGAAGGCCACCTGCTCCTGCGCCATGTCGATCCAGCGGTTGAGTGCTTCGTTTTCAGGGAAAAGCTCTTTGATCAAGCTGTCTGTCCGGTAGATATCTTCAGGGTCGCCGGAAAGCGCAGCCCATCTGAAAGGTCCTTTTCCTTCACAGAACAACGGGCGGATATAGGCAGGAACGAATCCAGGGAAGTTGAATGCGTTTTCGACTCCTTCATCTTTTGCCACCTGGCGGATATTGTTGCCGTAGTCGAATACGATCGAGCCTCTTCTTTGGAATTCGAGCATCGCTTCCACATGTTTGGCCATGCTTTTTTGTGAAAGCTGGTTGTATTGGGATGGATTTTCCTTTCTCAATCGTGCAGCATCTCCAATCGAGAATCCTTCAGGAACATAGCCGTTGAGAGGATCGTGGGCTGAAGTCTGGTCTGTCACAATATCGATCTTTACGCCTTTATTCAAGAATTCGTGATGAACTTCAGCTGCGTTTCCTAATAGTGCGATGGACAATGCTTTCCCCTGGTCTCTTGCTTCGTATGCCATCGCGATCGCTTCGTCGAGGGAATCAGTCTTTACGTCACAGTATTTCGTATCGAGGCGCTTCTGGATGCGTTCTGCATCGACGTCGACCGCGATGACCACTCCGCCGTTCATTGTAACGGCCAATGGCTGGGCACCTCCCATTCCTCCCAAGCCGGCAGTCAGGGTGATCGTGCCTTTGAGTGAGTTATTGAAATGCTTTTTGGCCAATGCTGCAAATGTTTCGTATGTGCCTTGAAGGATCCCTTGCGTCCCGATATAAATCCAGCTGCCTGCCGTCATCTGGCCGTACATCATGAGGCCTTTCTGATCAAGTTCGTGGAAGTGCTCCCAGTTCGCCCATTTCGGAACGAGGACAGAGTTTGATAGAAGAACCCTTGGCGCCGCTTTATGCGTTTTGAAAACGCCGACCGGCTTTCCTGATTGAACCAGCATCGTTTCGTCATTCTCCAAGTTGCGGAGCGTGTGGACGATTGCGTCAAACGACTCCCAGTTTCGTGCCGCTTTCCCGATGCCGCCGTATACGACGAGCTCTTCCGGAATCTCTGCCACTTCGGGATCGAGATTGTTGTACAGCATACGGAGGACCGCTTCCTGCTCCCAGCCTTTACACTCGATTTCCGTTCCTGTTTTCACCTGTACGATTCGTTTGTTTGCATTAACCATTTGTTGTTTCCTCCTTTGTTTTCGTGATCGATTTCAATTGGAATTCCTTCAGCCAGCTGTTCACTTTCTCTATGTCTTTCGAGAAAATCCGGTCCTTTGTAATCGAAGGGACGATTTTTCTCGCTTCTTCATAAAATTTGCGGGTCGTGCTTGCGAGAAGATCCGTACCGCGGTGCTCGACTGCCTGCAGGCTGCAGATCAGTTCGACCGCCAGGACCCTTCTTGTGTTCTGCAAAATTTGATACGCATGCCGCGAGCCGATCGTTCCCATGCTCACATGGTCTTCCTGGTTCGCTGATGACGGAATGGAATCGACGCTTGCCGGATGGGCGAGTGTCTTGTTTTCTGAAACAAGTGATGCCGCACAGTATTGCATGATCATTGCCCCCGATTGAAGTCCGGGCTGCGGACTAAGGAACGCCGGCAGATCATTCAGCTGCGGATTGACGAGCCGTTCGATTCTGCGTTCCGAGATGTTCGCCAGTTCCGCAACGGCGATTTTCATGAAATCCATCGCAAACGCAATCGGCTGGCCATGAAAGTTGCCTCCCGAGATGATTTTCTCCCCATCATTGAAAATCAGCGGATTATCCGTCGCTGCGTTCATTTCGATCTCAAGTTTTTCTTTCACATAATCGAGTGACTGCCAGGATGCCCCGTGGACTTGCGGGATGCATCTCAGTGAGTAGGCATCCTGCACGCGGATATCACCCTGCTTGGTTGTGAGCTTGCTGTCATGCAGGTAATCCCTGATTCGCTTTGCCGTTGCAACCTGCTGAGGGTAACCTCTTACGATATGAATATCTTCGTCAAACGCATCCATGATTCCTTGCAGTCCTTCCAAAGTCAGAGAGGCGATCATCTCGCTTTGATATGCCAGATCCTCCGCTTCGAGGTAGCCGATGATCCCCATCGCCGTCATCGCCTGGGTTCCATTGATGAGCGCCAAGCCTTCCTTTGCCTGCAGTTGGATCGGGAAAATATTTTCTTTGGAAAGCACCGGGAGTGTTTGATGGACCTGCCCCTGGTATTGGACCTCCCCTTCTCCCATGAGTGCCAGTGCCAGATGGGAAAGCGGCGCGAGGTCGCCGCTCGCTCCGAGTGAACCCTGTTGAGGGATGACCGGATGGATTTCTTTGTTCAAAAACTCTACCAATCTTTCCACGATGACCGGCCTGACTCCCGAATAGCCCTTAAGGAGGGCATTGGCTCTCAGGAGAAGCATCGCTCTTGAAACCGTTTCAGGGAACGGATCCCCGACTCCGCACGCATGCGAATGGATGAGGTTGAGCTGCAGCTCCTCTACATCATCCGAATCGATCAGCACGTCACTGAACTTCCCGAAGCCCGTCGTAATCCCGTATACCACGCGTTTTTCCTTGACGATCTTTTCAACCGCTTCCCGGCTCTTTTTCACCCGCTCCATACTCTCCGGGGAGATGACAACGTCTTCCCCTTCATAAATGATCTTTCTTGCATCTTCCAAACTTAACGAACATCCTGTTAATACAACCATCTATCATCACCTCATTTAATTATTTTTTGTGCTTTAAAACACTTTGAAGCAAATCTTGGATCCCAGCACACTAGAAAAGGAGGCCCGACCTCATAGACAGACTTCTGCCTGGGGTCGAGCCTCCTATTGACTGGTTTCTATAGGCTCTTTCTTTATTAAATATGATTAATGCCTAAACCGATTGTTTCATGTTCCAATCCTTTAATGGGCGCGCCAATCGTGCCATACAGCGCGACTGCAATCCATTCGCCTTCTTCTTCGTTCTCGTAAGGGGTTCCCCTCACGACGGAGAAGCGGAGGCCGACCGTTCGGAGAACTTCCCCGATCTGGGTGTGTCCCCTGGTCACCCCGGTCAGGGCTTCCATGGTCGCATGGTACAGCGCATGCATTTCACGATAAAGATCTTCTCGTACAAGATCACTTCGTTTTGCTGCCGTTTCGATGGCAGCAACGATCTTCTGACTATCCATGGAACCGATCCTGCCGGTGCAGTAGCTCCAGTTTAACTCGTTGAAATGCCGGTTCCACTCTTCCTCTTCCTGATCGAGAAGCAGGAGCAGCATCGCATTCTTTCCAATTTTGGTATGATCTCGTTTTTCCAAGCGGCATTCGCACCTTAACTAGAAAATTCTAAAAATACTAATAACTACTTATATTGTATGGTGTACTTTTCTCAGGGTCAACGGAAAATGTCATGATTTTAGAAACTTAGAGAGGCAGTTTGGTAGCGTGGTAAAGGGGTTGCGGATAGGCGGCGGTGAATTAATCAAGGTAAAAATCAAAAAAGACGTCCCTAGATAGCAGGTTCGCCCTTCGGCTCATTACTGTTAATCTTTTTGTTTCCTTCCCTTCCCTTTATACACGTCGGGATTTTTCAGAAAGTACGTTATACGCCCTTCATCGTTTTTATGAAAGAGGTAGGAAAGGATATCTTCCCTGTCTTCATGGTTTAACGTGTCATCCTGTGGATAGCGGACACGTATGTCCAACTTATATTCTCCATTTTGGTTTTCAAGTATAACTTTGCAGTCCAGCGGTTTCTGATCCCTGTCATCAACCCGCACGAACTTAAACGGTATGGAATGCTTCAAGTCGATCGGCACCGCAAAAATTGTGCTGAATCCCACTGTTTCAAGTATCTTGTCGGAATACATGATTCCTTCCAATGCTTGCGAGAAACCCGGCGGCCTGCTCACCACAACAAACCGGTTGCGGTATTGCTGACCCTGGAATAAAACGAGGTGTTTTTTAGATGTAGTCTCAATCTTTTTTGCTACGTGGATATTTTCGAAAACCAAAATGAATTCTTTGTTCATTACTTCCTCCTTTTGGACTCTTATTTTCGACATTCTTCTCTAGGAATATTTTCCTTTAAATTTACAATTCGACACTGTTTTCCATTTTCCTGTAAAAAATTTAATTTTTTTGTGGTTTTTGTGAGAAGTCATTTTATTGACTTTACTTAGTTTATTGCATGAAGAATCGTGCGGATTTGGAAGAGGGATTTGATGGGACCTCACTGCATGAAGCAGTGAGGCGGCGGACTATTGAACCTGAGAAAGAATCTCTATTTAACTCTTCTTTCCCGTGTAGATGATTCGTTCATTTTCCTTTATGAAGCATATGAGTTTGTTGGTGTGCGTCATTTCTGGAGGTGTTTGGTCGTTGTATAATTCGATGAAATGTTTGTCGTTTTCTGGTGATTGGCAGAAGAAGTGCACCCGCTTCTTTCCATAGTCCCCAGCCCGGAAGTACCTTTTCGTATGACTGGATATCAGAAAACTCAGCTTTGTTGATGCAAAGTCTTTTTGATGCCAAGTTTGATTATCAGTTGTTGCGTCATTTCTTTCAATTTCTGAACTTAGCTTTTTCATACTTTTTCCACCCTTCACGCTAATTCAACAACAAATGACAATTATTTACTTTTATATCATACTATCAATTTATGGATAATGGTATAGCTTCTCGAATAATTCACAATATGAAAAGTTTATTAACTTTTCATATTGTGTAATAATCTTTTTCCCCACATCAAAACGATTATCTTGAAGGAAAAGAGATGGTCGGTGAGAAAATGGAACTAAAACTGCACGAAGAATTACAGCGATATCGGAAAGAAGTGATTGAACTAACTCAAACGGAAGCAGCAGAAAGATTGAATATTGGCTCAACCACCCTTTCCAACTACGAGCGCGGTGATAGGGAGATTTCCTTGAAGATGCTAAAGTTATTCAAGGAAGCTTACAAAATTCCGACAGAAGAAACGAACAGGATATTATTCGGAGAAAAAGCGGAAGGATATACTTCGGATCCAATGGTGTTGAGAGAATCCTTTGAAGATGAGGAAACAGCTGCAATTATCACCATGCTGAATGACCACCCAAAATTAAAACGTACACTAGCGACTCTCACTTATCAAACAGAAAAACGAAAAGAGAAATTCGCCAATCAGGTGAATCAGACTTATAACTTCGCCCAAGACTGGTAAAGCACCGTAGTATGTACAAGAAGTGAAAAAACACTCTTTAACCAAATGTGGTTTTAGAGTGCTTTTTCGTTTTGGAATGTATATTCACTTTGAAGTTCCTGTTTCAGCCAGCTTAACATTTTGTTCGCATCCATGTTCCCCTGCTGCCCTTTGTCGAATGCTTTTTGCATGACAGAGAGAACATGTTGGTCTTTTCTTGCGTTCTTTTTCAAAAAAGACAACCTCCTATATATTCAAACAGTTTCTATTACTTTATTACACTAGTTGTCGAAATTACAAACCTCAATTTATAGGTATATTACCATATTTATACACAAATTGACATATTTTTTATTATATTTTTTAAAAGTTACCTTTTTCCTATAAATGAATTCATATCCCTGCCGATAATATATGTTGGTGTGGTTTTGAAAAGACAAAATTAAGTGGCTGATGAGCCACTCAAACCAAGAATAAAGGGGGATATTCACTTGGCATTTTTAACACCTGAAGAAGCAATGAAGAAAAAGAAAACACAGAAAATCATCATGTACATAAGCTTTTTTATTATAACAATCCTGCTAATTGCCGGGACTACATACCTAACATATCAAGCATAATGGAAGGGCGTCTATGGACGCTTTTTTATTTTCTCTACAATTTCATTCTACAATTTATGGAAAAGTTCGATGATTTTCGATAGAATAAGAGAAGGAATCAATTCAAGTTGGAGGACAACCATTTATGCATAGAGAAGTCAGGCTCTTCAAGGGTTTAACACAACCATCACTTTTCTTTTATCAACTTACTGAAGCAGAGAAACTAGAAAGGTATCGCAAAAAAGTTTTTCTTTTATTCTTTTTTTCTTTAGTTAGTTTCGGTTTCATTGCTTTTTTTGGTATCGGAATGGATTCACTGTCAATGGAGTTAACTGAAATATCACCGACCACTTATGAACTTGAGAAATTTCTGTTCTTTCTTGGGAAATTACTGGCCGGACTGTTATATGCAGCAATAATTCTATTTGTGCCTTCATTGATTTTCTGGACGATTTCTGAAGAGGGAGAATACAAAAAGCTTGTTATGACCCAAGGGATTGTTCTAATCATATTGATGTTGGAAAAGCTTACCTACATACCCTTATCCCTCTTTTTATCACTAGATTGGCATTCGTCACCCTTTTCCCTTGGAGTGCTTGCACAATACATAATTTCACATTCCTGGGTTGTATATTTTCTAGGCAGCATTTCCTTATTTAAAGTGTGGATCTTCTATATTCAATTCAAAGGTTTGAAGTCTCTGACTAAGCAGAAGAATTGGCTAATCTGGTTAGTCATTCTTTTAACCAATCTATTCTTTTGGGCGATTACAGCTTTACTCGCATACATTAATTTCTCTTCTCTCATCTAACTAACTAAAGGCTGGGATAAAATGAATAAAAAAAGAGTATTTTACATTATTTTAACTTTAATCATCCTATTCACGGGAACGAACATATATTTCATTGAAAAAGCAAACAGTAAAGTTGAACGTGAAGTTAGAGTGAGTAATTGGAATATGTTCAAACAGGACGATTTAGAAAAAAATCTTACAAAATCTGGCGTTGTCACTTCAGCAGAGGAAACCTACCTTTACTTCAACGATGAATTCGGATCCTTCACCAAATTCCTTGTGAAAGAAGGCGACGAAGTAAAAGCGGGAACCCCTCTTTATGAGTATGAGGTAACCGATTTCACAGGGCAAAAAGATGTCCTCGAATCAGAAGTCGACCAGCTAGAAGATGAGATCGACAGCATTGAAGACAACATTTCTGATCTGGAAGGACTTGAAGGCTCCCTTCCTTCTACATATGATGAAGAAGAGATGCCGCTTGAAGCAAGTGCCCTTGAAACAGAATATGATATCAAGAAGGAAATTGCCTCTCGGGAACTCGAAATGGACCGTCTCGAAAATCAGGTCGACAGTCTCGAGCGCCAGATTTCCGACTTGGAATCGTATGAAACAACACTGACAGTCGAAAGCAGCGGAGAAGGGATCATCAAGGAACTTTCCCACGCCGTCCAGAACCCGTTGATTACCATTGCTTCAAACTCGACACTTGTCACGACGGACCTGACGGAAAAAGAGATCATGGAAGTAGAAGAAAACATGAATGTCAACGTCCAATCCGAGGTTGAAAAGAAAACCCAAAAAGGACTGGTCACAGGCGTTTCTTCCCTTCCTAAAAGGGATCCCCATCTGGAAACGGACAGCATGTATCCGATCGAAATCAAGCTGCAGGATGAAGAAAACAAACTTCTCCCCGGCCACCACGTTTTCGTCTCCATCATTACGGATGAAGTGAAGAACGCCTTGGCCGTACCGGTGACAGCTATCGAGAAATCCGGTTCGAAAAAGCACATCTGGGTGTTGACGGAAAAAGGCACTGTCAAAAAGCGGGCCGTTGAAACCGGGCTGCAGGTCGATGGCATGATCCAGATTAAATCAGGAGTGAAAGCCGGCGAATATTACATCGTCAATCCCGGTCTGGTTCCGGCATTGAGAAATAATGCTTCATTCATCACCGCGCTTGATTGGGATAAAATCAAACTGAGGGACTTAAAAAAAATGGAACAGCCCGATGTCCTTGAGAATCTGCTGTTAGGCATTTTAGAAAGAAAATAATTGTTTGTAGACCCGCTCAACTTCGGAGCGGGTCTTTTTCATACATAGTCTCTTTGCTGGTGTTGATACTAAGGGTAAATCACGTCATGAAAAGGAGACGAAATCATGAAAACAATCCAGCCGATACTCATCGTCATCATCCTTCTATCCCTTCTCGCCTTCTCTTTCCCCGGCTCCTGCGGGTTTGCCGCCAACCCTCCCAGGAAAAATGTGATCTTCATGATCATGGACGGAACGAATTCAGACATTGTCACCCTTTCACGCTGGTATAAAGGATCAGCATTGAATTTGGATAAGATTCTCGCCGGCGGCGTACGGACGTATTCGGGGGAATCCGCAATTACGGACTCAGCAGCAGCCGGGTCGGCCATGGCCACCGGGAGGAAGACGCGCGCAGACTATATCGGCATGAACGCGAAAGGTAAGCCCGTGCTGACCGTTTTGGAAGCAGCCAGGCTATCGGGTTATGGCACAGGAATCGTCGCCACCTCTCCCGTCCAGCATGCAACTCCGGCTGCTTTCACCTCCCATGTCCTGAACCGCGATGATTTCGGCGACATCGGGGAGCAGCAGGTCTACCAGGAACTCGACGTCATCCTCGGCGGCGGGGCAGCCTGGCTCAAACCGAAACCTAAAAACGCCGTCAAAAATGATGACGGCATGCTCAAAACCAAACAAATTTCCCGCGAAGACGGAGAGAATCATATCGCAACGATTAAATCCGGTTCGAGCTACTCCTTCATTACAAAGAAAGAGGGGCTTTCAAAAAGGAACTCCGGCGAAAGACTGTGGGGAGCTTTTGCAGAAGAAGATCTCGCCTATGATTTTGACCGGAAAGCGTTGAAACCGGATGAACCGACGCTAGCCGAGATGACCCGGGCGGCAATTGGCCGGCTTTCTGATAAGGATAAGGGCTTCTTTCTCATGGTCGAAGGAAGCAAGGTCGATTGGGCGGCCCACAAGAATGACCCCGTCGGTATGATCAGTGAGGTGCTTAGCTTCGATCAGGCTGTCGGGGAAGCATTGAAGTTTGCAGAGAAAGATGGGAACACGATGGTCATCGCCGTAACCGATCACGGGAACAGCGGGCTGACCCTTGGAAATGCCGATACGGATAAAACATATAAAAGTCAGCCCCGTGAAAACTTCATCGAGCCATTGAAGAAAGCGAAGTATACGGTCAAGGGAGCAACCTCCCAATTGAAAAAAGATCGCTCCAATTTGAAAGAAGTGCTAAAAGCCTATGGACTGACCGGGTTAAGTAAAAAAGAATACTGTCTCATGGATGAAGCCAAGAGTGTGGGAGACCTCGAGAATGAGATGGTCAAGCTGATGGCCAAGCGTTCGAATCTGGGATTCTCCACACATGGGCATACCGGAGAGGATGTTTTCTTATATGCTTATGGCCCAGGCAAGCCTGCGGGATTGATTGAGAACACAGAGCTCCCTCAAGTCATGGCCGGCTATCTTGGGTTTGCATTGGATTCAGGCCCGTTTTCTGACTGGTATTTGGATGGCAAGGAATTTTTCAGAGAACGCGGTTACCGGGTGCTGATCGATAAACGGGATAACAAGAATCCTGAATTGGTCGTGACCCGGGGCGATGAGGAGCTTCGGTTTCCGGAAAATAAGAATTTTTATTTTAGAAATGGCGAGGCTGTTAAGCTGAAAAGTGTGAATGTTCATAGTGGGGGGAGATTTTATATTCATTGGGAAGAGTAGGATTTTTGGCGGCAGCTGAATTTGGGGTTCATTGGGGCGGGGTGCCAGGCTCAAATTCGTTGTTTTGAGCCTGGCTCAGAATTCTATTAGCAATTTTGTACCTGGTACAATTTGAAGTTTATGTACCAGGTACAATTCCCCCGATTTGTACCTGGTACACAACTAAACACCCCATCACCACACTCCCCAACCATTCGACATTTCCCGAGAAATATTTCACCTCCCTTTCCCCAACTTCTGCACATTTCCCCTCTGTTATTCCATTCCACACTCCTTTTGCGTTATAATTATAGAATGCGATTTTATAGATGGGAGAGATTGTTGGATGGCGATTCGGATTGAGGAATTGAAGGATAAATTGATTCCGATGAGTCGGTCGATTCAGGGTGAGCTGAATCCCGGGACTGACGATGGGCGTAATATTGTCTCAAAAGGGCTTCTTTTGTTTCGCCAGAACCTGGTGTCGAATGTGAAGGTACGCGATGAGGAAGCCAGTGCCGATGTTCAGGATGTCACACCTGTTTCCGTGCGCCTCGATTTGCAGTTTCCAATGCTGAGCAAGTGCTCATGCCCATATTCGGGCTGGTGCCGGCATCAGATGGCCGTTTTTTTCATGCTTTACAATAAAGTGGCCAGGGTCAGTGAGTGGATTCAGGATTGGCGCAGCCAGGAAAGCTCTCCCGCTTCGGCTGTAGATGACAATGACAATTCATCTCTAAGCGAGTTATTGAAGAAACACGGCAGTACCGGTGCCCTCCGGAAGGCCAGTGATTTATTGCAGGAACGGAAAACACGGGGAAATACACCCCATGAATGGTGGCAGTTCTTCGAGACGCTCTTACAGAAAGAGGATCTTCAGCTTCTCGAACGACAGCCCTATTTGATGGACGTCATTATTCAGAATATTTATAAACGATTCAATAAGGAAGCACCGTTTGAGCGTGAATGGAAGCCTCTTTATCAGCTTTTTGCTACGTTCTTCCTGACGTTAAAAGTCGATGGTTTTTTACAAAAGAGGGACATTGAACTGAACCGCGAACAGTATGCCCTCTTCGATTATCTTTTGGACCAGATGGAAGATGCGGTCGAGAAGCTTTCGGTACATGCGATGCCGTTCAGCTTTGATCCGTTCATTGCATTTTTAAAAGAAAGATCCGCCGAAATGAGTGAAGATCTGGATCACAGTATAACTGTCAAAGCCGAGGTGTATCGTTTTATTTGGTACTATCTGTTCAAACAAAAGGCTTGGCGGCGAGATGAAGTGAATCGGCTTGAAGCCTCCGGAACGCCCCAGGACCCATTCACCCAGATTGCCCTCCTTCATCAATATCTGCTTCTTGAAGAGTTTGAAAAGGCGGATGAAATGGTGGAAGCGATCGGTACCGAGCTTGTTGTCTATTCAGAGTTCTGGCTGGTGAAATTCGTGCTTTCGAAACGGTATGAGGCGCTGCTTCTTTTGCTGAAGGCGATTTTGAAAAGGCTGCCGGTTTACATCGAAGAACGGGATCATTATGAAGCATCAAGCTTCGTTCGCTGGTTCGTCCGGAAGCTGCCGACGGAGTGGCTGATGGAAAGGGATCCTCACTTCTTAAGGGAGCTCCTGCTGTCTATGCTGCCATTCAGCTATTACAGCTACACTGAATTCCTGCTTAACACAAAATCTTACCGTGAATGGGTGGAGCTGCAGAAGTATATGGGCTATTCGATCCCTGAGATGGAGAATCTCGGTCTCCCGCAGGTGTATAAGGAGTCACCGGAGCTAGCCCTCCCCCTCTATTATAATGGCGTGGTTGATGCGATCGAACAGAAGAACCGCGACAGCTACAGGCAGGCGGTCCGGTACATGAAAAAGATCCGGACGATTTATAAAAAGCTGAAGCAAACGGATAAATGGGATGCTTATTTAACGTACAATTTGGAAAAATACAAGCGATTACGTGCGTTTCAAGAAGAATGCAGAAAGGGAAAGTTGATTGATGCTTAAACTGTCTTCCGTGAAAATCAATGTAGATGCAACTAAATATGAAGACCGTTTCTTTCTGACCGCTGAAAATAGGGATGGTGTCCTGCTTCCGCCTTCAGAGTGGAAAAGTCAGCTGTTTCTTTGGCATGAGGAGTCCAAATACGGGACCCTTTTGAACGATACGATCGTGAGTGACGGGATTGTCGTGTCTAAGTGGCAGCTTCTCACCCTCCTTGCTCAGGAACATTTCAGCGGGATGGTGGATTGGGACTGGGATGAAACCGGTCAGGCATGCAACGCGATTGCCCCAGTCATTTATGAAGCGATCGAAGCCGGACGCTGGCTGCCGCGCTTTCAGGAATGGCAGGAATCAGGTCTCCAATTCCATATACCCGATGAAGTCTGGAAGAATTTCAACGAAGAATTTTGGCAGCAGGACCTTCCTGACGGCCCTTCCCTCAGCACTTTAACACAGCAGTGGTTTGAAGGGTCGCTGAATGAAGCGATGGCTGCAGGCGGCTCTGAAGCGATGAAGAGAATTCAGAAGCTGAAGGAAAGTACGCTGACTTCCGAAGAGCTTCATGCGTATTTTGACGAGAAACGCTGGAGTGAGTGGATCAGCGGTGAAGAGGATGAGGAATTGCCGTTTTCGGTCGGACTCAGGATTTCGGAACCGCTTGATGAGGATGAAACATGGCAGCTCGAAACGATTCTGCGCGACCGGAAAAAGGAAAAGCGTGTGATTTCGCTGGCGGAGGATACGGTTCCGACATCTTGGAAACGATACCTCCCCCAGGTTCGGGAAGAGCAGGAACGCTGGCTGAAGATGATGCCGATTTTGCGTAATCAAGACGGATCATTAACCGATTCCCTCAGTGAGCAGGATGCATGGGATTTCTTATCGGTCCTCAGTGTAAAGCTGATCGACCTTGATATCGAAATTCTCCTACCATCCTGGTGGGAAGCGATGAAGGATGCCCAGGTATTGGTGAAGGCGAAGTTGAAAAATACCGACACCAGTTACCGGCCATCTTTTGTAGGATTGAACGCCATGCTTGATTTCGACTGGCGCCTGTCCATGAACGGGGTCAATTTATCAGAAGAAGATTTTAATAAACTGGTAGACGATCAGCGGAGGCTGGTAAAGATCCGCGGCCAATGGATGAAGCTGGACCCGGCGATGATCCGCCGCATTCAGCAGATGATGACGAAAGCAAAGCAGGAAGGCATCTCCATTCAGGATATGCTCGAGCAAGAACTGGTACCGAGAGATGAAGAAGATGACGCGGTTGAGCCTGATGACGAGTATGATCCATATACATATGCCCGTATTCAGCTGGAGCTGAATCGTTCTCTGAAGAAACTTGTCAGTCAGTTGACGAATGTCTCTTCGATTCCGCTGGTTGAAACTCCTGAAGACTTCCACGGTGAACTTCGTCCTTATCAGCAGCTGGGGATGAGTTGGATGTTATTTCTGCGGAAATTCGGCTTTGGAGCGTGTCTTGCCGATGATATGGGACTTGGAAAAACGGTTCAGCTCATCACGTATTTGCTTCACGTGAAAACGACCGAAAAACCGGAGACTCCGGCTTTGATCATTGCGCCTACCTCAGTTCTCGGGAACTGGCAGCGTGAGCTCAAGAAATTCGCACCGGATTTAAAGGTTCATCTTCATTACGGTCCTTCTCGTGCAAAAGAAGAGAAGTTTTCTGAACGGACAGCCGATATGGACATCGTCCTCACTTCTTACGGCTTGTCACATATTGATTTTGAAGAGCTGTCATTAGTGGATTGGAGCTCCATCTCACTGGATGAAGCCCAGAACATCAAGAATGCGAACACGAAACAGTCACGTGCCATCCGCAAGCTGACCGGGAAACACCATATTGCACTCACCGGTACACCGATGGAAAACCGGCTGTCAGAACTGTGGTCCATCTTTGACTTCCTGAACCATGGCTATCTCGGCGGCTTCACACAATACCAGAAGAATTATATTGCACCGATTGAAAAGGACGAATCACAGGAAAAAGTCCGAGAGCTTCAGGCTAAAATCAAACCGTTCCTGCTCCGCAGGACGAAGAAGGACCCTGAAGTCGAGCTCAACCTTCCTGAAAAAATCGAGCAGAAAGAATACTGCAGTCTGACTGCTGAACAGGCAGCCCTGTATGAGCAGCTTGTTCAGGAAACACTAAGCAAGATCGAGACATTGAGCGGGTTCGAACGCAAGGGATTGATTCTGCAGATGCTGAATCAATTGAAGCAGCTCTGCAACCACCCGGCTCTTTATCTGAAAGAACCGGATCCGAAAATGATCCTGACGCGCTCCGAAAAAATGCAGAAGTTGAAAGACATTGTGGAAACAGCACTTGAATCCGGAGAGGCTGTACTGATCTTCACCCAGTATATTTCTATGGGGGAAATGATCCAGGAGGTCATCAAAGAGGAATTCGCCGTCGATGTCCCCTTCCTGAATGGAAGCATGGCCAAAGGCAAGCGCGATGAACTGGTGGAGCGGTTCCAAAACGGGGATTTCCCTGTATTCCTGCTTTCCTTGAAGGCCGGCGGAACGGGATTGAACCTGACTGCCGCCAACCACGTCATCCACTACGACCGCTGGTGGAACCCGGCCGTCGAAAACCAGGCCACCGACCGGGCATACCGGATCGGCCAGCAGCGGTTTGTTCATGTTCATAAAATGGTGGCATCAGGAACACTTGAGGAAAAAATCGACGCGATGCTCGAAAAGAAACAGGCATTGAATGACGAGATCATCAGAAGCGACCAGTGGGTTACCGAGTTGTCCGATCAGGATCTGCAGTCGTTGTTGGTGCTGGAATAGAATAGCTAGGCAGGACCTCACCCGTTTAGGGAGGGGTTTTTTGCCGTTGGCGGCGGCAGAATTGGTCGCTTAGAAGATAGGTATCAATGGGACTTTCTAACGGATCTGAGGAGCGGGGACAGTTTAGAATAATTCTCAGGGGATCATATATTTCTGAAATGGATCGTATATTTGTCGAATGGATTATTTAATTGGAAAATGGATCGTAAATCCCTGGGAACGGCTCATAAATTTTAAAAATGGATCATATCTCAACGTTAGTCCTTGTTTTGACTCTGCACAACCATTGATAAACCACTCCACATATCCAATTCCAACAAAAAAACAGCCGGTTCCACAGGAAACCGACCCTACACGAAGACATATTGGGGAATTGCATTGCTACTTCACTACTTACTTACGATATTCTATGTCTAACGAGGCATGTTAGAGGGATGACGCGGTGACATGATGACAATTGGACTTGAGACAAATACGAATAGGTTGGACAGAAATTATATTTGTAATTGGATATGCGTTCTGAAGAGTTCTAAGGTGGAGCTATTATGCGAAGGATTCCTTAAGATGTGGTTTGCAGGACGGCTTTCGGATAATCATAGCCTTGTTCAAGTGCCGTGACCCGTTGTGACAGGTAGAAATTCTCGACGTTTGCCCTTGCTACTTTTTTGATCAGTTCTTCATTCAATTTTTCCAATCGGTCGATTCGCTGTTCCAGCGTTTGCAGGGTTGCCACGTGTTCCCCTCCTTTCCTTTTAGAATGGCAGCTCGACTGGTTCTTTTTCCGGGGCCGGATCTTTTTCAGACTGCGGCTTCGGATCAAGGAATCTGATCAATTCGGCGACGACTTCGGTGACATAGATTCGCTTGCCTTGATCATTTTCATAATTGCGGGTCTGAATCCGGCCCGTAATCCCGACGACCGAGCCTTTGCGGCAATATTTCTCGGTATTATCGGCAGCCTTGTTCCATAGCTTGCACAGGACGAAATCCGCATCCACTTGACCTTGCTGGTTTTTGAACTGGCGGTTCACGGCAACTGTCACATTGAGGACCGACCTTCCTTCCGCCGTTTTCCTCGCTTCAGGATCCTTGGTGAGTCTGCCCACCAGGGTTACTTGATTGATCACCTTCATTCAACACTCCTTTCTCTTTGGAATGTTTTCATCTTACACTCCCTCTTTCAAGCTTGTAAAATTGTAGATTTATCGAATCCGAAGCCTGATCACCCTTCAATTCGACAAATTGCCCTAGGGAGATTTCCCATTTTTAAACCCAAAAAAGGCCAAATATCAGAAATTGGACTTTTTTAACACAATTACATATTAGGGATTCCATTCCCTCTGTGATATAATTTTTTTAACTAGGCTTTTTACGATTTTTTTACCCGTAATCAGCAAGTGCACACGGACCTGCAACACGAACGAAGAGCTACAATCTTTTTGGGTACTGCCTTTCACTATAACCTTTTATGGGAGATGTTCGTTCATGAAAACCTTTAAAGTGATTTCACTCCAGGTAGTGGATAAAGAGGAACTCCATGATTTCGACATTGAGGACGGTCTGATCATCAATAAAGAGGATGGAAACAGCACTTGGCTTGTGGAAACGTATATGTCCCAGAAGCACCTCGAGTTTTTCCAAAAGGTCCAGCAGCAGAAGGATGATTTGGAAATCCAGGTCGTTATCTCGAACAAAGCCAATGACCCTGCCGCGTTCTTGACATCCATCCGCGGCATCAAAAAGATAAATGACCAGATGAGTATTTTATTTGAAGGAAAATTAAAGAAGCAGCGTAACGAATATGCAGAACTTCTATTGGACGACTTGGTTCAAAAGGGATATTCCGGTGATGAACTGGTGAAAGAATTCCGAGAAAAGATGGTGTCTAAGCCTCGCATACCGGCTACCTCAAAACCGAGTGTCTAATTTTGCGACAATATGTAAACTTCTTATAGAGCAGATGTTGACGGTTTGATATAATAAGATTATCGAAACGATTTTATAGGCAGGTGTCCACTATGATCGGAGCACGAGTGAAACGATATAGGCAGGAAAAAAGAATGTCAATGACAGAGCTGGCAGAAAAAGCCGGGGTTGCCAAGTCATATCTGAGCTCCATTGAACGAAACATCCAGCAAAACCCATCCATACAATTCCTGGAAAAGGTTTCTGCCGCTTTAGGCATTCCGATGGACGCATTATTGCATGATGATTCCGGGGATAATCCAGTCGATCGCGAGTGGATTAAGATCGCTGAAGAAGCGTCGGATTCAGGGATAACAAAGGAACAATTCCGCGAGTTTATCGAATTCAATAAATGGAAACTAGGTAATAAATAAAGTCTTGCAAGTGGATTGCAAGACTTTTTCTATTTATACGATTTTGTATCCAGTCGCTTCCATTTTTTTATGGCTTTGCAGATACTCTCTAATTTCTTTTTTTGAAATTCCCGCATCCAGTGCTTGTTTGACTAGTTCGATCCATTCTAAATCCAGTTCACGCTTCTCCAATTCCATTCCTCCCAAAATACAAGTATGTATTTCAGGCAATCCAGCCATCCTAGTCGCCTGATGAGTACTTTCTTATGTAAACCACTATCAAACTGCACTCATTTTCTTACCTTAGATCTGTGACTTTGCGTCCCTACCTTTCAATAGGTTTGCCTTTGTCTGACTAGCCCCTTTGAACTAAACTCATTATACTAATAAAAAACGGCTCAAACTGTTGTTTTTTGTCTTTTCTAATAATTAATTTTAAACATTTTTCCAACATGATTAGATGTTTATTGACAAAAGTTTAGGGAATTTCTTGTTATTGGTTGGATAATAGAAAAAAATGGAAGGTCTTATGTCGAAACATTACGAAAGCTTTTCATTTTTTTGATTGCGATATGCTTCCAATTTCTTCTTTAATGGAAGGACTTTATCATTAATATTCTGGAAAGTGTTGGAGTCGTAAAAAGAATGCTCCGTCAAATCATATCCACAGGATGGACAACTCCATTTTCCGCTTTCCGAACTGCTGAATGATGCTCTTGTACAGCGGGTGCATATTTTTTTATACATTTATGCCTCTTTCCTTTCTTTGAGTGGAAATTGTGGTAGTTTAATTTTCTTTGATGCAAATTTTCTACCTGTAACCATGTATAAGCTGAACCCGCTGATAAATAGAACCATTCCCATCAATAAAAACTTATAATAATCCGTCCCTGTATCAGGCAGGATACCCCCACCATTATCAACTGGAGTTACTGCACCATTCGAGCCTTCCACAAGGAAATTGAACTGAAATTCGGTTGAGAGACCCTGAAATTCATTCCCCAGTTCATATGGAATTTCGATTGAAATTTGCAGTGTTTCTGATGAGCTGCTTTCTAAAGCCCGGAGATCCAGCTTTTTAAAATCCTTTACCTTCCCCTCTGCCAGGATTGCTTTTCCATCACTGATTTCCAGAATTAATTCATTATAAAATTTCTCTGATCCCTTTAAAAATGTGTTAGAAAATAGATAACGAAAATCCTGTTTCCCTTTATTTGATATGGTGATTTCCCTGGATATTTTATCTCCCGGTTTAACATTCGTAAGATGGAACAAAACCGGAGATGGACTAATCGATATATCTACTTCCTTTTGTTCTTTGCTATTCTCTTCTGCTTGATAAGTATCAGGAGAAAACATAAACATTGAAATGATAAGAATGCAAAAGATTTTATTATATTTCTTCATTTAACGATCTCCTTTAGTTAGAATTTCAGCTTATCTCCTGTCTTATGTCTTATGTTCGTTTTAAAGAACTGTTAACTTCAGTATATTAGACTCGATATTTTTTTAAAAGTGGGAAATTTCTTTAAATAACAGGCAAACTCATGCATTTTCGTTCTTTATATCGAAAAAACTCTGCATTACTCACGTTTACGTTTTTTATAAAATACTATTTGTTCTATATAATGAAATTACCAATACTGTGAAGGGACTGAGTTATTTGGTAGGTGAAGTATTGAAACATTATCGCGATGAAAGGGGGATGACCATCAATGAACTGTCTAATCTTGCAGGAATCTCCAAGTCTTATATAAGTTCCATAGAAAGAGGATTGCAAAAAAACCCAAGCATCCAGGTCCTTCAGAAACTGGCAGATACGTTGAATATCTCACTCAGTCAATTACTTGAATGTAAATCAGAAGGATTTACGATTGATGAAGAATGGCTCCAGTTAGTTAATAAAGCGATTGAACAGGGACTGACTAAACAAGAGTTTCTCGAATACATTCATTTCATCCAATTTAAAAGGGAGCAGCGCATGTGAAGATCAATTTTATTAAGTTCTTGAGTATTGTCTTACTGGTCGGCGGCGGGTCCTTACTTGGATATTCCGGATATCATTTGACAGATCAAAAGGTACAAGAAAAGAAAGCATTGCAAGACGCACAAAATATTGTGAAAGCTTCCGGAAACGAGGAAGAAACATCAGAAAGTATTTCCTATTCCTTTTCGCAAGGTGATGTAGTGGGAATCCTCAATATACCCAAACTAAATAAAGAACTGCCGATTATTGAAGGGACGGACGGAGCAGAATTGGAAAAAGGGGTTGGTCACTATTCAGATACCAAACTGCCCGGTCAAAAAGACCGCATTTTTTTAGCCGGACACAGAGATACTGTATTTAAACGCATGGGGGAAATTGAAAGAGGGGATATACTTGAGGTTCAATTAAAATCCGGTTTTCATCAGTATGAAGTGTTTGAAACATTTATTGTAGAAGAAACCGATCTATCTGTCCTGAAGACCACGGCCCCTGATGAAATTTTGACACTTTCCACTTGCTACCCCTTTGAATACCTCTCAAGCACCGAAGAACGATACATAATCAACGCCCGCAAAATGAATTAAGCGTAGAAGCAATAAGCCTCTACGCTAATTTCTTACTGGTCCTTATTATCCTCATCCTTCATATCGAGGTCATCTTCCACTGCATCTTCTTCAGGCGTGTTCTGATCTTGTCCTGCGTCTTTGTCATTTTGCTGGTTCTGATCTTGTTCCGGATTCATGTTGTCATTTTCATCCTGATTATCTTCAGGCATTTCTTCTTCAACTGGTGCATCATCCTCCGGAGGCGGCTCCTGATCGTTCATGTTACACCCCACAAGAAGCATCGCTGCCAATGCTGATCCACTAAGGATCGATACTAACTTTTTACTCATGATGTATGACTCCTTTCACCTATTAGATTGTTGATGTAAGACCGCTATTAGTGGTCTTTCGTGGTTAGCTTTCCCTTAAAATTAATTTAGTTGCATGGATTTTTGAGTTTTTTTGGATTGGGTTGGATTGATTTTTGGTGAGAGGGTAGTATGTGTGTCCGTGGTATGTAGTATGAGCCTGCTCATTTGAACTGATCTGTGGCCTGGCTCAAATTCAAGTATTTCTAAACACCAGGCACAACCTTCCCAAAAACAAAAAAAGCCCCGCAGCAACCAAAAAGTCACCGCAGAACCGATTATCAAAAAAACCTTATTCTTCCTTCTCCCCAAGTGCAAACATCATTTCCAGTTCACACACTACTTCACCATCAACCGTCGCGACGCCTTTTCCTTTACCGATCGGACCTTTGAAACGGATCATCTCCACTTCCAGTCTCAGCTGGTCACCAGGCTTCACCTGACGCTTGAACCGGCATTTATCGATGCCGGTAAAGAATGCCAGACGCCCGCGGTTCTCTTCTTTCTTCAGCATGGCCACTGCACCGACCTGCGCAAGCGCCTCTACGATGAGAACGCCGGGCATGACAGGATAATCAGGGAAGTGTCCGTTAAAGAATTCTTCGTTTGCCGTTACATTTTTGATACCGATCGCTTTCTTGCCTTCTTCTACTTCCAGGATTCGGTCCACCAGCAAGAACGGATAGCGATGTGGAATGATGTCTTTGATTTCGTTAATATCAAGCATTGATTATGTACCTCCTGTAATATCTAACCTTTCTCCATTGTACATAATTCGACTGGAGAATGGAATAGCTGACAAAGGCCCGCCACGGAGTGCGTGAACACACTTCAGGACGGGCCTTTACAGTTTATTTTTTCACGACGATGTCGATGATGTGCTGCCAGGTTTCTTTTTTGAATACATCAGTCGGATTGCCGTCTCCAATGACGCCGTAGCCGACCATAGCCCCCAGTATAAGACTGGCAGCAAGAAGGAGAATGACGAGAAGGATCCGGAGCCAGATCGGAAGCATCCGGACGCGCACCCAGCGCTGCTGGTTGGCTTCATTTTTCTGGTTTACCTTTTTCTCGGCTTTGACTGTTTCTCTTGTTTTCGCTTCTTGTACCAGTTCTTTTTCACTCATCGCTTACTACTCCTTTTACCGTATACCATTCACGAGGCCCATCATCTGGTCCGCAAGCGAGATTGAACGCGCCTGGAACTGATAGGATCGTTGAACATTCAGCATATCTGTCATTTCTTTTCCAATATCGACGTTAGAGGCTTCAAGAGAATTCTGTACCATGGAAATGCCGGTTCTGGCACCGCCGGTCACATTGGTCAGCACTTCATCCGCTCCGACTCCCAATTCATCCAAATTCTCGGGAAGACCTACTAGGTTACTTCCATATTGACTTAAGAATTGTGGTTTTTCAATGGAAACTATTCCTAGATTCACTTGTTCCGCTTCACCATTCGCACCGTTGATCGTGAGCACTCCATTATCCCCCAATTCAAAATTAGAGGCTTCTTCTGAAAATGTGATGAAATTATCATTCTCATCCAGGACGGGGAAGCCGCTTCCATTCACAAGCATCGATTCACCGTTCCCCATCGGACTGGCAAAGAACGCACCGTCCCTCGTGTAGCGGACAGCGTTCGTTTCGCCGTCCTGTGCAAGCACCTTAAAGAACTGCCTGTCGCTTGTCATTGCGAAGTCCAATGAACGTCCTGTCGGCTTCAGGGATCCCTGGGACAGGATCAACTGAGCCTGGGACAGCTTGGCTCCCGTTCCCAATCTGATTCCAAGCGGGGTCAGCCTGCCGGTCTCCATACCGGTCCGCTCCTGATTGCGTACATTCTGCACCATTAACTCTGCGAAAGACGCTTCTCTCCGCTTGAAGCCGGTCGTTTCCGCATTCGACAGGTTTTGACCGATCATATCCATTTGTCTTTGCAATTGGCCCAGCGTATTCGTCGCTGTGATCATTGTCCGGTTCATGTCAATTCCCCTTTATTATAAGGTATTTCTCTGTGAATTTCTAACTCAACATTTAATTGAAAAGAACTGTTGCTTATCAATTCACCCGTCCGATCTCATTCGCTGCTTTTTCCATGCTTCGGTCGTAAGCTTGAAGTACTTTCTGGTTGGCTTCAAAGGCACGGTAAGCCGTCATCATATCGGTCATCGTGCGGGAAGCATCCACATTCGAACGCTCAAGATACCCTTGCTTTGTTGAAAAAACAACACCGTCAGCTTCATAAGCATTTTGCAGCGGCACATTGCCATCTGTTGCAAATAAACCGTCACCCTGCTTGATCATCGTGTTCGGGTTTTCAGAAAATCCGATTGCCAGCCGGGCAACCGCCGTGTCATCAACGAGAATTTCTCCGGTTTCGCCAACCTTGAAATCATCGGTTTCCAACTGGATCCGTCCGCCATTTTCATTCAATACATAGTGTCCGCTGTTTGTGGTCAAAAAGCCATTTCCGTTCACGGTCAAATTCCCGTTACGGGTATATCTCGGGCCGTCTGCGCCTTCCACCGTGAGAAATACTGATCCCGGCATGCCGGATTCTTCATCAGCCGGCATATTTCCATTCACGAGTGCAATGTCAGCTTTGCGTCCTGTTTCCCGAATGTCCCCCTGCAAAAACTTCGGAACCGTCTCCTGCATATATACGCCGGTATTCAACGTACCGACCGTTTGATTAAAAGGAAGAGAAAGCTTTCTCTCTGTCGGAACCTGTGCCGAATCCAGCCTCTCCAAAAGCATCTCTGGAAACGCCCGCATCGAAGCCTGGTCAGCTTTATAACCAGGAGTATTCGCGTTCGCCATATTATTGGTCAACATTTCTGTTTTGCGCTGCTGCGCGATCATTCCGGATGCTACTGTATAAAAACCACGAAACATACTTCCACCTCTTTACGTTCTAGCTTTCCATCCTGTTATCGGACAAATTGAACGGATTTACATGGCTATATCTTTTATTCCAAAAAGTACCTGAAAATCAGCCGATTTTTCTGCGTGAAATTTTATCGATATTTTCAAGCATTAGTCCTGTACCGACTGCCACACAGTCCATTGGATTTTCCGCTTTGAAGACAGGAACCTTCAATTCTTCTGCAAGTAGCTGATCCATGCCATGAAGAAGGGCTCCTCCCCCTGTGATGATCACACCACGGTCAATGATGTCTGCAGAAAGCTCAGGCGGAGTTTTCTCAAGGACGTTTTTCGCAGCTTGTACAATGACAGCCACAGACTCGCGAAGTGCCCCTTCGATTTCCTTGGAAGTCACAGTGATCGTGCGCGGAAGTCCTGATACCATATCACGCCCGCGGATATTCATTTCATTCATATACTCTTCTTCATCTTCACGGTTGCTTGAAAAGACCGTCCCGATATTCACTTTGATATCTTCTGCCGTCCGCTCACCAATCAGCAGCTTGTACTCTTTCTTGATGTAGTTCAGGATTTCCTGGTCGAATTTATCCCCGGCCATTTTGATTGACTGTGCCGTTACAATGTCACCCATTGAGAGGACCGCAACATCCGTCGTTCCGCCGCCGATATCGACAACCATATTCCCTGTCGGATTGAAGATATCCATGCCAGCACCGATCGCTGCCACCTTAGGTTCTTCTTCCAAATAAATCTTCTTACCGCCGCTCTTCTCAGCCGCTTCCCTGATCGCTTTCTGTTCAACGCTTGTAATATTCGTCGGACAGCAGATCAGAATCCTTGGCTTCGATAAGAAACCCTTTACATTCAATTTATTGATGAAATGCTTCAGCATCGCTTCGGTTACGTCAAAGTCTGCGATGACCCCATCTTTTAAAGGGCGGATCGCTACGATATTTCCAGGAGTACGCCCTACCATGCGTCGTGCCTCTTCACCCACTGCCAATACTTTATTTGTGTTCTTATCCAGAGCCACAACCGACGGCTCATTTAAAACGATTCCTTTTCCTTTAACGTGAATGAGGACATTCGCTGTCCCAAGATCTATACCGATATCTTTCGCAAACATTTCATGTTACTCCCTTCTTCATTTACAGTTCATTTATATGTCAGTTATTTTCTGTATGTAATTACGGTAAACCGATAAGGTAAAACTTTCACCCAATATATTATTTTACCACAAATATGTCGAAAGAACGTATTCTTTGTCAAAAAAATGTATTAAAATTGTTATTTATTTGAAAAATTATGTTGTGTTGGTGTGTTTTGTTGCAGGGAGGTTAAATTAGAGGAGCATTGAATGCAGCAGTTGATTTCCGTGCAGGACTTCGCTTTCCGCGGGCGGTTGGTGAGCCCCCTCGTCGCTAAAAGCTCCTGCGGGGTCTCACCTAACTTGCTTTTCCCGCAGGAGTTTTCGTCCTGTCCTCCAACCAACCGCTGGAGAAGATCAATAACACCAACATTCCCTTTTACTTCTATTGGTCACGACTGAGCGCTCGGTCGAACCATCTTCCCATTTAAAAGCGGTGCCAGGCACAAATCGGCTGTTGTGTGCCTGGCACCGCTTCTATCCCTCTGCAAAATAAAAATACACCAAGCGCAACAATGCGTAGCTTGGCGTATTATGATCAGCTGTGGAGCTCTTCTTTTTTGTACTTTTGTTTTGTGGCTTCTCCACCTCGTAGATGACGGATTGATTTATGATAATCAAGTATCGTTTTCACTTCATTTGCAAGTTCCGGGTTAATTTCCGGCAGGCGTTCTGTTAGATCCTTATGAACAGTACTTTTGGACACGCCAAACTCCTTCGCTATGACACGAACGGTTTTCTTCGTCTCCACGATATACTTGCCAATCTTGATTGTTCTCTCTTTGATGTAATCGTGCACACCACTCGACCTCCCTAAATTGGATGTGAGAAGCGTGAAATGAGACTCGCTATATCAACAATGAATAGTACAGACCGCTCACAGCGGCAGAAAGCTTTATTTAATGCGGCGGCTTTCTGATCTTACAACGTATGAACAAATTTTTCGGCTTTATGAAGTAGTAAAGAAACGATTCCTCACCTCGAACACTCTCTGTTTTGATAGGTTTGTATCATTTTATTAGCCGAGGTCCCCATATATGCACAAAAAAGACAATAAGGACAAGGTTCGAAGCGAATTTTCTGAAAATAAATCAGGCATATGATGGTTGAACCGATTGAGGAGGGCAGATTATTGAAGTTCCCTCCCTACTATTTTGAGCCAGGCTCGGTTAATGTAACTGGTACGGTGGAGTTGATTTGTGCTGGTACAGGGGTGAGGTTTTGTACCAAGTACAACAGATCAGCTTTGTACCAGGTACACCGTTTTGTCAGGTGCCTGGCTCGATTCAATCACTTCGAGCCTGGCTCATACCACCGATATTGAGCCAGGCACCCTCGGTACACATTACTACAGCAAAAAAAGGCCAAAGGGACTGCCCCCTTGACCTTTTACCTGCCTCAGGATTTGAAGTTGACATCATCATCAACCCAGATTTCCCCGTTTTTGAAGGTCATTTGTTCAGGATAGCGGAGATCGGTCACTTCATCCTGAAGCTTTTGATCCGGAGCTTTCGTCATTAAGGACACGACGATATTGGCAATGAATCCTGCCGCTGCACCGAAGACCCCTGCGCCTGTATCGATGATCCCGAATACATTGACTCCCGCTCTCGCAATGAAGATGTAGGAAAGGGTCACTGCCAACCCGACGAGGAGACCCGCTATGACTCCTTGCGCGTTGGAACGTTTCCACCAGACTCCGAGTATGAGTGCCGGGAAGAAGGTACCGGATGCGAGCGCAAATGCCCATGCTACGATCTGGGTGATGACTCCCGGAGGATTCAGCGCAACGAGACCGGCTGCCAGTGTGGCGAGAACGATTGTCCAGCGAGCTACTGCGAGACGATTTTTCTCAGATGCATTTGGCCTGAATACGCGGTAATAGATATCATGTGCGAAGGAAGACGAAATTGCGATCATCAAGCCGCCGGCAGTCGATAATGCCGCTGCCATGGCGCCTGCTGCAACAAGACCAATGACAAACACACCAAGGTTTGCGATTTCTGGCGTTGCCATGACGACGATATCATTCGAGATGACAATTTCCTTCCATTGTAAGATGCCGTCAGTATTCGTATCCGCTACCTGAAGCTTGCCTGTGTCGACCCAGGAAGCCGTCCATGCAGGCAGTTCACTGATCTTGCTGCCTGCCACCTTCGTCATCAGGATGAACCGGGAGAACGCTGCATAAGCAGGTGCAGACAGATAAAGAAGTCCGATGAATAGAAGTGCCCAAGCCCCTGACCAGCGAGCCGCTTTCATCGTAGAAACTGTATAGAAGCGGACGATTACGTGCGGAAGTCCCGCCGTACCGGCCATCAATGTAAACATAAGTGCCATGAACTGCCACTTCGTCCCGTTCGTAAACGGTGCAAAGTATTCAGAGATTCCCAGTTCGCGGTCGAGTTCCCCGATCTTCCCGACAAGTTCACCATATGAAATCCATGGTGCCGGATTTCCGGTGATTTGCAGGGACATGAAAATGACCGGAATTAAATAGGCAATGATTAGGACAATGTACTGTGCCACCTGCGTCCACGTAATCCCCTTCATCCCGCCGAATGCGGAATAAAAGGCGATCAGCATGACCCCGATGAGCGTCCCGACTTTGGCATCGATCTCGAATAGACGTCCGATTACGACTCCGGAACCTGAAAGCTGTCCGATGGAGTAGGTGAAACTGATGATGATCGTACAGATCGCCGCGATAACGCGGGCTGTATGGCTGTTATAACGGTCTCCGATAAACTCCGGGACCGTGTAGCGCCCATATTTTCGGAGCTGCGGAGCCAGCAGGAAGGTCAGCAATAAGTAACCGCCTGTCCACCCCATTATGTAGGCAAGCCCGTCATAGCCTAGAATCATGACCGTACCGGCCAGTCCAATGAATGAAGCTGCACTCATCCAGTCGGCCCCGATGGCCATCCCGTTGAAGATCGGCGGTACTCCGCGGCCGGCAACGTAGAAATCCGACGTCGCTTTCGCTTTGTTATAAACCGCTATACCGATATATAATGCGAATGTTGCAAGTATGATAGCCGTTGATACAATAAACTGAACATCCATTAACCGATTTCCCCCTTATGTCTGCTAGTGGCTTTCTCTATTTTATTTAAATAGAAGGTTTTTTTAATGATCCAGCGTTTTCCCGACGCTTACCTGCACATTCTTGCTTTCATCAATTCCATATTTACGGTCGATCCGGTCGGATACAATCGCATTCACATAAAGCAGGATGATGAAGATCAGAATCGAGCCTTGCGCCCCCATGAAATAATGGACCGGGAATCCATTTATCGTAATCGCCGACAGACTTTCTGCGAAAAACACAACGACAAACGAGCTGATAAACCAGATAACTAGATATAAGGCCATAAAACGGTTTTTCTCTTTGAAATACTGATCCGCCATTGCACGGTCAATTTTCTTCATATATATCCCCCTTTTTTATCTTAGACTAAAGATGAATTTCACTGTTTCAAAAAACGGCATAGGGACGAGAGCGATTTGAACGATAAAATATACGAACATGGATAAGAACGGCAGGACTAAAAAAACAGCCCTTTTCTTCTTTACAGCGAAGACGATGCTGGCTCCTGTGATCAGGAGAAACAGGATGAAATAAAGCAATCTTTCACCTCCCATTTTGTAAACGCTATCATAAATAAAAATTAAATATTCTGAAATTTTATTCGTGACCTCATTATCATTTATGTGGAAAAGCTTTTTCAATAAAGATTTTCCGACAAATGTCGTCTAGTTATTTTTCGTTTATTCTATAAGTATAAGAATTTTTATATAAATAATTACTAGAATATGCTTGGTCTCAAGTTAAACTATTCTTCTGACATAATATAGTCATGTCGAAAGCACTCGAAACTTTTTTACAAACTAAAAAACTGACCAGCATCAGCCGGTCAGTCCGTTTATTATTCTTGTTCTTCTTTACTTGTATCAGCGTTTGATTCTGCATCTTGGTCATCCGCGTCTGCATTAGACTCGGCATCGCCAGCGTCTTTTTGCTCTGCGTCAGACGGGTTCGCTTCCTGATTTTCATCAGCTGCTTCCCCTTCAGCACCTTCTTCAGCTGCTGCGTCTTCTTTCGCTGCATCTTCTTGTACAGCATCCTCTTGAGCTGCTTCCGGCTGATCGCCTGAAACCTTCTGCTCATCAAGCTTCGCTTCTTGAAGAGTGGCAAGAGACTTATTGAAATAGTTGATTGGATTGACTGCTACATTGTCTTTACGAATTTCAAAGTGTACATGTACACCGGCATCTTCATTGAATAAAGATTTTCCGGCTTTTGCAATCGATTGACCTTGATCCACGACATCCCCGACAGCTACTTCAAAATCTTTGACTGATTGGTAACGAGTGACAATACCCTTACTGTGTTCGATTTCGATTGTGTTGCCCAGTAATGAATCTTCCTGAACCTTTGTTACTGTACCGCTCATCGCAGCCAGAACGTCGAATTCTTTCCCATCCTTCGAGATATCGACACCTTGGTTCGGATAGTACATATTGCCATACACGACTAAAGCAGCTTCCTGTTCTTCGGCAGAAGCTTCAGCATCGTAGAAGTTTTTTTCGATGACTGTGTCTTCCGGTTTTGAAACAGGCATTACGAAGTTTTCCAGTGAACGATTGACTTCTTCTGCAGGCTGATTGAACTCGTTATCAGTAGGAACATCATAGCTGTAATCTTCGGCATTCTCGTTCACATCATTGCCTGCCTGGTACCACAGAATCCCTGTGATAATGATTGCTGCACTTGCCAGATAGATTGCTGGGTATGCCCAACGTCTTTTCAAAAATTTTGGAGAAGTGTATTTCTTTTCTTCCTCTCTCATTTTCATCACCTCAGCAATCATTCTGAACAGAATTCTGAAAATATATACACAAGTCCAAAAAAATTTTTTAATTCTTATCTTTCGACAAAACGAAATGAATTATGTATGATAGCTGTAACTTTTTCTGGAAACTTCATAGATCTGCAATATTTACCCGATGGCTGAACCGTTTTCACATGATACAATGGACGAGGTTTTTTACTATTACACTTCCCGAAAGGACGATAGCCTGTGAAACCCATGCTTAAAATCGCACTTACAGCTGCGCCTTTTCTATATATGATGCTGATCTGGATCCTGTCCAGCAACCCGGATGATGCGGTCATCCGCTTCCCCGATAATTTCTGGGACCGGTTCATAAAGGAGTCGCTCCATTTAATCGAATTTGCAATTCTCTATGGTTTGTTTGTGCTGGCACTGCTTGCGAACGGCAAACTCGGCTATTCGATAAATTTCACTGCAGCCTTGATCGCGATCTTCTACGGATTTGTCGATGAGATCCACCAATCATTCGTGCCGTACCGTTCAGCGACGATGATCGATGCAGCAAAGGACCTGATCGGTGTCACCGTTCTGTTCTGGATCGTGAATCGGACGTATTTCAGGAATCCGGACCACGTCATGACGAAATATATGAAGAAGGTTGAGCGGTATTTTGGTTAATAGAAAAGGATGGACTCTCCTGAGCCGATTTGGCTTTGGGAGGGTCCATCCTTTTTTGTTTTGGGGTTGGGGTGTGGGGTTGGGGTTTGGGGAGTGTACCTGGTACATTAGTGCTTAATTGTGCCTGGTACAATTCACTATAATTGTGCCTGGCACAATAACCCCTATTTGTTCCTGGCACAGATGACTCAATCCGTGCCAGGCACATTTCATTCAATTTGTGCCAGGCACAAAACCACTTATTTGTGCCTGGCACCAGCAACTCGGCAACACCGCAACCCCGAACACAGCTTCCCGCTCAATAACCCCTACCGCTGCGCCGTCACCTTCTGCAGCAGTTTCCCGGAATCGGTGATATCCACACCTTTATAGTAATGGGTCACGATTTCTTTGTAGTCCTTGCCTTCCTTGGCCATGCCGTTTGCTCCGTATTGGCTCATGCCGACTCCATGGCCGTAGCCTTTGGTGGAGATGACGATGTGATTGTCTTTCAGGTACCAGGTGAAATCGGAGGATTTGAGACCGAGCTTATCCCTGATTTCGCGGCCGGAGAATGACTTGCCGTTGATGTCCACGTTGGCGACGCGTTTTCCTTCCGTTCTGGAAGTGATCGTACCGACGGAGCCATCTTTTGTTAGCGTTACCCCGAGCTTTTGTTCGAATTCGGAAATGGGAATGACCTTTTGATCGGTGAACTTCGGAGATTTGGCATCCCATGGACTTTTCACGCTTCGTAAATAAGGGATCTCATTTTGCCAGTAGGCTTCTGAGTTTTCCGTGTATCCGTTGCTTGTCGAGAAGAATGCCGCCGTGATCGGCTTGCCGTCGAATGTCAGCACCTGCCCTTTCGTTTCGAGTACCGCTTCGGATATCTTTTTCAGCTTCCACTCTGAATCGGCACCCCAAAGTCCGGCGAGCTCTGATGGATTTTTAAATACCTGGTGATCAATCGTATCGGTGACATCCGCTCCCTTTGGAATGGACGGGTCCTCTGACATCATTTTGTTCACTATGAAAGTCCTTGCTGCAAGTGCCTGTGCTTTCAACGCTTCTTTTTCAAAATCTGCAGGCATTTCACCAGCGAGCACCCCTACTACGTACTGCTCTAATGGCAGCTTCTCGATCACTTCCTTCTCTGACCGGTAGACAGCCACCTCAACTGAATCTGCGAGCTCCCCGGCTCCTGGCGCGCTTTCCAGTTTCTCGTTTAAGTTGGTTTTTTCTTTGTCCGATGAAAACGGAAGCACAAGCAGAGTGGGTACGATAAAGATGATGCAAATGAAGATTGAGAAGACGATCAGTACTGGTTTTAAATGCGTCATGTTCGCTGCCTCCAATGAAAGATTAAATAGGAGAGTGCCTTTCGCACACTTCTCCACTCTTTTTCATATGTATGGCAGTGGACAGGCTTTTATGATTGAAAGTTGTTTAGGATTTTCCCGGTTCTGCCTTGGTTGCGGAGTTGAAAATAAACTGGTGAAAGTTAATCGTAAAATACGGAAAGTTGAAAATAAACCGGTAAAAGTTGATCGTATAGTATCCAAAGTTGAAAATAAACGCTCTTAGATTGATTAATGTGCAGTCCCAATCTGTATTCCACCTTAGCTCATGGGCTATTTAGACAGCATTTTTCCGAAAATCACGTTTTTTGGATTAAAATCAGTGCATTTTTATATAAAATTGTTACAAAGCAGCCTCTAGATGCAATCATTAGCTGAATTTGAAGCTGAATCCCCGACAATATAACAGACAAACTTGCACTGCGATTAACTATATTATCGAAATTGAAGGATTTATTATCGGAAAATCGACATTTATTATCGTAAATCCACTTTTTATTATCGATATGATTTTTACTATAATTGAATCTTCACCGATATGAGTGAAAATAAACGTATTGAACAAATTCGTTATCAATATGCTCAATCAAACAGGTTTATTATCAAAGACAGCGGGCATAGATCAGATCGCACACCAACCACTGCATACCACTACAAACCCATCACGGTCTATCCCCCAACACTGCATACTACCAGCACAAACCATCATGGTCTATCAAACAACGCTGCATACTACCACACCCTTCACCACAACACTCCAAACAAAAAAGGCAAGCTCTCCCATAAAAGAAAGCTTACCTTTTTCAAATCATCCTATATATTATGCATCTTTCAGCATGCTTTGTTCTGATACTGCTGCGTCTGTTTCTTCCATTTCCTTCACGCGCTCGATGTCAGCACCGATGCCTGCGAGTTTCTGGTGGAAGTTTACATAGCCGCGGTCAAGGTGCTTCAGTTCGGTTACACGTGTGTAGCCGTCAGCAACCAGGCCGGCGATGGAAAGTGCTGCTGCTGCGCGCAGGTCTGTCGCAGCTACTTCTGCTCCTTGAAGCGCAGTTGGGCCCTGCATGATGACAGAACGGCCTTCGATCTTGATGTCAGCTCCCATGCGGCGGAATTCTTCCACGTGCATGAAGCGGTTTTCGAAGACAGTCTCCGTTAACACACTTGTACCTTCAGCTGCTAGAAGAAGCGCCATCATTTGTGACTGCATATCAGTTGGGAATCCAGGGTGAGGCATGGTTTTGATATCGACGGATTTTAATTTATCCGGACCGATGACACGCAGGCCTTCTCCTTCGTCAATGATGGTGACGCCCATTTCTTCCATTTTTGCCACTAAGGAAGATAAATGTTCTGGAATCGCACCTTTTACGAGTACGTTTCCTTTTGTGATGGCCGCAGCCACCATGAATGTTCCCGCTTCGACACGGTCAGGAATGATGCTGTGCTCGACACCGTAAAGGCGTTCGACACCCTCGATGCGGATCGTTCCGGTTCCTGCGCCTACTACGCTTCCACCCATTTTATTGATAAAGTTTGCCAAGTCGACGATTTCAGGTTCTTTTGCGACGTTCTCAAGGACTGTCGTTCCGTCAGCAAGGGCTGCTGCCATCATGATGTTCTCAGTGGCACCCACGCTAGGGAAATCCAGGTACACTTTCGCCCCTTTTAATCTTCCGTCAACTTCTGCTTCGATAAATCCGTTACCGACTTTCACTTTGGCTCCCATTGCTTCGAAACCTTTCAAGTGCTGGTCAATTGGTCTTGAACCGATGGCACATCCGCCTGGCAGTGCCACACGTGCTTTACCCATACGACCGAGAAGTGATCCCATGACTAGAACGGATGCACGCATTTTGCGAACATATTCGAATGGGGCTTCTACAAATAACTCCCTTGATGCATTAACGACAACTTCATCATTATGAAACTCAACATCTGTATTTAAATGACGTAATACTTCATTAATCGTATATACATCGGAGAGTGGTGGTACGTTTGTAATTTTGCTTTTTCCTTCACTTGCTAACAATGTAGCAGCGAGAACAGGTAAAACGGCATTCTTTGCTCCTTCAACTTGCACAGTACCGCTTAAACGCTGACCGCCGCGGACGATAATTTTATCCAAGAGTATTCCCCTCCGCGTCCAATTTCTCTATATTAATATTCAATCGTCAGGATGGGTGTGCCAATGACAAAGGTTGTCTTGGTGCCCATTCCACTTTTCCTTAGACCTAGTTGTATATTCATTTCGTTATCTTTTGTTGGTATAGACCGTGACATTTGCTTCGAGTAGGCGGAAACGGAATGAAAGTCTTCTTCTTCCAGTGATTCCGTTTCGGTTGCGTCAAGAATCGACATCATTTCGACGGCCTGATTCGACAAAACTTCATTAAGCGTAGCATTGAATTCGCCTTTTATACAAGAGAAAATCAAAGGTTTAGTAGTAAAAATGATTTCCATGTTTGGGATAAACTGTTTCTTCAGATATCTTGATGTCTTTTCTCCCATCGATTCCTGATTTCCACGGATTTCATACATAATGTACGAAATCGAATGCTCGTTTCCGGGGGTATGCTGCAGCTTAATTGTTTCTTCCCCGTGAGAAGTCTTGCGAGTCCCCACAACAATTACCTCTTCAGCATGGTCTTCCGTCGCCCATTCGAAATCAGAAAAAGTTTCTTGCATATTCTTACTATATTGGGCAAATCCTTTATTCGTGAAGCTTTTTATGTTTTCTCTTGCATATAGAGACCATTCAGTAACTTCACCGCTCGTCTGAGTCAGGGCGTGATCAAGCTTTTCGATGTCCAATAATTGATTGGCTTCGATAGTGTTCTTCCCATTAATGATCGGCAGGAAACCTATTCCAACAAAAAATATTAATAAAATGTAAAAATACCGTCCCATTTTGCATTCCTCCCCTTAGGTAAAAGTCTTTCCTTTACGGAGGAGAACATACTTCCAAAATGTCGTCATCTTTTTACAATTTTTTGTTGTGGCATGATCCTATTTTGATTGTGTCATGTGAAGAATTTTCAGATGATTTACGTTAAAGCCTTCTTGTTGAACAAGCGATGTCAGAGATGAAAACGATGCTCTTTAGGTCTTCTGCACAGCTTCTGGGCAAATCAATGAAAACGAATTCATCTTGAAACTTTTTCACAAACATTCAAACACAAAATTAATCTTACTCAAAACAGGCCCTAAAGAAAACATGCAGGAAGTCCTATTTTTTGTAAACAAATTGTCTTGCTTTTTTAATTTGTTTCGTTCCTGACCATCTTTCTTCATAAAAGGACTGCCGGAATGGCTTCGCACTGCGAAAAAAGCCTCATTGAAAGAACGCCGGCAGCTGCTGTGACCACAGATAATAATCGAGCAGGAATCGGCTGACGGCTGACCCGATCGCAATCGTCAACAGGATGAATAACAATCTCCCTTGAGCGACCCGGTTTTTTTTCAGCAATTTATCAAGCTGGATGGCCTGCAGCGACCAGAATGTCACCCCGAACACAAATAAATGCACGAGCATGCTGATCAATGCCTGTTGGCTGAAGCTTTCTACCATGACGTTTCTCTCCATTCGATAAAATTCGACGCACATAGACCATTTTACCACATCACCCACTGCGTTAGAATGAAATTTCTCCGTTATGCTGATTTTTTTCTGATGTCCACACCATTCACTTCACCTTTTTTCATATGAATGCCCCCTTTACACGAGTTCAGACTTATCACCCGTCTCCAGTCTGCTTTAATTCACTAAAATCCTTCCCGTTTCCGTTAAAGACTTTAATCCTTCAATGAAGGTCCTGAATCGACCTTTAATGATAGGCATTTGATTTAATAGATTCACCCATACACGTTTGCCCAATCTAGCTTTTGGTGTGTTTTTGCCTATTTCTTAGAGGAATTCAGGCGTACTTTTTCAATGAAATCACTGTTTTCCCCCAAACAAATCTATTAAAACGGGCTATCTTCTTAGTACCTTGTCACGGCATGACACATATACATGTAGTGTAAATGCTTATTAAATTCAGGAGGGAAATAGTATGAATAAAGTGTTAATATCAAGTATGGTTGGCAAGGTTGTCAAGATCAACCGTGGCGGCCCGGAAGCACGGACAGGTTTATTATTGTCAACCGGGGAAGATTATTTTGTCCTTCAGACAAAAGAGGAAGGCGTACTTTATTTCACATCGCGCCACGTGAAGAGCATCACTGAAAACACGAAGCAGGGAATCGACTTTGAAAGCGAAGAATCTGAGTCACTGGTTTGGAGCAGCGCAGCTGATTTCACTTCCATGCTTGGAGATCTTAAACATCAGTGGGTGACCGTCAACCGCGGAGGTCCAGAGAAAATCGAAGGTGTACTGGATGACGCAAATGATGATTATATCACGCTCATCCTTAACGAAGAAGTCATCCGCCTGGCCTCTTACCATGTGAAGAGTGTAGCGATTCTTGTCAAAAAAAAGGAAGAGGAGAAAGCTGAAGATAACTCTGAAAATAATCAGAGCAGCAATTCAAATCAATCTTCATCTGAAAACAAATCAAACAACAGCTCTCAAAACTCAAACTCTAAGAACTCCAACAAGAAGAACGCCAGAAACCAGAACAGATACTATTACGAAATCGAATCAATGGATTTCTAATAGCGAACAGGTTGTACTAAACATGTATTCAAAGGATAACAAAGGGCTGTATGCATCCCGGCGCTCTTTCTGCTTAGAGTAAAGACTGCCGGGAATACCCTTTGTTTATCGAATTTCAGAGAGGAGGACAAATGTTGTTGATGACCATCTATTTTATTTTATTAGGAAGCTTGTTTTATTTCTTATTTCTACCCGCTTCTGTTGAAAAAGAGGACAAACAATATGCAGATCATCCAATCGACTCACAACCCCTGCCTTATATAAAAGAGGCGAACCAGCATGCCAGGTAGTACTATCTTGTGGATGACACTCATCTTTTCCATCACCATCATCGTGATGCTGTGGCGTCCTTTCGGCTTGAATGAAACGATTCCGACTACAATCGGCGCAGGGCTTGTCTTACTGATTGGGATTGTTCCGTTATCTGATGTCCTGAACATTTTCTCCATCGTCAGCGGAGCCTCCCTTACCATTTTGTCCACGATCATGATGTCGATCGTATTGGAAAGCATAGGCTTCTTTAAAATCGTTGCCACCAATATCGTCAATCGTTCGAGGGGCTCGGGAAGGAAGCTTTATCTTTACGTTATTCTTTTATGCTTTATGATGACCATGTTCTTTAACAATGATGGCAGCATATTGATCACCACACCCATCATCATTCACATCACCTCATTGCTGAAGTTGAAAAACCGCCAGAGAATCCCCTACCTATTATCAGGTGCCCTGATCGCAACCGCAGCAAGCGCACCGATTGCCGTCAGTAACATCTCAAACCTGATCGCCCTTAAAATCGTCGGTCTCACCTTGCAGGACTATATTCAAATGATGTTCGTTCCATCCATGATTGGAATTTTCCTCATTGCCTTTCTGCTCTTCCTCTATTTCAAAAAAGACATCCCCAAAAGAGTCCTGGAAGTCTCCGTCAAATGGAAGTCCGAAGCTCAGAAATATTCCTACACCCATCCGCTGTCTTCTTCCAAAAAGGAGAAAGAAGTCGATTGGGGTCTGATCAAAGCCTGTCTAGTGATTGTCGTCCTCACCCGCGCAGCATTCTTTGCTTTGACGCCGTTCGGGATTTCTCTCGAGGTCATCGGCATGGCCGGGGCGGCCATCTTGATTCTGGTACGATGGTTCCGGACGCAGATGGGAATCACAGATATTTTCAAAAAGACCCCGTGGCATATCCTATTGTTCGCATTCAATATGTATGTACTGGTTTATGGGTTGAAGAATGTCGGTCTCAATCAATTCATCGTCGATCACTTCAGGGATTTAATCGTGGGACAGCCCCTTAATGCCAGTCTCATCATGGGACTTTTCCTGACCGTCGCCTCGAACCTGTTCAATAACCTGCCGGCCGTGATGATCGGAACGCTTTCGATCACCGAGATGGGGCTCGACCCTCATATTCTTCAGATCGCGTACCTGGCGAATGTCCTAGGCAGTGACATCGGAGCGCTGTTGACACCAGTTGGAACGCTCGCTACATTGATCTGGATGTATATTTTAAAATCGAACGGCATTAAAATTTCCTGGGCCAAATACATCAGGGTCACCATCGTCGTGATTCCGATCGGCCTGATCGTCAGCCTGCTGAGCCTTTACCTTTGGTTTGAGCTGCTATTTTAAAATGGAAGGAGTGTAGAAATTCTTGAAAAAAGCATATTCATCATTTATCGGAAAGGCAGTGATCGTCGAGCTTACCGGAAAAAAACAAATCAGCGGTTACCTCATCGATGTGGGAAGTGAGGTACTGATCATCTTCAATGGAGAAGACTATATCTATATCTCGAGTATTCACATAAGATCATTGCGAGTGGTGTCGATTGAAGAACTTGATATTGCAGAGCCCACAACCGGACCGATGCTGGAACAGGAGGACGAACTTGCGTTAAGGAAAATCCTGACTTCAGCTAAAGGGGTGTTCACCGAGATCTACCTGACGGGAAATCAATCCATTCACGGCTATATCACAAGCATCATGAACAATTACTTTACCTTCTACTCACCTGTTTATAAAACCATGTACATTTCCCTGCATCACTTGAAATGGATCACCCCCTACTCAGGTTCACTCTCCCCTTACGCACTTGGGAAGGATAAGCTGCCGGTCAATCCCAGTCAGCTATCCCTTGCCAGAAGCTATGAAATACAGCTGGAGAAACTGACCGGACAACTCGTCGTCTTCAACCTCGGTCTGCAGCAGGACTCCATCGGAAAAATTGAAAAAGTCGAAAACAACATCATCCAGCTCATTACTGCCAGAGGCAGCTCCATCTACATCAATCTCCAGCACATCCAAACCGTCCACCAGCCTTGACTGTAAGAGCCTTTTGAACAGCCCGTTCCGCGATGCTTTGACACAACCGCGGGACGGGCTTTCAATGTTAAACACATCTGGGACGAGATTGGTTCTTGAACAACAGAATATTTTTCAGTTGAAAAAAATCCTATTTTCAATGAAAGAATGGCTTTTTCTGTCTGTTCCAGAGATTTTGAAGTAAAAACACGTCGATACCAGCCTTTACCCGGCCCAATTCGCCTCTCATATCGTCCAGCCAACGGATATATTATCAAAAATCACTAATATATTATCAAAAATCACTAATATATTATCAAATCCATAAAAATGTTTGAATCAAAGGCCTCCAAACCACACTTAAACAAAAAACCCGCACCCAACATAACAAAGAAACACCCTTTCCACATCAGGAAAGGGTGTTTCTCCATAATATTAGAAATTACGTTCGGAAACGTTAATTCTGTTCATGGCACGCTTAAGGGCGAGCTCGGCACGTCGGAAATCGACGTCATCCTGCTGTACTTGCATACGGCTTTCTGCACGGCCTTTCGCTTCTTTCGCGCGTTGTACATCGATAGCTTCTGCTGTTTCAGCAGACTGTGCTAGAATTGTCACCTGTTCAGGGCGGATTTCCAAGAATCCTCCGCTGACAGCTACAAGCTCAGTGTTACTGCCTTTTTTCAGGCGTACCGCACCGATCTGTAGTGGAGCAACCATCGGAATGTGTCCAGGTAAGATTCCAAGCTCACCGCTTTGAGCTTTCGTGCTCACCATTTCCACTTCTGAATCGTACACTGGGCCATCGGGAGTGACAATATTGACTTTTAATGTCTTCATTTTCTTCCCTCCTGGTCCCTAATTATACCTCTACGCCCATTTCTTTAGCTGCTTTCAGTACGTCCTCGATTGGACCTACAAGACGGAAAGCATCTTCTGGAATGTGGTCGTATTTACCTTCAAGGATATCTTTGAATCCTTTGACAGTATCTTTCACTTCTACGTAAGATCCTTTTTGTCCAGTGAACTGTTCAGCAACGTGGAAGTTCTGAGATAAGAAGAATTGTACGCGGCGAGCACGTGCAACGGTCAGCTTATCATCATCTGAAAGCTCATCCATCCCAAGGATCGCGATGATATCTTGAAGTTCTCTGTAACGCTGCAATGTCTGCTGAACGTTACGAGCGATTGAGTAGTGTTCTTCTCCAACGATTTCCGGAGATAGAGCACGTGAAGTCGATGCGAGTGGATCCACCGCAGGGTAGATACCCATCTCGGAAAGCTTACGCTCAAGGTTCGTTGTTGCATCCAAGTGAGCGAATGTTGTTGCAGGAGCCGGATCCGTGTAGTCATCGGCAGGTACATAGATCGCTTGGATCGATGTAACGGAACCAACGTTTGTAGACGTGATACGCTCTTGCAGTTGACCCATTTCAGTCGCAAGTGTCGGCTGGTAACCAACGGCAGAAGGCATACGGCCAAGAAGGGCAGAAACCTCAGAACCTGCTTGCGTGAAACGGAAGATGTTATCGATGAACAGAAGTACGTCCTGTCCTTGCTCATCACGGAAGTATTCAGCCATTGTAAGACCCGTCAAGGCAACACGCATACGCGCACCAGGCGGTTCGTTCATTTGTCCGAATACCATCGCTGTTTTCTTGATAACGCCAGAGTCGCTCATCTCGTGGTAAAGATCATTTCCTTCACGCGTACGCTCACCGACACCTGCGAATACTGAGATACCGCCGTGTTCTTGAGCGATGTTGTTGATAAGCTCCTGGATTAATACGGTTTTACCTACACCGGCACCACCGAATAGACCGATCTTACCACCCTTGATGTAAGGAGCAAGTAAGTCTACTACTTTGATACCCGTTTCAAGAATCTCCACTTCAGTGGAAAGTTGATCGAATGTAGGTGCCTGTCTGTGAATCGGATCGCGACGGAAGCCTTCTGTAAGCGGCTCGTCTAAATCGATTGATTCACCAAGAACGTTGAATACACGACCTAAAGTTACATCCCCAACTGGTACAGAGATTGGTGCTCCTGTATCAAGTACGTCAGCTCCACGTTGTAAACCGTCCGTAGAAGCCATCGCAATCGTACGTACAGAATCATCACCTAGGTGAAGGGCAACCTCTAATGTAAGTTCAGCTCTATCTGCAATTTGGACCTTTAAAGAGTTGTAGATATCTGGAAGTTGGCCGCTGGCGAACTTGACATCAACAACTGGACCCATTACTTGAAGAACGTGTCCTTTGTTCATCTCTTTCCCTCCTAACTAGCTTTTGACAAAAGCTTTATGAAAAATTGACGGTCATCAGTGACCGGTTTATTTCTATTCGAGTGCCGCAGCTCCGCCGACGATCTCAGTGATTTCCTGAGTGATCGCAGCCTGACGGGCACGGTTGTATTTAAGTGTAAGGTTATTGATGATTTCCTTCGCATTATCTGTTGCATTTCTCATCGCTGTCATACGAGCGGCATGCTCACTTGCTTTACCGTCAAGAAGTGCACCGTAAATCAAGCTTTCAGCGTATTGAGGAAGCAATACTTCAAGAATTTCTTCCGCAGACGGCTCGAATTCATACGAAACCAGTTTGCCGGAAGTATTCAGGTCTGTTAATGGAAGAACCTTTTTCTCGGTAACATCCTGCTGGATGGCACTTACATAGTGGTTGTAGAACAAGAATAGTTCATCGTATGCCTCAGCCGAGAACATACCAACCGCCTTGTTAGCGATGTCTTTAACGTCAGCGAAACTAGGCTGATCCGGAAGACCGACGACCGTTTCGATTACGTTAAAGCCTTTTTTTCGGAAAAAGTCAGCTCCAACACGACCCAGAGCGATAATGGCAAATTCATCATTAGAGCTGTGACGCTCTTTAATACGATTGCTGACAGCACGTATTACGTTACTGTTATATGCCCCCGCCAAACCGCGATCTGAAGTAATCAAGAGATACCCGGTTTTTTTAACGGGGCGGGAGACTAGCATCGGATTCGTTACACCCTGACTACCTGCAGCAACAGATGTCACCACTTCCTGAATCTTGTTCATGTAAGGGACGAATGATTTCGCATTCGTCTCAGCACGGTTTAATTTGGAAGCAGATACCATTTCCATTGCTTTTGTGATTTGACTTGTCTTTTTGGTAGAAGTAATACGAGTTTGTATATCGCGTAACGATGCCACTGGTTCTCACCACCCTTTACATATTGTTAGACATAGGGAGCCCGGCAATAACCGCGCTGTTCCTATGATTTTGCCGAAAGATCGGCTCAGTATCCTTATTCGGACTTGATGAATGTCTTCTTGAATTCGTTGATCGCTGCAACCATTGCATCGTCTTCAGGAAGACCTTTTGTCGTACGGATCTGGTCTAACAGTTCTGTATGGTTGTGATCTAGCCAGCTTAGGAATTCACCTTCGAAACGACGAATGTCTGTTACTGGAATATCATCTAAATGTCCTTTAGTCAATGAATAAAGGATCATGACTTGTTTTTCAACTTTAAGCGGTTTGTTAAGATCCTGCTTCAGTACTTCTACTGTACGCGCACCGCGATTCAGTTTCGCTTGTGTCGCTGCATCAAGATCTGATCCGAACTGAGCAAATGCTTCCAGCTCACGATATGCCGCCAAGTCAAGACGCAGTGTACCGGATACTTTCTTCATCGCTTTGATTTGTGCGGATCCACCAACACGGGATACGGATAAACCTGCGTTGATCGCCGGACGTACACCGGAGAAGAACAGGTCAGATTGTAAGAAGATCTGTCCGTCGGTGATGGAGATAACGTTTGTCGGGATATAAGCGGAGATATCTCCTGCCTGTGTTTCAACGAATGGCAATGCAGTGATCGAACCGCCGCCTTTTGCATCACTCAATTTCGCTGCACGCTCCAATAAACGGGAGTGCAAGTAGAATACATCACCAGGGAATGCTTCACGACCTGGAGGACGGCGTAATAATAGGGAAAGCTCACGGTAAGCAGAAGCCTGCTTGGAAAGGTCATCATATACAACAAGAACGTGCTTGCCGTTATGCATGAATTCTTCACCCATCGTGATACCTGCATAAGGTGCCAGGAATAACATAGGTGCCGGTGAAGCAGCAGATGCCGTTACAACGATTGTGTAATCAAGTGCACCGTGCTTACGCAGAGTTTCCACTGCGTTACGTACTGTTGATTCTTTTTGACCGATCGCAACATAGATACAGATCATGTCTTGATCTTTTTGGTTAAGGATCGAGTCGATCGCAACAGATGTTTTACCTGTTTGACGGTCACCGATGATCAATTCACGTTGACCACGGCCGATCGGTACTAAAGCATCGATCGCTTTGATACCGGTTTGAAGCGGCTCGTGTACAGATTTACGATCCATAACACCAGGTGCTCCGCTTTCAATTGGACGAGTTTTAGTTGTAGCAATCGGGCCTAAGCCGTCTACAGGCTGTCCAAGTGAGTTTACTACACGACCTACCAGTTCTTCTCCTACTGGAACTTCCATGATACGTCCAGTACGACGAACCTCATCGCCTTCACGAATGTCAGTAAATGGTCCGAGAATGATGATACCAACGTTGTTTTCTTCTAAGTTCTGTGCCATACCCATGACACCGTTAGAAAATTCAACAAGCTCTCCAGCCATGACATTGTCGAGGCCATGAGCACGAGCGATACCGTCACCGATTTGGATAACTGTACCTACGTCGCTTACTTTCATCTCAGACTGATAGTTTTCAATTTGCTTTTTTATCAGCGCGCTGATTTCTTCCGCCTTGATGCTCATGAATTTCACCCCTCATTTATACGAAAGTTAACGAATTAGTTCACGCTCAAGACGAGTCAATTTACCTTTAAGGCTGCCATCATAAATGCGGGTTCCGATTTGGACCTTGATGCCGCCGAGTAAATGTTCGTCTGTCACATTGGTAATTCTTAAAGATTGTTTTCCGACTTTTTTAGCAAAAGAAGACGATAGTGCTGTCTTTTCATCTTCCGTCAACGGACGTACAGAATACACAGTCGCATCTGCAATTCCGCGTGCTTCATTGGTTAATTCGATGTATCCCTCAACCAGTCCAGTGATCTCGGACGTACGGTGACGGTCCGTCATGATCATGAGCGTGTTAAGGACAAACGGTGAAGCTGTTTGAAATGCTTCCTGGATGATTGACTTCTTTTTCGCCAGCGTAAGTTTCGGATTTTCAAAAAGAGCACTTAATTCCCTGTTCTCCAAGAAAACCGCTCTTACTGTACGCAGCTCCTCTTCGATTGCTTCAAGCTGATTATGTTCTTTGGCAATTTCGAAAAGAGCTAACGCATAGCGTTTTGCAACTGTAGAGTAGCTCATCGCTCTTCCCCTACCTCTTGAATATAATCGTTAATTAACTTCTGTTGATCTTCAGCAGAAAGTTCTTTCTCGATAACCTTAGAAGCAATAAGTACGGATAGTGATGCAACCTGTTTCTGCAGTGCTGCAACCGCTTGTTCCTTCTGCGTTTCGATTTCGCGTTTCGCAGATTCTTTCAGACGTTCTGCTTCCTGACGTGCAACCGTGATGATTTCTTCACGCTGCTCCACGCCTTGTTTCTTAGAGTTCTCGATCATAGCCTGAGCTTCTGTTCGGGCTTCTTTAAGAAGCTGACGCTGCTCTTCCAGAACCTTGTTTGCTTCCACACGGCTTTGTTCAGCCGCAGATATCTCACCGGCGATATGGTCTTCACGCTGCTGCATGATCCCCATTAATGGACCCCAGGCAAATTTCTTAAGAAGTGCCATAAGGACAAGGAACATAACAAGTTGGAAAAGGATATCCCCGCTATTGAATTCGCCGCCACTTGCACCTAAAACGAATGCGTTAGTTAACATACTCGATTCACTCCCTTCAAGAATCGATTGGATCTTATTTTTGATAAATTGAACAATCTATACTTGCAAGAATTCTTTCAGTACACAGGAATGGCGAAGATAATCGTCAAGACGAACTTCGCCATTAATTGATTGTGTCAGTTCTATTAGCTTCCAAGAGCGATGAAGGCAATAACTACACCGATGATTGGAAGTGCCTCAACTAGTGCGATACCGATGAACATTGTAGTTTGAAGAGTACCTCTTAATTCCGGTTGACGTGCAATTCCTTCTACTGTACGGCCAACGATCAGACCGTTACCAATACCTGCTCCAAGTGCTGCTAAACCAACTGCGATTGCTGCTGCGATAAGACTCATTCTAAAGTTCCTCCTTTAATGTATAAGAAAAATATTTTTTACTATATATGTTTGTCCACCGTAATGAACAGGTATATATTAATGGTCATGACTTACTTTGTGAGCCATATAAACCATTGTTAACATACAGAAAATGAATGCCTGGATTGCCCCGATAAAGATCGAGAACCCTTGCCAAGCAAGCATTGGTGCGATGGCTCCAAGAACGCCGCCGATACCGCCGTGTACGGCCATGCCCGCGATCAGCGCCAGCAGGATTTCCCCGGCATAAATGTTCCCGTAAAGTCGAAGACCCAATGTAAGAGTGTTTGCAAACTCCTCAATGACTTTCAGCGGGAATAACCACCACATAGGTGATAAAAAGGTGTCCTTTCCGTATGCACCGAACCCCTTTAATCTGATTCCATAATAATGGGACAGTGCCACGACCATTACCGCCAGAGTCAATGTGACCGCCGGATCGGCTGTAGGTGATTTCCACCATAATTCGTGATCATACACAACTGAGAACGGAAGACCCAGCATGTTCGATACGAAGATATACATAATGATGGTGAGACCCAGGATGTGAAAACGTCCTCCCGTTTTCCAATCCATGTTACTCTTGATGATGCCCTTGACAAAGTCCATGACCCACTCGAAAAAGTTCTGCATTCCGGTAGGATTAAGGGCTAAGCGTCGTGTAGACAAGACCGCGATTAGAAACACAATGGCAGATGCAATCGTGATCATCATCACGTTGGCCAGGTTGAAAGTCAGGCCCATAAAATCGGCTAAAGGTGCTTCATGATTCAAAATACTTCACCTCTCTTCCCCGCTATTTATTAGTTTTAATAGTGCTGAAAAAATAATCTATCATAATGACTATATAAGTCGTCATTAATCCAATAATAAGACTTAGGAGATGAAAAGTTTCGGGAAAGCGGGTTACAATGATAACGCCCAAGGCTGCCGCAGCCATCCGCGAAGTCGTTCCGAGGGATCTCACTTTCTTCCCTGCCACAACGGCCTCTCCGAACTTGTCGACTCGCTTCGTCATGCCCCAGTGCATATAAAGGCTTAAAGCCGTTCCTAATGCTAACCCTAAGAATACTGATTTGTGGTCGGTAAATCCCCAACCCAGGACGTAAACAGCCAGCAGGTACAATATGTATTTCCGCTGTCTATTAAACATTTGATGGAGTTCCGGCATATCTTATTATTCTCCTAAGATAAATGTCGTAAAGTACGAAGCATCGCATAAATCCCGGCTGCTAAACCAAGAAGTAATCCGATGATTAAAAAGAGTGGTGCAGAGTCTGCTTGCTGGTCAATCCACCTGCCCAGAAAAATCCCCAGAAGAATGGAACCGACAAGTTGCGACAGAATCGCTGTATAAATCGCCATCGCTTTATACGGGCTTTGGTTTTTTTGACCCATTTAAACCCTTCCTATTCAAACGAAATTTGAACGTGAGGCAAGCTGTGTAAAATGAGTGGACAACCGATTTCACAAGCTTTTTACAATTGTGAAAACCTTATCATTTTACATCCTTTGTAAGCATACAATAGGGTAATATCTATGTCAATGAGTTCAAGTTAAAAAGTTCACAACCTCTCCAGGTGTTTGTCGAAAGTTCACACTTTTTACATATTTACATGAAATGCGGAGGCGGCTCGTTCAGAGGCGGGTGGCATAAGCCAAACCGGCCTGAAAGGCGTTTTTTGCCTTTTGGGACGGTTTGACTTATGACATGTGCCTCTAGCCGCCGGAGCTGGACATCTAGAAAAGCGGATGCGGCTTGGTCATAAGGATGTTAGCATAAGCACTGTTGCCGGATATTTCTGAAGTGCGCACGCTACTTCATCTGGACCGAACTTCCAAGAAGTCCGTTGTATTTTTATCGATCATTTACTCGTTCTTTGAAAGATATACTTCCATTAACCCTATTCAGACTCTTTCATTATAAAGAAGTTTCTTTTTACTAGAAACCCTTCAATTTTATGTAAATATATCCAATGGGTCTATTTTTATTTAAGAAAAGAACCAAGCCATTTTTTAATGACTTGGTTCTTATTTTCGATTATTTTGTACCAAACAAACGGTCGCCCGCGTCACCGAGACCAGGAACGATGTAACCTTTTTCATTTAACTTCTCATCAAGTGCTGCGATGTAGATGTCGACATCAGGGTGCTCTGCCTGAATCGCTTCCACTCCTTCAGGGCAAGCCACCAGACACATGAACGTGATGTTTTTCGCACCGCGTTTTTTCAGTGAGTTGATCGCTTCGACAGCGGAACCTCCTGTTGCAAGCATCGGGTCGACTAAAATGAAGTCGCGTTCTTCCACATCACTTGGAAGCTTTACGTAGTATTCGATCGGTTTAAGAGTCTCCGGGTCACGGTATAACCCTACGTGTCCGACTTTTGCTGCCGGAATCAGTTTAAGGATTCCGTCGACCATCCCGAGACCTGCACGTAAGATTGGAACGATCCCCAGTTTTTTACCTGTAAGTGTTTTCGCATTCGCTTTGCTTACCGGTGTGTCGACTTCGATGTCTTCAAGCGGCAGTTCACGCGTGATTTCAAATGCCATGAGTGTTGACACTTCATCGACAAGCTCGCGGAATTCCTTCGTTCCAGTGTTTTTATCACGGATGAATGTTAATTTGTGCTGGATTAATGGATGATCAAATACATATACTTTGCCCATTCGATTCTCTCCTTTTGAATTCGGTTTATGTAAAAAAATGATAGATACTGTTTTACATCTCTAGCTATTGTACATAAAAGAGGTTTTGAGAGCAATAAAAGTTGGGAGGTGTAATGAAATCGTTATGTTTATGGTTAGTTTTGTATGGATTTCGTGGATATAGATAGACAGGATGCTGAATGCCGCTTTTGATTTCTGTGTAAGACGCTTTCCGCGGGTGACACGTGAGCCTCCTCGTCGCTCCTGTGGGGTCTCACATTTGTCACTTTACCGCAGGAGTATTCGCCTTCCACTCCAATCAACGCTGGATCCAACTCAATCATAGTGTTCAATTCTATTTAGATCTGTAAACAACTCGACCCGTTTAATTTTAATAGTTATTCAACCTATCTTATCAACTACAACCATCTGCTATTCCTATCAATCTATTTCCTCAAAAAAAACCTCCCCAAAAGAATCCATTCTTCTGAGGAGGTTTCTGCTGTCTATTTTTATCTCTCTGGATATAAAGCAAATCTGCTTGTGAGATCGGTTACGCGTTTGCGCGCTTCTTCCAGCTTTGTTTCGTCTTCGTGGTTTTTGAGGGTAAGGGCCATGATGGACGCGATTTCGTCCATGTCTTCTTTTCCAAAACCGCGGGACGTAACTGCCGCTGTTCCGATGCGGACGCCGCTTGTGACGAACGGGCTTTCCGGATCGAATGGGATTGTGTTTTTGTTGACTGTGATGCCGATTTCGTCCAGTACTTTTTCTGCAATTTTGCCCGTCAATCCGAGTGAACGAAGGTCGATCAATAATAGGTGGTTATCCGAACCGCCTGATACGAGGTCGATGCCTTCTTTTCCTAAGCTTTCTCCAAGACGCGCTGCGTTGTCGATGATGTTCTGCGCGTAGTCTTTAAAAGAATCCTGAAGCGCTTCGCCGAACGAAACAGCTTTCGCGGAAATGACGTGCATCAAAGGTCCGCCTTGAAGGCCAGGGAAAATGGACTTGTCTATCTTCTTGCCGAACTCTTCCTTACAAAGGATCATCCCGCCGCGGGGACCGCGCAGTGTCTTATGAGTCGTTGTCGTCACGAAGTCTGCGTAAGGAACCGGATTCTGGTGAAGTCCGGCTGCTACAAGTCCTGCGATATGAGCCATATCGACCATCAGGTATGCTCCCACTTCATCGGCGATTTCACGGAATTTTGCGAAATCGATCTTTCTTGGATACGCGCTCGCACCTGCTACGATCAGCTTCGGCTTGTTTTCCAATGCCTTTTGACGAACATCTTCGTAATTGATCAGGTGGGTGTCCTTGTCGACTCCGTACTCGACGAAGTTGTACTGGATTCCGCTAAAGTTGACTGGGCTTCCGTGCGTCAAGTGCCCGCCGTGGGATAAGTTCATTCCAAGAACTGTGTCCCCCTGCTCAAGGATGGTGAAGTAGACTGCCATATTGGCTTGCGCTCCAGAGTGAGGCTGTACGTTCACATGTTCTGCCCCGAACAACTCTTTCGCACGGTCGCGAGCTAAGTTCTCTGCTACATCGACATGCTCACATCCGCCATAATAGCGACGACCTGGGTACCCTTCTGCATACTTGTTCGTGAGGACCGAACCTTGTGCTTCCATAACGGCTTCACTGACAAAATTCTCAGATGCAATTAACTCGATTTTCGTACGTTGACGCTCTAATTCATCTTGAATTGCTGCATAAATTTCCGGATCTTGCTTGGCAATCTTACTCATACATATCCCCCTTTTATTCATCGGCCCATTCTAAGCTGCGCCATCTTGATTCATTCAATCTCATTCTAACACGATTCTGCAGAACGCGAAATAAGAACGTGTGGGTAAATTGGAATGTTCGGATTTGGGAGATTGGCAGGGAATAAAAATGGTGTCGCGAGCTGGAGTTGTACCTGGTACAAGAAGGGGTTTTTGTACCAGGTACACGCAGGTTAGAATGTACCTGGTACAATCAGTTAATAATGTACCTGGTACATCAAAACGTTCTTGTACCAGGTACACAAACAATAAGCCCATCCTTCAATGCATCAAGCATTGAAAGACGGGCTTTATTCTTTACTCCTCATTCATAAACAGCCCGCACACCGCCGATCAGCTTTGGGCGGGTGACAGCGAGCGTTACGTGTGCACCGCCGAGACTCTTCTGGGATACTCTCACCGGTATGGCAACGTGTTTCAGCTGCATGCCGATGAATGTGTCGCCGATGTCGATTCCGGCGTCCGCTTTTATGAATTCCACCATGACGGGATCCTCAAACGAACGGTAAGCATGGGTCGCCATTGCGCCGCCCGCCGATCGTGCAGGCACAACGGTCACTTCTTCCAAATTCTTTCGTTCTGCCGTTTCGCGCTCCAAAACGATTGCCCGGTTCAGATGCTCACAGCATTGGAACGCAAGCGATACTCTGGCAGAATCGGCAAATTCTTTTATCTCTTTGTAAATCATCTCGGCTACTTCAAATGTACCGGCTGTTCCAATCCGCTCACCAATGACTTCAGAGGTGGAACACCCGACCACAAACACCTGTCCAGTTTTCAGCGAAACTTTTTCCTTGAATTCTGTCAGTATGCTGTGAAGCTGCTCTTGCAATTGAGTGATTTCCATGAAACCCACTTCCTATTGTTTGTCTTCGTATGCCGTGATTTTTCCGATTCGATTCGCGTGGCGTCCGCCTTCAAAACCAGTACCTAACCAGGTCTTAACGATTTCGCGTGCGAGTCCCACTCCGATGACGCGTTCACCCATCGCGAGAATGTTGCTGTCGTTATGTTCACGGGTCACTTTTGCACTGAACACATCGTGAACAAGCGCACAGCGAATCCCTTTTACTTTATTTGCAGAAATGCTCATGCCGATACCTGTTCCGCAGATCAGGATGCCGCGGTCGAACTCGCCGCCTGCTACCTTTTCCGCCACTGGCACCGCGTAATCCGGATAGTCCACAGAAGTGCCGCACTCACAGCCAAAATCTTCATATTCAAGTCCAAGCTCATCCATTAATGATTTGATTTCTTCACGAATATTTACCCCGCCGTGATCTGATGCAATTGCGATTTTCATCCATCGTCACTCCCATTTTTGACTAGTGTTTGTTTCCTTTTATTTTGACATACCCAACAGGATAGATAAAGTTTTTAATCTTAGGAAAAAAGTTGTTTTTGTGCAGGATTAAGATAAACTGCGAGCTGCACTGTAAAAAAGAGCACGTGCCCAATAAGCCCGTGCTCTCTGCCATTATAAATGAAAACGACTGATCGTTCCCTTCAGCGATTCTGCCTGCTTCTTGAGGTTCAATGCCAATTCTTCGACATTTTCCATGACAGCCGCCTGTTCGCGGGTCGATTCTGACACTTCTTCCGCTCCTGCTGAGGTTTCTTCTGCGATCGCCGCTACTTCCTGGGATTGCTGGGAAGTAAGTCTGATGCTCTCCATTTGCCTGTCGACCAGGCCGGAAATTTTTTGAACAGAGTCTGCGACTTCGTGAATCGTGCTCGTCATCGTTTCAATGACTTCATTTGTTTTGGAACCTTTTTCCGCTTCCTTGTTGGCCGTCGTCACCTGGTTGGAAATCTGACCGACCACGTTCCCGACTTCGGTTTGGATATTTTTAATCAAATCGGAAATTCCCTGGACCGCTTTGCCGCTTTCATCTGCCAGCTTGCGAACTTCCTCGGCTACAACGGCAAAGCCTTTACCGTGTTCACCTGCGCGAGCCGCTTCAATAGAAGCATTCAATGCGAGCAGGTTTGTCTGGTTCGCAATACTCCCGACCAATTGAATGATCTGCTCGACCTTTTTCGCGTTATCTTCCAATCTGCGCACCACTTCGAGTGAGTCTTCATTCCCTTTGGCTAGCGTCGTGATTCCTTCCACTAATGAGTGGATCACGTCCTTGCTGCCTTGAAGCTCGGTGACCATATTTTTAGAAAGCTGCTCGGAAGACTTTGAGTGATTCTGCACTTCCTGGGCGATCTGAATGACGTCCTCGACCGATTCAGCCGTCGTCTGGATCGACATGGCCGAGCTTTCAGCGCCGGCGGATATTTCACTGATTGTCCTTGAAATCGAATCCGCCTGGTGTGAAGCCATTTCGGAAGCCTTCGATAAATCCACTACATTTGAATTTGTTTTCGTAAAATTCTCCTCAATACTGGACACCATGTCCCTGAGGTTATGCAGCATGCGATTGAACGCAAGTCCGAGCGAACGGATTTCATCATCCGACTTCGGCACTTCGACTTCGACCGCGATGTCTCCCTCAGCCGCCTTAAGCGCAGCCTGCTCCAGACGCTGAAGCGGTTTGACGATGAATCCTGCCGCAAAGAAAGCCAGCACTCCCGACCAGAAGACACCCATGCCTAACGTAATACTTGTAAATAAGAACTCATTCATATCCGGTGCAAATGTCGGCTTGATAAAATAAATGAAAAATGCCGAGGTCGAATACGTGACCAATGCCAAAATCGTCATAAAGAAAACCAGTTTCTTCCTAAGCCCGGACTTATACCTTCTCTCTTTCCCCATCCTTTTCTCTCCTCAAAAATCAATCTGTTGCAAGCTTCATGATCAATTGCTCGATCAGCGAATCCAGCTCCGAATATGTATGTCTGTAAAGTTCGACGCTGCCTCCAAACGGATCGGACACATCCATGTCTTCAGGATCTTCAAGCACATATTCCTTTAAAGTAAACACTTTATCGGAAGCTCCCGGATACTGATCCATGATCGCCCATTTATGATGTGCGGTCATCGTAAACACATAGTCCGCCCAATCGATATCCTTTTCTCTCAGCGTGCTGGATTGGTGCTTATGGTTTATATCGTTCTCTTTCAGAACTTCTTTAGCCTGAAATGAAGCATCACTGCCATCCATTGCAAAAACACCGCACGATTTCACTTCGAACCGGTCGGCTCCCCTATGCCTCAACACCGCTTCCGCCATCGGACTGCGGCACGTATTACCCGTACAAACAAACAAGATCTTCATCATCTCATCCTCCTTACCTCTATTATAAAATATTTTCCAATTCCGTTATAGGACATTCACAAAGAATACAAAAAGAAAAGCGGAAGTGGGCGTTTTGCTCCCTTTGAAAAATGTTCTTAGGCTTTAGAGGCGCTTTTTGCCTCAAAAGCCTAAGGTTAATTTTCAAACGGGAGCAGACCACTGCAGCTGGACAATAGAAAAGCGGAAGGGCTTTGCTCAGAGGCGTGTGGCATAAGCCAAACCGGCCGGGAAGGCGCTTTTTGCCTTCTTGGACGGTTTGGCTTATGACATGTGCCTCTAAGCCCTGGAGCTGGACAATAGAAAAGCGGAGGCGGCTATTGAAAAACACAAAAAAACCCCACCGCATTAGTGCAGTGAGGGACCAATCTTCCATTCTACCAATCTACAACGGCAGCAGCAGTTTGATTCCAAAGGCGAAGAGGATGCTGCCTCCGAGGGCTTCGCTGTAGGTGCCGAGTACGCCTTGAAATTTTCTTCCGAGCAAGAGGCCGATCCAGGTCAGGAGTGTGGCTGCCACCCCGAAACAGACGAGCGCCACCGCTGTCCTCGCTCCGAATATCCCGAGGGTCAGGCCCACTGAAAAGCTGTCCAGGCTTACACTAAGCGCAAATAACAGAAGACCGAATCCTACCGGGGAAATCAGCGATGTTTCTTCTTCTTTGAAACTGGACATAAACATCTGAATGCCAAGTACAATCAGGAGGATGCCCCCGGCGTACGTAGCAAACGATCCGAACGTGTCGGATAAAAACTTTCCCGTGATCATCCCAAGGAGCGGCATCCACACGTGAAAAATTCCGACCGTCAATCCTATGTAAAAAATCTGCTTCAGCCTGAGCTGGAACATCCCCATTCCGATCCCGATCGAAAAGGCATCCATCCCGAGAGCAAATGCCATTAACAGTAAGGTAATCAATTCCCCGATAAGCGTAGTCATTCCTTTTCCTCCTCTGGACGTGCCTTCAAGACCAATTTATGCACGTCCAATGAGAAATAGAATGAGAAATATGGACAGGATTATTTGCATTTCCGCTTCCCTAAAATAAATAACTTTTTAAATAAAAAATACCTCTGCAAGGCGCCGTCCAGGGACACCAACAGAGGTATTTATTTAAGAAAAACTTAGAGAACTGCTTATGCCGTATCGAACATTACCCGCTCGTTCTCCATCGATCAAACCTTTATCACTCGATATCCCGCAGCCTTCTGAAGCCGGTTCATAATCGCAAGTCCGACTCCTTCTTCGGGGAACATCTCGGAAAAGATGACATCCACTCCGCTGTTATTAAATGCCCGAAGCGTATCATACAGCCCGTGGGCGACCGAATTCAAATCGTCTCTCCGGCCGACGGGTAGAACAACATCGGCCCGATAGTCATCCACATATTCATCCGTGGTCAGCACACCGGCCTTCAGCCCTTCGCTTCTTTTTTCATCCACAAGCTTTTGCACGTCGGCACGCGTCCCATCGACCAGATAAACGGGTGCATCCGGTGCGTAATGTGTGTATTTCATCCCTGGTGACTTCGGCGCACCCTTCCCTTCTTTCAATGAAGGATCGACGCCCACTTCCCCTACGATTTCCTGAAGCTGCTCTTTCGTCACCCCGCCAGGCCGTAAAATGACCGGGACCGGTCCTGTACAATCGACAACGGTCGATTCCACGCCGACACCCGTTTCCCCGCCGTCCACAACGCCGATGATCCGGTCTTCCAGGTCATCGATCACGTGCTGGGCAGTCGTCGGACTCGGTTTCCCGGAACGATTCGCACTTGGCGCTGCAATCGGCAGTCCCGACTCCTCAATAATCGCAAGCGCTACCGGATGGTCCGGCATTCGGATCGCGACGGTATCGAGTCCGGCAGTCACCTTTTCGGAAAGCACCCCATCTTTTTTATGAAAAATAAGGGTCAACGGGCCCGGCCAGTAGGCAGAAATCAACTCAACTGCCGCTTCCGGAATCTCTTCGACCAACTCTTTTAATTGATTTTTATTTGAAATGTGGACAATCAGTGGATTATCTGACGGCCTTCCCTTCGCTTTGAAAATTTTATCGACGGCTTCGTCACTTTTTGCGTTTGCTCCAAGTCCGTAAACCGTTTCAGTTGGAAAGGCAACGACTTCATTTTCCTGCAAAATCCGAGCTGCATCCACAATTTGTGGATAACTTTGTTTATTATCCACATTTTTTTCCACAATCCAACGCTTTATCATACCATTCGTCCACCTTTTTCAATCAAGCATACATCTATTCACACAAATGTGGATAAACACTGAATTACCAGGTGTTCCACAATCATACCCATTTGAAAGTATAAAAGAAACAATTAAAATTCTCAAGTATTATCCACAAAACGTGTATAAACGCTCACCTCCTGTGGATAACCCTGTGGACGAGTGTGAATAATTCTGAAAAAAGTGACTTTTCGACAAACACGTGGTTTTATAGAGTTTATTGTCGAATCTGGTCATAAAAATACCGGACCATTTTGTTGAAAAGTGATCCGGTTCACGGAAGCCAGCACCTTGCCCTTCAATTTCAGTTTTGTCGAATTTTCGGGGATTCCTTACAATTGCAAGCTCATCGTCAGCAGGTTATCCACTGTGGATAACTGTTTGGCGTGGACGAAATCTTTCAGTTCATCCACAAACGTGTCGGGTTCCTGTTGAAAACCCAATACTTCAAAGAAATGTAATGATGCTCTTCGATTTGTAATCAAGTAAAGATTGGCTAGCTCTTTTTCTTTTGCCAGCTTAAAAATCTCCTGAAAGAGGGTGAAGATTTCTTCACTGTCAAACGCAGGGGTCACGACCAGCGAACGAAGAAGTCCGGTTCTGCCCCTCATCTCGATCCCGAGCGTCCCAATCAGATTCTGTTCCTCATCCTCCACCACCAGAAAGCAGTCGATCGTGCTTTTTACACCTTCTGTACTCAGTCCAGCTTTCACGAGAAATCCTATCACCTTATAAATATCCTCATGTGTTGCCTGCCTGATCATCTTCGCCATTCTTTCTTCCTCCCTTTATCTAGCATCCTTACTTCTAATTTATGAGAGGGAGGAAAGATTAGAACTAGTTATTGATAGATTTGTTTTTTTAGTAGAAAATCAGGGCAACTCTTTTCTTCTCAAGTGCCGCGTCATTCAGATCTAGTCCTATCTTTATTTCGAACACCTAATATATCGTGAAAAAAATTTTTAATCGCCGCTAATGATTTCCGTGCAAGACTTCGCTTTCCGCGGGTGACCCGTGAGCCTCCTCGTCGCTGCGCTCCTGCGGGATAGAAAAGCGGAGGGGCTTTGCACAGAGGCGGGTGGCATAAGGCGAATCGGCCAAGAAGGCGTTCTTTGCCTTCTTGGCCGATTCGACTTATGACATGTGCCTCTAAGCCCCGGAGCTGGACAGGTCTCACATTGGCCACTTCTCCCGCAGGAGTCTGCGTCTTGCACTCCAATCAACCGCTGGAACCGGTAAATAGCGATAATCATACTCATCTCGTTAAGTAGCCTAACTCATTAGTTAAACAAACCTTTTACCAGATCGACCACAAAGAACCTTACCTTCACTTCTTCCTGTTCGCCTTCTTCTGCAAAAACCTTTTCTTGGATAGGCTGCTTATCCGATGCCCTTTCTTCGTTCGTGTTGAGATCTTTCATTAGTTTGTTTTCTTTGACGGTGGTTGCTTGGGGTTTTGCTTGTTCAGTGTTTCCCTCAACAGCAACTTGCTCTTTTGCTGTATCAGTATTCACTTTGTCTTGCACTACTTCACTCTCAACTTCAGTCGCCAATTCATCAGAAGAGACATCTGCAGCCGCTACATCTTCCACATCCACTTCCGTCACTGTTTCACCGCTTGCTTCAACCGTGGTTTCAAAACCCGGGCTTCTTACCGCGTTTCCAGTTGAGAAATCCAGGAAGCACAATGGCGGGTACAGCACGCACCACCAATTCGCTCCTTGACCTTTTCCAAGGGTGATCAATACTGCTTCGTACTCACCTGCCGGATACAGGTACTGTCCGTAAAGCTTTGTGGGAAAGTCGACTTTGCCGAAGTCGATTTGCACGTTTTGATCCAAACCTTCTGATGCCACCACTTCTTCCGCAATCTGCTGAAGCTCCGGAAGTCCCGCTTTAATGACGTTCTTCGCTTCTTCTTGTGATGTCAGGCTGCCGACCCATTCCGTAATTTCTTTATTCACTTCATCACGGACTAACCGTTTCACGTTCTGGTCCTTGTCCAAATCGCTGTTTGCCAGGATGCGGAGCCGGATTGCCTCCTCCGGGATCACCATCGGTTCCTGAGCAATGCTTTCCTGTTTCGGAATATATAAACTTAAGATCGTCCCTAAAGTAAGAATCAGAATATACAATACTACCGTATGTTTTGTTTTCATTTTCTCTCCACCTTCCCCTCAGTAAAACAGTTTGGACAAGGCGTGGGAATCTTAAACTAGTAAATTGATATTTTTTTGAATTTTGAAATGAGATTTACTTTCAGAAAAACTTATAGACCTGTATTGCCGTTTTTGATTTCCGTGTAAGACCTCGTTTTTCACAGAGGCAACCTTTCCCGCATTAGCATTAGCCTTAGCATTAGCCTTCGTCCTGCACTACAATCAACGCTGGAATCATTCTAACAAACTCATAAATAAAGTTGGTTAATCAACTACAAAAGGAGGATATTGATAATTATTATTTGCTTTCGATAATATAAAATCCAAGCTGAAAAATTTGATAATAAATTCATCTTTTTCAATAATAAATCTTTTGTTTTCGATAATAAAATTAGACATTTCGATAATAACTATCCATGGTACGATAACTTGCTTTCTATTATTCTATGAAAACACGGTTAAAACACCTATTTTTCACTTATACCAGTTGTCCTTAAAAGATTTCATTAAAAAACATTTGAAATATCACAAAAAAGACCCCTTTTTCATCAAAAAGGAGCCTCCCAGCCAATTCCTATTTCATGCTGCAAAAAACCATCCGGTCCTTGCCGTTAATATCAAATACCACTTCCGTTTCGGCATCTGGAAATACAACCCGAAGCATGTCTGCGACAGTCTCGCCCTGGCCTGCCCCGACTTCGAACCCGATCAAAAATGTTTCGTTCATGACAGCCGGCAGCTCGTCCATAAACTGCCGATACAGATCATAACCGTCTTCACCTCCAAATAAAGCGAGCTGCGGTTCATGATCGACAACCACTTCCGACATTGTTACGCGGTCACCCAAAGGGATGTATGGCGGATTTGAAAGCATAATATCGAGCTTTACTCCCTTATCCACCAGTGGCTTCAGAAGATCTCCCTGGTAAAAAGCCACCTCCGCTCCTAGCCTCTGACTGTTTTCTTTTGCAACAGCGAGTGCTTCATCAGAGATATCCACCGCTATCATGTCAAGCGGCCAGTCCGGGCTTTCAAGCTTCAGCGTCACCGCAATCGCCCCGCTGCCGGTCCCGATATCAGCCGCGTTCAAAGATTGCCCTTTTGCAAACAGACTCTTCATCTTCTCAAGACCATAATAGATCAATTCTTCCGTTTCCGGTCTCGGGATCAGCACATGCTCATTCACCTTGAATAGGCGGCCGTAAAATTCTTCAAACCCGATGATATGCTGAATCGGCACGCCGTCCGCATGGTCCCGGATCCCTTTCTCAAACTCTTCCCATTTGCCGAGGGGGATCTCCATGCGCTGGTCAGCCAATAATTGTGACCTGGAAAGATTCAACACATGACGCAGATAGATTTCTCCTGCATTTTCATCCCGTTTATGTTCGTTTAAAAAAGAAGAAGCCCACTTCAGGGCTTCAAATACGGTCATGGTCATGTTACATTTCTTCCATTCTTTCAAGAAGTTTGGATTGATCTTCGATGATCAATGCATCGATGACGTCATCCATCTTTCCTTCAAGAATTTGATCAAGCTTTTGGATCGTCAGGCCGATACGGTGGTCGGTTACACGATTCTGCGGGAAGTTGTACGTACGGATTCGCTCGGAACGGTCACCGGTCCCGACGGCAGACTTACGGTTTGCATCGTATTCAGCCTGGACTTCACGCTGGAATTTATCGTATACGCGGGCACGCAATACTTTCATCGCCTTTTCTTTGTTCTTGATCTGGGATTTTTCATCCTGACAGGAAACCACGACGCCGGTCGGCATGTGAGTCAAACGGACAGCCGACATCGTCGTATTGACCGATTGTCCTCCTGGGCCGCTGGATGCGAATGTATCGACGCGGATATCTTTTTCATGGATATCCACTTCCACTTCTTCCGCTTCCGGAAGGCATGCAACTGTTGCAGTCGACGTATGGATACGGCCGCCTGACTCGGTTTCAGGAACACGCTGAACGCGGTGTGCCCCGTTTTCGTATTTCATCTTGGAATAGGCTCCGTTACCGGTGATCATAAAGATGATCTCTTTATAACCGCCGACGCCTGTAGACGTCGCTTCCATCACTTCGATTTTCCAGCCTTGGGTTTCCGCGTAACGGCTGTACATGCGGTACAGGTCGCCCGCGAATAGAGCGGCTTCGTCTCCGCCGGCTGCTCCGCGCACCTCCATGATGACGTTCTTGTCATCATTCGGGTCTTTCGGAATCAATAATATTTTCAATCGCTCTTCCAGTGCATCAATCTGCTCTTCAAGCTCGGATACTTCTTCTCTAACCATCTCACGCATTTCAGCATCAAGCTTCTCATCCAGCATCGCCTTCGCATCTTTATGCTGCTCATTGATGTCTTTATATTCACGGTAAGCTTCTACCGTCGCTTGAATGTCTGACTGCTCTTTTGAATATTCTCTTAGCTTCTTTGGGTCATTCACAATTTCCGGATCACTCAACAGTTCATTTAACCTGTCATAACGATCTTCCACTGCTTGTAAACGATCGAACACAGCTATTCACCTCAATTTTAATCCATAACAGTCTAATTATATTATATGGCGGAGGTAAAAACAAGAAGGTTCAATCGCAGTGGTGACCGAGTCCTATCAGCTATTCAGGTATGTAATAATAAAAAGGCAAGCAGAATCCACTTCATCCACTCGCCTGTTATTGATCATCTCATCGTTCTGTAATCTTTACATTCACATTGTAACGAGGCAGTGCCCGTTCAAGCTTTTTCTTTAATTTCGCTTCTTCTTTATCCGTCTGTTCAGCGGTCATTTCATTCTTCGTATGGGCAGTCACCCACATCTGCTCCCCATTGATCCAGACCTCATCCGCTTTAAAATGGGAATACTCGTTCACAACCTCGCGCGCCTTATCTTCAAAAACGCCGATCGTCGTAGAAGTCGTACCCTCGCTGTTCGTCAGATTCGGCAGATTTGGATTCTGATTCATATTCTCTCCGCTTGTTACATTGTTCGGATCGTTATCCATATGAGGATTGCGGTTATCAATAAACCGAGTGCCGCCGTCATCATTATGCATTCCATACTCCGACTCCTGATTCACATTGCCGCAAGCCGCCGCGATCATGAATAGCACAGTAAAGAATAGTGCAAACATCATCCTTTTCATTGTCAAAACACCTCCTGATGTTACTTTTTCCTTCAGGAGAGTGGTTATGCGAGGGGAATTTTGGCTTTTTAAGGGGATGGAATGGGTCTTTTCACTCGATTTGGATTTACGACAGTCGATATTTCAACTCATCAAATACGTTACAAGTAGCACGCTAATTATTCTTGCTGGTTTTCTCATTAATCTTGCCGGAATCAACTTATTCTTGCCAATCCAAGCCAATTCTAGCCGAAGTCACCAATATTTTTGCCAAAACCACATTTAATTTTGCCAAATAACAAACATTACCAAACCGACACCCCCGCCATTACGGAAGAATTTCTCCGCAAAAAAGCCGCCATCCCATCCGGATAGCGGCTTTCATACTTATACTTCCTTCACCATATCAGGCGACACGCTAAGACCCTTTGGGACCTCATGATGGTGGCGGCATCTTGGTTCGTAGGCTTCGGATGCGCCGACTAGGATGACCGGGTCATCGTAGCCGGCCGGTTCACCGTTGATCAGACGCTGGGTCCGACTCGCAGGAGAGCCGCAGACGGCACAAACCGCTTGAAGCTTGGTCACTTGTTCGGCAATGGACATGAGCGCAGGCATCGGACCGAATGGTTCTCCGCGGAAATCCTGATCGAGTCCGGCAATGATCACGCGGTAGCCGCTGTTCGCAAGCTTCTGCACGACTTCCACAATGCCTTCATCAAAGAATTGAACCTCGTCGATCGCGACGACATCCACTTGCGGATTCAGGTCCTCAAGGATGACAGCCGATCCCTCAACTGCTTTTGCAATGACCGAGGTACCATTGTGAGATACGACGGATTCATCGCTGTAGCGATTATCTAATTTTGGCTTATACACGGCAATTTCCTGTTTTGCAAATTGAGTGCGTCTGACCCGGCGAATGAGTTCTTCTGATTTCCCAGAGAACATGCTGCCGCAAATGACTTCCACCCAACCGGTTTGCTTCATGACATACACGAAAGCGCCTCCCCTTTCTAACCCCTTATTATGAAAAAGCGGCTTTTCACTGCGTCCTTTTTCCGAAAAAATGTATAAGAATAATGGCTGTTTTCTTTGAAAAAGGACACCGCCGCTGATGATCTATTGTTATAAAGCATTCCATTATGTACGGAAAAAATGCTTATTCACCGCGAATTTGACAGAAAAAAAGAGGCACAGCTCTTATCAAAAAAACCGCCTCAATCTTGTCTTTACGTAATAAAAAACAGGCAAGCAGAATTTCCTTGCCTGTTTTTATACAGTGAAGAGAAGAATCAAACACCCTTCAACGCTTTGATCTTATGCTAGGCACATCGTTCAAAGGTCAGAAAATGTCTTTGATCTTCCAGCTCTTCATTATTGTTGTTGATTTTTAAGACCGTATTTTTTGTTGAAACGGTCAACACGTCCACCAGCGTCAGCGAATTTCTGACGGCCTGTGTAGAATGGATGGCATTCAGAACATACCTCAACGCGCATTTCTTCTGCTACAGAACCAGTTTCAAATTCGTTACCGCAAGCACAATTAACTTTGATCGTGTTGTACTTAGGATGAATTCCTGATTTCATTACTTTCATCTCCTTCCGCCCTGAATCATCTGAGACAGAGTAATTTATTACGAAGATATATGCGATATGAGCATAAGCATGGTAGTAATAGCCAGCCCCTTACCGCATCCATTTTTTAAAAACACATTGACTATATTATAACAAGGACATGACCGTTTTGCAACCTAATAAAATGGAAGCCTCGGACATGAAAATCATTCGACTATCAGATTAACGCTTCTTCGCTTCCTCTGTCAACACTTCGAAGAATTCATGATTCGTCTTCGATTGTTTCAGCTTTCGCATAAGTTTTTCGGCGAAGTCATGCTGATCGGACATCGCTTTGCGAATCGCCCATAATTTATCAAGATGATCCTGCTGGATAAGAAGTTCTTCTTTACGCGTACCGGAACGGCGGATATCGATTGCAGGGAAGATGCGGCGTTCTGCAAGTGCGCGGTCAAGATGAAGTTCCATATTACCTGTTCCTTTGAATTCTTCATAAATGACGTCATCCATACGGGAACCTGTGTCAACAAGCGCCGTTGCAAGAACCGTCAAGCTTCCGCCTTCTTCAATGTTACGCGCCGCCCCGAAGAAACGCTTCGGACGGTGGAAGGCAGCCGGGTCGATACCGCCGGACAGCGTACGTCCGCTTGGCGGGATCACAAGGTTGTATGCACGCGCAAGACGGGTGATGCTGTCCATCAGGATCACGACGTCGCGCTTATGCTCAACAAGACGCATGGCACGTTCAAGAACGAGCTCCGCCACTTTAATGTGATTCTCCGGAACCTCATCAAACGTCGAGGAAACAACTTCCGCTTCAACCGAACGCTCGATGTCGGTCACTTCTTCCGGGCGTTCATCGATTAAAAGAATGATCAATTCGGCTTCCGGATGATTCGTTGTGATCGAGTTCGCGATTTCTTTTAACAGCATGGTTTTACCGGCTTTAGGCGGTGCCACGATCAGACCGCGCTGACCGAAACCGACCGGCGCAATCAAGTCCATCACACGGGTTGAAATCTTATTCGGTGTGGTTTCGAGCATCATTTGGCGATCAGGGTATAAAGGCGTCAGACCAGGGAAATGAACACGTTCCTTGGCTGATTCAGGCTCTTCCCCGTTGACCATTTCTACATGCAGAAGGCCGAAATAGCGTTCATTTTCCTTCGGAGGACGCACCTTGCCGGACACTTTGTCGCCGTTACGAAGATCGAACCTTCTGATCTGGGAAGCAGAAATATAAATATCCTCCGAGCTTGGAGAATAATTGATCGGTCTTAAGAAACCGAATCCTTCTGACTGGATGATTTCAAGGACACCTTCCATGAAGAAGAAGCCTTCCTGTTCCGCTCGCACTTTCAGAATGGCAAAGATGAGTTCTTTTTTTGTTAATTTGCTATAATAAGAAACTTTATATTTTTTTGCCAGCTCATAAAGCTCTTTCAGCTTCATATTTTCTAAGCTGGAGATTGTTAATTCTTCCATTATGACACCACGCTTTATTAATTTGGTTGCTGCTTTGAGAGTTGAATTGAATCAGGTGATTTGCATGTTGTCTTGTTTACCCTCCTGAAGGACAAAACAATCCATGTAAAATGACCCTATTAAAAAATTGAAGAAATTCGTTGAAGCACAAAAAGAGATTGCTGAAGAAAAAACCTTATCTATTTTAACCATACTTATCGTAAAAGCGCAAGGGACCCCATTCATCTGTTGCCAACTGTTCAATTCTTTTCGCTTTTTCCGTGAATAATTTGTTTGTTTGAGAAAAAATAGGAAGGTAAGTGTAGCCTTTATCACCTGTGAAGGGTAGATGTGGGTGATAAGATGCTGAGGGAGAAAGGCAGGCCCTTCTCCTCAGTTATCTTTTTAGAAGATCTCTCTTTTATCTTGCTAGGCTTTATTATGCCGCTATTGATTTCCGTGGAAGACTTCGCTTTACGCAGGCGGTTGGTGAGCCTCCACGCAAGTTTGAGCGGAAACTGTCCAGCTCCAGGGCTTAGAGGCACATGTCATAGCCAAACCGACCAAGAAGGCAAAGAACTCCTTCGTGGCCGATTCGTCTTATGCCACACACCTCTGAGCAAAGCCCTTCCGCTTTTCTAGTTGGAGTCTACGTCTTCCACTCCCATCAACAGCTGGAACGTTTAGTTCACAACGAGTCTCCCGAAAACAGCACTTTTAGTGCAAAATTTAATGTATTATCTCATGACCAGGTTCGGCTTTTTCTGCAGGCTGTGGCGGCCGTCGATGAAGCGGACTGTTCCGGATTTGGCACGCATGACGATGGAGTGGGTCAATCCGTATGATCCTTTCAGTTGGACACCTTTTAACAGTTCCCCGTCGGTTACGCCTGTTGCAGCGAAGATTGCGTCATCCCCGGTTACAAGGTCTTCCATGCGTAAAATTTTATCTACATCAAGACCCATGCCGATGCAGCGCTGAAGTTCTGCGTCGTTTTGGGGGAGCAGTTTTCCTTGGATCTCCCCGCCGAGGCATTTGAGTGCCACGGCTGCCAGTACGCCTTCAGGAGCTCCGCCTGAACCGAATAAAATGTCGACTCCCGTGTGGTCGAATGCAGTATTCATTGCACCGGCGACATCTCCGTCATTGATCAGCTTGATGCGTGCACCCGCTTCTCTCAATTGCTCGACGATGTGCTGGTGACGTTCGCGATTCAGCACGGTTGCCACTACGTCTTCGATATCTTTGTTCTTTGCTTTTGCTACGGCTTTCAGATTATCGATAACGGAAGCATTGATATCAATCTTACCGACTGCTTCCGGACCTACCGCAATTTTATCCATATACATATCCGGAGCGTTCAGCAGGTTTCCATGATCGGCAACCGCCAGGACAGCAAGTGCGTTCCAGCCTCCGGATGCGACGATATTTGTGCCTTCCAACGGGTCCACTGCTACATCGACGCGGGGGCCGTAGCCTGTCCCGAGCTTTTCACCGATATACAGCATTGGCGCTTCGTCCATTTCCCCTTCGCCAATCACGACAGTTCCCTTCATTGGTACGGTATCAAATACGTCACGCATTGCAGAAGTCGCAGCATCATCCGCTTCGTCCTTCTTTCCGCGCCCCATCCATCTAGCCGATGCAAGAGCGGCTCCTTCCGTTACTCGAACCAGTTCCATTGATAAACTTCTTTCCATGTATACAGCCTCCCGAATTCCCTTTTGTAAAGCTCTTTTTACTTGCTTTTCAGCATTAAAAAGAAGCCTGTGAGTACAATAAATTTAAATTGTATAACATATTAACAGATTTATTGTAACACATTTAACGGGTCAGAGAGACTTTTTTTCGAAAAAATCGGGGCCAATCCTTTTCAAACCTGAGAATTTTTTCAAACGGCCATTAGGATTTTAATTGTTCAAGCTCTTCTGCAGACATTTTCTCACGCCAGATGGTTGCGCCTAGTCCTTCTAGCTTTTCGACGAGGTCACTGTAGCCGCGGTCGATGTGTTCGAGTCCTGTGACTTCTGTGATTCCTTCTGCCATCAGGCCGGCAATGACGAGGGCCGCTCCTGCGCGGAGGTCGCTCGCTTTCACTTTGGCACCCTGAAGCTGAACAGGACCGTTTATGATGGCTGAACGTCCTTCGACTTTAATCGTGGCATTCATGCGTCTCAGTTCATCGATATGCTTGAAGCGCGCGGAATAAATCGTATCCGTTACGACAGCAGACCCTTCCGCCCTGTTCAGCAGTGCTGTGAATGGCTGCTGGAGGTCGGTCGGGAAGCCGGGATAAACCAGCGTCTTGATATCAACGGACTTTAGCTTGTCCGCTCTGCCGATAAAGATCTGGTCGTCGTTCGTTTCAACGGGAACACCCATTTCACGAAGCTTTGCAATCACGGATTCCATATGTAACGGAATGACATTGTCGATCAGGACACCTTTACCTGCAGCAGCCGCAAGGATCATGAACGTTCCGGCTTCGATGCGGTCAGGGATGATCGTGTGGCGGCATCCGTGCAGCTCATCGACACCGTCAATGCGGATGACATCCGTTCCCGCTCCTTTGATCTTCGCTCCCATATTGCTGAGAAGTGTCGCCACATCAATGATTTCAGGCTCTTTCGCTGCGTTTTCGATGATGGTTCGTCCTTTGGCGCGAACAGCAGCCAGCATGATATTGATGGTAGCGCCTACACTTACGACATCGAGGTAGATGCGCGCACCTTTCAATTCATCAGCACGGAGATAAATCGCTCCCTGTTCATTCGTCACCTCGGCACCGAGTGCTTCGAATCCCTTGATATGCTGGTCGATCGGGCGGGGTCCAAGATGACAGCCTCCCGGAAGACCGATGACTGCTTTTTTGAAACGGCCGAGCATCGCCCCCATCAGATAGTAGGAAGCACGAAGTTTTTTCACTTTTCCGCTCGGCAGCGGCATGGAGACCATTTCACTCGGATCCACGCTCATTTCTCCATCTTCGAAATTGACTGTTCCGCCGATTTCCTCGAGCAAGTCCTTCAGTGTGCGAACGTCCGAAATCTCCGGCAATCCTTCAATCGTCACCTGAGAGTCAGCCAGGATCGTGGCCGGGATAAGCGCGACAGCACTGTTTTTCGCACCACTGACTTTTATGGTTCCTTCAAGTGGATACCCACCTGCAATCTTAAGCTTTTCCATTTTAATCTCCCTTCCACTGTTCAGTGGTGGAAAGTGGTTCTCGTTCAGTTCGGGAACCCGTTCTCCAGCACGTCACAAAAAGGATTATTTTTCCATATGAAGACGGTCTAAGAAGTCTATTGTCTACTAGTTTATACATATTTCGTCAAAACATGTATAGGATTAAGGATTTTTTTCACATCGGACTGTTTTCCTGCGTGACCTCTAAAGTCTATCTGTTGTTCCAGTCATTCAAGAAAGCTTCGATCCCTTTATCCGTAAGCGGGTGATGGAATAACTGCTTCAACACTTTAAGGGGCACGGTTGCAATATGAGCACCTCTTAGAGCAGCTTCTGTAATATGCTGCGGATGGCGGGTCGATGCTGCGATGATTTCTGTTTCGAGTCCGTGGATCGCGAAGATTTCAGCGATTTTAGAAACGAGTTCAAGACCGTCATGACCGATGTCATCCAGTCTTCCCAAGAACGGCGAAACATACGTGGCGCCAGCGCGGGCAGCCAGCAGCGCCTGATTGGCACTGAATATCAACGTGACATTGGTCTTGATTCCTTCTTTGGAAAAAGTGGATGCCGCTGTAAGGCCGTCCGGTGTCATCGGAAGCTTGATCGTGATGTTCGGAGCGATTTTCGCAAGCTCACGGCCTTCCCTGATCATCCCTTCCGCGTCTGTTGCGATCACTTCTGCACTTACAGAACCCGGAACGAGTTCGGTGATTTCTTTCAAGCGCTCTTCAAATGTGACTCCCTTTTCCTTTGCGACTAGTGACGGGTTGGTCGTGACACCTGAAACGATTCCCCATCCGAATGCTTCTCTGATTTCGTCCATGTTTGCTGTATCAATAAAAAATTTCACGTTTCCTACCCCTTTTCGACAAAATTTTCAATCTTTTTATAATGAACGGAGAGGACTGACCCAAAAAGGCATTACCCTCCCCTGGTGCCAGTCCTCTCCTACTGCTTCATTCTTTTTCTACCACGCTGGGAAAGCACTTAATCTGATAAGTTTAACTTTCCAGACATTACCTCTGTCTATCAGGCTTGGTTAGAAGAACCGAATTCACGCATTTTACCGATAACCGTTGCTTTGATCGCTTCACGTGCAGGACCCATGTATTTACGTGGATCGTACACTTCAGAGTCAGCTGCAAGCACTTCGCGTACTTTCTTCGCAGAAGCAATTTGGTTTTCAGTATTTACGTTGATTTTAGCTGTCCCGTAAGAGATCGCTTTTTGGATATCTTTGGTCGGGATGCCTGTTCCGCCGTGAAGTACTAGTGGTACCCCCGTAGCTGCGCCGATTTCTTCCATTTCCTTGAATCCAAGGTTTGGTTCACCTTTATAAGGACCGTGCACGGAACCTAATGCAGGAGCAAGAGTGTCGATGCCTGTACGTTCAACAAGCTCTTGACATTCTTTAGGATCTGCATAGATTACGCCGTCTGCCACTACGTCATCTTCCTGTCCGCCGACTGTACCAAGCTCAGCTTCAACAGAAACGCCTTTAGAGTGAGCATACTCAACCACTTTGGAAGTGATTTCGATGTTCTCTTCGAAAGGTCCGTGAGATGCATCGATCATAACAGATGTGAAGCCTGCATCGATCGCTTCTTTACATTTGTCATAGCTTGAACCGTGGTCAAGGTGAATCGCAACAGGTACTGTGATGTTCAAGTCTTCCATAAGACCTTCCACAATCTTCACAACTGTTTTGAAACCGCTCATGTAACGTGCAGCACCTTCAGAAACACCAAGGATGACAGGTGATTTCTCTTCTTCAGCAGCTTGAAGGATCGCTTGAGTGAACTCAAGGTTGTTCAAGTTGAACTGACCGACAGCATAGCTGTTTTCTTTTGCATTGATAAGCATGTCTTTCATTGAAACTAAAGGCAAATTGATTTCCTCCTTTTATTCAGTCAGTGTGCCATTTTCGGTAAGGATAATGGAAGTTTGTCACACCGATTAACATTGTTAACAATTTCACTTGTATCATACCAAAACATAATTGATTTTACCAACTGATGAGGCTATTTATAAAAAATACTACTATTTTCACTATTCTAACTATGTAATCAAACCGGTATATACTGCCTTACCGCCTGCCTGATATCATCAATATCAAACGGCTTCGCAAAATGCGTCAATGCGCCCAGATCCTTCGCTTCCTGAATCATGTCGAGCTCTCCGTAAGCGGTCATGATGATCACACGGATATCCTGATTCTTTTTCTTCATCCGCTTCAGGATTTCAATTCCATCCATCCCGGGAATTTTCATATCCAGAAGGACGAGGTCAGGGGAATGCTTATCTGCGATTTCAAGTGCCTGCACACCGTTTGCTGCTTGAAAGGTTTGGTAGCCTTCCTTCTGCAGCACTTCATTTAATAGAATACGAATACCAAACTGATCATCTACAATAAGTATCTTTTCATTCATATGGTTAAATCCCCTTTTTAAATAAAATGAAATATGTAACAACAGTAAGCTAGTTATCAGCTTATAGGTTTATCCAGTCCGTACGCCTTCTATCTTTTCCCCGGCTTAAAGTACCACGTTTCTATTACTTCTACCAATACAACGTGAATTCCTGCTTTTTCTCCATTATTTTACTTACACCCGTCCTCCCCTTTATAATAATCGATACAGCATACGTTGTCTAAGCCGGATCGGCCGATTGATAAGGAGTGGAATGATGATTAAAATGTTTACGACCCAATTGTCCGGGTTATTTAAACGCATCTCTGAAAAACAGGAGTTTGAAATTGAAGACGCTGCGAGGCTGCTTGCCCAGGCTGCTGTCGGACAGGGATCGATCTATATCAAAGCATTTGGTGAAATGGAAGCTGTGACCGCTGAAGCTTTATACGGGGCAGAGCCGCTTCCTTCTGTGAAAAAATTCGATGAGTCTGCAGTTTTGACCGAAGCGGACCGCGTCCTGATGGTTACCCGCTTTTCAACGGATGATGAAGCTGTCGGACTCGCGGAGAGGCTGGCGGCTGATGGTGTCTCATTCATAGGGATATCCGGCGTGGCGGCTGAAAGTGATGGAGGGTTGGACAAGCTTGCCGACCTCCACCTCGATACGAAAGTGATCAAAGGAATGCTACCGGGAGAGGAAATCGGCGAGCGGGTTTGTATGCCGACAAGTATGGCCGCGCTCTATATCTACTTCGCCCTTGGGTTTGTGATACGGGAGATGCTGGAGGAATACGAGGATTGATGCTGAGTTGGAGGAAGGTCCTTCCCCCGTTGCTGTAAAGCAATGCGGGGCGGGTCTTTTTTTATCCCCCGTTCTTTTTTTATCCCCCGTATAGTACGGGTTCGGATTTCGAATACAAAAAATAAATTAGCACACAAATTAGCAGTCCTATTCGCAACTGAATTAGACTGCTTCTTTTTGATGATATATGCAGGGGTTAAAAAATATACGATAAATCTGCCCTGAATTTCGAACCCCTTTTACCATGGTGTCATAAGTTTTTGTCAGCATGAAAATTCATATACCAATTGGTGTGCTCTGAATGACATTTATCTAGCAGGGGTGGGTGTTGACTCTTTTAGAGGCAGATAAATACATTTTTTTCATCCTTCATTGTGAGTAACCTCTGAATGTTTAAATAAGGGGAGTTTTTTCCTTTATCCTGCAGATTAGGGCTAGGTTCGAGGGATATAAGGGGAGTTTTTCCCGCTAAGGCAAAGCAGAATGTCCATTTTCATGCTTTTGGAGTAAATAGGGGGAATTTTTCCCTCTATTCATTCTATTTTTCGTGCTATTTCCTCAATAAGAGGAGTTTCTCCCCTTATTTTAGTGTAGCTTATTTTCTGGATATTCTTATAGATTTGATAATCGATAACCAGTGCTTATCTTGGGATGAAAAAATGCTTGGAGCATATGTCTCCAAGCATTTTTCTTATTATTTTCTTGCCAAATTGCTTTTTAATTTTGGTTTGAATTACTATACGAAAGCAATGTTAATTCATATTTTGCACTTCAAAACTAAACCGCTCCCCCTTAAAGGAGAGCGGCTTCAAAATATATTGCTTATTTCCCGCCAAATGCCAGACTTGCTTCAACAAAATCTCTGAACAGCGGCTGTGGACGTGTCGGGCGTGATGTGAATTCCGGGTGGAATTGGGATGCCACGAACCATGGGTGATCTTCAAGTTCGATGATCTCAACAAGGCGTCCGTCAGGGCTTGTTCCTGAGAAGATGAATCCTGCGTTTTCCATTTGCTCACGGTAGTGATTATTGAATTCGAAGCGGTGGCGGTGACGCTCGTATACCACTTCTCCATCATAGGCTGCATACGCTTTTGAACCTTTCGTCAATTTACATGGATATAAACCAAGACGCAGTGTTCCCCCGAGATCTTCGATGTCCTTTTGTTCAGGAAGCAGGTCGATGACCGGGTATGGCGTATCCGGGTTCAGCTCAGCAGAGTGTGCTCCATCAAGTTCAAGGACATTGCGCGCATACTCCACAGACGCCAGCTGCATTCCAAGGCAGATTCCAAGGAACGGCACCTTGTTTTCACGTGCATATTGAGTCGCGGCGATCTTCCCTTCAACCCCGCGGTCACCGAAGCCTCCAGGCACAAGGATTCCGTCAACGTCCCCAAGTTTTTCAGCAACGTTTTCAGCGTCGACAAGTTCAGAGTTCAGCCATTTCACTTCGATGTCACTATCGAACTGATAGCCGGCATGACGAAGTGCTTCGACGACAGAGATGTACGCATCCTGAAGTTCAACATATTTCCCGACCAGTGCAATCTTCGTTTTGCGGGAAAGATTCGTTACGCGGTCCACCAGCTCATTCCACTCTGTCATATCCGCTTCACGGCAATTCAGCTTTAGGTGCTGGCAAGTAATCTCATCCAGCTTCTGATCCTGCAGGGAAAGCGGTACTGAATAAAGCGTCTCTGCATCCATTGCTTCGATGACTGCGTTCTTGTCAATGTCACAGAACAACGCGATTTTATCTTTCATGTCCTGGGTCATCGGCATTTCGGTACGAACAACGATGACATTCGGCTGGATTCCCAGGCTGCGAAGCTCTTTAACGCTGTGCTGGGTCGGCTTTGTTTTCATTTCGCCGGCAGCTTTAAGATATGGGACAAGTGTACAGTGGATGTACATCACGTTTTCACGGCCAACATCACTCTTAATCTGGCGGATCGCTTCAAGGAATGGAAGAGACTCGATGTCCCCTACCGTTCCGCCGATTTCAGTGATGACGACATCTGAATTCGTTTCACGTCCTGCACGGTATACGCGATCTTTGATTTCATTCGTGATATGAGGGATGACCTGAACCGTCCCGCCTAAATAATCACCGCGGCGTTCCTTTTTCAGAACAGTAGAATAAATTTTACCAGTCGTCACAGAGCTGTACTTCGTTAAGTTGATGTCAACGAAACGCTCGTAGTGACCGAGGTCAAGATCCGTCTCGGCACCGTCATCGGTTACGAATACTTCACCATGCTGATACGGGCTCATCGTCCCTGGATCCACATTGATGTACGGATCGAATTTCTGGATCGTCACGGTAACCCCGCGGTTTTTTAATAATCTGCCAAGGGACGCTGCTGTGATCCCTTTTCCAAGTGACGACACAACGCCGCCTGTTACGAAAATATACTTAGTCATGTATATGTCCCCCTTTTAATATGATTTAGTTCAAAAAAAGTAGAGGGTGTCTCATATGTATCCTTGTCATGAAGTTATCTTGTTCAAAGAATGAGTAGTCCATTCCATCAAAATAAAATCATGGGCAAAAAACAGCTAAAAGACAGCCTCTTATTTATCATTAAGTGGTTATTGTAAGGGGAAGAGATAACGGTAATCAGCCTGCATTCATCAGTCAGATTGTCCTGTAAAAAATAAAAAACGCCCCGCTTACCAATTGGTAAGGGGAGCGTTGAATACTCTATTCGTCCTTTTTTAAGGAGCCCAAATAAAATACTACCTTCCTAAAAGAAAGAAGTCAAGCATAGAATGAGGTTCGGAAAATGTCCTAATTAACAGAAAAATTAACTCTTTTCTTCCTTATCTTCCTCATCAGATTCTTCTTCCTCGTCATCCAGCTCATCGATCTCAAGTTCTTCCTCGTCATCATCGACATCGATATCTTCTAGATCATCGTCCGTATCATCCACATCGCTGTCATCGTCATCATCATCTGTCAGATCATCATCATCGTCATCTGTATCGTCCAGATCATCATAATCAAGATCGTCATCAAGGTCTTCCTCATCAAGATCATCGAATTCGTCCAGGTCAAGATCTTCCTCGACTTTCTTCTTCGCTTTTTTCTTTTTAGTAGATTTCATTGTCGGAACGGTTTCCTCTTCGATTTGATCAACCGGATACCATTCGCGGAGTCCCCAGCGGTTCTCGCCAAGCGCAATGAAACGACCGTCGATGTTCAGGTCTGTATAAAATTGAACCAAGCGGCTTTTGACCTCTGATTCAGAGATTTCAAGTAAACGTTTAATTTCTTTCAACAATTCTTGAAACGTCACGGCTTGCTTCTTATCTGTCATAATCTCATGTGCCAATTCAATAAAAGATGTCTGGCGCAATTCTTCTTTCGATAACTGTTTTAGACTCACTTTACGCACTTCCTTTCTCTATTTCACACTCTACTAAGAGAGTCACTAAAGCTCATGCATCGCCCGGATCCATCATCCGGAAGCATCTGCCGCTGATCATACTATACAGCGGACCGCTGCAAGTCTGCAAACACTATGTAAGCATCCCGGCAAGACGCAGATATGCCCCACTGTTTAGATGCAGGGACAGAAAAAATGGCATAATACCGCCATTATCATCTAAAGCATATTTATCATTATAAACAATAGAAGAGACTTTATGCTATATTAAACTGGCTTTTCTCTTATTTTTTTATTTTTGTGAATTCAGTAGGCTGCTGTTTTCTTCACTTTCCTCCGTGTCACCGTGCCGGATCGCCTTATATGCTTCATAAAAAAGATAGAAGGACAGGAGAAAGAATGGTATGGCCCCGAGCTGAAAGTGGTATAGAAGGGCAGCCGCATAAATACCGGCCGCAATAAGTGCATAACGCAATAATGTTTTCACAATGTCACATCCAGTATCTATCGTTCTCTAGTCTATTCACCCAATACCCATTATATAGCAAAACCTTTCTCACATCTATTACCGCAGTGTAAAGTATTGTACTTTTCTGTATATTAAGCATGGACTGATTTTCAAAAGTTTAATCATGCTTAACCCGAAAATCCTTTAGACTGGTGAGGGACGAGCCATCGCTTTCTTTGTTCCCGGGTTTTCATTTTTGAAAAAGAGACTGCTGTCCCCGGTAACAGCAGTCTCCTTTCTTCCTATCTATTACATATTCCTGCGGTATTGTCCGCCGACTTCGTATAAGGCCCGGGTGATTTGACCGAGGCTTGACGATTTGACGGTTTCCATCAGTTCTTCGAAGATGTTGCCTCCGTCGACTGCCGCTTTCTTCAGGCGTACGAGTGCTTCTTCTGCTTCATTTTCGTTGCGTCCCTGGAAGTTGCGGAGATTCGTGATTTGCGTCTCTTTCTCTTCCTTCGTTGCACGTGCAAGTTCCATGCTGTCCATCTCTTCTTCAGAAGGAGGATTCGGGTTGAGGTATGTGTTCACCCCTACAATCGGAAGATCCCCGTTATGCTTCTTCATTTCGTAGTACATGGACTCTTCCTGGATCTTGCCGCGCTGATACTGGGTTTCCATCGAACCGAGCACGCCACCGCGGTCATTCAGGCGGTCGAATTCGGTCAGCACCATTTCTTCCACTAAATCGGTCAATTCTTCGGCGATGAACGATCCCTGGAGCGGATTTTCATTTTTGGAAAGACCGTGTTCTTTCGTGATGATCATCTGGATCGCCATCGCGCGGCGGACGGATTCTTCCGTTGGTGTCGTGATGGCCTCGTCATACGCATTCGTGTGTAGCGAATTACAGTTATCCTGCAGTGCCATCAATGCTTGAAGCGTAGTGCGGATATCGTTGAAATCGATCTCCTGCGCGTGCAGCGAACGGCCTGACGTCTGGATGTGATACTTCAGCTTCTGACTGCGCTCATCCGCTCCGTACTTATCTCTCATGACCGTCGACCATATGCGGCGGGCAACGCGGCCGATCACCGTGTACTCGGGATCCAGTCCGTTCGAGAAGAAGAATGACAGATTCGGTGCGAACTTATTGATGTCCATTCCGCGGCTCAAATAGTACTCGACATACGTGAAGCCGTTTGCGAGTGTGAATGCAAGCTGCGAAATCGGATTCGCTCCCGCTTCTGCGATATGATAGCCCGAAATCGATACAGAATAGTAGTTTCTTACTTTATGATCGATGAAGTACTGCTGGATGTCACCCATCATACGTAGAGCGAATTCAGTGGAGAAGATGCATGTGTTCTGACCCTGATCTTCTTTTAAAATATCGGCCTGAACGGTTCCGCGTACGACTCCAAGCGTCTTTTCCTTCACCTCGACGTATTCTTCCACTGTCAGCACACGGCCCAGTTCTTCTTCCTTCGCCCGGATCTGCTGATCGACCGCTGTGTTCATGAACATGGCGAGAATGATCGGCGCCGGTCCGTTGATCGTCATCGACACCGACGTAGACGGGGCACAAAGATCAAAGCCTGCATACAGCTTCTTCATATCATCAAGCGTACAAATGCTCACGCCGCTTTCCCCGACTTTCCCGTAAATATCAGGGCGGTGATCCGGATCTTCGCCGTACAGCGTCACCGAGTCGAACGCTGTACTCAGACGCTTCGCATCATCATCCTTCGACAGATAATGGAAGCGGCGGTTCGTCCGTTCCGGAGTCCCTTCACCGGCGAACTGACGCTTCGGATCTTCCCCTTTGCGTTTAAAAGGAAACACGCCTGCCGTGTACGGGAACGAACCTGGTACATTCTCCTTGTACACCCATTTCAAGATTTCCCCATAATCCTTATACTTCGGAAGGGAAACTTTCGGAATATCGAGACCTGACAGACTCTTCGTCTTCAGCTCGGTCACGATTTCCTTATCACGGATCTTCGTGACGAACTGATCCTTGCTGTACATATCCTTCAAGTTCTCCCATTTTGCTAAAATCCCTTTGGATTCAGCAGTCAGCTTGTTCTCTACCTCTTCTTTCAAGGTGTTGAGCGAAGTCAGAAGTTCGTCATTATGTTCTTTCTCGCGAAGAGCTTCCATTGCCCCTTCCAATTGGAACAGACGACGCGCAAGCTTTACTTGCTCTTCGGCTTTCTTATGATAGTTGCGGACAGTATCTGCAATTTCACGCAAATAATAGCGGCGGCTGTTCGGAATGATCACGTTCTGTTTTTCGACATCGGCCGTTTTCGTGAAGTTCGTTTCCCAATCAAGCTGCATCTTCTCATTCACGGTTTCAACAATCGCGGCAAATAAAGCGTTCGTGCCCGGATCGTTGAACTGGCTTGCGATCGTCCCGTAAACCGGCATGTCATCAAGATCCTTATCAAAGAGCATGTGACTGCGCTGATATTGCTTCTGAACCTGACGGCGTGCGTCTTCCGAGCCTTTCCGTTCAAACTTGTTGATGACGATCAAGTCGGCAAAATCAATCATGTCGATCTTCTCAAGCTGTGAAGGCGCACCGAATTCACTTGTCATGACGTACATGGACATGTCACAGATTTCAGCGATTTCCGCATCTCCCTGCCCGATTCCGCTCGTTTCAATGACAACGAGATCATAACCGGCTGCTTTCACCACATTGATTGCATCCTTGATGGCAAGTGAAAGCTCCGTCTTCGAACCGCGGGTAGCAAGGCTGCGCATGTAAACACGCGGATTGAAGATCGCATTCATGCGGATACGGTCACCAAGCAGCGCTCCGCCCGTCTTCTGCTTTGTAGGATCGATGGATAGAATTGCAATCTTCTTCTCCGGAAGCTCGTTGATGAAACGGCGGATCAATTCGTCCGTCAGGGAACTTTTCCCTGCGCCGCCTGTACCTGTAATCCCGAGTACCGGCACCTTTTTCACAAGATTTTTAATTTCCGAGAAAACCGTCTGGGCCGCAGCTGCGACTTCTTCATTCGCCCCGACCTGATACTCAGCGAGTGAGATCAGTTTCGAAACGGCATTCACGTCACCGCCGGCAAGCTTCTCCACTTCGGAATTGACGCTTCCTTCAATCGTCGGGAAATCACACTCTTCAATCATTTTATTGATCATGCCTTGAAGTCCGTGCTGGCGTCCGTCCTCAGGTGAAAAGATGCGTGCGATCCCGTACTCATGGAGCTCCTTGATTTCTCGAGGGATGATGACCCCTCCGCCCCCGCCGTAGATGCGGATGTGGGAAGCCCCTTTTTCTTTTAACAAATCATACATGTATTTAAAATATTCAACGTGCCCGCCTTGATAGGAGGAAATCGCAATCCCCTGTACGTCCTCCTGGATCGCAGCGTTTACCACTTCTTCCACGGAGCGGTTATGACCTAAGTGAATAACCTCTGATCCGCTTGCCTGAATAATCCGTCTCATTATGTTGATCGATGCATCATGTCCGTCGAAAAGGCTCGATGCCGTGACAAATCGGACATGGTGCTTTGGTTTATAAACGTCAACCGTGCTCATAGTACTCCCCCTGTTCTCTTCTGTTTTTCAAAACCCGTGACACCTTCAAAAAGCAGTTCGATTTGAAGGTCAATGTAGTCTTGCAGTGAATACCTCTTCTGCAGAGCCCAGCGGCGGAATCCCCACATCTGCCCCTGGACGAATACATTTTGCGCGAGCATATGGATCTGATTGTCACTAAGCTCAAGCTCCCCAGTCTCGACGCAGCGGACGATCAGCTTCTCAACCATCCCCACCATTTCAAGTTCTTTCCTCAGAACGTACGGAAGCGCATCCTTGGACAATGATTTCGCTTCCTGGTACATAACCAGCACCTCATCCTGCATACGGTGCATCACTTGGAAATAATGGGCGATGCCGAGCCTCAGGCTGTCAATCGTGCCTTGATCGATATCCAGTTCCTCAAGCTCCAATCGAACCTGCTCATAAATGCTGTCACAGACCAGGTACAAAACGTCTTCCTTTGTCCGTATATATTCATAAAGCGTTCCGATGCTGAAACCGGCGGCCTTGGCAATCTCTCTCGTCGTGGTGCGGTGAAACCCCTTCTGTTTAAATAGAGAGACGGCTCCCCGGATCATCTGATCGCGGCGCTTTTCCACTAAACGTTCATCTTTAACAGAAGCGTGCACTTCTCTTTTTTTATCCAATGTAACCGACCGCCTTTATCTCATTCTCCCATTGACCCCTCTTGCTTCCGCCTGCCCCGTCCCCCAACGGAGCGGACGGATTATATGTGGTAACATACCCCGTTAATACTTCAATTCTATCTTTATTTCGTCACCATCCGGGAAATAACCAGACGCTGGATTTCCTGTGTGCCTTCATAGATCTGAGTGATCTTCGCATCACGCATGTAGCGCTCCACCGGATAATCCTTCGTGTAGCCATAGCCGCCGAAGATCTGGACTGCTTCCGTCGTCACCTTCATCGCCGTGTCCCCTGCCATCAGCTTCGACATGGCCGATTCTTTTCCGTATGGAAGACCTTCAGACTCAAGCCACGCCGCTTGGTAGGTTAATAGACGGGAAGCTTCGATCGATGTCGCCATATCAGCGATTTTAAAAGAGATCCCCTGATTCGCAGCAATCGGCTTGCCGAATTGCTCGCGCTCTTTCGCATAGTCGACGGACGCATCAAGCGCTCCCTGTGCAATTCCGACAGCTTGTGCCGCGATGCCGTTACGGCCGCCGTCCAGTGTCATCATCGCAATCTTGAAGCCTCCTCCTTCTTCACCAAGAAGATTTTCTTTCGGCACCTTGCACTCTTCGAACACGATTTCCGTCGTTGGTGACGAACGGATCCCGAGTTTCTTCTCTTTTTTACCGACCGAGAAGCCTTCGAAATCCTTCTCGACGATGAATGCACTCGTTCCGCGCTGGCGTGAAGAAGGATCAGTGAGTGCAAATACGATATAAGTATCCGCGATTCCGCCGTTCGTGATGAAAATCTTTGAGCCGTTCAATACGTAATGGTCGCCTTCCAAGCGCGCCGTCGTCTTCATTCCGCCTGCATCCGATCCTGAACCCGGCTCCGTCAACCCGTAAGCACCGATCTTTTCCCCTTGCGCCATCGGACGAAGATACTTCTGCTTCTGTTCTTCCGTACCGAATTTGTATACCGGCCAGCCTGCCAATGAAGTGTGGGCAGATAAGGTTACACCTGTTGACGCGCACACTCTTGAAAGTTCCTCGACCGCGATGCAGTAAGCAAGATAGTCGCTCCCGATCCCGCCGTATTCTTCCGGCCAGGGAATCCCTGTCAAACCAAGCTCCGCCATCTTATTGAAAATTTCCATATCGAAGCGTTCTTCCTCATCGCGCTCTGCAGCAGTCGGCGCCACCTCGTTACGTGCAAAATCGCGCACCATCTTGCGAATCATTTCATGTTCTTCAGACAACTTAAAATTCATGATCTCTTCTCCCATCTATGTTGGAATCTATTTATATAATTTTATTTAAACAAGCAGGTTCTTCCCGATAACCATTCTTTGGATCTCGCTTGTGCCTTCGTAGATTTCGGTCACTTTGGCGTCGCGGAAGTATCGCTCTACCGGGTATTCCTTCGAATAGCCATAGCCTCCGTATACCTGGATCGCTTCGGTTGCCACTTCGACCGCCGTTTTCGATGCGAACAGTTTGGCCATGGAGGCTTCTTTTCCGCAGGAAATCCCTTGAGAACGCAGGCTTGCTGCTCTGTACACCAATAATTTAGAACCTTCAACGGCAGTTGCCATGTCGGCGAGCTTGAATCCGATTCCCTGCTGGGCAGCGATCGGCTTTCCGAACTGAACGCGCTCTTTGGCATAAGCGGTTGCGTAGTCGAACGCTCCTTCCGCGATCCCAAGTGCCTGTGCTGCAATTCCGATGCGGCCGACATCAAGGTTCGCCATCGCGATTTTAAAACCTTCTCCTTCCTGCCCAAGAAGATTTTCTGCCGGCACTTTCATGTCTTCAAATGTAAGCTGAACCGTTCTTGATCCGTGAAGACCCATTTTGTGTTCGTCTTTCCCGATGATCAAACCCGGCGTTCCTTTATCAACTATGAATGCCGATACCCCGCGGCTTGCCTTCGTTGGATCGGTGACAGCGAAGACGATATATGTATCCGCTTCGCCCCCATTTGTGATGAACACCTTCGAACCGTTCAGTACGTAGTGATCACCGCGCTTTTCAGCTTTTGATTTCAAGCTCTTTGCGTCAGATCCCGCACTCGGTTCCGTCAAACAGAATGACCCTAAATATTCGCCGGATGCCAGCTTCGGAAGATACTTCTGTTTCTGTTCTTCATTTCCGAAATAAAGAATCGGATTGGTCCCCACCGATGTATGGACAGACAGGATGACCCCGATGGTTGCGCTTACTTTCGACAGCTCGTGAATGGCAATGATGTAAGAGGTGAAATCCATTTCCGAACCGCCGTATTTCTCAGGCGTCGTAATTCCCATCAGGCCAAGCTCTGCCATCTTATTTAAGATCTCCCGCGGAAAATGCCCCTCTTCCATCTTTTCCACAAAAGGCTGTATCTCTGTTTCAGCAAAATCCCGCACCATCTTGCGCATCATCTGCTGTTCTTCCGTGAATCGTAAATTCATGATTGTTCCCCTCCCGGCTGTTCGTATGCATGTATGTCGTTCCGCTGCCTTATTCGTAGGAATAGAAGCCTCTGCCCGTTTTGCGGCCGAGCCAGCCTGCTTTCACGTATTTTCTAAGAAGCGGGCATGGGCGGTATTTATCATCGCCGAATCCTTCGTGCAGTGTTTCCATGATGTAGAGGCAAGTATCAAGACCGATGAAATCAGCAAGCGTCAGCGGTCCCATCGGATGATTCATCCCGAGCTTCATCACTTCATCGATCGCTTCCTTGCTTGCTACACCTTCATATAGAGTGTAGACCGCTTCGTTGATCATCGGCATCAGAATCCGGTTCGATACGAAGCCCGGGAAGTCTTCCACCTCGACCGGCACTTTACTCAGTGATTTCGTCATATCCTCGATCGTTTGATATACTTCATCCGTCGTCGCAAGCCCGCGGATGATTTCAACAAGTTTCATCACCGGCACCGGATTCATGAAATGCATCCCGATTACCTGATGGGGACGCTTCGTCGCCGCTGCAATCTCCGTTATCGGAAGTGAAGACGTATTGGAAGCCAGAATCGCATGATCCGGCGCGATTTCATCCAGCTGGGCGAAGATCTTCGTTTTGATCTCCATGTTCTCAACCGCAGCTTCAATCACGATGTCAACATCCTTCGCATCGTTGATATCCGTCGAACCCGTCAGCCTGTTCAGTGCAGCTTCTTTATCCTCTTCGGACATTCTCCCTTTTTCCACGGAACGTGAAAGGTTCTTCGTAATGACGCCAATCCCTTTTTGAACAAATTCCTCTTTTAAATCATTTAAAAATACTTCAAACCCAGCCTGTGCACATACCTGGGCGATCCCGGAGCCCATCTGTCCCGCTCCGATGACCATGACTTTATTTATATTCATTGCTCTCTCCCCTTTGTTTGAAAAATTGCTTGTTTATGTTGGTTGGTTGTTGGTTGGTGTACCTGGTACAATTGTGGTTATTTGTACCAGGTACATCAGCCGCTGGTTGTACCTGGTACAAAACCGTTGAAATGCCGGGTGTGATGCTTTGTGCCAGGCACAGAAACCGTGGTTTGTTCCTGGCACAATGAGCCCCATTTGTTCCTGGCACAGACTAAACGTTCAAAATGGTGCCTGGCTCAGATGACCCGATTTGAGCCTGGCTCAATCACCCATTTCCGAGCCTGGTTCAAAACTGCCAAATCGAGCCAGGCACCCAGTACCAAAACCTCTACCAATCTACCAATTCCATCCCCGAACCTATTGCTTCGGCACCTCGATCATAATCGCATCTCCCTGGCCGCCTCCGGAACAGATCGAGGCAATTCCGATGCCTCCGCCGCGGCGTTTCAGTTCATATGCGAGTGTCAGGATGATTCGCGCACCGCTTGCTCCGATCGGGTGGCCTAGAGCGACCGCGCCGCCGTTCACATTGATTTTTTCCGGATCGAGACCGGCGATCTTGCCGCTTGTCAGTGCGACTGCTGCGAATGCTTCGTTTATTTCAAACAGGTCGATGTCGTCCAACGATTTGCCTGTTTTCTTCAATAACTCATTGATTACAAGTCCTGGTGTCTGCGGGAAATCCTTCGCTTCCACTGCAATTGCCGTGTGCCCAAGGATCGTCGCCAATGGTTTCTTGCCCTCTTTCTCTGCGCGTTCTTCACTCATCAGGATCATGGCTGCAGCTCCGTCATTGACTCCGGGTGCGTTACCGGCTGTGATCGTGCCGTCTGATCCGAATACCGGGCCCAATTTAGCCAGCACTTCATACGAAGTCTCCTTGCGCGGTGCTTCGTCACGGTCAACGACGACCGGATCCCCTTTGCGCTGCGGCACTTCCACCGGCACGATTTCTTCACCGAGTCTTCCTTCCTCTGCCGCCTGCACAGCAAGTTCATGGCTCCTTAGTGCCCAGCGGTCCTGATCTTCCCTTGTCAGTTCGAATTCCTTCGCTGTCGCGTTTCCGTATGTCCCCATGTGAACGTTATTGAAGCTGCAGGTTAGACCGTCATGAACCATCAGGTCTTTCACACTTGAGTCGCCCATTTTGAATCCCCAGCGTGCTTTAGGCAAAATATACGGCGCGTTCGACATCGATTCCATTCCTCCGGCCACGATGACCTCTCCGTCACCGGCACGGATGATCTGGTCCGCCATTGTTACGCTTCTCATGCCGGACGCGCACACTTTATTGATTGTTTCGGTCTTTACATTCCACGGGAGCCCGGCATGGCGGGATGCCTGGCGTGAAGGGATCTGCCCCTGCCCGCCTTGTAATACGGATCCGAGAATGACTTCCTCAACCTCTTCGCCGCTGACACCTGCCCTGTTCAATGCTTCCTTCACTGCAAAACCGCCGAGCTCGGAAGCTGTAAAACTGCTCAATCCGCCTCCAAACTTACCGAAAGGAGTTCTGGCTCCATCCAAAATGACCGTTTTTCCCATGTAAATCCTCTCCTTTTTTCTTTCAGTTTGAAATCTTATTTTTGTATACGCTTTCAAAAATCCGTTAAGTAAGATGTGGTTAGTATGTTCGTCAGGTATTTGTATGGGGCATTCTTTAACAAGCGGTCCCGCCAATTGACTGAACGCTCGCTCGACCAAACCCCAAAAGAGGAAGGGACAGATTTCGTCCCTTTTCACTACCTTCATTGTACTTCAAAATTGTGTAAAACGTAATGACTTTTTAGAAAGTTTTTATTTTTCATTTAAATTACTATTGTAGAAAAGTAAAGAGGAGTGAACCGCCATAATATGTGTGATGTAATTTCACTCCTCGTACAGTTCATGTTGATTTTACGTATGATTTAAGCCACAATCTCATCCTTGCGATCACCGCATACCGCTTTCTCAAGAAGCTCGGCGACGTCGAGTGTTGAAACGTTTTCCTCCACTTCCTTTGCTTTCGTTCCATCCGAAAGCATCGTCAAGCAGTATGGGCAGCCGGAACTGATGACGGACGGGCTGACGGCAAGTGCCTGCTCGGTACGGGAGACGTTGACGCGGTGGCCGGTGTCTTCTTCCATCCACATGAGCCCCCCGCCGGCTCCGCAGCACATTCCGGTCTCGCGGTTGCGTTCCATTTCAACGAGCTTCACGCCGGAAATCGATTTCAGGATTTCACGAGGAGGATCGTACACTTCGTTGTAGCGGCCAAGATAACATGAGTCATGGAATGTGATCGTCTCGTTCACTTCGTATTGAGGTTTCAGACGCCCTTCCTTCACCAGGTCATAGAGGAGCTCGGTGTGGTGGACGACTTCAGCTTCCAGTCCGAAGTCAGGGTATTCATTTTTGAAAATATTGTAGGCATGCGGGTCGATCGTGACGATTTTCTTGATTTCATGCTTCTCGAATTCAGCGATGTTGTTTGTCGCAAGCTCCTGGAACAGGAATTCATTCCCTAGACGGCGCGGCGTATCACCTGAATTTTTTTCTTTATTTCCTAAAATTGCGAACTTCACGCCTGCTTCGTTCATCAGTTTGGCAAATGAAAGTGCGATTTTTTGGCTTCGGTTATCGAATGAACCCATGGATCCGACCCAGAATAGGAATTCGAAGTCTTCACCCGCTTTTTTCATTTCTTTCACCGTCGGGATGTGAACGTCTTCTCTCGCTCCACGCCAGTTTTCACGCTCTTTTCGGTTAAGTCCCCACGGATTTCCCTGCCGCTCGATGTTCTGCATCGCACGCTGTGCATCTGCATCCATCTTTCCTTCCGTCAATACAAGATAACGGCGGAGGTCGATGATTTTATCCACGTGTTCGTTCATGACCGGACATTGGTCTTCACAGTTTCGGCATGTCGTACACGCCCAGATTTCTTCTTCCGTTATGACGTCTCCGATCAAAGATGGGCTGTATGCCGCACCGGCTGCCGCTTCTTCAGCCGCCTGTGTCGCACTTGCCATCGCCAGCTGATTGCCTTTTGTCCCGCTGAAAGCGAATGTCGGCACCCAAGGTTTTTTCCGGGTGACGGCTGCGCCGTGATTCGTCAAGTGATCACGCAGCTTCACGATCAGGTCCATCGGCGACAGCATTTTGCCTGTGCCGGATGCCGGACACATATTCGTACAGCGCCCGCATTCTACGCAGGCATAGAAATCAATCATCTGAGGCTGCGTGAATTCCTCTATTTTCCCCACCCCGAAGCTTTCTGCCGTTTCGTCTTCAAAGTCGATCGGCTTCAGTTTTCCAGGGTTGTCTAAGCGGTTGAAAAATACATTGGCCGGCCCTGCGATCAAGTGAGCGTGCTTTGATTGCGGCACGTACACAAGGAAGGCCAGCAGGAAAATCAGGTGGATCCACCATGCGATGTAGAAGACGACGATGGATGCTGTTTCCCCGATCGCTCCGAGTGCTCCAGCGATCAATGACGCCACCGGCTCCGTCCAGGCAAGCTCTTCACCATGCCAGATCAGGCCCATTCCATTTCCAAGGAGGACGGAAAGCATCAATCCGCCGATGAATAACAGAACGAGTCCAGATTTGAATCCTCGTTTTAAACGAACGAGTTTTTCCACGTATCGGCGGTGGAAAGCCCATACCACTGCAACCAGGATCATCAGTGTGACGAGCTCCTGGAAGAACGTGAAGGCTGGATATAACGGCCCAAGCGGTAAATGGTTACCCGGTGCCAGTCCTTTTATGATGAAATCGATCGCTCCGAATTGGACGAGGATGAAGCCGTAGAAGAACATGACGTGGATCGCTCCACTTTTCTTATCCTTCAAAAGCTTTTTCTGTCCGAATACGTTGACCATGATTTTTTCGAAGCGTTCCTTGAATCGTTTATCAAATTCAACTTTCTTTCCAAGCTTGATATATTCAATTCTCGTTTTGACCACATACACAAACAGACCCACTGCGTAAACGGTTACAAAAATGAACGCAAGCCAATTGAGAATGAGTAATCCATTCATCTCAAATCTCCCCCTTATTCGGTTCGTTTATGAACTTCCCCTTTGTTCAAACTTTTCAAACCAAATTAATATTCAGAATAATATCCATACTTCCATTATATAATGAATGAGCATTCAGTCAACGGTTTTTTTAAAACTAACGTCTAAACCGTCTCACCATCAAAATAATTCCTACAAATAAAAAAACCATCTTATGTAAGATGGGCAGCCACGTTCTGTGTATGGGGTTGAATGGTTTATGCAGTGGCTGTCCAGGGAACTCAACCGGTTACGTTTCATTGTCTGAGTCAGACTTTTGGAAGGTTTCGGAAATGGATTCTGTGGTTCCGTCGAAGCCGTCATGGATGGAAAGGTCGAGTGTGATGATCTCTTTTTGATCTTCCATTTGTTTATTCTTATCTACGGTATCTTTTTCTTCATTCCCGCTGGTGTTCTTTCCATGATCGCCTGATATTTGACTGTTTTCGGTCGCTGTCATGGTAACGCCTGCCTGCCCGCGCTGATTCGCTAAATTATTGTTGTTGTGATTCGTATTGTAAAAGTTGATGTTAATGACGAATTCCAGGACGACCCCGTTTTTTTTATAGTGGTAGGAAGCAGTCTTTTTCTTTTGTTGATTGTCTTCCATTTTTCTGTCTCCTCCTTTAGTAGTTTGACGAGTAAAAAAAAGCCAGGCTGCCTCTATGAATAGATTTTCAGTTGTTACGGCAGCCATCCATCTGCTTATTCCTCGCTGTCGTCTAAGCCGTCTTCAACCTCTTCTTCACCGCCGCCTGCATTGATGATTCCTTCTTCGATATCATTTTCCCCTTCATCTTTCGCGATTTGACCCATCTGGTTGGCATTTTGACCGTATTTCTTGGCGATCTGTCCGCCCTGGTTGACGTTCGTACCGCGTTTACCGCTGACTTGTCCGCCTCCGGTTGCTGATATATCAACTCCTGCCAATCCGCCCTGGTTGCCCAGATTATTATCGTTACGGTTTCTATTATCCACTCTATTTCTATCTTCAACCCTGTTTCTATTATCGAATTCCGGGTTATTTTTATTGATATTGTCCACATTTCTGTTAGCCAATGACTTCACCTCGCTTTCTTTACTAGTATTACTATATTCTTTTGTCGAAAAAGTGATTGAGCGCTTGTCCGGCTTTTTGAAAATGCCAGTCTGACAAGATTATGATTCCTGGTGTCAAATATTCGCCATGGTCAAAAAGTACCGCATATGGGTTTCGATTCACCTGTTTAAAGGGAATAGGAAAAAAGGTGCAACACAAGTCCAATTAACGGACATACTAATCCTATTGACTATGAGAGAGTGATACGAATGTGGCTATTTTATGCGCTGATCATCATCGGAATCCTGATTGCCTGGATGGTGGTCGATTTCAAATTGGGTCGAAGCCGATTCATTCGCACCCGCACAAGAAGAAAGTACGAGAATCGTTATAGTGATATATCTTTGATTTCCCGAGGGCCCGAATTATTCGATAAAATGTTTACGGATATCAAAAATGCGGAATCTTCTATTCATACCCTTTTTTACATTGTTCAGAATGACCATCTCGGGCACCGGTTCATGGATCTTCTAAAAGAAAAGGCGAAGGAGGGCGTGAAAGTCCGTTTGATGATGGACCAGATCGGGAGTTTCCATGTTCCGAAGTCTAAAGTACATATGCTGAGGAGTGTCGGTGTGGAGGTCGCATATTGTCAGACAATCAAGTTTCCTTTTCCATTTTTCAGCTCACAGCAGCGGAATCACCGGAAAATCACGGTGATTGACGGGACCTGTGGGTATCTTGGAGGCTATAATGTCGGGAAGGAATACATCGATGAAAACGATAAACCCGAACTGTCGCCGTGGCGGGATTATCATATGAGAATCGAAGGGGAAGGCGTCCGTGACCTTCAGACAGAGTTCTGTATCGACTGGCACCGTGCTACCGGGAAGGATCTAACCAACGACCAGATGTATTTTCCCCCATCCAGAAAAGGGAGCCTTAAACATCGCATTTTCCCTACCGAAGGGGTCAATATCGAACAATTTTTCGGTGAATTCATCGAGGAAGCGAAGGAATCAATCATGATCGGGACACCTTACTTCATACCGACCAATCATTTGATGGATAAACTGCTGAAGGCACTCGACCGCGGCGTGAAGCTGACGATCATCGTACCGAATCAGGCAGACCATGCGCTCGTGAAGGAAGCTTCCTTCCCTTATCTCAGGCAGCTGCTCGCCAAAGGGGCTTTAGTTTATCAATTCATGAACGGCTTCTACCATGGTAAAGTCATGGTCATCGATGATCACTTCTGTGATATCGGTACTGCGAACTTTGATCAGCGCAGCTTTTTTCTAAATCTCGAATTGAATAACTTGATTTATGACAAACATTTTATTGAAATAGTAAAAAAAGAAATCGATAAAGACATAAAGGAATCGGACAGGCTGACTGCCGGTGAGTTGGAGTCCGTTTCGTTCTTCACAAGATGTAAAGAAAAAGTTGCTTCTGCGATTTCAATTCTGTTATAAGGGGGGTTCAGCATGAGAGTCCGACTGGGGTTTGTAGCAAATTCCCTTGCACTGTGGGATTCAAGTCCTTCCAAAACGATGACATACAGGCGGTTCACCGAGCTTCCCGCGCAGGAACGGATGGAGAAGCTCATGGAAGTGACGCGGTTGAATCTTGCCCACACCAAGCGCATCTTGTATTATTGCGCAGCCCATGAGATCGAACTGTACAGACTTTCAAGCTCCATCGTCCCATTGGCGACGCACCCGGATGTAGAATGGGATTTCCTTTCGCCTTTTAAAGAAGAATGGAACGAACTTGGAAGTCTGATCAAGAGATTCGGCATCCGGGCGAGCTTCCATCCGAATCAATTCACGTTATTCACCAGTCCGAGGCAGGAGGTCACCGACAATGCGGTCAAAGACATGGAGTATCATTACAGGATGCTTGAATACATGGGTGTGGAGAAGCAATCGGTGATCAATATTCACATCGGAGGCACATATGGGGATAAGAAAGCGGCTCTTGACAAGTTTCACGAGAATGTGAAGGCGATCCCGCCCGAGGTCAAGGGGATCATGACGCTTGAAAATGATGACAAGACGTATAATGTCAGCGAGACACTTGCTGCCTGTCAAAAGGAAGATATTCCGATGGTGCTCGATATTCACCATCACGAAGCGAATCTCAGTGAACATCCGCTGGAAGAATATCTGGAGGATATCTTCCGTACTTGGGAAGGGCGCGATCTTGTTCCGAAGATTCATATCTCTTCTCCCAAATCGGAGAAAGCCTTCCGTTCCCACTCCGACTATGTCGACCCGGATTTCGTGAAGCCTTTTTTTAAAACATTGAAGAAATTCGGCAAGGACGTGGACTTCATGATCGAAGCCAAGCACAAAGACCTTGCCATGCTGAAGCTGATCGAAGACCTCTCCTCCATCCGCGGCGTCAAACGCATCAGCGGGGGTGTAGTGGAGTGGTGAATAGAAAAGCGGAGGCGGCTCGCTCAGAGGCGACAAGCATAAGACAGGGAAGCCACAAAGGCGCTCTTTTGCCTTTTTGGATGGCATGGCTTATGTCTCGAGCCTCTAGCCGCTGGAGCTGGACAATTATCGAAAAAACACAGACCCGTCCCAAAGTCAGAACGGGTCCTTTATGTAGACCTTGCTATTTAAAAATCGCTTCAATCCACGGCTGAACCGCCATGAACGCTTTGAATCCCAAGTAAATGCCGACAATCCCCGCTATTCCCGCCAAAGCAGGCGGCGCCGGGATCGGAAGCTTGAACAGGGCGAAGATGAACCCTACCAAAAAGCCGGTGACGATGGCCAGCACAACAGTCTTCATGAACAACCTCCTAATCGAATCTGCGATCTTTCTACATACTAGTATACGTTAAGCAGTAAGAAAATATCATAAAAGAAGGCCCGTTCCTCAACAAGTGAGGGACGGGCCTTCAGACGTTTTACATTTTTTCAGGAGCCGCTACTCCGATCAAGGCAAGTGCATTTTGAAGTGTTACACGTACAGATTTGACGAGTGCGAGGCGGGCCGTTGTAAGTTCACGGTTTTCTTCGTCGAGCACCTTGTTGGCGTTGTAAAAGCTATGGAACGCCGACGCCAGATCATTGATGTAGTTTGCGACACGGTGCGGCGTGCGCTTCTCAGCTGCATCGGCGATCATTTGCGGGAATTCACCGAGCTTCTTGAGAAGGTCGACTTCTTTTTCCGTTCCAATCAGTCTCAAATCTATGCGGTCTTCTGATGCCAAGCCCTGCTCTTCCGCCTGACGAAGGATGGAACAGATGCGCGCATGTGCATACTGTGCATAATACACAGGGTTTTCATTGGACTGGGACACTGCCAAGTCGAGGTCGAAGTCCATATGTGTATCCGCGCTTCTCATTGCAAAGAAGTAACGAACAGCATCCAGGCCGACTTCTTCCACAAGTTCACGCAGCGTCACCGCTTTACCGGTACGCTTACTCATCTTCATCTTTTCACCGTCTTTATAAAGGTGAACAAGCTGGATCACTTCAACTTCAAGCTTGTCGCGGTCAAAGCCTAGCGCTTCGACGGCCGCTTTCATACGCGGAATATACCCGTGATGATCCGCTCCCCAGATGTTGATCAGTACATCATGGCCGCGCTCGAATTTATCCTGATGATACGAAATATCCGGAGTCAGATACGTATACGTACCGTCGTTCTTAATCAACACACGATTCTTGTCATCGCCGAGTTCAGTGGAACGGAACCATGTCGCGCCGTCTTCTTCATATACGTGGCCATTTTCACGCAGTTTCGCAAGCGCAGCGTCGATTTTCCCGTTTTCATACAGGGATGTTTCAGAGTACCACACATTGAACGGTACACGGAACATTTCGAGATCCTTCTGAAGCTTGGACATCTCAACCTTCAAACCGTATTCACGGAAAAATTTGTAGCGTTCATTTTCCTCCGCCTCGGCATATTTGGAACCGTATTCTTCCGCAAGCTTCTTACCGATCCCGATGATGTCGGAGCCATGGTAACCGTCTTCCGGCATTGACGTGTCCTGGCCAAGTGCCTGGAAGTAACGTGCTTCCACTGATTTTGCAAGATTATGAATCTGGTTTCCTGCGTCATTGATGTAATACTCACGAGTCACCTTATAGCCTGCTTTATCAAGCACATTGCACAGGGAATCGCCGACTGCAGCACCGCGGGCATGCCCAAGGTGAAGATCCCCGGTCGGATTGGCAGAAACGAACTCCACGTTTATGCGCTCTCCTTTTCCTGCATCGGACCCGCCATACTCGTGATCCTGGTCGAGAATCAACGGAATCAGATCCGTCAAGTAATCGTTGTTCATAAAGAAATTGATGAACCCGGGTCCGGCAATTTCCATTTTTTCAATCGATGCCTTTGATTGGTCAAAGTTTGCCATGATGTCATCCGCGATCATCCGCGGTGCCTTTTTTGCGACACGGGCAAGCTGCATCGCCATATTCGTGGAATAATCACCGTGTGTCTTTTCCTTCGGTGTCTCAAGGATGATGTCCGGGATCTGATCCTCCGTTGCCAGATTCGCTTTCAGAACCGCTGCTTTGATTTCGGATTTCAAGTTTGCTTGCACTTTTTCGACGATATTCATGCGCCTATTCTTCCTCCTTAAAATGGATCGACATCTCATAATCCCCGACCGGGCTGCCCTGCATGTTCAGCTCATATGAAAGGTTGAAATCACCTTCCGTCTTCGTCAGGTTTTTTGTATGTGTAAGTTTTTTTGTCTTTGTCGTAAGCAAGAGTGTGCCGAGTTCGCTTTCATAGGAACCGTTCATCTCTTCTTCTTCGTTAAATACCATTCTCATTTTCACGGCACCGCTTCTTAAGATAAGTGCCTGTGTATCGGTGATCTTGACGATTGTATGGATGGTTCCTTCTTCCTGCACTTCATCATACTTCAGAAAAAAGGCATCTCCTTTTTCGTAGTATTGGCCGAATGAAACCAGTTCAAATGAGTCGCTGTCTTCACCGATTGTGATATTTGTTTTCAAGTGAATTTTGACAGGCGTGGATTCGTTGTTTAGTTCTGTCAAACCACTCACATCCTTTTCTTTTTTAGGGTCCGGGCTTGGAATGGATCCGCCCCTTTTGCTGGGCGGTCTTCCTTCTAACTAATTAAGTATAAGAATTATTGGGTGAAAATGCAATGAAAGGGGCGGAGTTTTGGGTTGGAAGTTTGTGATAGTGAGAGTGAACAGCAGTTTAGCGCGGGATACAGATATATAGCTTTAAATACCGCTTTTGATTTCCGTGGAAGACTTCGCTTTCCGCGGGCGAGCGGGGAGCCTCCTCGTCGCTGCGCTCCTGTGGGAAGAAAAGCGGAGGCGGCTCGCTCAGAGGCGACAAGCATATGGCGAGCAAGCCGGAAAGGCGCTTTTTGCCTTTCTGGCTTGTTTGACTTATGACCTCGAGCCTCTAGCCGCCGGAGCTGGACAGGTCTCACATTAGCTGCTTTTCCCGCAGGAGTCTTCGTCTTCCACTACAATCAAAAGCTGGATTCGGTTAATACTATTATTGGACTTTAAAGTTGAATCTATTGAATGTACATCCACTCCACTTTTCTCAATTGCAAAGGCAATCCTATTTTTCATAAAAGTTATTTCACCCAGCCTAATAGCATTTCACGGATGAGTTTGCTGGCTGTGTTGGCTGTTTGTTCGGATGGGTCGTAGATCGGGGCTACTTCGACGAGGTCGGCTCCCACTACGTTTACGCCGGAGTGTGCAATTGCATGGATGGATGCAAGCAGTTCCTTGGACGTGATTCCGCCGCAGTCCACGGTTCCGGTTCCGGGTGCGTGGGCAGGGTCAAGGACGTCGATGTCGATCGTTACGTACACCGGACGGCCTTCAAGCTTCGGGAGGATTTCCTTAAGCGGTTCGAGCACTTCGAATTTCGAGATGTGCATGCCGTTTTCTTTTGCCCATTGGAATTCTTCCTTCATACCTGAGCGGATTCCGAACGAGTATACATTTTCAGGTCCGATATGCTCGGCAATCTTGCGGATCGGTGTCGAGTGGGAAAGCGCCTCTCCCTCATATTCTTCACGAAGATCCGTGTGCGCGTCCATATGGATGATTGCCAGGTCAGGATTCTTCTTCGCCACGGCTTTCATCACCGGCCATGAAACAAGGTGCTCCCCGCCCATGCCGAACGGGATTTTCCCGTCGCTCAACAGCTGATCGATATAGTCTTCGATCATATCGATGCTTCGCTGCGGATTCCCGAACGGAAGCGGGATATCGCCGGCATCAAAGAATTTCACTTCTTCCAGCTCACGGTCAAGATAGACACTGTATTCTTCAAGTCCGATCGATACTTCACGAATGCGTGCAGGGCCGAATCGCGAACCCGGACGGTAGCTGACCGTCCAGTCCATCGGCATCCCGTAAAGCACAACAGAACTTTGTTCATATGAAGGATGGCTCTTTATAAACACATTACCTGAATAAGCTTCATCAAATCGCATCATATTCAACCTTTCCATATCGAAGGCGGACTCTGCGGCCAGTCCCTCGCTAGTTTAAAGCATTTAAGGGTGTTTGTAATTGATTATTATTTCGTCAAGTCTTTCACGAATTTAGGAAGCACGAATGCTGCATTGTGCAGTTCCGGTGTGTAGTATTTCGTCTCGATTTCGTGGAAACGCTCTTCCGGGACTTCAATTGGGTCGTGTTTTTTTGATCCGATCGTGAATGCCCACATGCCGCTAGGGTAGGTAGGGATATTCGCTGTGTACAAGCGCGTGACAGGGAAGATTTCCTTTACGTCACGCTGCACCTGACGGATCAAGTCCGCTTTGAACCAGGGGTTGTCACATTGAGCGACAAAGATTCCATCTTCTTTAAGAGCTTTTGAGATTCCCGCATAGAAGCCTTTTGTGAACAGATTTACTGCAGGACCCACAGGCTCAGTGGAATCAACCATGATGACGTCATATTCATTTTCACTTTTCGCGATATGCATGAATCCGTCGCCCACTTGAACATCGACGCGCTCGTTTTCAAGTTCGCCCGCAATTTCAGGAAGGTATTTCTTGGAGTATTCGATGACTTTCCCGTCAATGTCGACCAGTACGGCTTTCTTCACGCTCGGGTGCTTCAGCACTTCGCGGATGACTCCTCCGTCCCCGCCTCCTACTACCAATACGTTCTCCGGATTCGGGTGTGTGAACAATGGAACGTGAGCGACCATTTCGTGGTAGACGAATTCGTCTTTCTGGCTTGTCATGACCATTCCGTCAAGGAAGAGCATGTTGCCCCATTCTTCTGTTTCGGCCATTTCAAGGTATTGAAAATCTGTTTGTTCTGTATGTAAAGTCTTCTTGATTTTCATCGTGATTCCGAAGTTTTCTGTTTGTTTTTCTGTGTACCAAAGTTCACTCATTGTTTCTACTTCCCTTCTTGATTTCTTTTTTATAGGCTTTTAATCGCCGCTTTTGATTTCCGTGGAAGACTTCGCTTTCCGCGGGCGAGCGGGGAGCCTCCTCGTCGCTGCGCTCCTGTGGGAAGAAAAGCGGATGCGGCTCGCTCAGAGGCTACAAGCATATGGCGAGCAAGCCGGAAAGGCGCTTTTTGCCTTTTTGGCTTGCTTGACTTATGACCTCGAGCCTCTAGCCGCCGCAGCTGGACAGGTCTCCCCAGCTTCGCTTTTCCCGCAGGAGTCTTCGTCTTCCACTACAATCAACCGCTGGATCCGCTTTAAATCAACAATCATCTTTCTTATAAAGATTAAACATTCCAATCTCTAATAAAAATTTAAGTTTCTATAAAAACACGTCCACATAGGACGTCATTTTTATCCTTCCCTATCATGATAAATACAAACATGAGAAAAAGTATAGTGGAATCTAGTAAAAATTAAAAGTGAAATTTTTTCTATCTCTGCGACGTTTAAAAACTCCCTAAACCTTTCATACTGTTTATATACACTTGATGTCCGGTATAAAACCCGTCCCCGGCTGTTTTAAAGAGCAGAGGGACTGCCCACAGCAGCGATTCTCATAGAAAACTATTTTATCAAGAAGGCGGGAATAGGGATGGAATTAATCACTCGTTCTAGAATGGAGAAAACAAAAAAATATGTGAGAGCAGCCGTTATTCTGTCTGTGTTAGTTTCTATCCTTGTGCTGGCCGGCCTGATCGGTGTGCTTGTATATGCAAAGATTCAAGGGCCGCCGCCGCTTGCCGTTCCGCAATCCACCCTTCTGTACGGTGCTGACGGGAAGGTGATCGGAGAGACGAATACCGGGGAGAAACGGTACTGGGTGGAACTCGACCACATTTCACCCGCCCTCATCGAAGCGACGATTTCGATCGAGGACAAGAATTTCTATCAGCATTACGGATTCGATGTGAAACGGATCGCCGGTGCGGCACTGGCAGACCTAAAGGCAATGGCCAAAGTTCAGGGGGCGAGCACCATTTCCCAGCAGTACGCCCGCAATCTGTTTTTAACGCACGACAAGACGTGGAAACGAAAGATCTCCGAAGCACTCTATACGCTGCGGATCGAAATGAACTATTCCAAGAAGGAAATCCTTGAAGGCTACCTGAATACTATCTATTACGGGCACGGCGCTTATGGGGTCCAGGCTGCGAGTCAATATTATTTCGGAAAGGACGCAGACCGGCTGACCACGGCAGAAGCAGCCATGCTCGCGGGCGTTCCGAAAGCCCCTTCCTACTATTCTCCACTGAAATCGATGGAGAACGCCAAGAAACGGCAGGAGCTCATTCTCGATTCGATGAAGGAAGATGGATTCATCACGAAACAGGAAAGTGAGATCACGAAAGCGAAACCGATCAAAGTCACCGGTCATCATGCCCATAAAACCGTGGAAACTGCCCCTTATTTTCAGGATGTGGTGAAAAATATCCTCCGCACCGAACTTGGTCTGGAAGAGCGGACGATTGAAATGGGCGGTCTCAAGGTGTACACCACCCTGAATACGGAGCATCAGGAAATTGCTGAGAAAGTGGCTGCAGAGCAGATAGGGGAGGAATCCGACATCCAGCTCGGCTTCGTCTCGATGAATCCTGTGAACGGGTATGTCACTTCGCTGGTTGGTGGGCGTAATTACGAGGAAAGTCCTTTCAACCGTGCCGTTCAGGCGATCCGTCAGCCAGGCTCGACGATCAAGCCGCTTCTTTACTACTCGGCACTGCGGCAGGGCTTTACCCCTTCGACGACGATGAAAAGCGAGCATACATCCTTCACCTTTGACGGCAATAAAAAATATGCGCCTCACAACTACAATAATAAATACGCGAACGATGACATCACCCTTGCCCAGGCGATCGCACTGTCCGACAACGTCTATGCCGTGAAGACCCACCTGTTCATGGGGCAGGATACATTGACCGAAACGGCAAAAGAAACATTCGGCCTTACCACCCCGGTCAAAAAATACCCGTCATCCGCACTCGGGACTTCAGGTGCGAGGGTAATCGATATGGTGAACGCCTACAATCTGTTCGCCAACGGCGGCTATAAAGTGAAACCTGTCTTCATCACCCGTGTGGAAGACTGGTCCGGAAATATCATATATGAAAAAAAGGTGAAGAAGGAACAGGTCCTCGACCCGGATACGGCCTACGTCATGACACATATGCTGAGCGGGATATTCGATCCCAAGCTGAATGATTACTCGACCGTCACCGGTATCCAAATCCGGAAAGACGCAACACGCCACTATGCCGGAAAATCAGGCACAACCAATACGGATAACTGGATGATCGGCTTTTCCCCCCAGCTGACAGCCGGGGTATGGACAGGGTACGACAAAGGAAAGGATATTTCCCTGATAACCGATAAACTGTATGCGAAGAAAATATGGGTGGAATTCATGGAGGAGGCACTGAAGGACGAACCCGTCAAAGCATTCAAGCCGACCAAAGGTGTCGTCGGCGTGGCGGTCAATCCCCATAATGGCAAACTCGCCACGAAGGATTGTCCCGTCCAGCGCTTCACCTACTTTGTAAAAGGCACCGAACCGACCGAATATTGCACAGAGCATCTCGGTGGGCACAAGGAAGCACCGAAAGATAGCGCACCATCCAAGAAAGACAGCAAACCGTGGTACAAAAAGCTGACAGACTGGATTTTCTGATCATTGGTTTTAAATGGCCCGTCCTCCGCTTCACTAAGCAGGGGACGGGCTTTTCATATGGCTAAAGCTTCAATTTCATCCCCTCGTGGGTGGCGCTGAAGCCAAGCTTCTGATAGAATCGCAGAGCCTCGGGGCGCTGTTTGTCTGTCGTGAGCTGCACCAGGCTGCAGCCTCGTTCCCTTGACCGATCAATCGCCCATTCAATCATTCGTGTGCCCACTCCCTGACCGCGGACAGATGAAGACGTCCTTACCCCTTCAATCGTCGCTCTCCAGCTTCCCTGATGCGTCAGATAAGGAGTAAACGTTAGCTGCATGACGCCGATGACTTCCGCTTCACAACAGGCAACGATCAGTTCATTGTTCGGATCTGAGTCAATCGCCCGGAAGGCTTGCCCATAACTTTCCGGGAGCGGGAGGATATAGCGTTCCCTCCCTTTCCCGAGTGCATCATCCGCGAGCATTGCCACGATCGGATCAAGATCCTTTTTAGCTGCCATTCGAAACGTAAGCTGTTCTTTCATGTAAGCGCCTCCTTTTTTTCTAAATCCTTTCCTTCATACTACCCACCGGACTTTGATAAGAAAAGTAGAAGTTTATTATGAAAAGTCATAAACGGAGCTTATGCCAGGATATGCAGAGGGGATTTGCGCAGAGGCGGGTGGCATAAGACGAACCGGCTGCGCAGGCTCTCTTTACCTTTTTGGCCCGTTTGGCTTATGACATGTGCCTTTAAGCACTAGAGCAGCCGAAAAAAGCGCTGTCCGTTCTACCGGCCGGAACTGGGGATTCCCGAAGGAAAAACGAAAAACCCCGGGTTTGTGCGAACCCGGGGTTTTTCATGTCCTAGTTTATGTGCAAACTGTGCTTTAAGTGTACTTTTTTTCCAAGACAAGTACAAGATGTGAAAGTCACTTTCAAAAAAATGTCACACTTTGTTCACAAATGTCGAAATTCAGTAAAAAATAAAATTGAAAGCCCGACACTCAGTGCGTTAACGCATTGAGCAACGGGCTTTACTAGTCGAATCCTATACAGGGCTGTCGAAGGACTATTCTGCATTCAATGCCTGTTTCAGTTCAGGCTTTGAACGGTCCCACATGCCCTGGTCATGGGTCTTGAGGAAGGTTGTGAGGATCTCTTTTGATTTATCATCCATCTGCTCGACGATGATGTGGCGTTTGATTGACTTATCCATGTGATTCACGTGCTCGGGCATCGACTTGTAGCCCCTGCGCTTTTCACGGTTAACGACCAATTCGCACGCCGTCAATCCTGCATAATAGGGGCCTTCCTCCATGCGGTCGATCGTCACCCAGATCAGCCAGTACGGCTTGCCGCCCGCTGAATCGTCACGATTATTCGTGAACTTGATCCCTTTTTCAATCGGGCTGCGCGCATGCATCGCGCCGATTTCAATCGTCGCTTCCCCTCCTTCGACATCAACCATGACAGGAGAAACGTTATCAAGGCTCAGCGACCCGACTCCGTAGCCTCCGTGACCGTCTGTCGGATCACTTTTTATGATATTAAATCCGATGTTCTTTTTCTTTTCCATCGTTTTCACTCCTTTTTAGCTAAGCCTGTTTTCTAAAAGATTGTGGCTTACGTACAATATGAAGGTGACTAATTGAAATGCTTACTCGTGCTCTTTTCGAAAGTGAGCTAAGAAAAAGTCTGGAATAAATTAACGAAAATACACAAGTTCCGGTATTTTCTGGTGTGTAAAGCTACACAGTTTGCGAAAAAGCTTAGCTGAAGATTGAAAAGATCGTTCCAAAAATCGCACTGAACGCCTGGCCCGTCGCATTCATCCCTGTCTGCAGGAACGGCCAGATTGTATATTGATCAAGCGGGGTGATCACCAGGATCAAAAACAGCAGGATGCCGTATTGTTCATATTGACTGAGCTTCGCCCGCACGTGGGGCGGCGACAGATCCTCGATGATCCGGTACCCGTCAAGCGGCGGGAACGGCAGTAAGTTAAACACAAACAAGAGGATGTTCAACTCGACGATCATCTGAAGGAGATCGACAACAAATGGAGGAACCCCTCCACCGCTTACACCCACATAAAAATAAAAGATTCCGAACGCAATGAACGCGATCAGGAAATTACTGAGCGGACCGGCTGCCGACACCAGGATGCCCGCAAGACGCGGATTCTTGAACCGCGACCGCATCACCGGAACGGGCCTTGCCCACCCGAAGCCTGCTATCAATATCAAGATCGTACCGAACGGATCCAGATGCTGAACAGGATTCAGCGTCAGCCTTCCCTGGTCCTTCGCTGTCGTGTCCCCGAATTTGTATGCCACATACGCATGCGCAAATTCATGGACCGTGAACGCCAGAATCAACGCGATGACCACAAACGGAAGCTCTTCCAGCGAAAAGACCGAAACTGACTCAAATAAATTGCGAAAAGTATCCAAATGTATGTACTCCTTTAAAAATGTTTTACTTTCTTATTCAATAGTATACAGAAAAAGTCCTGCTCATGACTTTCATCATCAAAGCTTGCTTCCCCGCTCTTCCGGGATTACAGTAAAGAAGCAGGGTTCTACCCCCGATTGTATCAAAATCAGAGATAAGGAGCGAATCATAATGCCTTACATTACCGTTAAAATGCTTGAAGGACGTTCAGAAGAACAAAAGAAAGCCCTCGTCGAAAAAGTCACGCAGGCCGTGAGCGAAACAACCGGGGCCGCCGAAGACAAAATCGTCGTATTCATTGAAGAAATGACGAAAGGCCATTACGCCGTTGGCGGGAAGAGATTGAGTGATCAGTAGACTTCACAAAGATACACCTTTGAAGCAATGGCTTTGAGGGTGTTTTTTGTCGCAAGGAGGATATTAAAACGGGATACGGACGAAAATGGATGCTACCAGAATTTCAATATAAGGTAAAATCAGCATATATCAATAAAAGTCAGCATAAACACTATTTTTTCAGCATAAATGAAAAAAAGTCAGCATATAATCCGATTTGTCAGCATAAATCCGGAAAAGTCAGCACATCAGGCAGCCATACTTATATAACTCCAGCCTACTCCCGTTCAAAACCGGCGACTGACAAATAAAAAGACCGCCCTTCCTAAAAGAGCAGCCCCTCCATCCATTATTGTACGACTTTTACCTTCTTCAAACCCTCAATGTAGGCAAACGCCTCATCGATTTCTTCTTCGGTATACTTCTGCTTGCTTTTCAGTGTGAATACTTTTTCGCAAACCTCTTCCTTAGAAAGATTATCAAAGTATAAGACCGTTGAAACAAGCTCCAAAAAGCGTGCGGACTGGCCGTTCATATCGGTCAGGCAGTCCTTGAGGCTCGGGATATCTTTTTCATAGATTGAAAGGAATTCTTCCCCTTCTTTCGTGACGGTGTAACGATATTGATAATAGCCGCCTTTTTTCTCCCGCACTTCCGAGATGAAGCCCATATTGCAGAGCTCCTCCACGCGCAGGGTCAGCTCTTCTGAATAAGGGCCGTAGAAATGAAATTGGAATTTTTCCTGAAACGGGAAGGCCAGCTTCTTGGCAATGAAGATCATCTTCTGCAGCTTCTTCCTTCCCACCACTTCACCGGACGCTAAAAAGGCACTCATCAGTTTTGCATGTTCTTTCAACAATGTACGTCATCTCCTACTCCTAGTATTGCGTTTAGCAGATTCTCCATTGGCTTTGGTGTCATGACTGTTTTATTAAAAAACAGCGCATTTCTAAGATAGTTCCAGAATCGTGCGGATCTGTCTCTTTATATTCTTCTTCGTTGATTCGTCATATAGTAAATCCACTGGATAGTATAATTTATGGTCCGTTCTGCGTTTGCCCGAGATCGAATCCACGATATCCGATTCCCTCGAGAGCTCCCGAAGCTCATCATTTCTCATTAAAAGATGGATCGGAAGACGTTCTTCTTCCTCACCCGGCCGGTAGAAATCGTACGGGAGGTCCGAAGAGGAGTCCACCACCAGATAATAGTCGGGATCGATCCCCGCTTTTTTGAACAAGTTCTCGAGCTCACTGTGCTTCTTGTATTCCTTCGCAGGATCGAATTCCACGTATTTAAAGAGGTTGCGGTTCATGAACCGCTCGCATAAATCGCGCAGAATCACGTCTTCTTCTTCCTGCCAAATCTGAAAATAATACATGATCACCGATTCATCGAGCTTTAAGTAGTCTTGAAGTGCCACATCCCCGGTAAAAAGGGAGTAAAAATGAAGGGGCTTCTGCTTAAAAGAGTATCCCGTTTCATGAAGCGCCTTCGCCCTATGTAAGATCTTCGTCAGAATTACTTCTGCACTTCGCGTCACAGGGTGGAAATAAACCTGCCAGTACATCTGATAGCGGCTCATGATGTAATCCTCGACAGCATGCATCCCGCTCTGCTTGATCACGACCTGATCTTCACGCGGCCTCATTACGCGCAGGATCCGCTCCATATCGAAGTGACCGTAGCTCACCCCGGTAAAATAAGCATCACGCTGCAGGTAATCCATGCGGTCGGCATCGATCTGGCTTGAAATCAGGCTCACAACCAGCTTGTTTTCATACGTCTTCGCGATGACCTCCGCCACATGCTTCGGAAAATCCTTCCCGACTTTCGAGAGAACCCCATTCACTTCTGTATCGCCTAGGATGATTTCCTGTGTAAAATGCTCATGATCAAGGTGGAACACTTTTTCAAAGGAATGTGAAAAAGGACCGTGCCCAAGATCATGAAGCAGCGCGGCACAAAGAGACAGCAGACGCTCATCCTGATTCCATTCAGGGCGTCCGTCGAACACATCATCCACGATACGGCGGATGATTTCATATACCCCCAATGAATGGTTGAACCTGCTGTGTTCTGCACCGTGGAAAGTCAGATACGTCGTTCCCAGCTGCCTGACCCTCCGGAGACGCTGGAACTCCTTCGTTCCAATCAGATCCCAAATCACGAGATCCCTTACATGAACATACCGATGAACAGGGTCTTTAAATACTTTTTCTTCATGTAATTTCTGCTTGGAATACTCCATCATCTACCCTCTTCCTGCCTAACATATTTCTATTATAGCGACTTTGGACCCGGCATTCATCTCGAAATTTGTCGAAAAAAATATAAAAATGTCCCCTAAGCACATCACGCCGGGCACTCCATCTGCCTCAAAAAAATTTCAGCCATTTACACCATCTTGACAAAACATTTACCTTCTTACCCTAATTCTCTATTCCTTAAATACTTTCCTTTAACCCGCAGACGTAAACCTCATGACACAACACCATCCAAATAGAGCGGGACGGGCGTTTTGCGGATTATAAGGAAAAAGAAAAAACTCCCTTATAGGAAGTTTCTCGGATCAGAACGGTTATTTCTTTATTTTCTTTTGAATTTTTTCCATTAATTCTTCTTCCGTCAATGCCGCTACCGGACGATTATTGACAAAAGCGAATGTCTTTTTCCGTCCTGGACCGCAATAGGACTGGCACGCGATATCTATCGGCGCATCCGGGTCCATCTCGTTTAATTTAGGAATCAAGGTCTTTAAGTTCACAGCCTGACAATCATCGCAAACACGGAATTCGTTTGCCATCTGCCAACAACCCTTTCTATCTATTGAAATCAACGTCATTTGACTAAACATCGATTTCTAGAATACAGCTTTCGGAGGGGATTTGCAAGAGAGCATGATTTCCAGGTGGAAGGGATACATCTTTATAAGCCGCTAATGATTTCCATGGAAGTCTTCGCTTTTCTCGGGTAGCCCGTGAACCGCCTAATCGCAACGAAACTACCAGATTCAAAAATTTTTTAACATATTCGTATAAAAATCTATAAAACTGCCCATCCTTAATTTAACGAGGCAATTTAAGTAGGCTCTTTTCACATACTTTGTTGTTTTCACCGGTGTCAACTCGTTCCCTTTTCAGCTTGAAAATGAAAAGAGCACGATAACACACTCCGTTTAAACTGACTGAAACACGTACGAGAAACAACAATTTTTAAGAAAATTGCCTTTAAGTAAATTATGGGAGTTGAGATGAATATGATGAAGACCAGACAGGATGCCTGGACAGATGAAAATGATCTAATGTTAGCCGAAACCGTCTTGCGTCATGTGCGCGAAGGCAGTACCCAGCTGAACGCTTTTGAAGAAGTCGGAGATAAACTGAACCGCACATCGGCAGCCTGCGGGTTCCGCTGGAATGCAGTGGTCCGGCACCAATATGAGAAAGCTCTTCAACTGGCAAAAAAACAGCGCAAACAGCGCCACCGCTTACTGGGGAAAGATCAGGGCGGAAAGAAAAAGCTATTATACAAGCCGCCTACACCTTCATTTGAAGAACTGGATGCTATGTCTCTATCAATGGAGGAAGCGGAAGAGGAGATGGAATTCCAATTCGAAGATTATATCCCGGCAACCGAGCAGCTTTCACAGAACTCTGCCAAGACAGAAGTTGAAGCCTCTGAAGCCGTTGAAGAACAGACCGTCGCACCGCAGGCACCCGCTGCCCAGCATATCGTGAACCCAGCCGGTCTTCGCGGGGAAGTCACGCTTGAAAAAGTGATTGCCTTCTTGCAAAACATGGCACAAACCAGCATGAACTCGGATATCGTAAAAATCGAGAATCAGAGATTGAAGCACGAAATCGCTGAGATTAGAAGAGAAAACAAAGAGCTTGAAAAGAAAGTCTCCGAACTCGAAAACAATTCGGTCACAATGCAGGAAGACTACGAAACACTCATGCAGATCATGAACCGCGCTCGCAAACTTGTCCTGTTCGATGAAGAAGGCGAAGCGAAAGCACCGCGCTTCAAGATGGACCGGAACGGGAATTTGGAAAAAGTCGCAGAGTAACTGTTGTACGCGAGCCCCCCTTAAACAGGGTTCCCAAGCCAGTATGCCTTTTTATTAAAAGGGTGTGCTGGCTTTTATTGGTTTCATGGCAGTATACGGGGGTATTTTTCGTTCATTTCAGTGAAGGCTGTACATTTTTTGAGCGAAATGACAAGGTTTATGAGCGGAATTTTGGATATATGAGCGAAATCGCCCTGTTTATGCGCGATATGTCAAATTTATGAGCGAAACAGGATACCTCCTCCAAAAATACACCCTGACGTATCTGCCGCTTCACAAAACAATCCTCACACTCTACTACTATCAAAAATCACCCAAATCGGCTCCAGAGCACCACAAGACGTACGAACTGCTTCCAGAAAAGTTTCAATTTTTCAACAAAGATTACTATAGCTTGTACTTGGCCAACCAATAAAAAAAGACCAAATGTGCACAACGGCCATTTGATCTTTTTTTATTTGATTACCCTAAAACCTTTTCGTTCCGATCGACTACACGTCCATAATACATGTCGTACATCGTGTACTCTTCACCCTGGAGGGCACTCGAGTAAATTTCGCCGCTGAATTCCTTCAAGGATCGAAGGAAACGAAGCATTACATCCTGGACGGATAACTCCACCCCCAACAACTCGGCAAGCGACGCCATCACTTCGGGCTCGATTTTCGGGAAGGTGAACTTTGACTGCTCCTCCCGAAGACCTTTTTCATAAAAATTCCGGATCAACTCCGCCCGTTCTGAACCGCTTCCGTTTACACAAAGGTAAATCTGAACGGCCACCCCGTTCCGGATCCGCCTCTGTGAGATCCCGGCAAACTTCCGGTCGCGGATACTCAAGTCATAGCTCCCCGGACAGTAGGACCGGGTGATTTCCTTCGCTTCGATATTCATATCAAAGTCCCTGAACATTTCCTTTATCAGCAGCAGCATCGCATCATAACCGCGGTTGATATCGATCCCCTTTTCCGAATCAGGGAACACCAACGAAATATTGAGGACCCCCTCGTCAAGGACGACCGCCAATCCGCCTGAATTTCGAACGATATATTGATAACCCGCTTCCTCCAACACATTCAACGCATCGGCCAGAAACGGCAATTTCGTATCCTGAATGCCGAGCACCACCGTCTGATGATGGACCCATGACCGTGCAGCCGGATCCGATTGACCCGCCCCCACAGCCGTACACAGCGTATCATCCATCGCAAACGACTGCAGCGCCCCGAACATCGGCCCGAGGCTCGACTGATCAATCACCCTCCACCGATCCCGGCGAAGCAGTTCATATGCTTTATCCTTATCCATAACGCTTCTCCTTCACTGAAAACATGCGGGTTAATTATATCATAAAATGTGGTGTGGATTGAAAACCGGGGTGGGGAGGGGAAGTGGGTGTGGGTGCCAGGCACAAAAACCGTAGATTGTGCCTGGCACCAAGTAATGACGGATGTACCTGTACAAATCGACTCCATTGTACCTGGTACATTCCCTAGCCTGAACCTTGTACAGAACACAACTTTGTGCCAGGCACAAAAACGGTATTCTGTGTTTGGCACCCACTATTGAGCCAGGCTCAACCAAATCCCCCACCCACAAAAAAAGAACCGGACCCAAATTGAGTCCAGCCCTTCCTAAAGTCATTACAACGCCTGAGCAGCCGTAATCAATGCCAGCTTGTACACATCTTCCTCGTTGCATCCGCGGGAAAGATCGTTTACAGGGGCATTCAATCCTTGGAGGATCGGTCCTACTGCTTCGAAGTTTCCTAGGCGCTGGGCGATTTTGTAGCCGATGTTTCCGGCTTCGAGGCTTGGGAATACGAAGACGTTCGCGTTTCCTTGGATGTCTGCGCCCGGTGCTTTTTTCTCTGCAACGGATGGGACGAAGGCTGCGTCGAATTGGAATTCGCCGTCTACTGTCAGTTCAGGTGATTTTTCTTTTGCAAGTGTAACGGCTTGAACCACTTTTTCAGTCTCAGCCGATTTGGCCGATCCTTTAGTGGAGAAGCTCAACATTGCTACCTTTGCATCGATGTCGAACATTTCAGCCGTCTTGGCACTTTCCACCGCGATTTCCGCAAGGTCCTGGCTGTCAGGGGAAATGTTGATGGCACAGTCGGCGAATACGTATTTCTCTTCTTCACGAACCATGATGAAGACGCCTGATGTTTTGCGTACGCCTTCTTTTGTTTTGATGATTTGAAGGGCCGGGCGGACTGTGTCAGCCGTTGAATGGGCAGCACCGCTCACGAGACCGTGTGCTTGTCCGGTATATACGAGCATCGTTCCGAAGTAGTTGCCGTCGAGAAGGATTTTCTTTGCGTCTTCTTCGGTCGCTTTCCCTTTGCGGCGTTCAACGAAGCTTTTCACAAGGTCATCCATGCCTGCAAATGCTTCAGGGTCCACTAGCTCGCACCCATCAAGCTTGACGCCTGAGTTGGCTGCTGCAGCCTGGACTTCTTCGACATTCCCGATGACGATCGGAGTCAGCACACCGTCGCTTGCCAGGCGGGATGCTGCACGTAAAATGCGCTCATCCGTACCTTCCGGGAAGACGATCTTCAATTCTTTGCCTTTGATTTTATCTGTTAACGTTGTAAATAAGTTACTCAATAGAGGAACCTCCTTGTTTTACATTTCCACTCTTAGAATACTCTACTCTTATAGGAATTCAAGGAAAAGGATGAATGTTATCGGTTACACGACAAAAGTTTTTGTTTTCAAAAAATTCATCCTTGCACTGACTCTTCCTATACCCATTATGAATTGCGAACAACCCACTATGTAAACAACGTTTAGTGTGTTCCGATGAAGCGCTTCCTATCCTTCTAATTGTGCCATTTTAACGACAGTTGGGTTTCGGATTCCTCCTCCGTGACCAAACTATGATATAGTGAAATTGGATTAAGAACTATAAGGAGTGATTGAACATGGCAGAACCAGCACAAACATTGGATGGTTGGTATTCACTGCATGATTTCCGTGCGATGGATTGGACTTCATGGAAGATGCTTCCGAGCGAAGAAAGAGCGACGGCAACCGCTGAATTCCACCGCTTCTTGGATAAGTTAAATACCACTCAGGCTGCAAAAGAAGGCAGTCATGCCCTTTATACGATTGTCGGTCAGAAAGCAGACTTCATGTTGATGATCCTTCGTCCGACGATGGAAGAATTGAATGAGCTTGAAAATGAATTCAATAAGCTGAAAATTGCTGAATTCACGATTCCAACGTTCTCATACGTATCTGTTGTCGAGCTTGGAAACTACATGCCGACTGAAGGCGACCCATACGACAACCCTTATGTTCAGGAACGCATCTATCCGATCCTTCCGAAGGCGAAGCATATCTGTTTCTATCCGATGGACAAGCGCCGCCAAGGGAACGATAACTGGTACATGCTGCCGATGGAAGATCGCCGTTCCATGATGAAGAGCCACGGCATGATCGGCCGTCAATATGCAGGGAAAGTGAAGCAAATCATCACCGGATCTGTCGGTTTTGACGATTACGAATGGGGCGTTACGCTATTCGCCGACGATGTCCTTCAATTCAAGAAGCTCGTATACGAAATGCGTTTCGACGAAGTAAGTGCCCGTTACGGCGAATTCGGAGCTTTCTATGTAGGGAATCTTTTAGAAGAAGAAGGAATCGCGAAATTCCTTCATGTATAATAAATGATTTACAGCAGTCCATTTTGGAGAGCATTCTACTCCGGAATGGACTGCTTTTTTTCATTCTAATCCACTACTTTATTTCGATTGTGTTCAGCATCTTCAACATTTCCGGCACGATTCCTTCCGATTCCTCCGCATTTCGGAAGTGGATCGTAAACTTCAACAGAACACCATCCACTTTTTTCACAGCGATATTTGTCTGCACAGTGGAATCGTGTGCATGCAGCAGAAATTCTGCACCTTTGTAAAACGGCAATGAATGCTCAGTCGGGAGTTCGGTGACCTTCCCCAGAAGCTTGAGCTGATCTTGTGCATTCTTCTTAACAGAGCGGATATCTGTATCGGCCCCGAGCACCTCGACTCTGGTGAAATAATAATCGTCATTGGTCGATTGAAGGATGAATTTACGTGGCTCTTCCGACGTGTAATAGTATCCGATATAAGGTGTTAAACCGGGTATAATCTTTTCGGCATCATAGCCCGCAGATTGATCCGCTGTTGTCTTATTCACCTTCAGGACTTGACCGGCCAAAATCAGATTGCTCTGCAGCCCATTCCTGTTTTTCAGTTCTTCCAGCGTCAATCCATACTCCCTGCTGATACCCCACAATGTATCTCCTGCCCTTACCAATGCAAACGATGGTATTTCAAGCTTTTGGCCAATATAGATGGTATCTGAATACAACCGGTTCATATGCTTCAATTGACCGACCGTACTATTATGTGTTTTCGCCATGCTCCATAGCGTATCTCCTTTTTTGACGGTGACCACTTTATTGAAACGAAGCTTTTCTCCTGCATAAATCGTGTTGGAATCCAGATTGTTGCTCTCCTTCAATTGATCTACTGTCATCCCGTACTTTTGCGACAAGCCCCAGAGTGTATCCCCTTTTTGGATCAGATGGAAATTCGCTGCCCCAGTACTGGAAATCCCCAGCGCCGATATGGTCAAAGCCATGACAGCTGATTTGAAAAATGTGCTTTTTTTCATCGTAAAGCCCCCATAATGATTATTCTTGGTGTTTACCTTTTCCTTACTACTATTAGACGGCAGGATAAACGGCAAGTTACATGAAGATGAGCCCATTTTCAGCTGTTGATGAAGCCGGTTTATTCAGCTGGTGAACTATTGGGTTTATTCACCTGCTGAATCCATGTGATTATTCACCAGCTGAATCTTCGGCAAGATCTGATTTTATCTATTCTCCCCATTTATTAGAATATCTTTTCCCTTCCGGACATAGACATGAAATAGTGAGACAGAAAGCATCTTCTGAAGTGAGGTGGGAAGATGGCTGTAGTTCCTTTTAACGGGAAGGAAGTAAAGCTCCTCGCTCGATTGATGAGAGCTGAAGGCGAGGGAGATGGTCAGCTGGGAATGTTGATGGTGGGGAACGTCGGAATCAACCGGGTAAGGGTAAGATGTCTGGACTTTAAAGATATCAACACGATTCAAAGAATGGTGTTTCAAAGCCCGGGCGGATTTGAAGCCACACAAAAGGGATATTTCTATCAGCGGGCAAGGGAGAAAGACATCAACCTTGCCAGAAAAACGATCAACGGCAAGAGATATCATCCTGCTTCCAATTCGTTGTGGTTCTTTCGGCCGGAAGGAAGCTGTCCTGCCGAATGGTATAACCAAGCCAATTCAGGCCGCTTCAAATCACATTGTTTCTTTAATCCAACCAGGGCAGATTGTCCAAAAGCCTATTAACTTGGAGGCCCATTTTTCAAAAAAAATGAACAAATCATGATTTTCAAGGAGGTATATCACTTGTCAAATAATCAATACAACCCTTACCAAGGGTATACTCAAGCTGCTTATGATCCTTATCGGCAATATTATTCTGCAGGAATGCAGGGGCAGGGCCCTCAAGGCCAGCAAGGTCAGGCCCAATATATGCAAAATGCTCAAAACGGGGGACTCCAGGTCCCGCCTCCGCAAAGTGCGCAGGCACAATCGCAGGCCGTTCCTGGTATGCTTCCCGTGGAAGAGTCTTATATCGAGAACATCCTCCGCCTGAACAAAGGGAAAGTAGCGACTGTTTATGCCACATTTGAAAACAATACAGAGTGGAATGCGAAGGTATTCAAAGGAATCATCGAAGCCGCGGGCCGCGATCACCTCATCTTAAGTGATCCTCAGACGGGAACGCGCTACCTTATCCCGATGATCTATCTTGACTACATCACCTTCGACGAAGAAATCGAATACGAATACCCATTCGGGGCAAACGGCATGGCCAATTACTCACAGCGATAATCACCACCCTAAGTGTTCAAAATATCCTTTTGAACACTTATATTTTTGTGTTCGAAAATAATGCAGTGCGGGACGGACTTATGCACACACAAAAAAAAGACCGACTCCGGGGAGTCAGTCATTACATTGTTTTTGCTGCAAAAATCACCAGCAGGATCCACCCTGCAAGGAAGCTCACTCCGCCAAATGGCGTGACCGCCCCGAGGATCTTGATCCCGGATAAGCTGAGGACATACAAGCTTCCCGAGAATAAAATCGTACCGATCACCATCAGCCAGCCCGACCAGGACAGCAGTGAAGTCGGGGAAACGGTTCCCATCAGGACCCCGATGATGATGATGCCGATCGCATGAAACATTTGATATAGAACACCTGTATTCCATGTATCTATGTACTTCTTGTCGATCTTGCCTTCTAACGCGTGTGCACCGAATGCACCGAGACCAACTGATAAAAAGGCACTCAGCGCTCCAATGATGATGAATGTCTTCATCGTACTTCTCCTCCGCTCCTATTAAAAATCAAATAATGAGTCCCCATTAGCGCCATCGTCTGTCTCAAGCGGTTCTTCTTTCTGGATCGACACCGGCTTCTGGACAGGCTGCTGCTTAGGGGCATACGGGAGTGTCTGCTGAGGCTGTACTGGAGCATTGAAGCTCACTTCCTGGTTGTTCTCCTCGAGCAGGACTTCACATAATACTTTGATCGAATGTATATGCTCTCGAATCTGCCGGGCTTTATCGGCAGATTTTGCTTTTGCCAATTCTTGTTCCATCCTTTTCATGACGCTGTGATGAGGAATATTCATCCCGTGCCTCCTTTCACGTTCAAGAGCTTGCGTATCGTGATCATCTATACCATAATCCTAATTCTAAATCGGAGAATAATCAAATAGGTTCTTTGCCGGCTGATTTCAACAAAGGCATGTTAACCCCGCCTGAGCTTATGCAGGCACCGGCTTTTCTCTCACATCGAGCCTGTAAATCCAGCAGCCTTTTAACAGAGAACAAAATCAACAATTTCTTGAACAGCAGATTATTTCGATTTAGGCACAAACTTCAAACAAGGACTTCCCGATGACTGGAGGACGACCGTCGACGGCATCGCCTTCGTCTTGAAGCCGTACCCTTTGCAGCCCCGTGGATGTGCGGGTTCCCATGTCGTATAAAAATAGCGGCACCCGAAGCAGTTGATCCGCTTTTCATTTTTCACCACATTCTCCTCCTGCCGTTAAGCTGAAACCCCTCCCGCAATGAAAAGCAGAGGGGTTCATGGATGTTTCACGTGAAACACCCTCCTTATTCAATACACCAGTCGATCTCATTCATTCCCTGCTCTTTTAAAAATTGATTCGCTTGGGAATAAGGTCTGCTGCCAAAGAACCCCCGGTGGGCCGATAATGGACTCGGATGAGGGGCAGTGATGATTTTATGCCTTGACTCATCGATCAACGACCGTTTGCTTTGTGCCGGTTTTCCCCATAAAAGGAACACCATCGGCAATTTGCGTTCATTCAGAAGCCGTATCACTTCATCCGTGAATTCCTCCCACCCTTTTCCCCGGTGAGAGTGCGCCTTCCCTTCCTCGACGGTCAAAACGGTATTCAGCAGCAGGACCCCCTGTTCCGCCCATTTCACAAGCGAACCGTGATCCGGAATGCTGCAGCCGATATCATCCTGAAGCTCCTTGTACATATTGCGCAGAGACGGCGGCACTTTTATGCCTTTTTTGACAGAAAAACTGAGTCCCTCTGCCTGATCCGGTCCATGATAGGGATCCTGTCCCAAGAGGACGACCTTTACATCCCTATAGGCGGTATAGTGGAACGCATTGAATAGATCATGCATGGACGGATGCGTATCCGACGATTGATATTCTCTTTTCAACCACTCTCTTAACTTCAAATAATAGTCTTTCTGAATCTCTTCCTCCAGAATCCGGGACCAATCATTTTGAAAAATAGCAGGTGACAATGTGAGACATCCTTTCTAGTCCTGATACGTAATATTCACTTTATACCCCAATTGTTCAAAGAAACCCTTCAGCGATTTTTCGGCATTTTTCTCAGCTGCCTGAAGAATGCCTTGTTCAATCGCTTCTTGACTGATCAGATCTTTTGCCACATCTGCCAGTGCAAAGCCTTCATTCCAGTCCACGTCATTTCTGAATATCCCTTCAACGGAGAACGTTTTGATATGTTCCGTATCGATGGATGGTTCTTGAAGAATCTCGGCCCGGGGCAGCGTCAGCTGGATCTGTTTCTTCTCTTCATCGACTACTATATCGTTTTTATCAATCTGCTGTAAATCGACGCCGGCCAGCACCGTTCCAGGCACCACCATCAGCAATTCCCGCTTCGTACCCGGGATATCAGCACCGATATCCTTTCCGAACAGCTGATTATCCTCCTGTTCAATAACCGCTTTCACAAACCCTTGTGCGGTTGCGAGCGAGCTCATCTCCTGGATCCGCTCCACAAACGAACCCCTCTCCTCTGTAAAAGTGGACCCCCCCAGCCAGGAATACATGCCAATCGCGGTCCCTCCCACCAGTACAATGATCAGAAGCAGGATAAGCAGAATCCGATTCTTCCAGAAAGACAGAACCGACGTCATCAGTTTCCATGATTTCCTGTTGCTTCTGCTTCTATGATTAACGGCCACCGCAGCACTCGTTTCTCTTTCGTTCGCCTTTAACTCTTCCAAAATCCCTTCCATTTGCCTGATCTTTTCATGTTGATTACTCAAATACTTCACCTTCCTTACTCTCTATTATAAGAAAACCTGTCGAATCTTGGAAACAATTAATCTATCAAAATTAATTGCTAGATTATGGAAGTTTTAATCTGTGTGCAGCGGGAACAACACTAACAAGATCAAAATAACAATTGGAGGTTGAAATTTTATGTATAAAGTAGAAGTTGTAGAAAACGTGGTAGGAGCGAAAACGAAAATCGAAACCTTATCATCGGAAGGCTACACAAAAGACGATATTTATGTGTTTGCCCATGACAAACACCGCTCAGAGGATATTACGCACGGAACAGGTACAGAGTCCATCGGAGTGAAAGAGCAGGGAATGATCGAAAGCATGGGGAACCTGTTCAAAAGCCGCGGAGATGAACTTCGTTCGAAAATGAAAGCTGTAGGCATGAACCAGACAGAAGCAGACACCTACGAAGAAGAACTCGACAAGGGGAAACTGGTCATTGTCGCATCCAAAGAAGCAAGAGCAAATAACGCTAGCCCGTTCTAAATCAAACTGAAGGCCCGCCCACACAGCGTTGAGGGACGGGCCTTCTTCGTGCTTGAAAAAGAAAGAAAATTTGTCATTCCGCACGCAGTATTATATTCTTAATTCAGACTAAAATAGAATCGAAAACAATAGGAGGTACTCATCCATGTCATTGAAAAAAACCCTTACAATCGCCGGATCGGATACGAGCGGAGGAGCCGGCATCCAGGCGGACCTGAAAACATTCCAGGAACACGGAGTCTACGGAATGACCGCGCTGACGACCGTCGTCACGATGGATCCCAATAACCATTGGCACCACAGTGTTCACCCGCTTTCAATCGATACGCTCGAAGCTCAGCTGGAGACCGTTCTGTCTGTCGGAATCGACGCGATGAAAACCGGCATGCTCGGAACCGTCGAAATCATCGAGCTTGCTGCCAGGAAAATCGACCAATTCGGACTGGATAAAGTCGTCATCGACCCTGTTATGGTATGCAAAGGAGAAGACGAAGTCCTGAATCCAGAAACGACGGATGCCATGAGGGAGCACCTTCTTCAGCGCGCGACCGTCGTCACGCCAAACCTGTTCGAAGCAGGCCAGCTCGCTCAGACCGGACCGATCAAAACGATCGACGGCATGAAAGAAGCGGCAAAGAAAATCCATGACCTCGGAGCGAAGAACGTTGTCATCAAAGGCGGCAAGCAGCTGCAGCACGACAAAGCACTCGACCTGTTCTATGACGGCAGCGAGTTCACCCTTTTAGAAGAAGAAAAAGTGGAAACGACATACAACCACGGCGCCGGCTGCACATTCGCCGCAGCCATTACATCAAACCTTGCCAACGGCCAGGATGTGAAAGAAGCCGTCGAAAACGCAAAAAAATTCGTCACAGCCGCAATCAAACACGGCTTCAAGCTGAACGAATACGTCGGCCCTGTCATGCACGGAGCTTACAACCGTTTGGAGAACTAAATTGAGGTCCGGGGTGCCAGGCACAAATTGGATGATTTGTGCCTGGCACCCTTTTTTGGTTGGAGTTTTTTTATGCCGTTGCTAGGAGGCCTGGATATGAACTGCGGATGAGAGAATGAAGATTTTTCGACAACTGGCGCAATTATTTGGAAATCGGCTCAAGAATTAATGAATATCCGGCGCAATAAAATTCAAAAGTGGCACAATCAATATTAATATAGTTATATTCCGTTGATGAAGAAGGGATTTCTACTTTTCTTATCTAGCGAATTTATAAAAACGTCATGAAATGGGATGATTTCCAGCATAATCAAGGATTAAATCAGTAAAAATAAACAAATATGTCTATTTCAATCCCTTCCTCCCGACTTATTTTCCCCCAACTCTTAGAAAACCGCATAACTACCCAATGATTCGCCCGACCCGATTTCCCTTGTCACTCCGCCAATCCCCCCGCACAAACAGACTTTTCGCAATCACGGAAAAATTTTAGTAAAATAGAACATCATACACAAATTCTTTTCTGTACCTAAGGAGGAAATGGAATGGAACCGATCAGGATCGCTGACGCGCAGGGATTGATCAATCAATTTGCCCGCCAGGATGTCTATATACATTTGGAAACGACGAACGGGGCATACGCCGCCCACTTCAACGAAGGATTCTTCAACGCCGGAGCCTATATCCGTAACGCAAAAGTCAATTATGAGCACGGTAAAATTATCGGGGACGGACCTTTCCGCGTCGGATTGAAGATCGAGCTCGGCTGGATCTATGCCGAAGGCCTCACCCACTACGAGATGGATGAGCACGGCCGGCTGCTGATGGCAGGCCACGGTGCAGACGGAAAGCTTGCAGTGGCACTCGAAATCAGCCCCAATCCATTTAACTGAGAAAGGAGAGACCTCAATGGAAAAAGAAAGAAGAGTACTTGTGATCTTCCCGCATCCGGATGATGAAGCATTCGGCGTGTCCGGTACGATTTCAACGCATATAAACAACGGAACCCCCGTTACGTACGCCTGCCTCACATTGGGTGAAATGGGGCGCAATCTCGGAAATCCACCGTTTGCAACAAGGGAATCGCTGCCCCTTATCCGTAAAAAAGAATTGAAAAAAGCAGCTGAAGCGATGGGCATCAAAGACTTGCGCATGATGGGTTACCGCGACAAAACTCTCGAATTTGAAAACGACGAAAAACTCGCGAACATGGTGACGGAATTGATCGAAGAACTTGACCCTTCCTTGATTATCAGCTTTTATCCGGATTACTCAGTTCATCCCGATCATGAAGCAACGGCAAGGGCTGTCGTACGTGCCGTCCGTCGCCTTCCGAAAGGATCACGGCCGAAACTGCACTGTCTCGCCTTTTCCAAGAACTGCCGCGAAGAACTTGGCGAGCCTGATATTATCAACGACATCACATCAGTAAGAGATCAAAAGATCGAAACATTGAAAGCCCATATCTCCCAGACCGCCTGGATGCTAAAAGATCTCGAAAAAGGTCTTGAAACCAACGATCCCGAAGCATTAAAATGGGTCACCGTCGAAAACTTCTGGAGCTATCAATGGGAGAATGACAAGGTCGATTGATGAATTACCGGCAAAAAGCAATATGTTTTGGAAACTGAATGCATTTATTTAAGCATGGAATCTTTTATGAGGTTTCATGCTTTTTGTGTTGCAGCAAAACCTGACTCATGCCGTTTATAGATTGGTATTTCATCATAATTTTTCAAAAACGGTGTAAATTTTAGTAAACCAAAATTATTTCTTCAAACTTATCAAACTTAACAAATGAGTGATTACTCACTTTACAATCCCGCCCAAACCATTTATATTAAAAGTGAGTAATCACTCACTATTCCACATCAACCATTCGAAAGGTGTGAAATCATGGACGCAATCATACAGGTTAGCAATCTTTCAAAATCATTTAAAACCCAAGATGTCCTTAAAGGCGTATCGCTCGATATTGAGCAAGGTGAGATCTACGGGCTTCTCGGTCCGTCCGGATCCGGAAAAACGACACTGATCAAGCTCATGATCGGGCTTGAGCTCCCGTCAAGCGGGAGTGTCACGTTCAAGGGAAGCAGGCTGAAAGCGAAGAAGTTGTATCCTTCCATCGGCTATATGTCACAGTCCGATGCCCTTTATCAGGACCTGACGGCGAAGGAGAATCTGGCTTTCACAGCTTCTCTTTACGGTCTCAAAAAAGCGCAGCGGGAACAGCAGATTGAAAAAGTGATGGAGATGGTCGACCTGCTCCCCCACTTAAATAAGCCGGTCCACCAGTTTTCAGGGGGCATGAAAAGAAGGTTGTCGCTTGCGATCGCACTTCTGCATGATCCCGAGGTCCTGTTCCTTGATGAACCCACAGTCGGAATTGACCCGGTGCTGAGAAAAGAGATTTGGGACGGATTCCGGAAGCTTAAGGAAGACGGGCGGACGATCATCATCACAACGCACGTCATGGATGAAGCGGAGCGCTGTGACCGGCTTGGCCTCCTCCAGCATGGGGAAATCATTTCGAGCGACACGCCGGCTGCGATTAAAACACAATACGGTGTGGGTTCAATCGAAGAGGTCTTTTTGAAAAATGGAGGTGTTTCCGTTGAGAATTAGAGGATTTGTCGTTCGTATCATCAGGCAGCTTTTCCGGGATAAACGGACGCTTGCACTGATGTTTTTGGCTCCGATTTTGATTTTGACGATGCTCTCGCTTGTGTTTTCTTCAGAAGATTACGAGCCGAAGGTGGCTATCGTCGATGTCCCTAAGCCTCTTGAAGCGAAACTGGATGTCAGCGGATTTGAAAGCTATGAACATAAAGATGAAGCACTTGAAGCGATGAAGGACGGCGAGTTGGACGGATATGTCACGTTCGACGATCCCTCCACACCAGACATTGTGGTGGAAGGAAGCGACCCGTCGGTCAACGGGGCCGTGATGAAAAAGGTTCAGACACTCTTTCCTTCTCAATCTTTGAATCTATCGGATCGGGTGACTTTTCTATACGGAAATGAAGAGATGGGGATGTTTGACTCATTCGGGCCGGTTCTGCTTGGGTTCTTCGTGTTCTTCTTCGTATTTTTAGTAAGCGGGGTTTCTTTTTTAAGAGAACGAACGACGGGCACGCTTGAGAGGCTGCTGGCTTCACCGATCAAGATTTGGGAAATGGTCGTCAGCTACGTCTTAGGATTCGGGATTGTGACGCTCTTGCAGGCAGCGTTGATTTCCTGGTATGCCATCTATATTCTCGACATGATGATGGCCGGCAGCTTCTTTAACGTATTGATTGTCATCGTGCTGCTTTCATTTACTGCGTTGACGCTCGGAATATTGCTGTCCGCTTTTGCCAAGAATGAGTTGCAGATGATGCAGTTCATCCCGATCGTCGTGGTCCCGCAGATCTTCTTTTCCGGATTGTTCAATCTCGACACGATTTCAGAATGGCTCAGCTGGATCGGTCCGATCACGCCGCTTTATTATGCAGCCGATGCACTCCGCGATGTGATGATCCGGGGGTTCGGGTTCACTGACCTGCTGATCGATCTGGCTGTCCTTGCCGGATTTTCCCTGCTGTTCATTACGCTAAATGTTGCAGCCCTAAAAAAATACCGTAAAATATAAGATACAACGACTACGTTAGGGGTTTATCCATGTCTGAAGAAAAAGATATCTTTAAACAATTATTCGAACAGGAAGAACCGTTCACGGAGAAGCAGCAGAAGATCGTGGAAGCCGCGATCGAGATGTTTGCCGACAAAGGCTATGCCTCCACCTCCACGAGTCAGATCGCCAAGAAAGCAGGCGTAGCAGAGGGAACAATTTTCCGTCATTATAAAACAAAGAAGGACCTGCTTCTTTCGATCGTTTCTCCGACGATGGCAAAGTTGATCGCACCTTTCGTGATCCGTGATATCAACAAGGTATTAGACGCCAAATACGAGCACTACGAAGATTTTCTGAGAGCGATGATCCTGAACCGACAGGAATTCCTGAAGGATAATATGACCGTCTTTAAAATCCTGATCCAGGAGATTCCCTTTCATCCTGAACTCAAAGAGCAGTTCAAGGAGCATATCGCCCGTAAAATCTTTGATAAATTCACTTCACTTGTCGATCACTACAAAGAAAAAGGCCAGATCATCGACCTCCCGTCTCCGGCAGTCGTGCGCTTCTCGGCCACCAGTATTTTCGGTCTGCTTCTCGTCCGCTATGTATTCCTGCCTGAAGAAGAATGGGATGACGAAAAAGAGATCGACATGACGGTGCAAATGATCATGAATGGTGTGGGGAAAGAATAAGGATGACAGGAAAGAGCTCCGTTTAGCACCGGAGCTCTTTTTGTTATACTTTTCCCGTGGCCAGACAATGATCCCCTCTCATGGGACGGTGCTTAAAATGAGGTCGTTTTACTCCTCTTCCTCACGGGTAAGGTACTTATATAGGAAGAGGAGGTTATACGATGAACTTTCCATTTCACAAAAAGACTTTAGAAGGACAGCACATTTTAATCACCGGGGCCACCGGTGGAATCGGATCTGCGGCCGCAAAAGCAGCCGTTGCTGCCGGTGCCCGCATCACCATAACGGGCAGGAATGAAGAGAAACTGAATGACTTGATGAAGGAATGCGGCGAGGATAACGCGTTCGCCGTCAAAGCGGACCTGACCACTCCGCAGGCACGTGACCAGCTGGTTGAGTTTGCCGAGAACGAATTCGGCCCGTTCACCGGTCTCGTCAATTCGGCTGGAATCGGCGGCGGGGATATCGTCGAAAACCTGTCGGAAGACGATTTGCGGGGTACCATGGAGCTCAATTATTTTGCACTGGTCGAGCTCACACAGCACATCTATAAGGGAATGAAAGAGAAACGGAACGGGGCGATCGTTAATATTTCCTCCCTTTCCGGCTTGAGAGGCACGCACGGCAATGCGGCATACAGTGCATCCAAGTTCGCCGTGATAGGCTTTACTCAGGCGTTCGCTCTTGAAGCCATCGAGCATGGTGTGCGTGTCAATGCGATCTGCCCGGGCTATGTAGATACCGAAATGGGCAGGAATGCCATCAAATCCAAGGGTGAGAGAAATGGCCGCAGCTACGAGGAGCAGCTGGAGCTTGCCAAAGACAGCATCCCCTCCGGCCGGCTGACTTCCCCTGAAGAAGTGGCGAACACCATCGTCTATTTATTGAGTGATGCAGCAGCGAACATTGTCGGCGAGTCCGTCAAGATCTCCGGCGGCAGTGTGATGCGATGAATTTTGTGATTGAAACCCGCCGCTTTATCGTCAGCGGCGGGTTCATTTTGTATAATCCGAGCTAATCAGACGAGGTTAAAACCATTCTGGCAGCGGATAGTTTAATATGAATGCCGTTTTTCATCGAAATCCTACTGGTTTCCATCCAATTCCCGGCTTTTTATTTTCAACTTTGGGACACTTATTTTCAACTTCGCACAATATATTTTCAACTTTCAGCATTTATTTTCAACTTCGCCTCATTTATCTTCAACTTTCCTTCACCACTAACTTTCAACTCCCGCCACACGCGCCCTTTACACCCCCACCCCTAACTATTCCTCCCTTTTCAGGAAAAATTAGTGCATTCCTCCCTTCATAAATAAACCGGCATATGGTTTAATGAATAGTACATTGGAACGATATTAATCGATGAGGTTGTCATTTTTTTGATAGAGGTTTCTTTATATACTAAAAGCAGGAATCGCATCCGCCGCTTTTTTTTTAAACATTTAACCGAACATACGTTCTAATGGTGGTGAAAAAATGGACTCATTAAAAGAAAGATTTTATCGTATCTATCCTGATTTAAAAGGAAATAAAGCAGTGGAATCGTTTATGACCCAGCCCGAACACCAGGAACTTCTGAAAGAATTTTTGACGTCACCCAGCCCTTCAGCGGAGGATTGTCTGAACGAAGCATTTAAGGCTCATTACTTTGGAATTCGATTTACTTCCTATGTAAGTTCATCCCTATATTTTCATAGCGTCAATTTTGATAAAAAAATCCGTCTGCACCGTGGCCGGCAGCTGTTGACCCTCGACCAGCCGCTCGGGGGGGATGAAGATGGATCATTTAAAGACATGATTCCCGATTCCGGGGAACACCTCACATTACCTGAACAATCCCTGGAAGATGCAATCAGTGACGATGCGCTGTTGGCTGCATTCATAGGACTGACGGACAGACAAAGGGAGATCCTGGACCTTGCCTATGTGAAAGAAATGAATGATACAGAGATTGCTTCAGCCCTCGGGGTTTCGCAGCAGGCTGTCTCCAAATCCCACAGAAATGCTTTGACAAAATTAAGAGAACAATTGCAGAAAGGAGCATGAGAATGAACGCACTTTATGAGATGGTGAAAGAAGCGAAAGATAACTCGCTTTATGAGGTGAACGTGGTCCGCACCTTTGAGCCCAAGATCAGGAAGTCGCTGCATTTGACGCAGCAGGAAAACCGTGAAGATCTTGAACAGGAACTAAAGATCAAAGTGATCACCTATGTCCGTAACTACTCCCTTGAAGATGTGCCCGGATTATTCGATTTAACAAAATAGCCGCGCCGGCACTCGTTGAAATGAAGCTCAACGCCCTAATAAAAATGGACAAGCAAACGCGCCCCCCTCGTGTTTGCTTGTCTTTTTTCGTCCCAGAAAAAATTTCATATCAAAGGTTGTCATTTCCCGCCCACCCTCTTCTTTATAGAGTGTAAGGCAAACAAAACGGAGTAAGCGCGGCAGGGATGGCCCTTCTTACTCCGCATCCCTTTTGGCTGTCTCACCACTTAAGCCCTTCCCGCATCGCAATAAAGCGGTGCCGGGCGGGCCTTCAATCAAAAATCCACTAAACCTGAGGGAGAGATGTTTGTATGAACTGGACGAGAACAATGAGAAATGGTGATTCGGGCAGTGATGTTAAGGAACTTCAAATCCGCGTGGCGGGCTGGGCTTCTGACACAGCTTCACAGACTAAAGTGACGGTTGACGGGGCTTTCGGTCCGGGTACAGAAGCAGCCGTCAAGCGATTCCAGCGTGCTTACGGATTGTCTGTTGATGGAGTTGCCGGTCCACAGACCCACAATCAGCTGAATGCACTTGAAAGCAGCGACGGATCCACTGCCAATTTCAATTTCAGTGAATTCCACTCCAAAGACGGCAGCGGTTTTTCAGGCGGGAAAGTCGGCTCGAGTCAGGTAAAGGAAAATGTACGCCGCTTGATGTACAAGCTGGAAGCTCTCCGCAAGAAGCTTGGCAATGCGCCGATCACCATCAATTCCGGCTTCAGGAGCATCAATCACAACAGCAATGTCGGCGGGGCTTCGAACAGCATGCACCTGTACGGGGTGGCAGCCGATACTGACCCTTCAGGCAAGACACCTTCCCAAACAGCAGAAATGGCAAAAACCTGCGGATTCAGCGGGATCATCAAATACAATACCTTTGTCCATGTCGACAGCCGCATCGAGTACCCATACGGATCTCAATTCTGGTATTGGGCATAAGAAGGGAGGATGATAAGCATGCCAAAGATCGTACTTGACCCCGGCCATGGCGGAAATGACCCCGGAGCAACCGGAAACGGACTTCAGGAAAAGCAGCTGACATTGACCATCGCTTCAAAGGTACGGACACTTCTGGAAGAACAGTATATCGTCGACGCCACCTTGACGCGTTCGACAGACGTCTACGTCGGATTATCAGAGCGGGCCCAGTTTGCAAATGGACTTGGAGCCGATTACTTTGTCTCCTTCCACCACAATGCCGGAGGGGGAACGGGGTTTGAAAGCTACATCTATCCCGGCACGTCCGGCTCTGAAACGGGTCGGCGCCAGGATGTCGTCCATTCAGAGATGATGAAATTCTATGCAGGGTACGGCCTTCGGGACCGAGGACAGAAAGAAGCCAACTTCGCCGTCCTGAGGGAAACCGCGATGCCGGCGATTTTACTCGAGAATCTGTTCATCGACCATGCAGGCGATGCTTCTTATTTAAAAAATTCCACATTCATTCAAGGATTGTCGCAGGCCATAACTTCAGGGATTGCAAAAGCAATGAATCTGCAGCCATAGACTTTCTAGACCACTGTTTCAAGCAACCATTCGTAAGGAGGTCTTGCAATGGAATATTCTGTGTTCATTCAATTATTGGGCAATTTCGGTTTTCCGATTGCAGTCACCCTTTTTCTGCTCGTCAAACTTGAAAAGAAACTTGAACAACTCGAACTTGCCATCCACGCCCTATCCAAAGCCTTCTCCAAACAGGAAGGCAAGGAAGATAAATAGAGCACGAAAAGGAGAGAGAGCCGCAATGGTTCTCTCTCCTTTTTTTATGATATTAAAGGGTTCAGAGCTGTTGCACAGAGTCTGACAGCGGTGTCTATCATGAAGTAAAGAAGGTAGAAAGTACTGTTTTACTAGATTTACAAATGAATCTAGTACTTTCAAACATGCAGGCCGTCCTTCTCTATCATATGAAGTAAGAGGAGGTGAAATAGATGAAAAAAATCATATTGTTTGCCGATACCGGCATTGACGATGCCATGGCACTGATTTATGCCTTGCAGCATCCCGCCATCGACTTGATGGCCGTCGTTGCCGGTTACGGAAATACAGACCGTGACCGGAGCGCGCGGAATGCCGCCTACCTGCTGAAACTTGGAGGGCGCACGGATATCCCGGTCATTGCAGGAAGCACCCGTCCGTTAAGCGGGGACACACCGGTCTTTTTCCCTGAAATCCACGGAGAAGAAGGGCTTGGCCCCATCTCTCCACCCATGTCCCCGGAACCATTTCAGCGCAGAACCAATTTCACTAGATTGTTTCAGCTGATCAAACAGAATCCGGATGACATCACGATTGTCAATGTCGGCAGATGTACGTCGCTGGCGATTGCCTGGTATTTAAGTCCGGAAGTGATGAATCTTGTGAAGGAGACGTATATCATGGGCGGCGCCTTTCTGGAGCCCGGCAATGTCACCGAAGTCGCAGAAGCGAACTTCTACGGAGACCCCCAGGCGGCCGACTTTGTCTGCCGGAACGCCCCGGGACTTACCATTATTCCTCTCAATGTCACCCGCGACGCGCTGCTGACCCCGGCTTTGACAGATTTCATAGGTTCGCGTGCAGATACCCCGCTGCTGCAAATCATCAAACCGATTCTCGACTTCTATTACGAAGCCTATCAGCAGCTCGAGCCAGGCATCGAAGGTACGCCGCAGCATGATCTTTCCGCGGTCATCGCCGCCCTCGAACTACCCGGCATTTTTACTTATGTGAGTAAACAAGTGAAGGTAGAGGATGAAGACGGCTATGCGGAGGGACTCAGTATCGCCGATTTCCGTCCAGGGGTTCAGGAATGTACCGGCGCCGGCTGTGCGAGAGTGGCAGTCAGTATGGATATTGGTGCCTTCACAGCAAATGTCCTGGATATCCTGACGAGGGATTGACCCCGGCAAGCCCGTGAACAGAACCGCTTTCCCCCTAAGAAAAGCGCAAGCGCCCCGGTCAGCCCCTATAAGTGTTGGAGGGCATTCCGATAAAGTCGATCTTTGACTCTACACGCCTTGAGGGGCCAGACGCACTGGAGCAGGATTAAAATAAGCCTCCTTCTGTAATCATTACAGGAGAAGGCTTTTTTCAAGTTATTCTTCCAACGCAAGAGAATTCAAATCCACTTTATAGAGTTTATCATCATATTCCTTCGGGATTCCGCGGCCGTCAGTATTATTCGTCACAAAATACAGGGTATCCCCTTCCACGAGCACGTCCCGGATCCGGCCATACCCTTCAATCAGATTTACAACCTCATTCGCTTCCGGATCGAATCGTTTGACCGCATTCCCTGCAAGTGTGGCAAAGACCAGCTTATTCTTCCAAAAATCCGCTCCAGACGGCGCCCAGGAGGGTTCCCCTGAGTTGATGAGCGGGGTTATCATCCCTTCCCCGGTTTCATCCCCTGTAATGACCGGCCATCCATAGTTCTTTCCGGCCTGAAGGAGGTTCACTTCATCATAGCCATTTGGCCCGTGCTCTGTACCGTACAATTTCCCATCTGCACTCCAGGCAAGGCCTTGCGGGTTGCGGTGTCCATACGAATATACGGGAGAGTCTCCGAACGGATTATCATCTGGAATGCTGCCGTCCAGGTTCAAGCGGAGAATCTTGCCTCCGAGGAAGTTCAGTTCCTGTGCTTTTTCTTCCCGCGTGGCGTCTCCCGTTGTGATATACAGCTTTCCATCCGGTCCGATTTCCAGCCGTCCTCCATGGTGATACTGTGCCCCGCTAGGGATCTTGTCGAGAAGCACCTCTTTTTCATCCCAGGAATCCTCCAACCTTTCAAGCACCACCACCCTGTTATAAGGTGTCCCGTCTTCCTCATTATAGGTATAGTAAGCAAATGCCTGCTTATTGTCATTGAAATCCGGGTGAAGCACGAGACCCATGAATCCTGCTTCCGGCTGACTGGCTAGCGGCTCGGATAGGTTCACCTTCACCTCCGCCTGTCTGCCGTCGCTGATTTCAACCATTCCCCCGGTGCGTTCCGTGAGATAGAAATCCTCTCCATTCTTTACGATTGACCATGGGATGGAGAGGTTATCGGCCAATACCTTATGTTCGGTCCCGCGTTTGCTGACTGATCTGCTTTCTTCCTCTTGTTGTCCTGATCCGCATGATGACAGAATGAGCAGAAGTCCGATTATCACGATCATCCTTCTTTTGATAAACATCATTCTCATGGTTCACCGGCTCCCTTATCTTTTTTACATCAGTATGGGCAATCCGTGGCAGGTTCAGACTATTTCACTGGAGATTGGAGCGCTTCCCTGATGGCTTTGGCCACCCCGTCTTCACGGTTCATGGCCGTTTGGTACGCACAGAATTCCTTCACTTCAGGGAGTGCATTCCCCATCGCGACCGGTCTTTCGACTACTTTCATCATCGACAGGTCATTCAGGTTATCGCCCATTGCCATGGCTCCTTCGGGTGAAAGACCTTTGTCCTTCAATACTTTCTGCAATGCGACGCCTTTCTGGGCATCGATGCTGTTCACTTCCAGATTCTCTTTACCTGATGAGCTGACCGCAATCCCCTCTATCGTTTTCAATTTTTCACCGGCTGCATTCAGCTGATCATCATCAAAGGAGAAAACGAGGAATTTATAGACAAGCTGTGAATCGTCGTTAAATAATGTCCCATAGTCCTCCACGAGTTTTATATGACCTTTTTCAAAGCGTTCACGTGCGGATTGCCTTACTTGCTCTTCCTTTACCGCAGGGTTTGCTGTCGTAAAAATATCGACGATCAGCTCGATGCCCATCTCATAGTTCTCGGTATACGTGCCTTTATCTGTATAGACTTCGAAGTAAATACCTGTCTCATTCAGGGCTGCTGCGATTTCCTTCGCATGTAATGACGGAATGCCCGACTGGTAAATGATTTTTCCTTCCTTGCTGCGGACCTCGGCCCCATTCACACAGATGATATCACAGGAAATACCGGCATCCTGCAGGACGTATCGTGCTTCTTCATAAGAACGCCCCGTTGCAACGATGACTTCAATCCCCTGCTGCTGCGCGTCAAGAATCGCCTGTTTATTCACTTCACTGATTTCCTGATTTTCGTTTAATAATGTACCATCCATATCGGTCGTAATGCTTGTGATCATAATCCGTCACCTTTCATCTCTGTGATTTTTCACGGTTGAGTTGTTATTATTTTATCCAGCTGCAATGCGCAGATTCAAATGCCAGTCTCGTTCTGCTCCGGCTTTTGTTAATTAGCATTGTACCAAACTCGCGGCAATTTTTATAATCATCGCCTTTATACAGTATATTTGAATGTTCATGCATATCCTGCCCGTCCATAGGGTATAAAAGAATAGGCAAGTCTGCTTATATGCTGCAATGGATTAGAGGAGGAGTTTTATTTTGGAAAATAATCGGACATCCTTAAATAAAGTTTTCTGGATATCTGCCATCATCATTACTATTCTAGTTGTATTTGGTGCCGTATTCCCGAAGGTTTTTGCTAAAGGGGCAACGGCTGCATTCGGTTTCACTACATATGCGTTCGGATGGTTCTACTTATTATCTGTATTAATTTTTGTCGCATTCCTGCTTGTACTGGCGATTAGTAAATATGGGAAGGTCCGCCTTGGCAGGGACGATGAGCGGCCGGAATATTCGTTCTTCACCTGGGTGGGAATGCTGTTCTCCGCTGGATTCGGGATCGGCCTTGTATTCTGGGGCATTGCTGAGCCGATGAGTCATTTCTTTAAATCCCCGCTGCCCGGCACGGAAGCCCAGACGGAAGAAGCCGCGCGCATCGCAATGGGGTATTCGTTCTTCCACTGGGGCGTCAGCCAGTGGTCCGTCTTTACCGTGGTAGGGCTGATCATTGCTTATTTCCAATTCAGAAAAGGGGAAAACGGATTGATTTCAACATCCTTATCTCCTATGTTCGGACGCCGCAAGAGAGCGAAAGGAATCAAAAATACCATTGATATACTGGCAGTCATTGCAACCGTCATGGGAGTGGCTACTTCACTGGGACTCGGGATCCTGCAGATCAACGGCGGATTAAATACCGTGTTCGGCCTGACTGAAAGTACCCTGTCACAGCTATTGATCGTAGCCGTGCTGTTGATTCTTTACCTGACTTCTTCAACGACGGGTCTCGACAAAGGAATCAAATGGCTGAGTAACTTGAATCTTTCACTGGCCCTGCTTCTTATGCTCTTTGTCTTTATTGCCGGTCCTACCGTCTTCATTCTCAATACGTTCACCCTTGGAATCGGAGACTATATCACGAATTTCATCCGGTACAGCCTTCGCCTCACCCCATACCAGGGAGGAACATGGGTCCAGGACTGGACCATTTTCTACTGGGCCTGGGCGATTGCCTGGTCCCCTTTCGTCGGTGCCTTTGTCGCAAGGGTCTCGAGAGGACGTACGATCCGTGAATTCATCTTCGGGGTTCTCATTATGCCGCCGTTCATTGCCCTGCTTTGGATTGCGGTATTCGGCGGTACTGCGCTCCACTTTGATTTATTTAGAGGGACGTCGATTGCAGAAGCGGTGAATAAAGATGTCACTTCTGCGCTGTTCACGACATATGCAGAATTGCCATTCACGATGTTGTTGAACGTCACGTCCATCCTTTTGATCTTTACATTCTTGATTACGTCGGCCGATTCGGCCACATACATCCTGAGCAGCATGACAACAGATGGAAGACTGAATCCGCCGATGCTCGTCAAAATCGTCTGGGGTGTCCTGATCGCGTCCATCGCTGCCGTCCTTCTCCTATCCAGCGGACTCGAAGGACTGCAAACGGCATCACTTGTATCCGCCCTGCCATTCACGGTCATTCTGTTACTCATGTGCTTCACCCTCTTCAGACTCCTGAGGAAAGAAATACCACGAAAACCAAAAGCAAATAAGAAATAATCCAAACAGGATGGAAATGCCCAGAATTTCTTGTAAAGAGATTCTGGGCATTTTTTAATTGTTATAACTTGGATAGTATTCAGGTGGTTTCCTCAATAATACGATGATCATTTCCTCCACCTCATAAACGCTATCCAACAAATTATAAGAAAATTTATAAATTTGAAAGGGTTTTCATATAACATTATAGAAGAATAGGAATGGGATGGTTTTATAGTTAGTAAAGACAAAGGGGAGGAAATGTGTTGAAAGCACTTATTTCATTATCAAACAAGATCATGCAGAGATACCTGCCTGATCCGTTTCTGTTTGTGGTCATCTTAACCCTCGCTGTATTCGGGTTGGGGCTGATCTTTACAGATAGTACAAGCATTCAGATGGTCCAGTTCTGGGGAGAAGGATTCTGGGGTCTCCTCGCATTTTCCATGCAGATGGTGCTGGTGCTCGTGACAGGTTATGTCCTCGCAAGCAGCCCGATCTTCAAACGGTTCCTCGGCTTCCTTGCCTCATTCGCAAAATCGCCTGGTTCCGCGATTGTCATCGTGACGGTCGTTTCCATGATCGCCAGCTGGATCAATTGGGGATTCGGACTGGTTATCGGTGCGCTCTTTGCCAAAGAGCTTGCGAAGCGGGTGAAGGGCGTGGATTACCGCTTGCTTATTGCAAGTGCTTATTCCGGGTTCGTCGTCTGGCATGCGGGCTTCTCAGGCTCGATCCCGTTATCGATTGCAACGGAAGGCCACCCGTTCCAGGATTTGATCGGTGTCATTTCCACAAGCGAAACGATCTTTGCCCCCTTCAATCTCATCATCGTAGCCGTATTATTCGTCGTTCTGCCGATTACAGCCAGGATGTTGATGCCGTCTAAGGATGAAACGATCACGATCGATCCCTCCTTATTCAATGAGACCGCTGCAGGGGTTGAAGAAGGGGCTCTCACGCCTGCTGAAAAAATGGAAAACAGCATGGTGCTTTCCATGATCATCGGTGTTCTCGGTGTGATTTTCCTTGGTTATTATTTTGTGAAAAACGGGTTTGCACTCAATTTGGATATTGTAAACTTCTTGTTCCTGTTCCTCGGTATCATTTTCCACGGGACACCGAAACGTTTCCTGGCGGCCGTGCAGGAAGCGATCAAAGGGGCAAGCGGAATTGTCATCCAGTTCCCTTTCTATGCAGGAATCATGGGGATGATGACCGCTTCCGGCCTTGCCGTCGTGATGTCAGAGGCATTTGTATCGATTTCGAATGATGTGACATTCTATTTCTTCGCCTTCATCAGCGCGGGAATTGTTAATTTCTTTGTACCGTCCGGCGGAGGACAATGGGCTGTCCAGGCACCAATCATGCTGGATGCCGCCCAAACACTGGATGCCTCGGTTGCAAAAACAGCGATGGCTGTCGCCTGGGGAGACGCTTGGACGAATCTGATACAGCCGTTCTGGGCATTGCCGGCACTCGCGATCGCCGGATTGAAGGCGAAAGACATCATGGGCTATTGTGTATTTATCCTGGTCGTCAGCGGGATCGTCATTTCGCTCGGATTACTATTTTTATAGAAAAGAAGGAACTATTCCGGCTAAAAGCGGCCGGCATGCCATCTGTATAATTGGTTTCACTAGTAAAATAGTGGTTTACCCAAAATGGACACTGGGTATAGTTTGAATTGGCATATATAAGAGAAAAAATGTATAAAAGGAAGCGTTTACCTGATTACGAGTGAAAAATTCAGGTAGACAAACTTATATGTATACATTAAAATGAATAATGTTGCATTTAGATTACAACAACATCAGAGGTGAAAATATGAATCAGCAACGATATCCGCTAGTCAGTCATTTACGATTTATCATACCTTCCTTATTAGGAATAATCTTATTCATCATCCCGATTCCATTGGAAGGTGAAGATGGAATTACCATTCCTATCGCCTTACTGTCAGGATGGCTTCAAGAGCAGATTGGAACGTTTGTACCTGCCATTATGACAGGATTAATCCTCTTAACTGTTCTCGGTACGTTCATCACGAAATTCGCACAACCGGCATTCATTAAGAAATCGCCATTTTTCCATAGTCTTTTTAATGTCCCGATCGTTTGGGTCATCGTCCGGGTGATGGGAGCCGTATTTGCCATCATGACCCTGTTTAAATTAGGACCTGAATGGGTCTGGTCCGATGCAACCGGTGGACTCTTGTTAAGTGCCGAAGGGCTTCTCACTATCTTATTCTCCGTTTTCTTGTTTGCCGGCTTATTCCTGCCATTATTATTGAATTTCGGCTTATTGGAATTATTCGGGGCTTTATTGACGAAAGTGATGAGACCGATCTTCGGCTTGCCCGGCCGTTCCTCCATCGACTGCCTTGCCTCCTGGTTAGGAGACGGGACGATCGGAGTCCTGCTTACAAGCAAGCAATATGAAGAAGGCTATTACACAAAGAGGGATGCAGCCGTCATCGGGACGACGTTCTCTGTTGTATCCATTACGTTTTGTTTGGTCGTCATTTCGGAAGTGGGATTGGGAAGTTACTTTATTCCATTCTACGCAGCCGTTTCTTTATCCGGACTGGTTGCAGCAATTGTCCTTCCGCGTATCCCGCCTTTATCCAGAAAGCCTGATACGTATTACAATGATCAAGAAGGAAAGGACACGATGGAGGTCATTCCTGAAGGATACACTCGTTTCGGTTATGGATATACGTCCGCACTCGCTCAGGCGAAACGCAACAACAGCGTGACGAAATTCTTTGCAGATGGAATGAAGAATGTTCTTGATATGTGGATGGGGGTTGCACCTATCGTCATGGCAATTGGGACGACGGCTCTCATTGTCGCAGAAAACACGCCATTCTTTGAGTGGATCGGGGTTCCGTTCATTCCAATATTGGAGCTTCTGCAGATTCCAGAAGCGGAGGCAGCATCGAAATCCATCCTTGTAGGATTCGCGGATATGTTCCTGCCTGCCATCTTTGCTTCGGGGATTGAAAGTGAATTGACTCGATTTGTCATTGCTTCGTTATCTGTAACACAGTTGATTTACATGTCGGAAGTCGGCGGATTATTGCTTGGTTCTAAGATTCCGGTGGACTTCAAGGACCTTGTGATCATCTTCTTGCAGCGTACGTTCTTGACGCTGTTGATTATTGTGGCGATTGCACATATGATATTTTGATTGATGAGGCCAGGTTCCGTTTTGGAGCCTGGTTTTTTAATGTGAGAATTTCTTTAATGCTGTTGTTGACTCTTAATGCCGCTAATGATTTCCCTGGAAGACTTCGCTTTCCGCGGGTAGCTCGTGAGCCTCCTCGTCGCGATCGCTCCTGCGGGGTCTCACATAAGCTACTTTTCCCGCAGGAGTCTGCGTCTTCCACTCCAATCAACCGCTGGAACGGTTAATAAAACAAACAATTTTAAAAATAGTCGTTATTAAGATCCTCCGATGAAAAAGACTGACGCATTCTTATACGCCAGCCTTCATATTTTTTATTCTTTACCCGAGTATCCAGGAAGCACCACGTCTACTTTTGTACCTCTATTGACTTCTGATTCGATATGCAGGCTGCCTTTGTGGTCCTGGAGGATTTTTTGGCTGATTGTGAGGCCGAGGCCCATTCCTTTTTCTTTCAGGGTGAAGAAGGGTTCGCCGAGGCGTTTCAGGCGTTCAGGAGGAATCCCCGCCCCCTGGTCCACGACGGATATTTTCATGTGATCACCGTCTGTTGTGCAGTCTATCGTGATGTCTCCTTCCATCATGGCATCAATGGCGTTTTTGACGATATTGATCAGAACTTGAATGATCTGGTTTTTGTCCCCGCACACCATTATTGGGAAGTCCGGGTGATGTTCGTGAATGGTGATTCCTTTCAGGAGGGATTCGTGCCCCATCACTTTTGTGGTGTAATCAAGGACATCCCTCATATCAAACGGTTTGAATTCCCGCATTTGCGGCTTGGACAGGATGAGCAGTTCCCCGACAATCTGATTGATGCGGTCCATTTCGGAGGACATAACCGACAGATAGCTTTCAGATACATGTTCGTTTTCTTCGAGCAGTTGAATAAATCCTTTGATACTGGTGAGCGGATTCCTTATTTCATGGGCAATCCCGGCTGCCAGTTCTCCTACAACGGAAAGTTTTTCTTTTCTTAAGAGCATCTCCTCAGCCATTTTCTGCTGCGAAATATCCCTTCCGATGATGACGAGTCCTTTTCGGCTTCTGTCACCGTGATATAACGGCACTTTTATCACATCAAAGGTTTTAAACTCGCCGCTCGGAAGGGAGAAGCTCTCTTCGCATCTCGTCACATTTTCCGATTGCCACGACTGTTCATCGGAATCGATGCAATAGTCAAACGCCTCCTTGAAAAACGGGACCAATTCTCCCAAGTCACGATCGGTTTTTCCAATATAGTCGATGTCCTCAAGGTTATACAGCTGCCTTCCGAATTGATTGACCTTCAGCCACCGTCCCTCCCCGTCTTTAAAGCAGACGAAGTCAGGCAGTGCGTGAAGGAGTGTCGATAATTGGTTCTCTTCTTCTATTAGATGTTGATAATCACCAAAGAATGTCTTTGATCTATTCCTCATTATTAACAGGATGGAGATACCGGCAGTCAATATGATGATGGAAGCGGCGATACTCCATGGTTTCTCCAAAAACAGCACAGCCAGAAGCTGAAGGATGAATAGCAGGCTGATGAGGGCCGCCAGATGATTGAATTGTTCTCGTTTAAAATGCAGCTTGTTCTCTTTCATGACGCCACCTGCGCGATCTTTTTTCTTTTATCGTACCATACGGCCTAATTTTCTGTTAATCCTAATTGTCCGATTCTCTGGTTCTTTACCATTGGAGTGAAAAACCACTAGGCAGTCCTGCGTTCATCAGTACTAAACCGTGTGCCGCTGCTTTTCGTCACATTCCACTTTGCAGCCTAAAAAAAATCGATCCTCTCAGCGATTCAGCTGATGAAGATCGATCTTTGAATGATTAGTTCTTTTTTAGTTTATCGAGCATGTCGGCTGTCATTTTGGCGAGATCGAAGTTTGTTTTGAAGCCCCACTCGGCTTTGGCAGCGCTTGAGTCAATCGCATCCGGCCAGCTTTCGGCTATGGCCTGGCGGACAGGGTCAACATCATAGTCGAGCTTGAAGTCAGGCTGGTGGACGCGAATGGCTGCTGCGACCTCTTCAGGTGCGATGCTCATGGCAGAGACGTTGAATGAGTTGCGGTGCTGAAGCTTTGAAGGATCAGCTTCCATCAGGTCGATGATCGCCTGAAGTGCATCCGGCATATACATCATATCCATATGGGTACCCTCGCCGATGTAGGAAGTGTACGCATTGTTCTTAATAGCTTCGTAATAAATCTCAACCGCATAATCCGTCGTCCCTCCGCCCGGAAGCGTTTCATAGGAAATTAAGCCGGGGAAGCGCAGTCCTCTTGTATCTACGCCGAACTTGTGGAAGTAGTAATCGGATAATAATTCACCTGATACTTTATTGACGCCGTACATCGTGGTCGGACGCATGATCGTATCCTGCGGTGTTGAATCTTTCGGTGTACTTGGACCAAACGCTCCGATCGAGCTTGGTGTAAAGAACTGGCAGTCCAGTTCTCTCGCCGTTTCAAGAGCATTCACCAATCCGCCCATATTCAGGTTCCAGGCAAGCATCGGCTTCTTTTCTGCGGTTGCCGATAGTAGAGCGGCTAAGTGAATGATGGTATCGACATTATTACTTTTCGCAATATCAAACATTTTCTCTGCATCCGTTACATCCAGTTTCTCAAATGGGCCGTTGTGTACCACATGGCTGTCCGTTTCACGGATATCCGTTGCTATGACATTATCCGGGCCATATACACTTCTAAGCTTTGCCGTCAGTTCAGAACCGATTTGACCCAATGCTCCTGTTAGTAAAATCTTTTTCATTCCATTTCCTCCTGCTAAGAAAGCACACAGCCGGGTGATCGAAGGACCCGTTCATCCGGCATGGTACCGTATATTCCAATGTCTGGTTTAGATAATACCCATTTCTTTGCCGACTTTCTCATATGCGGCAACAGCCTGGTCAAGCATCTCTTTCGTATGAGCCGCAGATGGCATGTTTCTCACACGGCCCGTTCCCTTTGGTACAGTCGGGAAGACGATTGATTTTGCGTAGACACCCTCTTCATATAGGCGTTTACTGAAGTCCTGTGTCGCTTGCTCTTCCCCGATGATGACCGGTGTGATCGGAGTTTCGCTGTCCCCGATGTCGAAGCCCAGTTTCTTAAGCTCTTCTTTCAGATATGCGCTGTTTTCCCACATCTTATCCTGCAATTCCGTGCTGTTCATCAGAAGATCCAGCGCTTCTGTACATGCAGTCACATCCGCCGGAGTCAAAGAGGTTGAGAACAGGAATGGGCGGGAGCGCACTTTCAACCAGTCGATCAGGTTCTGTGTACCTGCCACATATCCGCCGACTACACCGATTGCTTTTGAGAGGGTACCCATTTGGAAATCGACTTTATCCTGCAATCCGAAGTGCTTCACGGTTCCTGCGCCTTTTCCAAGTACACCGGATCCATGGGCGTCATCTACGTAAGTCATGATATCGAATTCTTCCGCGATTTCCACGATTTCAGGGAGTTTACAAACATCTCCGTCCATGGAGAATACGCCGTCCGTGATGATCATGATTTTATTGTATTGACCGGATTTCTTCGCTTCTTCCGCCTTCGTGCGAAGATCCTCCATATCTGAATGGTTGAAACGGAGGATCTTGGCTTTTGAAAGACGGCAGCCGTCAATGATGGACGCGTGATTCAGTTCGTCTGAAAGAATCGCATCGTTCTTATCCATGACCGCTGAAATCGCCGCCATATTACAATTGAAGCCCGATTGATAAGCAATCGCTGCTTCCGTCCCCTTGAATTTGGCAAGCTTTTCTTCAAGTTTCACATGCAGATCGAGTGTCCCGTTGATCGTACGCACGGCGCCCGAGCCGACACCGTATTCTTTGATCGCTTCAATCGCCACTTTTTTCAGGCGCTCATCTGTCGCCAGCCCTAAATAGTTATTCGAAGAAAGGTTCACAAGCTTCTTTCCTCTAATTGTGATGACAGGTCCGTTCGCACTTTCCAACGGATCGATTTCATTGTACATTCCCCGTGATTTTAAATCTTCCAGGTTTTCTTGTAAAAAAGAATCGAGAGTTTTACTTGTCATAGGAAATTCCTCCTTATTTATGTAAGCGCTTTACACACAATTGTCCACTCCAAAAACACAGTTTATATCGACTTTTCCTAGATATTACCTTGTTTTCAATCTACATTATAGTTTAACATGTTTTTTCATGATGGACAAAAAAATTCACATATTCAATCTACCTTTTCTAGTGTTCCCGATAAATGAAAAAAACTGCAGTTTTTTGGTGAACTGCAGTCTTTTTCATGGTTAAAGTATGGCTGTTGAATGCCGCGATTGATTTCCGTGGAAGAATCCTCTTTTCACGGGCAGACTGCAACTTCAATTGCAAATGAATGACAACACATCATTTCTCCCAAAGCTCGATCAATCGGCCTTCAGGATCTTCAATCCAAATAAACTTTCCAAATTCACCAGCCTCTTGTTTTTTTGCGAGAGGTACACCAATTTGTTCTAGATGCTTAATAGTCTCGTTTAAATTATGCACCTGGAAATTCAGCATCACTTGTTGTTCTGTTGGAAAATACTCATCATTCTCGGTAAAGAAAGAAAAGATAGTCTCATTACCGGATTGGGGTTTTATCACAGTCCCATTCCAATTTTCTATATTAAGCATCAACACTTCACTGTACCATTTTTTTATACTTTCAATATCCTTCGTTCTCCAAAATATCCCTCCGAAACCTTTTATCATCGTATCCAACTCCTGTCTGTTATTAATTTTTCAGCTATTCGGTTACATTAGATATTCGAGATGTATTGTTAAGTTCCTGTTTCTCATCTCTTTAGAACAAAAAATGCAGTTCAATTAAGGGTACACGATGACTTTTGTACTCCAAAATGGAACTGCTTTTATTCATGAAAGCCTTCATCTTTTTCTGATTGTTTCGGTTTACCTTCAAAAGCTATTTTTTATAAATTCAAATCAATTTTATTCAACAAATCATCAATGCTTGCATGATCTTCTGGCAACTGATCCACATGCTTCCAGACGACTTTCCCTTTTTCATTATAGAGAAGTGTGGCCCCCTGGATAAAGACATCCTGGGTTTTCATCGATTTCTGGACAAATTTCTTCTGCCCCTGTTCATCAGGAAAGATGTTTCTCACTTTGCGGGTAATAACCCCGAAGAGTACTTTGCTGAGAAGTTTCAATTTGGGCACTGTGATCGTGCCGGCCTGTTTGTAGCCTTCACGCGACGGGTCGCCGTAAATCGTAAATGGAAACGGACCGAAGGCTTCAAGGAATTGAGAAACAAAGCTTCCTTTAGACGGTGCAATCACAACCAGTTGAATATCTCGTCTATCAAATTCTTCAACGCGCTCACGCAACTGCATGAGGTAATTCCGGCAGATCGGTCAGCCAAGGTGGCGGACGAAAATGACGGCGGATTTCTTATCCTCAAGAAGACTTTGAATGTTCACTTCTTCCTGTGCGTCGGGACGCTGCAGCATAAAATCCATAGAATGACCTCCTCTTTCTTCTTTCTATCATACATAATGAGGGTTGATTCATTCAAAACATAGGGCTTTCGAAACTCTCTTCATTTCACATTTTCCAACCTGTTGATGTGTTTCAAGCCTTCACGCTTGCTTAATGTAGAAAGATCTTCACGTTCGATGAACTCTTTTACAGCTTCTGGATTGGTTTTCGAATATTCCCTGAGCGCCCAGCCGATCGCTTTCCGGATGAAAAATTCTTTGGATTCATTGTGCATGAGGATGTAGAGGAATAACCGGTTTTCATCTGTCTTCTCCTTGTATCTCAGTTGATGAAGGATGGCAGTCCGGTTCAACCAGAAGTTCTCTGCTCTGATCCATTTCTCAAGATAGTCATCCGCACCCTCTTTGTCATGGATCCTGCCTGCGAGATGCGGGGCGATATGATCGATCGTATCCCACCATGATTCAGACAGAATCATCTCTTCCAAAAGCGGCAGATGTTCCCTTGAAAGATACTTTGCCTGCTTATCCAGAAGGCTCAGTGCAGCATATCGGCACTCACGCTGAGGCTCACTCCAGAGCGATCGGACAATGGCTGGCATGTCTTCCACCGGCGGGTTGCCGTTTTTCTTCAGAAAATCCCTCAGCAGCGCCGTTCTTTCCGGTGTCTTGATGCCAAAGAACGCAAATTGATTGCGCATATAGTTCTCCATCGCTTCCCGGTTTTCCTCATTCCGATTCTCTCTCAATACCGAAACCAATCGATCCGCATACTCATGACTCATGCTTCCTTCTCCTCCTCTTCATTGCAGTCGAAACACAGACTCTTTCCGCTGTGCGTTTTTACCCCATTGAAGAAACCATCCAGGCAGTAAAGCGGCTTCTCGCAACGATCGCAATTTCCTACAAGCTCTTTCATGAAAGCCTCTCCCAACTAAAATAAGTGATTTCTATCTTCATCCGCTCCTGTCATACATTCTCTCTATCTATTTCTCGCTGCGTTGCTGAAATCCCTTGTTACGCGGGGGAATTTATGTTGTTCGTTCATCATACAAAAAACAACCCCCTCAACTGGCCAGGGGATTGTCTCGTTTTGTCCATTGTTTTGCAATGACGTGGTCGAGCAGTTTTCTGCTTTGCGGCAGGGAGATACCGACGATTGAACCCAGTCCGAGGGCGATGATGACCGTCCCGATGCCGACCGGGCCGCCGAGCAGCCATCCGAAGAAGAAAACAACCATTTCCATACCATTCCTGACCCACTGCACTTTCCAGCCTGTTTTTTCAACGACCAGCAGCATGAGGCTGTCCCGGGGACCCGCTCCTAAATCAGCGGAAACATACAGCCCGATCCCGTAGCCAAGTACAATAATTCCGACCGCAAACACAATCGACTGTGCCGCAAGCGACTCCGGATCCGGAATCAGGAAATTAAATAAATCTATGAAAATACCAATTAAAATCATATTTAAAAACGCACCGATTTTCGGAAATGATTTTGTACCGATGCCTGTAATCAACAGGATTAAGAATCCGGCGACGATCGACCATGTCCCGATCGTGAGGCCGAGCTGTTTAAACAACCCGTAATGAAACACGTCCCATGGACCGATTCCAAGATCTTTTCCTTTAATCGTCAGCGTAATCCCCAAGGCCAGGACAAGCAGGCCAATGAAGAAAAAAGCCCAGCGAATGATGAATTCCCTTTTCATGAAAATCCCTTCCCAATCTGTATAAATTCCTTAATGCCCGGATAACTGTAACACAGATGGGAAAACAAAAAAATTTCATAAAACCTATCGGGTTGGTGAGGTATGTACCATTAAGGGAGAAGCACTATTGAAAGCCGCTTTTAATTTCCGTGCAAGACTTCGCTTTCCACGGGTGACCCGTGAGCCTCCTCGGTCGTACCTCCCTGTGGGCAGAATAGCGGAGGGGCTTTGCTCAGAGGCGGGTGGCATAAGGCGAATTGGTCACGGAGGCGTCCTTTGCCTTCTTGGTCGATTTGCCTTATGACATGTGCCTCTAAGCCCCGGAGCTGGACAAGTCTAACTTTAGTCACTTTCTCCCGCAGGAGTATTTGTCTTGCACTCCAATCAACCGCTGGAACCGATTATTAACCCACTCTCTCAGTTTTGAAAAAAGGAAGATTCTCAGACTCTTCAAAATCCTTATTTAATTGCGATCAACTCGATCAACTCACCATCGGGCCCTCTGTAAAAAACAGCTTTCCAACCGTTGGGAAGCTGGATCGGCCCTTCTGTGGGTTTCAATCCTTGATGGGAGAGGCGCTTTATTTCTGCTTCTATGTCCCTCACTTCCCATGCAAAGTGGACATGCGGGGAAGGGGAAGGCTCTGTGCCGGTTTCATGAATCAATTCCAGCCGGTTTTCCCCCTGTGTCAAAAAGAGAATATGCTCACTTCCCATGGCAGTCGAGAACTCTTCCTCAAATCCAAAATGATTATGGTAAAACTCCTTTGAGTCTTCCAGGCTGCTGACGTTGATTCCGATGTGATGCATCCCCATGATTTCACCCCATTTCCTCACTCACAAAATCAAATTCATATCCCCGAACTCATGCCACATATATCCTTTTGCCAAAGCGTTTTGGTATGCCCCGAATAAATGCTCATCCGAAACGAACGCCTTTAACAGGTCGAGGTGGCTTGCCTGCGGTTCATGCAGCCCGGTGAGCAGACCATCGGCGACGCGAAGGCAGCTTTCTTTTGTGATGTACAAATCTGTCACACCTTTCGCTGCCACCAGGTTCCCGGCATGTTCAGCAGCTACGGTTTCAAGGGCACGGACAACGGTCGTCCCTACTGCGATCACCCGGTTTCCTTCCGTTTTCGCCTTCCTGATGGCTTCAGCCGTCCCGTGGGGAAGGTGGTATTCTTCCGGGTGGTGTTTCGGAGACGGCCAGCGGTCATCCCCGTAATAGCTGAGTCCGGCATGTAGTTGAAGAGGAACGACCTCTATGCCGGCGCCGCGGAGCTGTGAGATCAGTTTCCACGTGAAAGCCCTGCCGGCAGACGCCATTTCCACCGATCCCGGGACGGATCCGTATACAGTCTGGTATTGATCGAGCGGCCACGGTACATCGATGTATTCATAGCGGATCGGCTGCCCTTTCCGGTATAAGAAATCGTAAAATGCCGCACTTTCAATAGTGAACGCCAAGCGGACCAGGGGCTGTTCGCTCCCTTTGCCCACCATGGCGGCGCTCACCCCGTCACCAAAGGAAATCGGCAGTGCAGTGTCGTAGATGGAGCCTGGTATCAACGCATCCCACTCATTACTGCTCACTTTCCGGGAGAGCCTCACTTCAAACACCCGGTCTCCCTGTTTCCCTTGAAGAGATGCAGGGATCGTCCTGCTGTTGTTGACTACCAGGAGGTCCCCTTTCGACAAATGGTCCGGCAGTTGTTGAAAGCGGGTGTGGAGGCATCCACCCGTTCTCCTGTTCAGCACCATCATTTTTACTTCATCCCTGCTTTTCCCGGTGAATTCGACCGGCGCCGCGGCGTTCAAGTGTGGCGGGATGTCAAAGGCCGTATCATTCATTTTCTTCACCCTGTTTCCAATTGAATTCCTGCGCTTCGAATCGTTTTCCTGATACATTTTGCGCAGCATCCGAAGCAAGATACAGGAATACATCCATATGTTCATGCGGCTTGGCTAAAGGGTAATCACAGTCAGGGACCGCCTTGTCATGCATGCCGGTGTCCATTTCACCCGGATCGACCATATTTATACGAACCCCGCAGCCATCGAGTTCATCTGACCACGTCCCGGTCAAACCTTCGACTGCGAATTTCGAAATGCCGTAGGCTCCCCATTCGGCAAATCCGGTTTTTCCCGCTTCGGAAGTTAGGTTGATGATGGACCCTGCGTTTTTCATCATCATTCCCGGGAGAACCCGTTTCGTGACGATGAATGGGTTGAATGCATTCACTCTCAATACCTCAAGAAAATCATCTTCCGGGTAATCTGACAAAAGCCTTGGACCCGGTCCGAAGATGGACGCATTGTTGATCAGCACATCTATTCTGCCGAACGCCTCCTCCGACACTGAAACGAAACGGTCCACATCACCCGGTACCGACATATCGCCCGCTGTCGCCACAACCTCGGCACCAAGAGCGCGAATCTCTTTTTCAACTATGCTTAGTGGACCTGGGTTTCTTGCCGTAATCGCAAGCTTCGCGCCTTCCCTCGCAAATTGTAATGCCAGTTCCTTTCCCAGCCCCTTCGATGCACCTGTAATCATGATCACTTTATTGTTTAACATATTAATTCCTCCTCAAAATGTTTTACTGCTTCTAGTTTATGAAAACGGTTAACGCTGCAAATCGGCTGTTAGGGAAGCTTCTCTGTAGAAAATTGGGCCGGTATTCTTTTCAGACCTTTGATGGAGATTCTTTATAAACACGAACATTTTGTCTGGTAATTTTATTTATATTCGTGTTATAATGAATATGAATTTATATATGAGCAGTGACTGGCGAAAATGTGGAAATAACCACAGGGGAGCTGCGACTTTATTTTGAACATAAGCCATTTAGCCGATCGCCTGGGCAAAAGGCAAGGGCATGCCCTTGTCTTTTTTTACTATTCACAGGAGGGATTGCAGTGGAACCATTGATTTTAGACGGAAAACGAGTTGCAGCAGAAGTGAAGGAAAGCCTGCGGTTAAGAGTGTCAGCCTTGAAGGAAAGCGGCATAACACCATGTCTTGCCACCGTCCTTGTCGGAGATGATTCTTCTTCGGAAACGTACGTGAAGATGAAAGGCAATGCATGCAAAAAAATCGGCATGGAATCCCGCCGTATCCATCTTCCGAAAGAAACGACGACCAGTGAATTGCTTAGTGTCCTGAACGAACTGAACGAGGATGAGGATGTACACGGCATCCTGCTTCAGCACCCTGTTCCGAAGCACATCGATGAACGTGCCGCGTTTGAAGCCATTAGCATCGATAAGGACGTCGATGGTGTAACGAGTCTCGGCTTCGGTCAAACATCCTTTGGTTTCGGCGACTATCCATCGTGTACACCTGCTGCGATCATGAATATCATTGATTTCTACGATGTACCGATTGAAGGAAAGCATGCCGTCGTTATCGGCAGAAGTCCGATCCTCGGCAAACCGGTTTCGATGATGCTGTTGAACCGCAACGCAACCGTCACGACTTGTCATTCCTATACAGAGAATCTGCCGGAAATCATTTCACAGGCTGATATTGTCGTAGCTGCAGTAGGAAAGCCTCGCTTCATTCAGGGAGACTGGGTGAAGGAAGGCGCCATCATACTTGATGCCGGGTACAACAAAGGAAACGTGGGAGACATCGATTATGAATCCTGTTATGAAAAAGCCGGCGCAATCACCCCGGTCCCTGGCGGAGTCGGTCCAGTAACCATCTCGATGCTGCTGAAACAAACTGTGGACTCAGCTGAAAAATCAGCAGATCATCTTAAAAAATCTTCATAATCAATTTGGATAAGAGATTGACTCTCTGGAGTTGATCTCTTTTTTTTTTGGCTGTTTTTCCTTATCCAATACTATCCATCATTCAAACAGAAAGAGCCTTTTTGTTTTTCTTTTTCCAAATCCCTGCTTATTCTTCTGACAATGGGGAAAAATTGTAGAGACGTAAAAGAAAGGAGCAGATCCATATGGATACTCTTAACAACAATTCGTTCAACCGGGAGCCGGAACCATTCTGGCGTGAATCCGTTCAACTGCCTGAATTTCCTAAGCTCGCACAAAACATCAGCCCTGATGTAACCGTCGTTGGCGGAGGCATCGCCGGTCTCACCACCGCTTATTTGCTGGCCCAAGGAGGGAAAAAGGTCGCCTTGATCGATGCAGGACGCCTCGTCAACGGGACCACCGGGCATACCACAGCCAAAATCACCGCGCAGCACGGATTGATTTATGATGAGCTGATCAATCACTTCGGAGAAGAATTCACTCGGAAATACTATGAGGGGAATATGAAGGCACTGGCTTTCATGGAACAGACACTTCAGACGGAAAATGTCGAGTGCAACTACACAAAACAAGATGCGTATATTTATTCAACAACCGATCAGTACAAGAATCAGATCGAAAAAGAATACAACGCCTATCAGAAGCTCGGAATAAGCAGTGAGCTGGTTGAAAAGCTGCCGATCGATCTTCCTGTAAAAAATGCGGTCGTCATGAAAAATCAGGCACAGTTCCATCCGTTAAAGTATTTCAAAGCACTCATTGACAAGATTGTGGAAAATGGCGGACAAATTTACGAACAAACGATGGCCAAGACCATCAACGAAGGCGAAAGCACGCAGGTCGTAACTGAAGACGGCTATCACTTGGACAGTGAATATGTAGTGATTGCCACCCACTTCCCTTTCTATGACGGGATGGGCGGGTATTTCGCAAGGCTCAAGCCCGACCGCTCGTATGTGCTGGCAGTGAAAACGGATAAAAAGTACCCGGGAGGCATGTATCTCAGCGCAGAGGAACCGACCCGTTCTCTCCGCTATACCGAAGACACCGACGGGGAACAACTTGTGCTCATCGGCGGCGATAACCATAAGACAGGACAAGGGAAAGATACATTAGAGCATTACCAGGCGCTTGAGACATTCGGAAATGAGGTATTCGGCATCGGGGAAGTGAAATACCGATGGTCTGCACAAGACCTGATTACATTGGACAAGGTCCCCTATATCGGACCTATAACCAAGAAGCACCCGGCCATCCTCGTCGCAACCGGGTTCCGCAAATGGGGGATGACGCTCGGGACACTCGCTGGACAGATCCTTTCCGACCATGTCATGGGGAACCATAATCTCTACAGCGACCTCTTTACTCCGTCCCGTTTCAAGGCCGATCCGAGCATCAGGAAATTTGCCAAAGAAAATGCCAATGTTGCTGCACAACTGGTAAAAGGAAAGCTCGATATCCCGACCAAGAAGGCAGATGATATCCAGAATGGCGAAGGAGCCATTGTATTGGTGAACGGCAGACGCTGCGGCGGATACAGAAACGATGAAGGTGAGCTTTACGTGGTGGACACCACCTGTACGCATATGGGCTGTGAATGTTCGTGGAACCACGGCGACCACACCTGGGATTGCCCTTGTCACGGATCAAGGTTCGCTGTGGATGGAACCGTTGTGGAAGGACCGGCTAAAAAACCCCTTAGCAGAATGGAAGATCAACTCAAATAACGTCGAATATAGCCCGGGAAATATACTGGATCAAAACGAAATATGTCAATTTTTGACGATGGCTGACGATGTAATGAAAGTATATTTTCTTGAGAAATTCCCCACACTAAAAAGGCAAGAGTACTTTTTAGGAGGGAACCGTATGGGCCGCACAAAGCAGGGAAACCGCAATGCACAGGCAAATACCAATGCTAAAAGAGGAAATCGCACAAGCTCTGAAATGGTGGAGTTCACAACAGGACGTGCCAAACCGCAGAAGAACCGTCCTCAAGACTGATAAAAACCATCGCAAGTGTCCTTGAATCTTATTCAGGGACACTTTTATTATTGTCGTTGAAAGGATTCTACATCCCTCATCCCGAATAGTAGACTGTGAACGAACTATGGGGAGGAAATGACGATGAACGAGAACGTATGGTTTCAACAATTGGACTTCATCCGCATGCGGACATTAGCTTTTTTGGATGCGACGACGGAGGAGCAGGCAGATGAGATGCCGGACGGTTTCCGGAACTCGATCCGCTGGAACCTCGGACATATCCTGTTATCACACGAAAATCTGCTTTACTCTTTTTTAGGGGAACAAGATAAGAAAGGGATCCCGAAAGAATTCGACACGCTATTCGGCTTCCATACGAGTCCGGATACATGGAAGGAAAGCAGCCTGACGCCTCCATCGCTGTCCGAACTCCGTCATCTTCTTAAAGACCAGCCGAAGCGATTGAAAGGGGTGTTCAGCGGCCGCCTCGACGAACAGGGGGAAAAGCCGTTCAATCTCGGGTCCGTGACCTTGACCACATTGGCGGATGTATTTGCCTTCGCGAACTGGCATGAAGGCTTGCACCAAGGGAACATCACGACCATTAAACGGGTGCAGGGAGTCGAAAATCTGTTTGAAAAAGCAGAGGCAAAAGTGAACTGAATGAAAAACGTGCCCGCAGCTTTCTTTCTGCGGACACGTTTATTTTTTACCTCTGAACAAGATCAAGAAGTCACCATACCCCTCCGCTTCCAGTCGTTCCTTCGGGATGAACCTGAGTGCCGCAGAGTTGATGCAGTAACGGAGGCCCTTGGGACCCGGTCCGTCAGGGAATACATGTCCAAGATGGGAATCGCCTTCCCTGCTTCTCACTTCCACCCTGGTCGATTTATGGGAGAGATCAAACTGCTCCTTCACACTCGCATCCATCACCGGTTTCGTAAAACTCGGCCATCCGCAGCCGCTGTCAAATTGATCTTTCGAAGTGAATAACGGCTCCCCGCTCACTACATCGACATATAATCCCTCTTCAGTATTATCCCAATACTCATTTTCAAATGGCGGCTCGGTCCCGTTTTCCTGAGTGACATAATATTGTAAACCGGTTAGTTTTTCTTTCAAATGCGTCCGGTCCTGCGGCCAGTGTTCCCGCTTGAATTCTTCCCTTCCCGAACCTCTTCTGTACAACGCATACCGGAAGGCATTCTTTTTATAAAAATCCTGATGATACTCTTCCGCATCAAAAAAGGCGCGGGCAGGAAGAATCTCCGTCGCAATCGGTTTTCTGAACTTGCCGCTCTCCGAAAGCTCCCTCTTCGACTTCAATGCCAGCTGCTTCTGTCTTTCATCATGATAAAAAATGGCGGTTCGATAAGATTGACCGCGGTCTTTGAACTGGCCGGATGCATCAGTAGGATCGATCTGCTGCCAAAACACATCCAGCAGATTTTCATACGGGAACACATCCGGATCGAATAGGATCTGAACTGCTTCCACATGTCCCGTGTCTCCCGAAATCACTTCCTTATAGGAAGGATGCTCCGTCACACCCCCGGTATAGCCGGACCGGATCTCGATGATGCCTTCCCGTTCGTCAAACGGCTCGACCATACACCAGAAACACCCGCCTGCAAACGTCGCTTTCTCCTGTGTCATGTCATCACTCCTTCGTTTCACGTGGAACATTCATCCCCTTCACCCTTCAAAATAAAGATGATAATGAGTCTGACAACCCGGGTTAAATGAGGATTTGCAAGACGGACATACTGATTGGCAATTCATGTACTGAATAATCGTCAGTTCATTCCTGCACTCCCCGCACAACACAGCCTTGGCGTTCCATTCATCTTTCGACCAGCGCAAGGGTTTGTGGCCGGCCGTTTCTTCATGGCATAGATGGCAAGGATAATAGGTATCGCAGCACTTGAACTTGATTGCGATGATATCCTTTTCACTATGATAATGGCGGCATCTCGTTTTTGAATCAACATCTACTCCCTTAACCAACAAATGTTCTGGCACCATTCCCCCACCTCCTTTTTTATAAGGTCTTTTCTACTTTTTCGCCACCAAAGTCGCATTTACCTGTCACGGGTAAAAAAAGTGGATACCAACCGGGACGGCTGATATCCATTTCCTTATTCCACGTGAGCCAGTATCCCCCGCAGATCCCCGTATTCATAGTGAGGTTTGACACCGAGTTCGTCCATTACTTTTCCCTGGCGGTTAATCCAGGCGGTGTAGAAGCCGAAGCTTGCTGCTCCTGCGATATCCCATGTATTCGAAGACATGAACAGGACTTCCTCTCTTCTGACACCAAGCTTATCAAGGACCAGCTGGTATGACATCGGCGTCGGTTTGAACTGCTTTACTTCATCCACAGAAAGAACCTCGTCCAGTAACGATGAAAACGGCGATTGATCGACTAGAGGATTCAACATATCGAACGAACCGTTGGAGAAAATCGCCGTTCGGTATGTCTGCAGTTTGTTCAATACTTCTTCTGTTTCTTCATAATGCTGAAGCTTCAGATACGAATCAATCAATTGTTTTTCCGTGTCTTCCGTAAGCTCGGCACCCGCCTCTTTACATGCATAATGAAGGGCATCCCTGGTGATTGCAAGGAAAGTCGCATATTTTCCCATCAACTGCCGCAAAAAACTGTACTCCAGCTGCTTCTGTCTCCATACCCTGCTGATTGCTTCCCCTTTGCCGGGATACAATTCATTGCATTTCTCAATCACAGAATGAACATCGAACAGCGTACCATAGGCATCGAATACAAATGCTTTGAAATTAGAATGGGACATAACCGCTTCCTCCTTAGAACATTTCTTATTCTTATGATAAAGGAGAAACCCGTTTTTACAAATCGATAGCCCTTGGCTCCCTCAATAAATACTTCAGTATCACGTTTCAAACAGGATTCTTTCTCCACCGTACAGGGTATAGTAACTAAAAATAGAGAAGAACAGGGGAATTCAATTGGAACAGAAGCAAAAGTGGTATAAGAAGAAACGCTGGTGGATCGGAGGGGCAGTCATCCTGATCCTGTCCGCCATCATGCTCTACCATCGGGTAAAACCCCTTCCGCCGGGGATATCGTACGAAGGAGGAGTATACACCCTTCCTCAAAAAGATGTGGAATTTTTATACGATCTTACCTATGACATAAACGGCAAGGAAGTGTATGATCACTCCATCTTTGATGAAGTCTACAAAACGATCGGAGAAGCAGACGATTTTCTCGTACTGGACCTGTTTCTCGTCAATGGATACACGGACGGCTCCCGTCCCTTCCCGAAACTTAGTGAGAAACTGAAACAGGCCATCCAAGATCAAATGATAGAAAAACCCGGCCTAAAGGTTGTCTTCATCACCGATCACATCAATACAACCTACCGTTCCCATACTGCCGATCAGATTGATCCGCTGAAGGAACTGGGGGCGGAAGTCATTTATTCCAACCTGAATAAGCTGCGCGATCCGAACATCATTTATTCAGGAATCTGGAGATCAGCCCTCGGCTGGTTCGGACAGGAAGGAATTGGCTGGCTGCCGAACCCGATGGCCGCTTCTGCCCCAAAGGTGACGGCACGGTCTTATTTGAAATTACTGAATGTGAAAGCGAATCATAGAAAAGTCGTCATCACAGAGGATGCCGGCCTTATTCTGTCAGCCAACCCCCACGACGCGAGCGGATTCCACTCCAATATCGCTTTTAAAGTAAAGGGGGATATCCTCAAGGATATGGTAAAAGCAGAAAGAGCGGTGGCTGCATATTCCGACGGGGATGAAAAAGCTTTTCCGACAAACGAAGAGCTTGAACAATCGATCAAGCCTTCCGGTTCCGGAGAAGGCACTGATGTGAAGGCGCAGATTCTCACCGAGAGCAAAGTGCAGGATCACGTGGTCAAGGCTATGGACGAGGCTGAAAGCGGAGACGAAATCTGGATCGGGATGTTTTACTTAGCCGACAGGGATATCATCGACGCCATAGAAGATGCAGCGGAACGGAAAGTGGAGGTCAGACTCATATTAGACCCGAACCAGAACGCATTCGGTCAGGAGAAGATCGGGCTTCCCAACCTGCCGATCGCTTCCGAACTTCACAATCTGAACAAGAAATACATCAAGATTCGCTGGTATGACACGAACAAAGAACAATACCATTCGAAATTCATCTATGTCAAAGGGGAGAAAAAGTCCACCGTCATCGGGGGATCCACCAACTACACATCTCGGAATCTCGATGACTACAATCTTGAAGAGAATATCAAGCTCGTCTCAACAAATGAGAGTGAATTCATCCAATCGGTGGACGACTATTTCAAACGGGTCTGGAATAACGAAGACGGCATCTATACAGTGGAGTATAAAAAGTATCAGGACAAACTTCCTGCGTTTAAATACATCATGTATTTTCTTCAAAAAATATTCCAAGTGACCACTTATTGAGGTTTCACATCCCGTTAAAACGGGAAATAGTAACCTAACAGCATTTCATACAATACAAACAAATGGAGGGTATAATTATGGGTTTTATTTTATATTTAATCGTTGGAGGAATCATTGGCTGGTTAGCAGGTTTGATTCTCGGTAAAAACGTTCCCGGCGGAGTCATCGGAAATATCATCGCAGGTATCATCGGAGCATGGATCGGCGGAGAACTGCTTGGGAGCTTCGGACCAACACTCGCAGGAATCGCCATCATCCCGGCACTGATCGGGGCAATCATCTTCGTATTCCTGTTAAGCTTACTGCTGAGAGGAATGAGAAAAACGTCTCATTAATAACGATTTGAAAACTCCTTGAGAGGAAGAAGGATTTCTCAAGGGGTTTTTTTGTTTGCACTTTCTTACATTAGAATCATTCTCAAAGGATCATGAATTTGAAAAATGGATCGTATTTTTACAGAATGGCTCATAAAAGGTTCAGAATGGACCACATATCCCGGAAGTGGTTCATATTTCTAATAAATGAATCATACCCTTCGACGCCATTAAAAATATAACCTGCCAATCACAACCCCACTGCCATCCTGCCATTCCGAAATACCTTAATCCCGTCCAAAACCAAACAAAAAAACAGCCCTCAGGCTGCTTTTCTTAATTAATACGTCATCGATTTACGGGATTTTCTCTTATTGCGGTACTTTTTATAGATTGGGTAGACAATAGGTCCCCATTTGATCAGTCTGCTAATTAAACGTTTCATAAAAAGGTAACCTCCTTTGATACTTACTGTTTACCCGCTGGACACACCAAGAAAACATGAACCAAATTTTACTATATCTCCGTCAATCAATACCTTTCATGCTCGGCCGCGCTGCACAAGGGAAAAAATTCTAAACCGGCACCCGGGAAATAATCCCCTTGATTCTATTCCTTTTAAAAATTCAAACAAAACGAAACAAATTCCACTTTCCCTCCGTTCCATTACTAAAAGAACGAAACAGGAGGACACACATGAAAAAAACATTCCTAAAGGCCTTCATCGGTGGGAGCCTGATTTTGGCTGTATCGGCTTGTTCCAGTTCCGGGGCTAATGAAGAAGTGAACACCCCTGAGATCACCCTGCAGGAATTACAGCAAATTAATAAGGGGATGGAGCTCGACGAAGTGGTCGGCATCATCGGGGGCGAAGGCAAGCAGCAGGGGGATAACGGCAAATCCGGGACGAAAGCCCATCAAGTAAGTTATATATGGAATGGCGATACGGAGAATTCATTCGTGCACATCAATTTTCTCAATAATAAAGTCAGTACAATCAAGGACGTGAATATGCGGTGATCCGCAAGCCGGGTGACACACTATATCATGATCTTCAACTGGCGGGGCGCGAATTGACCCGACTGCCACTCCATGGATCGAAATGAGAGCTCCATGATCAGCTTCCTAACGTACAAATGCCCGGAGACAGATCTCCGGGCATTCCTTATTTACTGCTCTTCGATTCAGATATCTTCCCCAGGAAGAATCCGTCAACTTCACTCAGTTTGCCTCTCCACAGGATTTTTCCTTTGGATGGAGTGGCTTTACTGTCTCCGCAGTATACTTTCGTATTTTTCATGTGAATGAAATTGGCTTCAGTACTGTTGTTTTCTTCGACTGTTTCCCCTGCTTTGACCAGTTCGTCGCTCAGTTTCTGGGCAACATCACTGCCGTCTTCAAAGTTTTCACTGAGAGCGTCGAAGTAGTCTTTTGCGGAGACGAGGGTGCCTGAAATGACCGATCCATTCACATTGAGTGTTATATCCAACGTAAAGTCATGCCTATTGGCTGCTTGTACAAAGAATTCCAGAATACTATCTTTAGATTCTGAGCTCATATTCACTTCTCCCTTCCGGCTGTCTGGTAAAAGGCCGTTTTCCAGCTTTTCGTACGTTATGAAGTATACAGAATGCAGGGCGTACACGCGCTCTTTTCAAACAGCATGTATCTGCGTTCCGCTAGTATGATACGCACCATTTTTTTGCGGATACAGCCTATTATGAAGATGTGTCGTCATCACTGGAAAGCGTTGTTCCCTCTTCGTCTTCATTTTCTTTGTTTGCTGATTTTTTTGATTTTGATGACTTGCGTGTTGAACGCTTTTTGTTCTTGGATGAACTTGATTTGCTCTGTTTTTTATCTTCTTTAGATTCATCGTAATCTTCTTCTTCAGACTCGTCTCCATCGTCGTCTTCGTTCTTTTTCGAAGATTTTTTCTCACTCTTTGACTCTTCTTCGTCTTCCTCTTCTTCATCGTCATCGTCAGAATCATCTTCCGTTTCCTCTTCTGCCTTCTTGGAAGATTTAGCTGAACCCTTTTTTCCTTTTGCCTTCACTTCTTCGTCTTCATCTTCATCTTCTTCCTCGTCATCACCGTCATCTTCAGTCAGCTTTGTCAGCATATCCTCTAATTTTTGGAGACGGTTCTGAAGCTCTTCGTTTTCTTGTTTAAGAGATTCATAGTCGTTGTCCTTATCGTTGTCCCCGTTTGATTCTTCAGATTGACTTGAGCTTAATGTTGTTTCGTTTTCTTCTTCTGAGTCATCCGATTCTTTCTTATCACGCTTAAATAAGTTTGTTGTTGAAGATTTCAATGAGGTAACGGCACTTCTTGATTTTTCCTTGGCTGCTTTTCCGAAATCGAGCCCTTTGCTTTTCAGTTTTTCCTGATCGATTGAATCAAGCAGCCTTTTCCCATTTTCCGGAGTTGCCAGATATCCGACGGTGGCACCGAGCACACTTCCTGCGACTGTGCGTCTGATCGGGCCGCTCATTCTCTTTTTCTTATCGTTCTTTGCGTTTTTATCCTGTGTATCATTCTCTACTGTTGTGTTTTCAACCTTTGAATTTTTCTCTGCCATTGTTAAGACCTCCGATTAGTTTGATTGATTACTAGTTTTCAACCGATTTGAGTCCATCTTTTTCTCGAGTGATTCCAGGCGTTCCTGCAGCTTTTTATTTTCAGCTTCAAGGGCCCGTGTATTGTTGTCAGCCGCTTTGGAACTTAGGTAAGGATCATTTTCCCACCAGTCCATGCCGATTTCCTTTGCCTTATCGACTGAAGCGACGATTAAACGGATTTTGATGGTCAACAGCTCGACATCTGCTATCCCGACCGTGATATCTCCTGCGATGACAACTCCTTTATCTAAGACTTTCTCTAAAACATCCACTAGCGTATTTGACTGCATGGAATGTTCCATAGCCATATCGTTGTCCTCCTTTGGCTCAAGTCAGGAAGTGATTACATCAGACTTCCCAGCGGCCCGAGATCTATATTAAGGTCCTCAGCATCAAGACCGAAGATTTCTTTTAATTCTTCCATTTTCTCTTCAAGGTTCATCAAGGCAACCCCTAGATCTTCCACCTGCTGATCTGTAAGGGTACCGCCTTCCACACGCCTCATGGCATGTCTTTCAACGATCTGTCTGATTAACTCAATGACGGTGAGGACAAGCTGTGCTAATCCATCCTCAGGATTATCTGAATCGAAATTAATCCTGCTGCGCCCATTTGTCTGGCTGGCCTGTTGCATGGATGAGTTCCTCCCTTTCTTTATCAAGCTTTTCGGAATTGATTTCCTTCCGGGTGCCGTTCTTATGCTGTACCAGCGTTTCCACCGAGGAAATTAATACCCTGAGGTCTAAATAGACGAGATCGACACCTGCGATCGAAATTATCAGGTCTCCTTTGATGGCTACACCTTTATCGAGAATCACGTCTAATATATCTATGAGTGCAATATCCTTGTTTTCAATCGATTCTCTTACTGTCATAGCTCACAATCCCTTTCTATTTGCTACCATATTGACTAATTTCCCTCTGGGTACACTCTTGAAACAGCCAATTTTTATGAAAAACTTGAGAAATGGTAAGGCGGCCATGGTCCGGAAGCTTCAAAGCTCCAACCTGTTTTCTCGAGTTCTTCTTTATACCGGTTCACCTCCTCGATGAAGTCATCCACTTGATCTACGGCGATCAGGAACACGGAGTTCCAGGCCATATTTTCCTTTCGTCCGGTGACATCCTTGCCCCAGTTCTTCTTTACATTGCCTTCGAGCGCCTTTTCTTTAAGCTTTTCGTGTACCTCTTCACAGATCCGGTTTTTCTCGTTTTCAAGTTCCTGATCAATCAGCTGATCTATTTTTTTCTTTTCAAAAAATTGTCTTCCCTTAGGCAGCTCGCTGATCTCTTTTCTTTTCTCCTCGATAGCGGGGTTGCTATCGCTCACTTCTTCCCTGAGCTGATTATCATTGCAGAAAATCTTCACGTTCCATTCTTCATTCCCTTTCAGCTTTTTGAAGGTGCTTTCCAGCTTATTGCGGGTGCCTTCAATGCTGCTCTTCAAGCTGTCTTCACTTTTGTAAAGCGTACAGAACTTCAACGGGACGATCGTATACATTTTAGAAACCATCAAGACGGTTTCATGATGATGAAAGGCTTTCTCCTGCAGCCATTCCATATCATTTTCAATCTTATCCTTTAACTCCACTTCCGTATGTTTGCCGGAATCAAGATTGCACACAATGGCTGTCACGTCACCAACCGGGATGGTGTAAAGCTCGCTTTCACCATCGAAACCTGTTATAGAGGGAAGCGATTGATCATTTGCTTCGGTCGTTGGGATCAAGCCGTATAAATAAAGTAAATCGCTCATTCGTTCACCCTCATTCCTTTTTCTTCGTCATTTCTTCCCATTGTTCCATTTCACGTTTCTTCGCGATTTCATATCGTACCAGCAGTTCGTCTTCCTTCTCCTGAAAGGCTTCTTCCGGGATTTCCCCGAGTTCATACATCATTTGAAGCTGAATCAGTTTTTGCTGAATGGTAGGAAGGTCGTAAAGCTCCTTGTCGGCTTCTTCCTGAATCTTTTCTCCGATCTTAATGACCATGTTGATTGGTGCACTCACCAATTTATGGATCATCCGGCTTCCTCAACCTTTAAGCGGATATTGACGAAATTATATGCCGGCCATGGTCCGCTGTAATGAAAGTCGACCTTATCCTTCCACTTTTCATGTGCTTCATTCACCTTCTGGTCAAATAATTCTTCCTTGTCGCGATCGACCAGGAACGCCGCATTCAGAAGCATTGTTTCACTGGACGGTTCGTTTGCTTTTGCTGCCTCCGCCGTTTCTTCAAGAGGTGCAAATACTTCCTGCTTCATCTCATTTTGAAGTGAGGCAAACAGCTTTTGAGCCATGCCCCCGAGCTGGATACGTTCGTAGTAGGCGGCTGATTCGGATTTGCCTTTCACTTGGGAAGACATTTTTTCCATTTCCGGATGTTCTTTCACCATTTTATCCAGATATTCTTTCTTTCCGATGACCTTAAGGCCCAATTCGATTTTTCCTTTGATTGCCGGGAAAAGCTTCTCGAATTGCGGGTAAAGGTTTTCAAGCAGCGCCTTTACATCGTCTTCGCTTTGAAAAACGTTCCCGAAGCTGATCGGGATAACCGTATCATTCCTGCTCATCACGCTCGATACCGTTTCCTGATGCATAAGCAGATTGTCTTTCTTAGGATGGTAGATCTTCATCGGTACTTCAGCTGCCACCATGGCTGCATCTTTGTATTGGATCGTGAAGACTTCACGCGTCTCCCCTTCAAGCTCCACTGTTCCGAACTGTTCCTCTTTATCCGTCTGAATTGCACAGAATATATAGATTCCATTCTCTTGGCTCATGGGAAAACTCTCCTTTGTTATCGGTTCATGTCTTTGCATGACTCTATTATCAACTGTTCCGCTTTTTCTGCGGGATTCTCGGCTTCTATGCCGCGTGTCATGCTGTTCCCCGCTATATCGACACATAGACGTTGAAATTCTTCGTTCTCTCCATCTATGGGAATGTCCAATTCAATGGCAAGCCTTGCAATCATCAACGATGCACGCAAGCTTGGCCCGTGTTCGTTCTCCTTTGTACATTGATCACGCAATCGTGAAATGATCGAGGTGATGCTCCTTGCTTCTTCTATCACCAGATCCGCTTTCTCCGATACGATCAACGCTTCCCTTTCACTGTCCATGAAATCTACCGGGATGGTGATCATCCTGTCCAGCAGGGCATCCTGTGTATCGTAAACACCTGCATATTCTGCAGGGTTGCTTGTAAAAATGACCGAAAATTCCGGATGGACCTTAACGAACGGTTCCGTTAATTTCGTTCCGTATAACGGGATGACTCCTTCTTCCAAAATGGATAAAAAGATATTATTGGTCGTTGGCTGTGATCTCGTGAATTCATCATAGACAAGAGTATAGCCGTTTTTAGCCGCTTCCAGGAGACGACCGTCCCTCCACGTCTCTGTCACACTTTCATCTTTCTTATAAACAGAGCGTACATACTGGTCGACGACTTTTTTACTGGTATAACCCGTAAAGTCACCGATCAAATCCCTGTTGTTCAACTCATGGTTACCGTGTATGAGCATGACCGGCCTTTTTCTTTTCTTGGCTAAAGCGAGCGCAAAGGAGGTCTTCCCTGCTCCGGAAGGTCCTGTGAAATGTACGGGATAACCAGCTTTGAGATAGTGCAGCGAACGGGTCATCAATTCCTTCGTTGCTTCATCCTGGATTAATGCCCTGCTGTCTTTCTTGATATTGTTCCGTAAGACTGTCACGTTGGCTTTCCCTCCTACTCACTTGCCCTACATTTCCTGTCCGATCGCGCTTCTGTACCGGATATCCAGCCGCTTGAACGAAATCACTTCTTTTTCTTTATCGAGCAGGGCTTCGTACGTGCCCACCATTTCGTCCTTTGCATATTTCTTCATGTATTCTTTTTCTTCAATCACTTCAACGATTACACGCCATCCTTCTTCTTCCCTTACTTCAACCGAAGTAATCTTATGGACGGGCGCAACATGCTCATTGAAGAAATCAGATACATTCGCCATGATCTCTTGGATTTTCATAAATGCCTCCTTACGCTAGACATGAAAATGGGAGAAAGGGTGATCCGCAGGAGATCCCCTTTTTACCATTCCCTTATGGTCAGGCTTAAATGCTGAATTGTGAACTTCTTTCATTTTCCTGGGTTGCAAGGCCGTTTTCTTCCACCTCATCGCGAAGCAGACCGACTGCTTCTGCATAACGCAACCATGTATCCACACTTGCGATGACCACTCTTGCTTCAACAGTCAGAATTTCGATCCCCACTACTGAAACGCGTGCGAAGGCATCGATGACGATCCCTTTATCCAGAATTCTGTCAATAACCTCTGCTAAACTTGAACTGTTTGTACTCTTTTGAATTGCCATTAGTAAATCTCCTTTCAAAGCTGCTATCTTGAACTGATGGTTTTGATGTCTGTCGATGATTTAATATTGGTCGAGCTTTTTATGTCAGTGGAACTCTTGATGTTGTTCGAGCTCTTGATATCATTGACTCCTTTTAAATCCGAGACTCCTTTGAGCCTGGATTTGTCTTTGTTCGATGAAGAAATCTTTTTTTGAAATTCTTCACCGGCTTCCTTGGCATTACCCAGTTTTTCCCGGACCGAGAGCAGGACATCCTGCACTTTCTCCTTCGCTTCTTCAGCTTTCGTGTGTACCTTATCGGCATTCTTCTCTTTAGCCGATTCAAGCTTTTCGGAAGCTTCTTTCGCTTTTGATTGAATGCCGCTTTCAACTTTGTCCTGGACGCCTTCAACAAATTTCTCCTTGGCTTTTTCCTTGACCTTATCCTTCACTTTTTCCTTAACTGGTTCAGGGGTGTGCTCGACTACTTTTTCAGCCATTTTGCCGGCTGCTTTTTTTGCTGCAGATTTACTCATGTCATTCCCCCTTAGGAAACGCCCGCCGATGCTGAATCGTTATTTTTTGGATTCCACGAGACTGCTGAGCATTTCTTCGATTCGATCCAATCGCTCATTGAGATTTTTGTTTTCTTCTTTGATTTCTTCCAATTCGTCGTTTTGCTGCGTTGAAGAGGATTCTTCCTGCTGCTCTTCCTCTTCTTCTTTTTTCTTAGTGAATGGCAGTAAGCCGTCTTCATATTTGCTCATATACCCTGTTGCCGTCTGCCTTAAGGTGATCATCGCCTGTTCAGTGATGAACTCCTGGGCGGTGCGGCGCAATTCATTCCCCGCGATTCGCATGACCTCTGATTTACCCAGGCTGCCCGCCAGCTTTTTACCCGTTCCGGGATGGCTGAGCAGCCCGACACCGGCTCCGACTACACCGCCGATAATGGCGTAGTTCACGTTCATCGGAGTCCGTCCTCCATCTTGGCTTTGAGCGTCCTTCGTTTCTTCCTGTTTCCTGCTCGTTTCCTTCTTCTTTGTTTCTGCCATCTTTCATCCTCTTTTCTATTTAACTTTTATATTTATGCACGGTTAAATGCTGAATTGTTTGTTTCTTTCATTGCTCTGTGAGGCAAGACCTTCTTCCTGAACCTCGTCACGGAGGAGGCCGACTGCTTCAGCATAGCGCAGCCAAGTATCCACACTTGCGATGACCACCCGGGCTTCGATCGTGATGATTTCGATCCCGACAAGAGAAACACGTGCAAATGCATCAATCACAATCCCTTTATCCAAAATCCTGTCAATGACTTCTGCGAGACTGGAACTGTCCGTACTCTTTTGAATACTCATCCTTTCACTCCTCTCTTAATAGAAGTTGCCTGATCCAACTTTTAAACCCAGGCTTCTCAAAGGTCCAATTCACGACGGTAGTATGAAGTTGTTTACACCGTGTTTACCTCCTTAACCAAAGCTCAAAACCACGGCTGGATAATACTTGAAAATAACTGGTATAATTTATACTTGTTTATTGGTTTGAAGGGGTGTTTGTAACAATGTGATGGCAGGGGTTTCAACGTTTTTCCGATTTGATTCTTTAAACAAAAAACAATTAATACAAATATGTTACATTTCGATGAATTTTGTTTCAGGTCGAACCGTTCACAAAGGGGGGAGGAGGAGGGCATGACGGAAAGACGGGGCGTGTGCACCACACCATTCTGCACACGCCCCGTCGTCTTTGCTATACTTGTTGCCGATCGAGGATTTCCTTTAATACAATCGCATGATTACAGGTGGAATCCTTAGCGCCATAAATCAGGCTTACGTCCTTGTCATGATCTTTCACAATCTTCTTTAATCCTTCCAAGGCTTCAGTTTTCTCTTCATCGTTGTGGAGTTCATCTTTATATTTCTCTTTAAATTCATTGAACTTATCAGGGTCGTGATCGAACCATTTGCGCAAACCCGGTGATGGAGCCACTTGTTTCATCCAATGATCAATCCCGAGTTCTTCCTTTGATTTTCCCCGCGGCCAAAGCCTGTCGACGAGAATACGCACGCCGTCTCCATCGGACTTTTCTTCATATGCACGTTTTATTTCTACCGGCATGTCATTCACTCCTTTCGTTTATCTATACCCGGAAACGGATGATTTGAACGATTTTTAGCAGGTTCTGCATTTTAACTGCATACTCTCGGGGTATACAAAATACATACTCTAGCAATTCTAACTGGAGAGGTGAAAACATGTCAGAATCAGATTATAAGAAAGACAGCATATCGCTTACAGGAGCAGTCGGACTCGGAACCGGGGTGATGATCAGTGCCGGTATTTTCGCCCTGCTCGGCCAGGTGGCAGAACTTTCAGGCGCATGGTTCCCGCTTATTTTTATTGCCGGGGGAATCGTGACCGGGTTCAGCGCATATTCTTACGTGAAAATGAGTAATGAATATCCTTCCGCAGGCGGGATCGGAATGTTTTTGGTGAAAGCGTACGGGAAAGGGACGTTGACCGCTTCTGCAGCACTGTTGATGGCTTTTTCGATGGTCATCAATCAAAGTCTTGTGGCAAGGACATTCGGTACCTATACACTGCAGCTGGTGGATGGGGAGCAGTCCAATTACCTCATTCCCTTATTGGGTGTGGGCTTATTGACGTTTGCATTCCTGGTGAACATATCAGGCAACCGTTTCATCCAGACCTTCACAAGTATTGCCTCACTCATTAAAATTGCAGGCCTGGCCGTATTTGCCATTGCCGGTTTATGGGTTGTCGGATTCACATTTCAACCGGCAGAGGGAGGAGCGAACCCGCCAGACCCCTCGACTGCAAGTTACATTGCAGCCGTTGCGTTGACGATTCTTTCCTTCAAAGGCTTTACGACCATCACAAACAGCGGATCGGAAATCAAGCAGCCGAAGAAGAATGTCGGGAGAGCGATTACGATATCGATTTTGATCAGTCTGGCAGTCTATCTGCTGCTGGCATGGGCTGTATCAAGCAACTTATCTCTTACAGAAATCATCAAAGCGAAGGATTATGCGCTTGCTGAAGCGGCCAGACCGGCATTCGGCGGTGCAGGACTCTGGTTTACAGTCATCATTGCCATCATCGCTACGATAACAGGAATCATCGCCAGTGTGTTCGCCGTTTCCCGCATGCTCGCCATGCTGACCGATATGAAATTGATTCCGCATAAGCATTTCGGCATGCCGGGCAGCATTCAGAAGCACACGCTCGTCTACACGATCGCCGCCGCCATGGCACTGACCATATTCTTTGATTTAAGCAGGATCGCTTCCATGGGCGCCATCCTTTACCTTGTGATGGATATGATGGTCCATTGGGGCGTGTTTAAGCATCTGCGCGGTAAAGTGGATGCCAACCCAGTCATTGTCCTGACAGCACTCGTTCTTGACGCCATTGTCCTTGGAGCGTTCGTTTGGGTAAAAGCACAATCAGACCTGCTGGTAGTCGGCATATCCATCGTCTTTATGATCCTTATCTTTACCGGGGAACATTTCTTCCTTAAAAACCGTGACCCGGAAGAAGACGATTCACACACATCCCATGAACAGTAAAGAAAGGCCCGTCCCTCCACCAATTTAATGCGGTGAGGGACGGGCCTTCAATCATTTATTCATCTGTGAAAGGAAGTCACCGAGCAAGTCTTCCATCGATTCTTCCTTCGGTTGTTCTTCCTCTGCCGGATCACTGGACTTCATGGCACGATCCCAATCGAAGTCATCAAGATCCTCATCTGTTGAATGCGTCCGTTCTTCTTCTGCCGGCTCCACAGGCTGGTCATCAATCACGGAATCGATCGACCATTCCCGCGAGGAAACGGAATCCTCACCCGCTGCAGTTTCTTCCTGGAGATACAGTGCCTCATCTATATCCAGGGCACTGCTGCTTAATGAAGCGAGGAGGGAAGCGGTACGGACAGGATTTGTTAACAACTGATACACAATACTGCCAAGTAAAGCTTCGGAATGCTCATGCTTCAGCCAGTCACGCTGGGACTTATCCAGCCCCCTCGGCAGCGGGATGGTGATTGCTTCCCGCTGCCTTGAAACGGAATCATTGACCCCATTCACGACAAGTTCGGCGATTTTCCCGGAGAAATTTCGCTTTTCCGTTTCCTTTAACTTCTGCAAATGCTTCAGTATGTGATCAGGTGTATCGGAGGGGATTCGAAATGTGATCGGCTGCCCCCTTGACATCCCCTTTTCTTTCATAAAATCACCCTATTTGGTCTTCGCTAATTTTTTCTCATCTTCTTTTTTATGATCCTGCTTTTGATTCTTTCTTGAGAAATCAGCGATTAATTTGTAATATGCATTCGCCATCATCCAAATGCTTTCATTTTCGTCTTCAAAGAAATCGATATTGTAGCCGTCAAGATTGTTGTTAAGCGTCTTGATATATTCCTTCAGAACGCTTGAACCGCCGCCGATGAAGTAGCAGATTTCCGTCTGGGAGTTCTTCTGCCACATATTGCGAAGGTGACGATACTGTTTCTTGGCAAGTTCGACAAGGATGCGGTCTACAATTTCATGCACGCTTGTACGGCTCCCTTTGACCATAATATGATTGCGGTCGTTTTTCTTCGTGATGATTTCAACTACATCACGGCGGCTGTCCAGTTCAATGCTGTATTTGGAACGGATTTCTTCACGGATCAACTCAAGTGATTCAGACACACCCAGGTTGAAGCCCTGCGCCTTGTCGTCATCTACTTTACGATTCTTGATCACAGCGATATCCGTTGACAGTCCGCCGATATCCTGAATCAGGATACGCTTGTCGATCAGGTCTTTATTGATGATATTGCCGTTATTGTCCATCACAAGGTTGATGAAGGCAGCGAATCCTTCTGGATACACTTTCACTTCTTCAAATTTAATGTTCACCTTGATGCCTTGATGGCGCGGTGTCACCAGGAATTCCACCTGATGCACAGATCCAAGAAGCTTAGAACGGTAACCGACATCCTTCCCTTCCTTCACTTCACGAAGCGGAAGTCCCGTACCAAGTGTGTAATTCGCTTCTATGACATTATTATTCTTTTTAAAAGCAGTATCCTGTTCAGCTGCATCCAATGCTAAAGAAGCAAACAGCATGATCAGCGTCTGATCTTCTTCTGATTTACTGCTGCCCGGATCCAGTTCAGTCGAGTTATTGCTTTTCGCCGCTAAGTTACCCACACGATAAATTGCGTTATTATCCTGAAGGGCAGGGGAGTGGACACGAATATGTATACCGTCCAGTGGATCTTGCTTGTCCAACTCCTCGATTCCAATAATCGGACGATCTTCAATATCCCTTGCAATCACATTCGGGATATTCAGTTCACTGTCCATCTTTCCAAAAACACCTTTAAGAGAATCGTTACCTACATCAATTGCAGCAATTCGAGAGTTCGTCAAAAAAATCATCCTTTCATTTATAAGTAGGCTCTTTTCATATGAAAATACCAAACTTGGGTATTTTCGATTGTATGTCCATATCTCTATTAAGCTGAGTAAGTTCTCTCCAACACGCAGATGAAGACATAAATCAGCAATCATTAAGAAAACAGCCCAAGTAAAAATTTATCAAAAAATTTAAACTCTTAATGAAAGATTAAATCACTTCGCATCTCCGGTCAATCCTACTTTCAACTCTATCACACAAATGTAATGTTTGACCTATTTTGTATACATTTTGTATCGTTGTATACAAATGTGAATACATCCGTTCATATCAATATGTGTACACTTTTGTATACTTGTATACATTTTTGTCTACAATTGTGTACATTTATGTGTACAAGTATACAGATTTGTAAACATTCAGTATTTGTATGGAAAATAGTACAATCCGATTCTCTTAAACACCCTATCTATCAATTGAAAATTATGGAATACAGAAAAAAGATTCAGTTTATGAACTAATGAAACGGGAAAGAGTAAGGGGAAAGAATTTCAAATCGTTAAAAAACAAACAGATTAGGGTGAATGGATCAATGAATGAAGTAAAGGGATATTTTCCGAGCAGCTATGAACAATCGAGAAGTACATTTCGCGGGCATCTCGAGAAAATAAAGAAAAAATGGCCAGATGCAGAACTTACGACCGTATCTATAGGGGAAGAAGAAGATAACACCATCGATATGATCTCCTCGAAAGCGGTAAACACCGACAATCAAACATTATTCTTCACAACGGGGGAACACGGGATAGAAGGGTATGCCGGCGCCGCGATGATTCACTTACTGACAGAAGAATATCTGGACCGCATCGATCCCGCGACAACCGGCATTTGCCTCATTCACGCCCTCAACCCCTGGGGGATGAGAAACTTCCGCAGGGTCACAGAAAATAATGTCGACTTAAATCGAAATTACTTATATAACCGCTCTACCGTTCCTCAGGATGTAAACAAGAATTATGAAAAAGAAAGTGAATTATTCCTTTCTGACGGGAAAATAACGGACTTATCCAAGGAAAGAATAAAACTGCAGGCACAGCTTGTTAAAGCCCTTGCATCAGAAGGGTATAGTGCGATCAAAGAGGCAAAAGGGATGGGACAGTTCGAATACGGACGAGGCGTCTATTATGGAGGGGAAAAAGAGGAAGAAACGACAATTTTCCTGAAAAGGGTTCAAAAACAGCTGTTATCCGACTACCCTCGCGTCATTCATATGGATTGGCATACAGCCCTTGGACCGCCCAACGAAGTCACCATGGTCGTTTCATCAGAGGATGAACGCAGCGAAGAGGAGCTAAAAGCCAAATACGGCTTGAATAATATCCAAAAATTTACACCGGAAAAGGTAAAAGGCGATTCTACCAATCACTTTCACAAACTGAAAAACGAGCAATACCCATCTACCTATCTATTTTCTGCCCTCTTTGAATTCGGTACATTCGGAACCGGAAAAAAAGCCGAATTAAGAGAGTTCATGACAATCGTCCTTGAAAACCACCTGTACTGGGAAGGTGCCGAAAATCAGGATGACCGGGAATGGATCCTTTCTGAATTCAGGGAGATGTTCTACCCTCTGAATGACGAGTGGAAAAAATCCGTATTGAACGAAGGACGCCTGGCAATGGATGCGGTATTGGGCGAAGAAGAAATAGTGAAGAATAGATGAAGATGAAAGCTCCCGTCCTTGTTTGAGGCGGGAGCTTTTATAACATTGATATTCTGGTAAGCTATGTCCTCCCCTCACTTGACCCCTTTCAGGCAGACTTTGCTTTTTTTTCCTCATCATAACGATCCCATCTTACACATTTCTCAAGCGCCACTGAAAGAAATACCCCTGCAATGAACCCGTTTGACACAATCGGCTGTAAGAAAACCGGAAGGCTGCTGAATGCTGCGGGGTCCATATTCATAATGGACATCCCAACAAGCACCGGAGCCGCCAGTCTGTAAATCGTCTCAGAATTGAACACGGTACCATGCAAGCTTTTTAATGACGTGCCGAACAGCTGCAAATAAGCTGTAAACAGTACAGCATTCCCCACCGTGATGGGCATATCGGCCAGAGTGTCACCAAGGAACGGGATAATCCCCAAAAGAGACATAAGTGCCCCGCCAATCAGAAACGGCCGCAAATGGAGGATTCTCGTACTTTCCAGGAATCCGATGGATGATGCATACGGTGCATAAGGTATCAGACCGAACAAAGCACCTACAATAGAATACATCCCCGATAACAAATACGATGCATTCAACCTCTTCTCGGAAGAAGGCTCTTCAAAAAGCTGAGCGGCCGCCTGGACGGAAGCGATCGCATTACTCAGGTTCATCATGCACGCAATAAATGTAACGAACACAATCCCCGCATTCAAATTCGGCTCCCCGAAAGGAAACAACAAGAAGAAAGCCCCTTCCGATTCAGGTCCTGCCGTCCGTTCGGAAGGAAACAGCAGCACATAGCCGATCCACCCTGCCAGAATGCCGATCAGGATCGAGAAATTGCTCAATAACCGGTTTCCCTTGATCTTCAGAAGCGCCACCAAGAGCACCACAAGGATAGAAAACAGACTGACAGGAATGACCAGACTCCCATCGTCCGAAAAAGTAAACATCCCCTTAAAAAAGATGAGGATAAGCTGAAACGTCAACAGAAATAAATAGACGCTCATGACCATCGGCGTAAAGATCTTCCGTATCACGGACAATTGCCTTACAGCTCCCAATCCGAGCACCACAACAGCGGACAACAGCATCCCGGTCGCAATCCCTCCGCCTACAGACGTCAGGCTCATTCCAAGCGTTGGTGCAGCAGCACACAAGTTCAGCACCACACCCCACATCACCCCCGAATGCCCTTCCATCAAAGGATAGCGGTGCCCGCACAGTCCCTGAAGCATACAGGCAATTCCCGTGAAAATAAGAGAAGTGCGCAGAATCACGGCCACTTCATAAGAAGGGAGCTCAAAAGCCGCCCCGATCGAAACAGGGATGACAACCGTATTGGCAAAAATAAAAAAAAGCCATTGCAAAGATGAAAAAGCCGTTTCGGCTCTTGATAATGGATTCATGTTGTCCCCTCCTCTTAACCTATAAGGCTCTTTTCGCAAAATTTGTTGAGTATATAATACTGTATTTTGAAAAAAGAATATGCACAGTCTGCGATCAGACTGGTGGACTATGTATTGTAGAAAACAAGCTCTTCCTCTAAGTGTATTCTACGAAACTGGTCGTAATCCTATTAGAAACCGTAAATAAATCAGTGGACTGGACACTTGCTACGACTTTAGTGATGAATTCCGTTAACGGCCAGCCGGTTGGGACAACACGTTTCCCGTATTCTTGCCGTTGTGATGGATAATCTTGCCGATTCGGGCTGTAATCTGGCCGAATCGTGGTTTTTCTAGCCGAAATAGACATTATTCTTGCCTAAATTACATTTAATTTTGCCAATTAACATTTTATACCAATTATTTCAATCGAGGAGCAGTTATTCATCCCAATATACAGCTGACGGATTCGCAGCTGAAATGATCTCAGCCGATTCAGAGGATAATCCTGCCGGTTTCACACTTATTCCTATCAACTTGTTCATTAATCCTTTCAATTTCACGCGTAATCCACCCGATTTGAACAACAATCCTGCCAAAACGATCAACAATTCTGCATTTTAACAAAATTATCCAAATCCTTCCACGCAACGGCCGACCTTCACAAAATAAAACATCCCACACCAGCTCAAACCGCCAACCCAACAATAAAACCCCGCCGACTAGACTCAACGGGGCACTCATCTGCCAACCACTTCCACTCAAGCAGGAACGATCCCCGCACCAGCGACATTTTTCAAATAAACAGCAACAAACTGACTGCCATCACCGCCATACCGGCAATCGTACCGTAAATGGACAGATGGGCTTCATCGTACTGCTGCGCAGCGGGGAGAAGTTCGTCGAGCGAAATGAATACCATGATTCCGGCGACTGCAGCGAAGATGATCCCGAACATGATATCGTTCAGATAAGGCATTAATATCAAGTAGGCCACAACTGCCCCGACCGGCTCCGACAATCCTGATAGGAAGGAAAGCTTGAAGGCTTTCTTCTTATCGCCCGTAGCAAAATAAACCGGGACAGAAACGGCGATCCCTTCAGGTATATTGTGAATTGCGATCGCCACCGCAATGGCAACCCCGAGTGAAGGGTCCTGCAGCGCCGATGTGAACGTGGCAATTCATTCAGGGAAGTTGTGGATCGCGATTGCAAGCGCGGTGAATGTCCCCATCTTCAATAACTTCGCATTCCCGGGCTGGTTCATGTCCTCCACTTTCTTCAGTTCATGGGGATTTCCCTGCTTCGGAATCAATCTATCGATCATGGCGATCAACAAAATCCCGCCGAAGAATCCCCCAACGGTCATCCAGTTTCCCTGCGTCACACCCATGGCAGATACAAGTGCATCCTTCGCTTTCACAAAAATCTCGACCATCGATACATAAATCATCACCCCGGCCGAAAAGCCGAGCGAAATCGAAAGGAATTTTGTATTCGTCGTCGAGGCAAAGAACGCGAGGCAGCTGCCGATTCCGGTTGCAAGTCCCGCCATCAAGGTCAATCCGAATGCCAATATTACATTTTCAGCCATATATTTTCTCCTTCATCCTAAACGTATGTAATCTAGCTCTTATTGTACTTCTCTCCCTCCTATTTTTAAAGGATTGTATTCAACCAATACGTTTTCCGACCTTAACATCATCATAGATAGACGATATCACGATTGATGCTACTTGTTTCAATTATATTATATGGCATGCCAGCAGGGTTATTCGGCTAAAAAAGAGATAACACACGTCATGTTAAAGCGTCTCGGTTTACCAAACTTTTTGATTGACGATCTTTCAAAATAGAATAATCCCCGACAAACCTGTACGATGGTGAATAAAGAAAAGAACAACAGAGGTGATTCAAAGTGAAAATAGCCATTATCGGTTTAGGCGATATTGCCAAAAAGGCGTATCTGCCTGTACTTTCAGAAAAAGAAGGAATCGAGCTCGTCCTTTGTACAAGAAATGTGGAAACACTGAACGCACTGGCAAAGAAATATAGAATCGAGGAAAAAGTTCAATCAATCGAGGAACTAATCACAAAAGACATCGATGCCGCATTTGTCAGCACCGCAACGGAAGCACACTATGAATTGGCGGAAAGACTGCTTGAAAACGGGATCCATGTCTATATCGACAAACCCATCTCGATGAACATCGAAGAAACCGAAAGAATCGTCAAACTCGCTGAGGAGCAAAACAAAGTCGCCATGGTCGGCTTCAACAGACGCTTCATTCCAAAGGTAAAGGAACTGAAAGATCATGGAAAAGCCAGTTTGATCCTGATGCAGAAAAACCGCTTCGCCTCCCCCGAACATGTACGGAGATTTGTCGTCGAAGATTTCATCCATGTCATCGACACGCTCCGGTTCCTGATGGATACAGAGGTAAAAGACGTAAGAGTGGAAAGCTTGAAAAATGGAGATGAACTGCATCATCTTGTTATCCAGCTTCTCGGAGAGGGCTGCACCGCAATTGGGATAATGAACCGAAACGGCGGGGTGACAGAAGAAACGATTGAGTATCATGCCGGACATCATAAAGTTGTTGTCGACAGTCTTGTCGAAACGACCCATTACCACGACAAAGAAATCAACATCACCAAATTCGGCGATTGGGAGCCGACCCTGTATAAACGTGGATTCTATCAGCTCTGCCACCATTTCCTGGATTGTGTGGCAAACGGCACAACGCCCGATCCATCGATCCGCGACTCATTGACCACCCATGAGATTTGTGAGCGGATTGTAAAAGAAATCGAAGCATGAAACGTGCGTGGCACCAGAATGGAGAACCGATTGGAAGAGGTACTTATCGCGCATAATTACATTCAGAGGCTGGGACAAAACAAAAAACAACTTCCTAAAGGCGAACATTATCAGTGAAGATCACTGAATACCGCTAATGTTTTCCGTGCAAGACTTCGCTTTCCGCGGGTAGCCCGTGAGCCTCCTCGTCGCGTTCTGCACTGGACCCATAAAGTTGAACACTTATTTATTAAGCAGCTAATTGAATAGTACTGTTT
>NZ_JBAJHU010000020.1:0-46656 GCF_036867415.1 Mangrovibacillus sp. Mu-81
GGCGGCTTGATCAGAGGCGACAAGCATAAGACAGGGCAGCCATAAAGGCGTTTTTTGCCTTTTTGTCTGGCATGGCTTATGTCTCGAGCCTCTAGCCGCCGGAGCTGGACAATAGAAAAGCGGAGGCGGCTTGATCAGAGGCGACAAGCATAAGACAGGTCTAGCGGGAAGGCGAATTATGTCTCGTTTCTCTCCGCCGGAACTGGAAAATACGAAGAACATTTTAAAATGATTCTAAGTAGCTCAATAATCGTCAAACCAAAGCAATTATTTAAAAACCAGCGCAATTATCAGGAAACCTGCGCAATTAATTTTTATCCAGCTCAATAATACAAAAACCGGCGCAATTACGCTCTCCACTCATATAATAATAGCCCTCATTACAGTGAATCTTGATGTTTTTGTAAGAATGAAGCTGGAATTAATACTTATCAAACGAAAAATCTCTATATTAGCAAGTAATTCCCCAATAACAAGATGTTATATTAACAATATTGCTCATGCCTGCCCTAAGAGATGGATTTGCTTTAAATTTCATCTCTTTAAAATACGCACAACCTATATATTTCAATATCCTTCCAGCCATATTCTCAAACCTCTCTCCCTAAAATATTCAAAATGATGAATGAACCTTCACCGGATTTCAAAAAATAGGTTCAGGAGGCTGATAAGAATGGCGAAAGATAAAAACGACTATCAATTTCTTCCTGATACCAATTATGAGGGGAAAGGCAGTCTTTTTCTTGACGTTGACAGATTTATCAATGAGGGATTATCTGGGGGATCCGTTCATATGAGGGATGATACAACGAATATCGGTGAAGCGACTCTCATCACTGACCATGAGGAACCTCCGGCACATTCTTAATCAACTTCAAATCGGGGGCATGCTTCTCAGCTGGCCCCCGGCTTTTGAAAAACAGCACACAAAAAGCTGCCTGTACGGCAGCTTTCATCATTTAACGGCTTTTAACCAGCATACTTACAGCTTCCTTTATGGCATCTTCTGCTTTTCCGCCTTCAAGTTCCGATTCACGGATACATGCCTCCAGATTTTTAGCGACAATCAAACCAATTGTACGATCAACAGCTGTACGAACTGCGGATAATTGAGTGACAACATCTTTGCAATGTTTTTCCTCTTCCATCATTTTTAACACGCCACGGACTTGTCCTTCTAAACGTTTTAAACGATTGGTTACTTCTTTATTGTATTCCATATTGGACACCCCATAATGATTTATTCCTTCCCCCATAGTATTTGAATCAGGAAGAATTTGCAATCCAGGACCCTTTGATTCCCCAAATATTTTCAGTACAATGGTTATAATACATAAATAATTGATATAAGAGGGATGAAATGTTAACTTCTTTACTTTTAAAATACCCGAATGCAATTATCCAAAAACACTACCCGTCTGATCTTTCCTTTGAGAAAATCTGGTTTACAAATAGTAGACAAGATGAATTCATAGGGATAAATGTAAGTGATGTCAGCCTGGATGAAGTTGAATTGTTGAAATGTCTGTTTATACAATTGGGCAGCGGCAAAAGGCACCTGAATGAGTCACCTCAGGCAAGGGAATGGTTTGATTTCCTGTATGAAAAGGGACCGGTCCCCTCCCATGTGGAAAAAGAATTTCGCATTATTCAATTCATCCTTAACGAACGAAGTGACACTCAATTAATGAAAGAAGCTCTTCTTCACCTGCTTCCACATGACTCAATCCTCGTCCAGCTGGATGAACAAAAGGGGTTGATCATCGAAGAAAAGAACAGCATCATGCTGGATGAGGAACAGCTGGAATCCATTTCCCATGTCATTGAATCAGACTTTTATATGAGCATGACCTTCTTGATCGGTCAATTCCGACGCGTTGACAAGGATTTCATTCGCTCCTTTCAATATGAGAAACAGATGTTTTCTTATGCGGAGTCAAGCCATTTTTCTCCCTATATTCAATCCGTTGCCACGGTTCTGCCATCATTATTGTTGAAGCACTTTCCGAGTGAATGGAAAAAACAGATCTTTGGTACCATCTCACAAGTATTTGAAGAAGACACCGAGCTGATTCATACCGTGAAAGCATTTCTTGAAAATCAATCAAACATCAGCCAGACCGCAAAAAAATTATTCATGCACCGGAATAGCGTCCAGTATCGAATCGACAAATTCATTGAAAGGACTGCCATCGACATTAAATCATTTCAAGGTGGACTGCTTGCCTATCTTGCACTCCTGAACTTTGAATCTGACAACCTGCCTAAAAAGTGACCTGTGATTTTTGTGCAGGTTGACCATACCGTTTTGAATCCGCTTTCTTTACAATGTTCATATAGAACAAAACGCTTACAAATTGGGAGGAGAAACGAGAATGGCTGAATTAAAATTAGATAATATTTATAAGGTCTATGATAATAAAGTAACGGCAGTAAATGATTTCAACCTGCATATTCATGATAAGGAGTTTATCGTATTCGTCGGTCCATCTGGATGTGGTAAGTCGACAACACTACGGATGATCGCCGGGTTGGAGGAAATTTCGAAAGGTGATTTCTCAATTGATGGAAAACGCGTAAACGATGTGGCTCCTAAAGATCGTGATATTGCAATGGTATTCCAAAACTACGCACTTTACCCTCATATGAGCGTGTATGATAATATGGCATTCGGACTTAAGCTCCGTAAATTCGATAAAAAGGAAATCGACCGACGCGTTCAGGAAGCTGCAAAAATCCTTGGTCTTGAAGCACTGTTGGATCGTAAACCGAAAGCATTATCCGGAGGTCAGCGTCAGCGTGTTGCCCTGGGGCGTGCTATCGTCCGTGATGCGAAAGTATTCTTGATGGATGAGCCTTTATCCAACCTTGACGCGAAGCTGCGTGTACAGATGCGTGCTGAAATCGCAAAACTTCATCAGCGCCTGCAAACAACGACAATTTATGTAACTCATGATCAGACTGAAGCGATGACAATGGCCAGCCGTATCGTTGTGATGAAGGATGGACTCATCCAGCAGGTAGGGTCACCAAAAGAAGTGTACGATAAACCTGAAAATGTATTCGTTGGAGGATTCATCGGTTCACCGGCAATGAACTTCTTCCACGGTAGGCTTGAAGAAGGTACATTTTTAATTGGTGAATCACATGTGGCTGTTCCTGAAGGGAAGATGAAAGCACTGCGTGAGCAGGGCTATACAGGACAAGAAATCATACTCGGCGTTCGCCCTGAAGATATTCACGATGAACCACTTTTCATCGATACAGCGCAAGGTGCAAAAATCAATGCAAAGATCGAGGTATCTGAATTGACTGGGGCTGAGACGATGCTTTATTCGCAGATCGAAGGTCAGGAATTCGTTGCTCGCGTCGATTCACGTGCAGACATCAAAGCTGGTCAGACGATCGATCTTGCATTCGATATGAACAAAGCGCATTTCTTCGATTCCGAATCAGAATTAAGGATCCGTTAATGTGTCCTTTATAAACGAAAGACCGCACCCGGCAGGAGTGTGGTCTTTTTCTAAGATATTAAAACTCCGTTAAATTGATGCTCTTTCCTTCCTCTTCTCCGCACCGGATACATGTAAATAAATGCAGGCATGTATCTGTACAGCTGCTATTCGGGATACCGTCCGCCAATTGGACATGCTGGATATCCATATACGCACTGTATTCATCGTAATAATCATAGTATCTTCCCTGATCTGATGTAGAATCTCCGCACTTTGGGCATAACCCTTTATACTGCACGATTCCATTACATAATGCACAAGCTTTCATGCGTGTCACCATACTTTCAAAATTCATTGTATAACGTTATCCTTTTAAGTTTGAACCCGTTTTATGTAGGAAAATTACAGGGAATTGATCAGGAATAAATTCCCTGTACCAGTCTGGAATATTATTTTCCGAACAAACCATAATACTTAGTAACAAGGGATCAACAACTCTTAACCTTGGGTTATACCATCACTGATGGTCGCTAATGGAATGCGTGCTGGTGCAACTCCAGCTGACCCAACCAAAAAACATACTATATTTTAAGGAGATGACAGATTATGCCACAACAATCTCGCAGCAATTCATCTAACCAATTAGTAGCTCCTGGAGCTCAACAAGCAATCGACCAAATGAAATACGAAATCGCTTCTGAATTTGGAGTGCAATTAGGAGCAGATGCTACAGCTCGCGCTAACGGTTCAGTTGGTGGAGAAATCACAAAACGCCTTGTTCAAATGGCTGAACAACAAATCGGCGGTCAATTCTAATTTGAAATATAATAAGTTCAATAAACCCCTGGCGGATTGCCAGGGGTTTTTTAATCGTTGGCTGATAATCCTACTAAAAAGACTGACTCGATATGAGCCAGTCCTGCAGGTTAATTATTATTCACCATGTCGGCCGGATTGATCCATTTGTCATATTGTGCCTCGGTCAGATATCCTGATTGTAAGGCGGCTTCTTTAAGTGTTGCTCCGCTTTTGTGGGCATTCTTCGCGATTTCGGCAGCCTTTTCATACCCAATATGCGGATTAAGTGCTGTGACGAGCATCAATGAGCGCTGAACAAAATCTTCAATTACATCTTCATTCGCTTCCAGCCCCTTCACACATTTATCATTGAATGAGCGGATGCCGTCAGTCAACAGCCTTACTGATTGGAGCAGATTATAAATGATCACAGGTTTGAAGACATTCAGTTCGAAATTCCCCTGACTGGCTGCAAATCCGATGGCTGAATCATTGCCAAAAACCTGGGTCACCACCATCGTCACAGCTTCGCTTTGAGTGGGATTGACTTTCCCAGGCATGATCGAACTTCCAGGTTCATTGGCCGGGATCGTGAGCTCACCGATCCCGCTCCGGGGCCCACTGGACAGCCAGCGTACATCATTTGCCACTTTCATTAAATCTCCGGCAAGCGCTTTTATCGCACCGTGTACAAAGACTATCTCATCATGGGAAGTCAATGCATGAAACTTATTGTCTGAAGATACGAATTTGGTACCTGTCTGTTTCTCCAATTCCTGAGCAACATTATCCCCGAACGAAGGATGGGCATTGATGCCCGTTCCGACAGCCGTCCCCCCGATCGCCAAATGAACAAGCTGTCCCAGGCTGTCTTTAATCATATGACGCGACTTTTCCATCATTGCCCTCCAACCGCTTACTTCCTGTCCGAGTGTCAGCGGAGTGGCATCCTGAAGATGTGTCCGCCCGATCTTGATGATATCCCGAAACTTCGCCTCTTTTCCATGTAGTGTTTCAATAAATTGATCGAGGACAGGCAGGAGCTCCGAATAGATCGCTTTGTGCGCAGCAATATGCATCGCGGTGGGGAATGTATCGTTGGAGCTTTGCGACATATTCACATCATCATTCGGGTGGACCAGCTCATCGCTCCCTCCCGCTTTCAGAATTTCATTTGCACGGTAAGCAACGACTTCATTGACATTCATATTCGACTGGGTACCGCTTCCTGTCTGCCATACGACCAATGGGAAATGGTCATCCCATTTACCTTCCAGAATCTCATCACACGCCTTGCTTATTGCCTTCATTTTCTCTTCAGTCAGCTTTCCAAGCGAATGATTGACGACGGCTGCTGCCTTCTTCAACTGAGCAAAAGCATAGGTCACTTCTATCGGCATTCTTTCTGTCCCGATTTGAAAATTCTCTTTGCTTCTCTGCGTCTGTGCGCCCCAATATTTCTCTTTCGGCACTTTCATTTCACCAATTGTATCCTGTTCAATCCGATAATCCATTTCTCTTCCTCCCTTAAAAAAATTCACATTACCATATTTCCACTAATCGATATGAAGTAATCGTATTCTGGGATGTTTTATCAAAAACGCTCATCCGTTCAAAGTGTGATCCCTTTTAAAAGTAAACTGATCTTCGTCGACTGCTTCCAGTTTTTTCTGATGTACGATCTTTTCTTTATTCTTTGATTTATTTATCTTCGTATCCCCCAGAAGTACGCTTTGAATAGCATCTGCCATTATGTTATAAGCGAGGACGGTGAGGGACAAAGCGACTAAAGGTGCAAATATGATCCACGGGGCGGTCATGATTTCAACCCGGGCGTTCCCTATGTTCCCTGCCCATTCATTTGATAATGAAAATAATCTTGATTCAAACATCACTATTTCTTTCATGACCCCGCCTCCAAGCAATACCCCTAAAAAGCCCAAATGCGCAAATAAAATCAACACACTTACATTCCTTTGGAAAAAGAGAAGAAGAACCCTCGGAAACAAGGTTCTCAGGATATGGCGGCTATATAAGGACCAGCCTCTGGCACCAAGTGTCTTTGCACTTAGTACAAATTCTTCCTGCATGGTTTTTTGAATTTCTTTTGAGAGTACAACCACGATCTGCGGTATGCCGATGAAAGCGAGCACAAATATTTGAATCATTATATACTTGGCCGGCTCCATCTCTGCATCGACTACAAACCGAAGTGGAAATAACAGCATAAACGCAATGACTGCCATCGGCACGTATATCATCGATTCCACTACTTCTTCAAAAAAAGTTAAGAACCTTTTTAAATACCTTGTCATTATAACCGAGCATACAATTGCCAACACTATTTGCAGGAGACTGATGATCAAGCCAAGAATGATGGTATATTTTGCTCCCTGTGCTACATAAGTCCAGAGCGGGGTCCCAACCCGGTCTGATCCCAGCGGCGGCAACTCGGCCGGTGTAAACGGGGGACCTACTGTTTCACCATTAATATGAAGAAAACTGATTGTTTCGATTCCGTCCATTATCAAGGGTTCGTACAAAAAACTAATGACTAGAAGCCCGATAATAAAAAGGAAGCCTGATACGAATTTCGGCTGTTTCCACAGGTCTTTAAGCATAGGTGCCGTCCTCCTTCATCCCGATACTTTTCTTCATCCTCAGTTCAACAAATGTAAAGAGGAGGAAGAAAGGCAGAAAAATAATTGTACTAATGAGGACAAAGGTGTGACCGGTCGACCACATTAACAGGTCCATCACCCCGCGCATGTTAAATAAACGCTCAAGGATGAACAGGTTCGACAACATGAACGAAAAAATCAGTTTGGAGCGATAGAACATGCTGTAAATGACATTACGAAAACTATGAAGCACCAACACCCTAAGCGTGCTCAGGCCCTTCCCCCTTGCAAGTTCTACGTAAGGCTTATGCTCTTCTTCCCTTAATAACAAAATCAATGTCTTGGTAAGGAATACTGCGGGTATGGCAGTCAAACAAGTGACAGGGAGTAAATAGATCTCTTCATCAAGCATTGCAATGTCCCCGATCAACACCCCTGTATGGCGGAAATACATCACCACCAGCAGCTGCACACCGATGATGATGAAGATATCCGGCAGTGATTCCATTACATTCACCAAAGAAATGAGCAGCCGCTGAATCATCCCACTTGCCAAAGTAATCGCTATACTGACTATAAAAGCGATGACTAAACCCAAAGCAAGGGAAAATAAAAACACCTTCATGGAATATGATGCACGCTCACCAATGACGTCCGCCAGTGCATATTCCTTTCCCATTCTCATAAGTGACCAATATTCAGGCTGAAACAGTTTATTGACCACATCAAGGATGGCAGCTGCATATTTTAATGGGTAAAAACCAAATGAGTTACTTTCACCCGTCAAGTTCACATATTGAAGATCAGTTGCATAAAACAGCTTCGGCAAGGCACTGATAAAGATTAAGCCTGTAAAAATAAACAGTACTTTTCTTATTATTTTCATCCGGAATCCCCTTTCCTCTACATCATACAATTCTTTCCAACACAGAGGTTTCCCTTCTTTAAACTAAAAAAAAGATGAATGGGAATCCCATTCATCTCTCGGTATTTTACTGTATTAAATTCAAGAATTGACGGGTCCGCTCGTGCTTCGGATTCTCGAATACTTCCTGCGGTGTCCCTTCTTCTACGATGTATCCGCCGTCCATGAAGATGACTTTATCTGCTGCTTCTCTAGCAAATCTCATTTCATGCGTCACAACGACCATCGTCATACCTTCTTCAGCAAGATCCTTCATGACCTTCAACACTTCACCGACCAATTCCGGGTCAAGTGCAGATGTCGGTTCATCGAACAGCATGACCTGCGGTTCGATTGCAAGTGCTCTTGCAATCCCGACTCTTTGCTGTTGACCGCCGGAAAGCTGATACGGATAATAGTCGACTTTATCTCCGAGTCCGACTTTTTCAAGAAGCCGTATCGCTCTTTCTTTTGTTTCCGCTTTTTTCTTGCCTTTTACGATGACCGGCCCTTCCATCACGTTCTCGAGAGCTGTCATATGCGGGAAAAGATTATAAGTTTGAAAGACCATTCCCGTCCTTCTTCTCATATTCAGTATATCGGCAGCAGGAACCTTTTTAGAAAAATCAACTATCTTTTCTCCAATTGATACACTGCCATCATTCGGTGTTTCCAGGGCATTCAAGCATCTGAGAAATGTTGTTTTACCGGATCCCGACGGGCCGATCAGAACGATCACTTCCCCCTTTTTGACTTCCACGTCCATTCCTTTCAGGACTTCGAGGTCATCAAAACGTTTCTTTAGACCTTTTATCGATATCATCGGTATCCCTCCTTAATGTTGTACTACTTAGCCACATACCGGTCTAATCGTGCTTCTATACGTCCCTGTATGACTGAGAGGATGAAGCAGATGATCCAATAGATGAAAGCAGCTTCCATATACATGAGAAGGAACTCATAGTTTGTCGCTGCTATTTCCTGCGCCCTGCGGAACATCTCTGTTACAAAGATCAATGAAGCGAGCGATGTATCTTTTACCAGGCTGATGAATGAATTGGATAAAGGCGGAATAGAAACCCTTGTTGCCTGAGGCAGGATGATTCTCTTCAATGCCTGCGAATAATTCATCCCGATGGAATAGCCCGCTTCCCACTGACCCTTAGGAATCGACTGGATGGCGGCTCTCACAATTTCAGAAGAATAAGCCCCCATGTTCAAGGAAAAGGCGATGACAGCAGACGGGAATGGTTCTAATTTCAGGAATTCAATTCCCAACGAACCCAAACCGAAGAAAATAATGAATAATTGCACCAACAGAGGCGTGCCTCTGATTGCTGATACATAGAATCTCGCAATTCCTCTAAGAACCGAAAATCTTGATAGCCTTGCCAATGCAGTGAATACGGCAATCACCAATCCTAAAGTAAACGATATGAGCGTTAGAGGGATAGAATAATACAAAGCTCCCTTTATCATTGGAAGCAGGGAGCTTTGCAGAATATCAATCATCTCTTCAGGATTTTGAAAGATACTACTCAGGAGATACATTTTCACCGAACCATTTCTTCGAAATCTCTTCGTACGTACCGTCTTTCATCATTTCCTCTAACGCTTTATTTACTTCTTCCACCAATTTTTCGTTCCCTTTTCGGAACATGAGGCCGCTTTGTCCGGCATCTTCAGCTTCTGCTGCAATCTTGATATTGGCATCTTTTTGTTTGTTTAAATAATCCAGGATGGAAATCTTATCATTCACTGTCACATCGACACGGCCCTGTTCAAGAAGCTGGATCGATTGCGCAAGTCCATCGACGCCTTGAATGACTGCACCGTTTTCTTCAGCAATATCACGATAGTTACTCGTCAGTGACTGAGCGGATGTGAGACCTTTGATGTCTTCGAACGATTTGACTTCATTATTATCTTTCGTCGTAACGACGACTGCACTTGATTCGATATACGGATTTGAAAAATCGTATTTCTTTTGTCTATCTTCGCGGATTCCGACCTGGTTTGCGATCATGTCGAATCGATTTGAGTTCAAACCTTCGAACATCGCATCCCACTGCGTTTCCTTAAATTCAGCTTCGACTCCAAGCCGCTTTGCCACTTCACGGGCAATTTCCACATCGAAACCAGTCAGTTTTCCCGATTTATCGTGGAATGTGAAAGGAGGGTATGTACCTTCTGTTCCCACCAACAGCTTTCCTTCTTCTTTCACCTTATCGTAAAGTGATTGTTCCGAATCCCCGCTTGACCCTTCTTTATCTTTGGATTGTCCGCATGCTGTCAGCACCATTGAAATAGCCAGCAGCAGGACAATGGATATTTTCCATTTTTTCATTATTTAACCCCCACTATTCTTATCGGAATTTGAACTTTCCGAATGTCATCATAAAACGATACCCGAAAAAAGTCAACTAAAACATCTTACATTCAAAACTTATTTGTTAGAGAATATCTTACCTTTGATATACTTTTAATCTAACCATTATATTCAAAATGAATACTACTAAATGAATTGGAAGAAAGTTTACATATGGAAGGGTGAAAACAATGAAAATCGCATTACTTGGAAGTACTGGACGTGTCGGTTCCATCGTATATGAAAATGCCAGGCATAACCATTCTATACACCGTTTGATCAGGAATCCAGCCCGGGAAACCACTTCTGATGATTCAATCATTAAAGGGGACGTATTGAATGAAAGGAATGTCCACAGCATAATCGCTGGCTGTGATGCCGTAATCAGCTGTTTGAATACAGACAACGAGGATGTATTAACGAGGAGTATGCCGCTTATATTAAAAGCGATGAGAGTACATGGAGTACCCCGCATCATCACTTGCGGAACGGCAGGGATACTGAATTCCAGTACAGAGCCCCACCTCTACCGATTTCAGTCCAAAGAATCAAAGAGAAGAAGGACAGCAGCTGCTGAAGATCACCTCAGGTCATTTCTCATGCTCAGGGCTTCCGGACTCGACTGGACCGTTGTCTGTCCGACCTATCTCCCGGATGGCGGACGCCTCGGAGATTACCGCCTGCAGAAAGATGCTCTTCCTGATGGAGGAAAAAGCATATCAATCTATGACACAGCTGATTTCATTTACACTGAACTGATCGACCCTCACTTTGCGGGCAGCAGAGTCGGGATAAGTTATTAGGACCTTCCTCTATAAAGATGTTATAGACCATGACATTCCTATCGGGAAGTCCCTTTTTTCCTATAAAAAATATCATTTCATGAATCAATAAAAATGAAAGCACCTAACATAGCGTCAGGTGCTTTCACATTCATCACCCAGCAAGTTCTGAAGTGCCTTGCTGCAGCTGATACATTTGATAATAACGTCCTCCTGATTTCATAAGTTCGTCATGTGTACCCTTTTCTACAATTTCTCCCCGATCCAATACGAGGATCTGATCCGCATTCTTAATGGTAGATAAACGGTGGGCAATGATGAAAGTGGTTCTTCCTTTCTTCAGGACTTCCATCGCTTCCTGGATTACGGCTTCTGTCTCTGTATCGATACTTGAGGTAGCCTCATCCAGTATCAGGATCGCCGGATTGAATGCCAATGCCCTCGCAAAGGAGATCAACTGACGCTGCCCGGATGAAAGTGTGCTTCCTTTCTCGATTACAGGTTCGTCATAGCCTTTCGCCAAATTCTTGAATACTTTTTCTGCGCCTACTGCTTTCAATGCAACTTCCACCGTCTCCCGTGAAATACGAGGATCATCAAGACTCACATTAGAGGCAATTGTACCAGTAAACAAGTATGGATCCTGTAGAACGATTCCCATATGCTCGCGTATCGACTGATAAGGGATATCTTTGATATCCTTGCCGTCGATCATGATTTTGCCTTCATTCGCATCATAGAAGCGGAATAGCAGGTTCATGATTGAACTTTTGCCGGATCCTGTATGACCGACAAGAGCAACCGTCTCACCCTGGTTTGCTTCGAAGGTAATATCTTTTAACACGCATTCATTTTCTTTGTAACCAAAGAAGACATGATCGAAGCTTACATTTCCGTTGTATCTGTTCATCTTCTCGTCTGCTACATCTTTGCCGCTTTCATCGAGCAGGTGGAAGACCCGTTCTCCTGCCACGAGGGCCTGCTCAAGGTTCGCGAGCTGATTCACGATGCCGGTCACCGGCTGGAACAAACGATTGATATAGTCTACAAATGCATACAGAACCCCTAACGTAACAGCCGACCCAACCCCGATCGAGCCTCCTCCGAAATACCAGATAAATGCCACAAATGTCACATTTCTCAGAACACCTACCAGGTTATGTGAAGTAATAGAATTTAAACTCAGTAATTTGTTTTGGTATTTAAAATGTGTGCCGTTCAGCTCTTCAAATTCTTCATTCGTCTGTTTTTCACGGCTGAATGCCTGTATGATATTCATGCCTTGTATGGATTCATTGATCATCGCATTGATGTCACTGACTTTTGAACGAATGACATGATTGTATTTTGAAGCATAAATCCTGTACAGATAAGTCCAGACGACGAGTATCGGAATCAGGATCAAGCACAATGCCGCAAGCTTCACATCAAGGATAAACAAGGCGATATAGATCCCAATGATGTATATCGTACTTGTAAAGAATGTAGAGAGTACGGTTACATATAAATCTCTGATTGCTTCCGTGTCATTCGTGATTCTGGCAACCACTTTTCCGGCCGGCAGATTGTCAAAATAACGGATCGGAAGTTTTTGGATGTGCTGAAAGATATCGTTCCGCATTTTTTGAATAACCCGATTTGCCGCTTTTTGCAAATAGAACCTCTGTCCGTACTGAAAAAAGGACGCGAGTACCAGCAGTCCGAAATAAAATGCGATCAGCTTGACGATTCTTGGTATTTCAGGATTATAGAAATCCAACAACTCATCCCCGCTCAACTTCTCTGCAGGGTAGGCTGCGGACTGTTCGCCTTTTGTAATGATGATTTCACCGGACTTGACAGACCGCTCCCCATCGAATGTTACAGCTTCGGGAACAAAGTAAAAATCCCTTCCTATTTGCAGGACTCTCACTTCTTCCCCTTTTGTTTCGTTTTCAGTAAAGTATTGCTCACGTTTGTACCATTCACCGTTATATGAAACAGCATCTTTTCCCTTATCGGTTTCAAACCACGAAGTTTCTATCCCAAGTATATGATCATCGATCATTTTCTTGGCAATGAATGGACCTGCAAGTTCGGCAGCCACTGAAACGGTCAGCATCAGGAGGGCTGCTATGATGATTTTTTTATATAAAAGCGCATAGTCGACTAATCTTCTTCCGACTTTCATGCACCCACCTCCTCCAATGAGGAATTTTCAACCTGCTGACGGTCAAATTGCTCTTTATACCATCCGCCGTTTTCAAGAAGTGTCTCGTGGACGCCTTCTTCCACGACTTTCCCGTCTTCCAGCACAATGATCCAATCGGCATGCTGAACAGCCGATAATCGATGAGTTGTGATGATTGTTGTTTTTCCTTCACGTTCATTTCGAATATTATCTATTATTTTCGCTTCCGTCTTTGCATCCACCGCTGATAACGAGTCATCCAGAATAAGAATATCAGGATTCTTTATGAGTGCACGGGCAATGGAAATACGCTGTTTTTGCCCCCCGGATAATGCCACACCTTTTTCTCCAACCAGTGTTGCCAATCCATCAGGTAGCATATCAAGATCTTTTTTGAAGTCAGCAAGCTCAATCGCTTTTTCCATGGCTTCTTCATCCGCATCATGCCGACCAAAGAGTATATTTTCTTTCACTGTTCTTGAGAACAGGACGTGGTCCTGAGGGACATACCCAATCCAGCTTCTTACCTGCTCCAGGGACAAATCCCCGATAGGGACACCAGCGATTGTCAGTGTGCCTGTTCCAGACGGATATTCACGCAGGAGCTGCTTGATGAAAGTCGTTTTGCCGCTTCCTGTTTTACCGACAACACCCAGAGTTTCCCCCTGTTTGATCGTCACATCTATATTGGATAAGTTCATCACCGGTGAAGATGGATATTGAAATTCCACTTCTTTAAAGGCCACTTGTTCAGGCAGCCCGACAGACTTCGGAAGCTCTGGGTCACGGACATCCTGTACATAATCCAATGTTTCCTGCACACGGTCGAGTGAAGCATTTCCCCGCTGCATGATATTGATGAGTTCACCAATCGCAAACATCGGCCATATCAGCATACCGAGATATACGTTGAAGGAAACAAGCTGCCCCAGTGTGATCGACTGGTGAAAGACAAGATACGCCCCATATCCAAGACCGATCAAGTAGCTTAATCCCACCAGTACTTTAATCGTAGGATCAAACAGTGAATCGATTTTCGCCACCTCGATATTTTTCTTATATACATCTTCCGTCATTTGAGAAAAGCGGCTTTCGTCTGCACGTTCTTGGACGTAAGCCCTTATCACCCTTACCCCTGCGACGGACTCGAGGACTTTATCATTCAAATCGCCGAATGCGTCCTGAGCTTCTGTGAATCTTCTATGAATCCTTGCACCATAAATTTTCATCAAAAGTGCCATCAAAGGCAGCGGAAGAATGGCAGCGATCGTCAGTTTCCAACTGATCATAAAGCCCATCGTAAAAAGAATTGTCAGCATGAACACACTTGAATCGATGAGTGTGAGTACACCAAAGCCCGCTGTAACCGAAATCGCTTTTAAATCATTGGTAGCCCTTGCCATCAGGTCTCCAGTACGATTTTTCTCAAAGAAAGAAGGTGTCATCTTCAATAAATGCCCCATGAAATTCGAACGCATCTTGCGTTCCAGGAGGAAGGCTCCGCCAAATAGCTGATACAGCCAAACATATGACAGGCCATAAGATACAATCGTGATACCGCCCAGTAACCAAAGATAGTGACTTACTGCACCCCAGGACATCGTTCCCACCTGTATATCATCTATGGCGTCTCCTACAAGCTTCGGAGGGATTACATCGAGTATCCCCACAACTGTCAGAAGGAAAATCGCCACTGTGTACCTTTTCCAATTTTCTTTAAAAAACCATGACAACTTTTTAAATATACTAAACATACCCTTTACCCCCTCATTATTCTTTCACTATCCGCCTTCTGTCTCCACGGCAGTCATCATTTTCTTCATTTGTACATTCAGCATCTGTACTTCCTCCACTTCAAGTTTTTTTATTTGTGAACAGGACCAATCCTGAAGTCACCATGAATGGGTGTAAGCAAACAAAAAACGGGCGTTAATAGGCTTCCAAAAACGGCTCGGGGATCTCCCCTGGCCATCGGTGCCTGATAACGCCCGTTTCCGGACATAAAAAAGGCACAGATTATAATACATAACCTGTGCCTGTTATCCATGAATCAAATCGGAATAGGAGTTACTGGTTATGTGATGATATTGAATTGACAGAAACCGCTTTTCCTCTTCCGCAAGCTGTATATAAGTTGATCATCACAAACCCTCCATTTCTTTATCGTTTATTTCTTCCAATAACTAACATACTATAGGTTTCAAATTGTGTCAATTTTATTTTTATTACTAATTTTCTTAATACGATATGTTCAATGTCTATTTCTGTGCACGCAAATCATATACGATGATGAAAAGATTATTCCATACCTGAAATTCCCTATGAATGTTCCTAAAGTGTGTTTCTTCATCCATTAACAGCAGCCGGTTTGATTTCCTCCTCTTTCATGAACTTAGGAAGGATGACCGTATAGAATGCACCGACTATGATCAAGCAGCCGCCTACAAGCCAATAAAGCATTTCGACAGTAACTACTGCCGGGAATGTGACCGCGATGATTCCAAGGGTAATCGATTGGGACAGCATCATCAGCGGGTTGATCCATCCCTGGACCCGCCCCATCATTTTTGGATCGATGATACTTGGCAGCCACCCGCCGATGGCGATATTGACAAGGGGCAGCCCCAATGCTGCGATAAACACGATCATCATGAATATCCATGTGGTTGGTGCAAATGATGCTGCAATGATGAACGTTCCTGAAATGACCAGACCTGCCACGATCAGTTGGTGAAACCTGAATTTCTGGGTAAGCATGGATGAAACAATACTTCCGATCAAGACTCCCGATCCGAAAGCAATCCCCAGAATAATGGAATACTCTTCGTACGTTGCAGGAGCCAGCTTATATTTCAGAATAAAGATCGGGATGACAGAGAACCCTCCATTAACAACTCCAAATACGATAAATCCACTTATGAGTGAAAGCAGGAGCTTGTTATTCAGGATATAGTCCAGCCCTGATTTAAAATCTTTCAAGACAAACGAAACATTTAGATCTTTCCATGTATGCTTTCCATTAGGCAAACGAACGTCTTCGGGTATGATACACCGTTTGATCAAGAACGCGCTTAAAATAAATGTAACGAAATCTACGAGGAGCGCGCCATATATTCCCGCATTCCAATAAACAAATATTGCAATGGCGTTACCAAGAAGCATGAACAGGCTCATCACCATCTGATTCAACCCTGCAGCTGTCGAATAATCATCCTTTGATAAGACCCCCTGAAGAATCGCCTGTTCTGCCGGAAAGAAAAACTTCTGTACGCCGCTGCGTAAAAACAGGACAGCAAAAATAAGCGGAAGCCACCCGATGTAGATCGCCCCGACAAGGACCACAGTCAAAACGGCACTGACCGTGTCGCAATGGCAGGCAATCTTCTGCCGGTCCATCCTGTCCGCCAATACCCCGACTAGAAAGAATACCGCCAGCGTTGGAAGAGAGTACATCATTTCCGTAATGGACGCATACATCGGCTGATCTGAAAACCGGTCCAGAAGGTAGAACATAAATGCCGTGAGTCCGATGACACTTCCCATATGAGATGTCAAATTGGCAAAGAAAAGCTTTAAAAATATAGGATTCTTAAAGATTTCTATCATTTTTTTCAATGGAACCCATCTCCTATCATTTCTAATATATTTTAATCTTACTCGAGTTCCCGAATTGCTTTGAGCGTCTCTTGGTGGTTTTTACCTCCGTCTTAAGTCTGACAGCGCCTCCTTCAGACCATCATTATGGTTGAGCAGCCCTTTCTAATTTTCGATTCTGTTCAATATCACACGGCAATAATACATAATCACTATTCATTCAATAATCCTCTGAGTTCTTTACTCCAATTATAATGAATAATCCTCTAATATTATTTTTACGTTTAGTTCAAACTATAGTTAGAAAATATTCTGAGCAAGTATATAGAGAGGGATGTTTTATTTAACTTTTAACGGGGTAACAATACATTAACCGGTTATAAAGAAGAATATATTCTCTATTGATATCTATAAGTCGAGGTGAAACATATGTTACGTACAATACTTATGGTCATTGGTGCAATCGTAGTAATTGGCTGGATAATCAGCATGCTATAAGAAATCAATAATAATGAATCAGCTATTATACGTTATATAAGTAACTCAAAGAAAGAGCAGGATGGACCTTCCCCCCATCCTGCTCTTTCTTTATAGATATGTACATTATCAGAGATTTAGTTTTTTTGGTGATTCCAGCGTTGATTGGAGTGCAAGACGAAGACAAATTATGGAGATGAACGAAAAATGATTAAGAATTCAAAAAAAGGGGTAAATAAACAACATCTTACGAATGAGGTGATTACATGTATAAGCACTTACTTGTAGCTTATGATGAAACTGACGGCAGTAAAAAAGCGTTAGATGAAGCATTAAAACTAACTAAATTATCTCCGGATACTAAACTTACACTCCTTTATGTTTCAGAAGAAAAAGGAACGATGGAAACCCGTGATCATTATACTCCTACCCATGCGCTGGCTGATACCGCACCAGGATTTGATAATCAATACATGGGAAACCTATCCGCATCCCGCGATGAAAAACTAAACTCAAACAAAGCTGTTGAAAACAATCAGGGAATCACGGCACCTTCTTCTTCTCATGCCGTATTAAGAAATGCAAAAGAAAAATTAGATCATTACCAACTTAATATAAACTATGTACACTTATCGGGAACAGAAGCAAAGAGGATTTGCGAATATGCAAAAGACAGCAATGCAGACCTTGTGCTTGTCGGCAATACCGGAAAATCAAATATAAAAAAATGGGTACTCGGCAGTGTAAGTGAAAAAGTCGCCCATAACTGTGAAACGAGTGTCCTGCTGGTTAAATAACTTTATGAGAGAGGGATCTTGGATTAACATGATCCCTCTCTCATCGTTTGTACATCCATCATCGTGCCTGCACGTTATCGGCTTGATATGTTCGTGTTGGTTGAAATTTCATTAAATCGGGATTTCGAACTTTCTTCATCAAAACTACTGTATATACGGTAATCATCATGATCCAAAATTCGGAAATGCTTGCTGAAAAGGTTTTGTTGAAGGATGAATCCTTCATTCCTATCTATCTCTTTCCACCAAACTTTACCTCCCAGCGTTTTTTCTTTTCGATAATCAATTCCTTCACGTGCTATCGTCTCAATCACTTCGAGAGGTTCTCCGCCTAAGCTGGTTGTCAACGTTTCGTTGTCCCTGAATAACGCGCACACTGCAATCACTGCAGTCCAGTTTGCTTCTATTCTTCCTTTTTCAATCTGAACAAGGGTCTTTTTAGAGAGACCAATCACATTCGCCATTTTATCTTGTGTATAATCTGCCTCTGTTCTGATTAACCTCAGCTTTTCGGAAATGATTAGAATGATTTCTTCTTTTGTCATGTAAACACCTGCTTTTCAAAGCTCAGTGTAATATTACACTAAGCTTTATTGCCCTTTCAAGAAAAATAAGTCAACCAGCGCAATTTTTTTATTGAAATTGCCCGACTCTACATTTAGTTATATAACAACAAAAGAAGATAATCCCCTTTAATAGGCGATTATCTTCTTTCAATTAAACTTCTCCTCTTTGTTCCTTTATTGTACGGTTTTTCTCACTTTCAGAAACAAACAGGGCACATGCCGCGTCCCCTGAAATATTTATGGATGTTCTTGCCATATCGAGCAGACGGTCAATTCCAAGTATTAAGCCAATCCCTTCTACAGGTAATCCAACAGAACTTAACACCATGGCAAGGAGGATCAATCCAACTCCGGGAACACCAGCTGTTCCTATACTTGCAAGAACGGCAGTCAGTACGACAGTGACTAATTGCTCCAGTGTTAGGTCAATACCATAAACCTGAGCGATGAACACCGTTGCAACACCTTGCATAATGGCTGTTCCATCCATATTGATTGTGGCTCCCAAAGGCTGAACGAATGAACTTACCGACTTGGAGACCTTTAGTCTTTCCTGTGCAACTTCCATTGATATTGGTAAGGTTGCGTTACTGCTTGATGTGCTGAAGGCAACACTCATAGCCGGACTGAAGTTTTTGAAAAACCATATCGGATTTTTCTTGGCAAGAAATGCCACCGTACTTCCATAAGTTATGACCGCATGGATGATTAAAGCAGCTAAAACGACGACGAAATACAACCACATCGCTTTGAGTGCACTAGTGCCCTGACTTCCGATAGCAGAAGCAATGAGTCCGAATGTCCCGTATGGAGCGAACTTCATAACCAGTGTCACAAGGTACATCATTAATTCATTTCCCTGTTCGACTAATTTAAGAATTCCTTTTGTCTTTTCTCCCAGAGCTGTCAAACCTAAACCTATGAATAAAGCAAAAGCAATTATTTGGAGCATGTTCCCTTCCGTCATTGCATTTAATGGATTTTTAGGGATGATGTTCATGATTGTCTCGCCGACTGGAGGCGCTTTCTCAGATTCAAAGCTTTCAGCCTGGTTGCGGTCTATGCCTTCCACAAGACCTGGATCAATGATATAGGCAAGTGTTAACCCGATAATAATGGCGATGCATGTCGTTACCAGAAAGTAAACGATCGTTTTCAGACCTATTCTGCCCAATTTCTTGGGATCTCCGAGACCTGCAGAACCAAGTACGATGGATAAGAACACAATCGGTACGACAAGCATACTGATCAGATTTAAGAATATCTTTCCTAGCGGGGTAAATACATATGGATCCAATATATCAAATAAATCTTTCGCAAATATATTTAGAACCAGACCTACCAAAGCCCCGAGAATCAAGGCGAGGATAATCTTTGTTGTTAAGTTGAATTTCATTGATGTACCTCCTTAAATAAATGAATCGTGCAAGTAAAAAAAGGACAAAATAATTTACTGATGTTTACCCTCTTTCCAAATTTCTAAACCGAAATATTTTACTTTTTTTGAATTTGAATGTGCAGCCGCAAAAAATTCAATTCCTTTTCTCATTATACTGATTTATTGAATTTTTTAAGTAGTTTGCCCTTAATTTAAATCTTTCCTACTATGAAATATGCAACTTATTTCATAATATAAGGGATTTATTAATCTCTTGTACCCATCATGGCGGTTTCCATAAATTTTCAATACGGTTATTGAATACATCGAAGGTTATTGGGTAAATAGTAATAACAGCACGAAAACAGAAAGGAACATAGCTATGAATAAAACTGTGTATTTTCTTTCAAGCAGCCAGCAGCGCAGTTTAATGGCTGAGGGCTGGGCAGAAAAACTTTCTGTTCCAAATTGGTCTTTCAAAAGTGCAGGATGGGCTGATGAGACCGTTCACGATCTTTCTGTCCTTGCCATGAAGGAATTATGTATTGATATTAGTTCTATTCCGCGCTCCAGTATTGACATCCCAGACTTAGATCATGCATCGGTGATCATTAAGATTCAAGATACAGAATATGACGAAGACATCAGCTTACCATCAGACTTGGAGAAAAAGGTCATCCATTGGAATCTTCCTAATCCGAGGAAACGTTCCAGTAATCCTCTTGAAGAATGGGCAAGTTACCAGGAAATATGTGATGAAATAGCGATAAAGGTAAAAAGTCTTGAATCGATCCTTCCCGATTTTAATTAAAGGACTGATGATCATTTTCACAAATGGTATCAGTCCCTTTTTTTATCTCCTGTTTTAGGTAAAGTATTCAAGTTTGGATTGAGGGAAAAACTCCTCCATGTAAGCAAATAGTTTATCTTTCAATTCCTGTTCTTCATCTTTTTGATAAATATATTTGCCGATTCCATATTTCCCCCACTTATACCGTCTCTCTTCTTCATTTAATTCGAGCTTTGTCATCGGATAATTTTTTTCAATTACCCGTTTTGCCGGCTTTGTGAATCTGTGCTGAATGAATTCGAATGTCAAATCTTCCTTCGCTTCAGGGGGCAGATGCTCATGAAGTTGTTGAAACATTTTCCTGTACCCTTCTTCCCACCCTTCGTGAATGTAGATAGGGGCCACGATGAATCCGAGCGGATAACCTGCACCGGCCACTTTACCTGCGGCTTCCAATCGTTTTTCAAGCGGGGATGTTCCAGGCTCGAAATGTTTGATTACATAATCAGCATTTATGCTGAATCTGAATCTTGTCTTGCCATTGTGCCTTGCATCAAGCAAATGATCGACGTGGTGGAATTTTGTCACAAACCTCAGTTTTCCAAGTTCGGATTCACCAAAATGCTCGATTGCACGCTTCAAGGAATGTGTGAGGTGATCGACCCCAACGATATCCGATGTACACGCTGCCTCAAATCTTGTTATTTCAGGTGCCCTTTCTGCCATATATTTATCTGCAGACTCAAGGATTTCATCTACATTTACATATGTGCGGATATACGGCTTGCTCCCCATTGTCGTCTGCAAATAGCAGTAGTGGCAATGACCCATACAGCCGGTTGCAAACGGAATCGCATATTCTGCTGATGGTTTGGACGTATCAAATTTCAACGTCTTCCTGACCCCTACCACCAAGGTGGACTTCGCAATCCTGTATTTTTGAAAATGATTATCCCCGGGAAGGTCCCTTACTTGATTATGGGATGTGGTATACCTTATTTCCACATCCCTTTTTTCAAATTTTTCTTTCAGCTCTTTCCCCAATGGATACTCCAGTGCACCCGGTTCAAAGTAAACCAATTGCGGGACGAATGGCTTAACCATGACTCTTCATCCTAAAGGTCACCGAATGATTGGTTATATACCTTCTCGGCTTCATCTTCCGAATGGTACACTGCCAGATCATCTGAAAGTGGATAATATGTTTCATAGAGGAACAGGGCCAATTCTTCGGGGTTTTCAGGATTTTTCACAACAGCCGCTTCCTGAACATTCGCGACGCTTTGAGTATGAGGATTACGGTAAATGACATAAACCACATCTCCCGCGTTAAACGGGATGTTCTGATTGCTCACATCCATATTCTTCACCTTCTCATTTCTTTTATTTTCAAGGTATCCAGCTTCTTTCATTTTTTGTCAGAAGGTGATGAATTATGATGGTAAAAGATGTTTTATGCCGCACGAGAAGTACTATGCAAAATAGGATAATTCTTCAAAGATTTCCTTTTTCCACGATAAGAATTCTTCAGACAAAAGGATATCCTGTTGTCTGGGACGTGGAAACGGAACCGTAAATTCCCGCTGCACTCTTGCAGGCTTGTTGGATAATACAATGATACGATCCGATAGAAACAGGGCTTCATCGATATTATGTGTAACGAATAAGACGGAACTCCGATCTTCTTCCCAAATGGACAACAGCCATTTCTGCATATCAAGACGTGTAAATTCATCCAGTGCTGAAAATGGTTCATCCAGACAAAGGAATGATTGCGGACTCACCAATGCACGAATGAATGCAGCACGCTGCTTCATCCCCCCCGACAATTGGGAGGGATATGCCTGCTCATATCCTTCCAAGCCGGTACGCTCAATCATTCGCATTGCCTTCTTCCTGTCTGTTTTTCCGGACAGTTCCTGACCTAACAGCACATTTTCAATCACCGTACGCCACGGTAATAGAGAGGGGCTTTGGGGCATATAGGCAATTGAGCCCTGCTTTCCGGTAATCGATAGTCCGTTTAATTTGATCTCCCCTTTATCTGGGGCAAACAGTCCCCCTATCAGATGAAACAACGTACTCTTCCCGCTGCCCGATGGACCCAGAATCGTAACAAATTCACCTTCATCCACACTGAAGGAAAGATGATCCAAGATCATCTCCCCATCAAATGATTTCGAAAGATTATTAATCGATAGTGATGTCATCTTTATTTCCACTCCTTCCGATTCCACTTAACCACCGTCCTTTCCAGTAAGACGATTATGCAAAAAAAGAGTAAACTGAGTATCATAATCATGAAAATAGCCACAAAAACCCGATCTGTCCGAAACGAAGAAGAAGCAAGGGTCATATAAACCCCTATCCCTTTTTGTGCACCAAGCCATTCAGAAATAACAGCACCCATCACACTGTAGGTCGACGAAATCTTGAGTCCAGAGAAAACCGACGGCAGGGCGTGCGGCCACTCCACCTTTCGGAAAAGCTGCATTTTAGTTGCTCCAGCCATTTTCATATAGTGAATGTACTCTTCATTTGTCTGTCTGAATCCATCCATTGCCGAAACTGATACCGGGAAGAAGCAGACTAAAGTAATCACGATGACCTTAGGCAAGAGTCCGAATCCGAACCATACGACGAGCAGCGGGGCAAGGACGATGATCGGGATATTCTGAGACAGTATCAAGAGTGGATAGAGGGCCTGTTTCACTTTTGGCAATAGATGTAAGATCAGAGCAGTTGCCAGTCCTATCATGGAGCCAATAATAAATCCGCATACACTTAGGAGGATTGTTGATGTAAGGTGTCCGCTGAACGCATTCCACGAATGTATTCCTTCTTTCACGATTTCAACGGGAGACGGGATCAACCATGAAGGGATGGAGAGAAATGCGGTTGCAACCTGCCATGAAACGAAAAAAAGGATGAGGACCAAGACAGGTCTCCATCCTTTGCGAATAACCGTTGTCATTTATATTTCCCCGTCAGATCGTCCATATGGATCCCGTCAGGCTGATAAAGGACTTTTATTTGAGAAATGACATTTTTACTGCCCATTTCAATCATCCGCTCATTCATTCGCCGGATGATATCGAAGAGATGCTCCAAATTCCCCTCCATCGTCGTTTCCAGCGGATGTACCTCATATTTGATTCCTGAATCCTGAATGATTGAAATTGCTTCATCAACATATGGGATGACATCTTCCCCATTTTTGGTCTTGGGAATGATTTGAATACTTACAAGTGATTCGCCCATTTTTCTCACCTCTATTTTGGTAAAAAGTCGTTTGTGAACGCTTTTTTACTTTCTAGTTTTTTGTCCAATAATTGATTTTCATACATCCAGTCTGCGTAGTTCTCCCAAACCTCCAGCTTCTGCTCTCCCCACCGATCTGCATCATCCTGATATCTTGGGGCAAGCCACTTTTGACTCTTCATCACTAACTCTTTATCCAAATCGGGCTCAGCATCAAGAAGGATTTGAGCTGCTTCCTCTGGTTGATCAATGGCTAGTTCGTACCCTTTCGAAGCAGCCGCAAGGAAAGCTTGGACGGTATCAGGATCATTTTCAATCATTTTTTCATTCGTGGTCAGGACAGGAGTATAATAATCAAGCTTTTCTGAGTAATCTTTTACATATAACATATTCAGCTCTTCACCGCGAAGCTCTGCTTCAATACCAGTCCACCCATAGAAGATCCATGCAAAGTCCACATCTCTTTTCACTGCTGTAAAAAAATCTGTATCGCCAATATTAACAAAATTGACTTTTTCAACATCAGCGTCCTGCTGATTCATTATGGAGCCCATGACTGCTTTTTCAACAGGGGAACCCCATCCTCCATATTTTTTTCCTTCAAAATCTGTTGGAGAGGTAATACCTTTTTCCTTCGGAGATGCAAATCCTGATGTATTATGCTGGATGACAGCAGCAATTGATACAATCGGGACATCCTTCACGCGTGCCTGTGTCACGCCTTCCTGATAGCCAACTCCAAATTCGGCTTTTCCTGATGCCACCAGCTGATCAGCCCCGGCCTCTCCGGGCTTAAGGATTTCAACCTCAAGTCCTTTGTCTTTAAAATAGCCTTTTGCTTTTGCCACATAAAGTCCGGTATGATTCGTGTTCGGTGTCCAATCCAGGACGACCGAGACCTTCTTCAACTCATCTTGCTCTTCTTTCGATTCACCACCGCCGCATGCTGTCAGTACCATTACTGCGAAAATAAGGACGATTAATTTCTTCATTCCCGTTCCTCCTCCTGATGTATAAGCTAACGTTTAATTTTTCACATTTAGACCGAAAAAATGTGAAATAAAAAAACGCCCCGGGCTTAGCCCAGGACGCATTATTAAATCATCATCGATGTTTAAGAATATGTTTCCTACGCTGGTATCAGCCAGTTCAGGTTCCAAGGGTCAGTATCTGAATGGATACACTCTCAACCGGCAGCACCGGTCCCCCTACATTTCCAGATATGTAATTAGATAAACGTTATTTACACTTTTACTTTGCCATAGAAAGCGTAACAATTCAACAGTTATTGAACAAATCTCCTAAAGATCCGTCAATGACTTCATAAATTCCTTCCTGCCTGATAAGTTACCGATCATTCTCTTTATACTGGAAGCTTCCGTAACGAATCCTCGGGAGGAGTAAAAAAGTGTATATTGGAGAAGGAAAACCATGCACAACGGATATAAAGAAAGGATTTCTTTCTCATCAACTATCTGCCTCCATGAATATCCTTTGAGAAACCGATTTATTTTGTTAAAAAGGTCACCTGTTCTCCCTTCAGTATACATATTTCTTAACAGGACCGTAATGAAATAACCAACGTCTGCAATACGGGGCGATCGTCTGATCCGTTCCAAATCCACCAACCCGATGATCTTATTTTCACCCCATACAAAATTGCCCAGATGAACATCGCTATGTATAAGCTGATGCGGCAATTGGGCATATAACGCTTCTGCAGGGATGAGCTGCGTGTACACCTTCACAGCCCATTCATTCAATTCTGAATGATCTATAGAGAGCCAGTCTTTCATATGTTCAAAAACATCCCATACAGCTATATGATCCTTTACAGGGTATGTCAACAAGCCTTGATGAAGGCTTCCCAGATATTGACCAAGTAAAAAGCATTGATCGAGTGTGATCGTGTTAAGATGTTGAAATGAAACACCATTTAAAGACGCATATAGCGAATAGTAAGAATCATCCTTGACGATGAAAGGAACCCCATTTTTTGTCAGCAACGGAGTTTCTGCAAGCAGGCCGTTCTCCACTATGTATTGAGAAATCCGGAATTCTTCCCAGCGTTCAAAATTGCAGGTTTGTTTCCTTCGCTTTAAATAATAGGTGCAGTTTCCGGCGGACACCTTCAAGGCGTTTGTATGACGGCTGAGAATATGGGCATTTTCAAGACCCCAGTCCGATAAAAGGGTTATCATTTTATATTCCTTCCCCCGCATAGTAAGATACACTTTAGTATGACTGATTAAGCAGACACCATACAAATTAAGAAAAGAGGTTGTAGATATGGAACGAATCACAATAAGTAAAGATTTATCCTTCTCCCGCATCATTCATGGTTTATGGAGGCTTTCCGAGTGGAACCAATCGAAGGAAGAGACATTGTCACTGATTCAATATAATCTGGCTCAGGGTATCACCACATTCGATCATGCCGATATCTATGGGTCTTACACATGCGAAGACATTTTCGGAGATGCTCTTTCGCTTGCCCCCTCCCTTAGAGAAAAGATGGAGATTGTCACGAAATGCGGCATCGTTCTTCCATCACCAAATCGCCCTCAGCACCGAACACATCATTACAATACAAGTAAAAAACACATTTTGTCTTCAGTGGAGCAATCGTTAAAAAATTTACGTACTGACTACATCGATGTATTGCTCATTCACCGTCCCGATCCATTTATGAATGGTGAAGAGGTCGCAGAAGCATTTACGCAGTTAAAAGAGGAAGGAAAAGTCCTTCATTTCGGGGTTTCAAATTTCAAGGACCATCAATGGAATATGCTTCAATCCCATCTGCCATACCCCTTGGTGACGAACCAGATTGAATTATCAGCTTATAATCTTGAAAATATTGAAGACGGAACCCTGAATCTCTGTCAGGAAAACAGGATTGCACCCATGGCCTGGTCACCGCTTGCTGGCGGTAATATTTTCACTTCTCAGGACGATAAAGCTGTACGCCTCCGTACAACGCTTGAAAAAATCCAGGGAGAAATCGGCGCTGAAGGAATCGATTCCGTACTTTATGCATGGCTGTTGAATCATCCCGCCAGTATTATGCCGATTGTAGGCTCTGGTAAAAAAGACCGAATTCAAACGGCCATTGATTCTCAATCATTAACATTGAATCATGATCAATGGTTTGAAATACTGCACAGTTCGATGGGACATGAAGTTCCTTAAAGATCAATGTCAGGATGAATCCACTAAAAAAGACGATCCCGCTTAGAGGCTCGTCTTTTTTAGCTTATTAAATCAGTATTGCTCACATAATATTCGATGTAAACTTCCTGAAGTTCAGTCATCGACAACTCATAAAGCTGTTTGCCGAAATATTTATATACACCTATTCTCAACAGCTGTTGAATGTAAAAGTCTTTTTTCATTTCTGGTGAATTCTCAATCGTTGATTTACTTTCTTGGTGCAGCATTTTTTATCCCTCCAATTTGGGATATACCCCAAAACAGGATGATGTTAAACCATTTCCCGCTTCATTTCCAGTATGCGGAAAATACAACATAGTCAATTCGGTCCTTTCTCCTGATAGAAATGGGTTCGGAACACTTATCAATACAAAAAAAGCCCAGGTGGACGCACCTGGGCAATTCATTTTAATTCTGCTGAAGCTGCTTTTTCTTGTCTCGCTTAATGAAGAAATCAAGACCAACCCAGAAAACGACTGAACCGATTGCAAAGTAAGCAATGGCAAAATAAATATCTTCCGTTTTCCATTCAAGACTTGGAATCAACAAGCCCAAGACACCTGAAACTACATAATAAACACCGATCAATTGCAAATACAGTTTCTTTGGTGTTTCAATATTTTCCAGATAGCCCTTTCCTGCTTTGCCAAAGAAAATAGCTATTCCTCTTAAAATAATATAAGCAGAAAAGGCCATGATAATAGCTACAACAAACTCCTGATTAAAAACGTCTGCCATAATCGTTCTCCTTTCCGACTATCACTTGCTCTATCATCCATCGATGTCATCATTGAGCGAACGCTGATTATTAACGATATACTCAAATGGTATCGCCTTTTTAACATCATTTGGAAGTGGATATGAAATGTCGATACTTTAAAAGGATATACTCAAAACGGTTCATTTTCAAGTAATATCTTTCTCTTTTGCTTGAACTTCATATTTCAGTATCAAGTCGTCACTTGTGAGCCAGGTGCGTTGGATGGGGATTTACAGCGGAATAAGTGAAAAAACACAGGGTTCAGAAAATCTGGACCCTGTGCTTAATAAACTATCATCTCAAGTCACCAGGAAATGATGTGACGTCCACTCCCCAGATGGGACCCATGAAGAAATAGATCAGCAGGGTGATGAGCACGATACTTATAAGATTAATCCAAAGGCCGGCCTTGATCATGTCCCCCATTTTGATATAGCCTGAGCCGAAAACGACGGCATTTGGAGGAGTGGCAACTGGCAGCATGAACGCACATGAAGCGGCAAGCCCGGCAGCGACCATCAGGCTGTAAGGATGTACCCCCAATGCAGCTGCAAGAGCAGCCATTATCGGGAACATCATGGTAGCAGTAGCCGTATTCGAAGTAATTTCCGTCAAAAAGATCACAAAGGTCGTTACCGCGACGAGAATAATGATGAACGGCACTCCTTCAAGAACGGTTAACTGCTTACCGATCCATTCTGCAAGCCCTGTATCTTTGAACCCTTTAGCAATTGCAAGCCCTCCTCCGAACAAGAGCAGTATCCCCCAAGGCAGTTTGACAGCATCTTCCCACTTTAAAAGGCGGGTTTCCCTTCTCCCGGGAAGGATAAATAAAACAATAGCTCCTGTAATGGCTATAATTGTATCATCGAGAGAAGGAAGCCATTGATTAAGCAAGAATGAACGTGAAATCCAGCAGAATGCTGTGGTGATAAATACAGTAAGAACAAGCTTCTCTTCAAATGTAATCCTTCCGAGAGAGCGGCTCTCTTTCTCCACGATTTCTCTTCCACCAGGAAGTTCCTTTATTTTTAATGGAAATGCAACCTTTATTAAGTACCACCACGTCGTAAATAAAAGGATGACGGCAATCGGCACACCAAAGAGCATCCATTTTGCAAATGAAAAATCAATTCCATAGATTTGTTCCACAACAGCTGCAAAAATGGTATTAGGCGGAGTTCCGATCAGTGTCCCAAGACCACCGATCGAGGCACTATACGCAATCCCGAGCATAATGACTTTACTGAAATGCCCGGTACGCACAGCCCCCTCTCGATCTAAACTTTGATTCACCTGATAAATGACAGCCGTGCCGATCGGAAGCATCATCATCGCTGTTGCCGTGTTCGAGATCCACATAGACAAGAATCCGGTCGCAAGCATAAACCCGAGCACAATTCGTTCTGTACTTGTTCCAATCAGCAAAATGATGTTCATGGCTATGCGCTTATGTAAATTCCACTTTTCCATTGCAATCGCAATGATGAATCCTCCCATAAATAGAAAAATCGTACTGTCTCCATAGGCAGAAGTAACACCGGAAGATTCCACGGCACCTGACAATGGAAACAGGATGACTGGCAATAAGGACGTCGCCGGGATCGGAATGGCTTCGGTTATCCACCAGATGGCTATCCAAACAGTTCCTGCCAGGACAGCAACCCCCTCTTGAGATAACCCTTGCGGTGAAAAGAAGAGCAGAATGAAGATGAATATGAGTGGTCCAAGGAAAAATCCAATCTTCCGACCGGGCGAACCTTTCTTTCCAGGTGTTTTATCTCTTTGAATCTTGTTTAAAGCAGTTGAACCAGGAGCACTGCCAGAGGTGAAAAATTGTAAAGTATCTGTTATATCACGATGCCATTTCCACATGGCGCCCCATGCCTGTTTAACAATCTCCAATCAGATCATCTCCCTCGTTTATTCTTATTAAAACTCTATCACGACTGAAAACGCTGTCAATCGCATTTGAATATAACGAGTTGAATAGTGGTAAATCCGTTCTTTTTTCCTGCTCAAGAACTCCCAAGTCCTCTTCATTACCTGATGACTATTTGCTCACTTCACTGACAAAATCATCTTATAGTATCTTCATAACTGAATTCATTATAAAATATTCTATAAAGGAAACATGATTTCAAGGAAAAGGAGAAGCTATGAAAATATATTGGCAATTGGGCTACTTTATTATTGGATTACTCGTTTTCAGCTATGGAATCAGCTTGTCGATTAAAGTGCAGTATTTAGGTATACACCCATGGGATGTATTGAATATTGCCCTTTTTGAAAAAAGGGGGCTCACGATCGGCACATGGAATATCATCATCGGCACTGCCATGATTGCATGCACGTTCCTGATGAAAGGGAAATACGTCCGCCTGGGAACAATTGTAAATGGGATCATGGTCGGTGTACTGGTGGATTTCTTTCTCCACTTTGACCTGCTTCCTCCTCAAACGAATGCAGCAGTTGACGTAATCCTTCTGATTGCAGCGATCATCTTGATGGGTATTGGAGGGGGATTATATTCTGCAGCCCACCTTGGGACCGGGCCAAGGGACGGTTTCATGTTGACCATTTCAGACAGAACGGGGATTTCCATCAGTAACGTAAGAATTATCTGTGAATGCATAGTGCTGTTGATCGGGCTCCTGCTCGGTGGTCCAGTGTTTATCTTCACGTTCATTTATACCTTCATCCAGAGTCCTATTTTCCAGAAGTCATTTCTCTACTTCACATCTTCTCTGGAAACACGATTCTCAAAGCCAGACCGTCCGATGAAGGTCGGTTAATCACTTACCCTCTTCCAATCGTTGCGGGAGGGTGAGTGATTGCTTTAACTCATTTCACATGCGACAAGACCGTATTGCCGGTATGGCCGCAACTGTTTCACAAACTGAAACAGTTCCTGAACTTCGGGGTCTTCCATATCCCGCTTATAATAATCCTCGAGCATGGCAAGGATTTCGTGCGGGTACATCGGGCACGTATGCGAGCCCCAGTCTGTCTGCTTTCCTTCAATGCGGTCATAATAAATATCGTCCAGCACCGAAAAGAACAAATCATAACCCTTAGGGAAAAAACCACTGATTCTTTTAGGATAATTATGATTCCAGTCTCCTCCCTCATAATGAAATGTCTCATCAGTGAGGTCCCCAATAAATACTTCAACATCTGCCACTGCTCTTCCCCCTCATGAATGTATACGTTTATTTCTATATATAAGCCTGTCCGGTAAATTTAGAACCGGAACTCTTCTCGATAGGCATTTCTTACGGTCTTTTCATCCTTAAAGAAGAGGCTGGGACAAAACAAAAAAACAACTGCCTAAAGGCGAACATTTCAGTGATGACCACTTAATACCGCTAATGATTTCCGTGCAAGACTTCGCTTTCCGCGGGTAGCCCGTGAGCCTCCTTTAAATTCGAGGAGTAATTGTCCAGCTGCAGGGCTTAGAGGCACATGACAGAAGTCAAACCGGCCAAGAAGGCAAAGAACGCCTTCGTGGCTGATTCGCCTTATGGGACACGCCTCTTTGCAAAGCCCTACCGCTTTTCTGATAGGAGTCTTCGTCTTGCACTCCAATCAACCGCTCGAACAAGCTATATACAAAATGGACATTTGAACAAAGCTAATAAAAACCCGAACTTACTTGAACTTAAAGTTCAAATTAGTTCAGGTTTTATTCAGACTAAAACACTTTGGTCCCAGCCTCTTTCCTTCTTATAAATATTTTCTTTGTACACTCCTGCCGTCATAAGTGAAGAGCATATCGCGATTCTCTACATGTGTTTCAATATGAACCGGTCTGCCCCATAGCCTGTGTACATATGGCAGCACTTTCTCCAGGTATTTAATATCGAGTTCAACATCTTCGTACCAGTGCTTAAGATAAAGTTCACCGCTCTTCATATAGTCACCGTCGTTCACAGTGATATACGGGAACCCTCCGTTGACCCTCATGCTTACGAGCTGGTCACGTACTGCGGTCCACTCTTTATCGACGATCTTATAGTCTTTTCCCTGTTTTTGGAACAGGTACATGTCTTCTCTCATTACAAGATCTTTCGTCAAATAGTTTCGTAAAAAGGAGATGTCTGATTCGATTTCGCGGACCTCGAACATTTTATCGCGGCCGGAATTTGGTTTCACCCCGCGCTTCTTCATCTCTTCAGTCGGGGCGTTGTATCTTTCTTCTATATCTTCGAAGATCTTCAGACCCAGATAATACGGGTTGATGCCCGTTCGTGACGGCTGTACCACCCCGGCATTCAGCTTTGCAAATTCAATCGCTTCCCCGCTGGTCAAATCCATCTCGCGGATGATCCTCTGATGCCAATAAGAAGCCCATCCTTCATTCATAATCTTGGTTTCAAGCTGCGGCCAGAAATACAGCATTTCTTCCCTCATCATCGTCAGGATGTCCCTTTGCCAATCCGAAAGTTCCCGGCTGTATTGTTCGATGAAAAGCAGGATATCTTTTTCAGGCTGAGGAGGGAACTTCTTCTTCACTTTCTTAGTGGTACGTTTTTTTGCTTTTTCATCAAGCGACCATAGATCATCGTAAGGTGTGACCGGATTCACTTCTTCCTCCACCCACTCAACATCGTTCATTGACCATGTCAGTTTTGGTCTCATTAAGGAAGGATCGATATGTTCATCAATCGCAAGTACCGCATCAAGGAAGTTTTCCACTTCCTGCTTCCCATGTTCAATTTCATACTTTCTCACACGGTCAGCTGTCGCCGCCATGCTTTCCACCATGTCCCGCTTTGTATTTTGGAATCGGACATTATTTTTAAAGAAATCACAATGTGCCAATACATGGGCCACAATCAGTTTATTTTGTATCAGTGCATTTGAATCCAATAAAAACGCGTAACATGGATCCGAATTGATCACAAGTTCATAAATCTTACTCAGCCCCAAATCATATTGAAGCTTCATTTTATGAAACTGTTTCCCGAAGCTCCAGTGTGAGAAACGAGTCGGCATCCCATATGCCCCAAATGTATAAATAATGTCAGCAGGACAGATTTCATATCTCATCGGGTAAAAGTCGAGGCCGAATCCGGCAGCTATTTCAGTAATTTCACCAATCGCGTTCTGCAATTGTTTTTGTTCCTCTTGGTTCATGGTCATCCCCCTCTTTATACTCTTATCACAATGTATGAGGTGAACAACTGATTCATGAAAAAAAGGTGACTGTTTGAAAATGTCCTGCTCCTAAAAATGCTGCACCCGTTTGCTAGGCGGATGCAGCATTCGATTTCATATTATGCTTTTTTTATCGATCGGACAGGCAGGAGTGTCATCAACAACAAGAAAGCAGAAATGGAAAAAATAATCTGCACAGTGGTGAACTCGAGGAGAATCCCGACTCCCAATGAAGAGAGCCCGAAGATCAGAGTCGTCAATGCTCCTTGTGCCGCATATACTTTCCCCATCTCATCTGGAGGCGTACTTTCCTGAAGATAGGTTTGCAGCATAATGGTTTTTATCTGATCAAATGCACCGAAGAGCACCGAAAGGAACAATGCCGTAAACGCTGCTGTATTCCATGCAAACAGGAATGTGACAATCGATGTCATAATCATGCATATCGGCAGCCACCCGCTTCTTTTTCCCGAAAAAAGGCCATGTCGTTTGAATACAAGGAATGAAGCAATCACCAAACCGATGAAAAAGCTGCTATTGATGAATCCCCACCATGCCTCACTGCGGTTCAGGACAAGATCCACATATAGATAGAGGACGGCAGCGATCCAGACCGCTCCAGCCGCAGACTCCAAACCATAGACGCAAAATATGCTTTTCAGGCGCTTATTCCTGCTCACTTCCGACCATCCTTCACCAAATTGTTTCCACCAATGCCTCTTTTGATGAAGCGTCGTACTTGGGATAACCGGCAGCTTCAGCATATAAAGCGTACTGATGAGAAACAGGACAATGACCAGAATGAATAAGAGGCTTTCATTTAATATTGCCAGCAGCAATCCCCCAAGAGCCCAGCTGGAGAACTGAATGGTTTGATCGACGGTTGATAAGAATCCGTTTGCCCCCATTAATTCTTCCCGTTTCACGATGAACGGGACATATGCATTCCGGGCAGGCAGCGCCCAGCCATCCAAAAAGGAAATCATACTTGCAATTCCTAAATAGATCCATACATTCCCACTTGAGAATAAAACAATAACCAAAAAAAGAATGAGCAACAATGTCTTCGCCAGCTGCGAATAAGCAATCAGGCTTTTCATTTGAGAACGATTCAACAGCAGCGGCGCGATGACACTGCTAATAAACCTGGAAAATGTTATCACGAAAGGAACGGCAGTCAAATACACGGGTGATCCAGATACCTTATGAATCAGGGAGATCAATGCAACAATATACATAATATCCCCCATATTCGCCAGTGCCTGCCCGATCCAAAGGTGACGAAATGCTTTTGAAGCCATGTCTTTTACCTCCAATATTCAGTTTCTAATTCTGGTAAAAGACATCATCACATTGGTTCTGAGCCACCCTTCCACTTTTTCATATTGATCTTATTTTATCAAACAATTCTGACGTTGAATACCTGCAAGGGAAAAATAAAACGACCGGCTCAGTTCTCATCATACGATGTCTGGCCAGTCGTCAGCTGCTTCATTTTACCTCTTCCACAGCAATATTCAATGTCTTTTCATTGTTAAGGTCATGAACCACTTTTACAAGCACCTTTTTCTCTGTATTGTTTTCCTGAACCGTGAATTCAAAAGAATCCGCAAGCTTGTTTTCATCCAGTTTCTGACGTCCCTGATACTGATAATCCTTTAATGGCTGACCAGGATAATCTTCTTTCATGACAGCCGCCGCTATGCGGCCGAATTTCTCATAATCAGATGGCTGCAGTGCATGCGCATTGCTTGAGAACAAAAGAAAACAAACAGTTGCCAACATCATAATCGTCTTTCTCATCTTATCACCTCTTCTATCTTCTCATTAGATAGGATGATGTAAATCAACAAAAATATTCACCCAATAGAAGGAAAGTCAATACAAGCAGGAGTGCCAAGTTTTAGAGAGAAAATAATAAGGATGTTCTTCACACAATAAGATTACCCCCTTCAGAAGGAGGGATAAAAAAGTGAACAAAGTCGATTATGACCGGGCCTTGTATTACACCCATCGATCGGAATGGGATAACCTGCTCATTCTGATGGTAAGGACGAAAGATGACCTTCTTTCAAAGAGAATTGAACAATTCTTGCACGCCTATCACTTTTCGAAGGATTACACCGTCATCGAACGGAACCTTTACACGTTATTACGCTATATAGAACATGCAAATTATACCTTTAGTGTTGAGCAGCCACTGGAGGCAACATTCGCAGAAATGTAAGAAGAGAATTCCACCTAACCGTGCTGATTCACTAGTTTACACTAGTGAATCAGCTTTTATTATTTGCACTCAGTATGATTTTCATGTAAAAACGGATGAAGACTCAAAAAAACACTGATTTCCATTTTCAGTTTTCAATCAATTATTTGGCAGGTGCTTCCTTTTTCACGATCTCTGCTGCCTTCACATACACGTTCAATTCCTGTACCATATCGTCAACCAGCTTCGCAGGCTCTACCAGCAAACCGTCATTGTCGTAATCAAAACAATGGGGGTCGAGAACAAGTTGTTTAGGAATTACATTTGCATAAACTCCCCTTGCTACGATACGCAGATTGTTCAGGCAGTTGATGCCGCCTTTTCCTCCTCCTGCGCATGCAAGCAGTGCTGTTGGTTTATGGGCAAAATGCTCGCTGTTCAGAAAGTCCAATGCATTCTTCAATGCTCCGCTCATACCGCTGTGATATTCAGGGGATGCTAAAATGACCGCATCTGCATTTTTCACTTTGTGTTTCAGGGACTGTACGGATTGAAGCTCTGCCTGTTCCTGTTCCCCCGTGTAAAGAGGCAGGGTCCCATCACTCAGATCAATCAAATCGGCATCATAGGTTCTTGACATGAATCGTGCTGCTATTCCGGTGCGCCCCCGTTTTCGCGGGCTGCCATTTATGATTACGATGTTCATTGTAAATAACGTCCTTCCTTATTAAGCCAGATTATGTTTCACGGCATACAGGGCCGCTTGTGTTCGATCGGATACTTCAAGCTTTGAGAATATGTTTGAGATATGGGTTTTCACCGTTTTTTCCGTTATATACAGGCTTGAAGCAATTTCTTTATTACTTTTACCTTTTGTCAGCTCGACCAAAACATCTTTTTCCCTTTTTGTCAGTGCATGGATTTTATGTGGAGGGTCTTGTTTCGTAATTCTTGTCAGTAGATGATTGGTTGCTTTCGGATGAAGTGAATTTTCTCCTGATAAGAGTTTACGGATGCTGTTCACCAATTCATCCGGTTCGATATCCTTCAATTGATAGCCTGCCGCTCCTGCTTCGATTGCCGGAATGACGTGGCTTTGATCGGAAAAACTCGTCAGCATCAGTATCTGGACGCTGCCTCCGTGTTTCTTCTTGATTTCTCTCGTTGCTTCAATTCCGTCCATAATCGGCATCATGAGATCCATCAAAATCAGATCAGGCTGTAACTTTTCAGTCAACTGGACTGCTTCTGCTCCATTTTTCGCTTCTCCAATGATTTCTATATCTTTTTGTGTTTTCAAAAAGAATACAAGCCCCCGTCTCACTACATGATGATCGTCCGCAATCAAGATTCGAATACTCATGCCGGTCCTCCTAATAAGGTATCTTTACTGTTAATGTTGTTCCTCTTTCCAATGCACTTTCCAACTGGAATGTCCCTCCGAGGCTCTTCACCCGTTCCTTCATGCTTTCAATCCCGATGGATGGCAATGGCTGACTTTCATCGTATTGAAAACCGTATCCTTTATCTACAATCACAAGGGCGATCTTGCTGCCATCATCTTTTAACAGATAGCTGACCGTTTGCACCCCTGCATGTTTTTTACAATTATTTAACGCTTCCTGACTGATTCTCCAAAGAACCTCTTCCACTTTTGAACTTAAAGAGATGACGCCTTCGACCGTTGCTGCGAGCTTTAACCCAAGCATATCAGAGTAGCCTTTAACCGCTTCCACCAAGCCATTTTCAAGACCATTCGGCCTCAGCTGCCAAATAAGGGCACGCATCTCGGATAATGCTACTTGTGCAAGAGTCTGAACGGTGGCAAATGTCTCTTTCACCTGTTTATCACTTGTCATTTCTACACCGCCCCTTGCAGTCAGTGTAAGTGAGAATAACAGCTGATTCACCGAGTCATGCAGATCTCTGGCTAGCCTGTTTCTTTCTGCCAGCAGCGCGATTTCCTGTTCTTTTTTTGTCAGAGTGATCCGTTTTATCGCAGAGCCTATTTGAAAGGCAACCGATTCAAGAAGAGCCAATTCGTCTTTGGTAAAATGGGTTTTGTGAGGTGCCGCTACATTCAACAATCCATATGCTTCTTCACCAGATTGCAATGGGACCGTTGCATGATGCGTGATATGGTTTGTATTTCCCCTGTTCTCCTCGATGGCCTTTTCAATTCTTTGACACTCGATGATATTCGAGGCTTTCGTCAGCTTTCCTTTCCGGAAGCGATTAACACACCAACAGCCGCCGTTATGCATTAATTCACAGCCGTTGTAATGAAGGGATTCCGGCAGATCTTCATAAGCTGCAAGCTGATGCTTCCCGCTTTCTTCGATGAAAAAGATCCATCCTGTCGAAAAGCTTGTGCCATCGATCAATTTCTTCAGGGCACCGTGGAGCATATCACATTGCTCCGTTTCGTTATTCAGGAATTCGGCAATCTCTTTCAAAAGCTCGATATTTGAAAGTGCCTCCTCACTCATTGTCATCGCCCTTTCTTAACTCTTACTATTATTATACAGCCTTGAATGGATTTCGATATTCTAAGAAAGAAGGAATTTTTCTACAACTTTCGATTGAAAACATGCGTTCGGAACCGCTCTTCAATTTCATAAAAAAAAAGAGAGGGGCGTGACCCACCCCCCCCCTCTCAGTAGAAATTAAGCAATTGGATAGTCCTGCGCAAATGGATGAATCTTGATTTCGTCGATCATCATGTGCTTTGGAGCAGAAGCCATGTAAATGACTGATTTGGCAATGTCCCCTACCTTCAGCCAGTCCTCTTTCTCAGGAAGTCCCTGCTCCGATTCTGCAAAGTAAGTATCCACCATTCCTGGATTGATTGTTCCGACTCTTATTCCATACTCCCTGACTTCCTGTGCAAGTGAACCGCAGAAGCCTTGGACCGCATATTTAGTCGCGACATATGCCGAACCGTTTGGTATCGTATACCTCGCCACATCGGAAGAAATAGTGATAATCGTGCCGAATTTTTGTTTTTTCATATGCGGAAGGACAGCTTTAGAACATAAGAAGACACCTTGCACATTCACATCGAAAATTTTCTTCCATTCATCGGCCGTCACTTCTTCCGTCGGTTTGAAGAAACCGACTCCTGCATTATTGACGAGAATGTCGATTTGGCCATACGCAGACAGCGTTTCATCAACAATATTTTGCACGTCCCCTTCTTTTGACACGTCGGCTTGAATCGAAATCACATGTTCGAACCCATTTGACTTCAACTCTTCGGCTGCTTTATGTATACCTTCGGAACTTCCGACCAATGAAAGCTTTGTGCTTTCTTTTGAAAATTGTTGTGCAATTTCACGGCCGATCCCCCTGGATGCACCTGTAATAATCGCAACTTGATCTTTTAGCATACTTCAATCTCCTTTTCTCTCTGGGATGTCCATGATTTATTCTTATCATCTCATTCCTAAGCATTGTTTACTCAACATTGACCCGGAATGAGGATCCGGCCAGTTACACCCCAGCTTTAAAGCAGGGGGGAACAGACCTTGAGATTATTGGATTGTACTTTGCACTTTGTTCATTAAATCTTCTGTTAAAGAAGCTAATTTATTATTGCTTTCCTCTTGTGTCTTGCCGATGACACTGAAGTAGAATTTGATTTTCGGCTCTGTCCCTGATGGACGGAGACAAACCCATGATCCGTCTTCCAGGAAATACTTTAGAACATTTGAAGAAGGAAGGGTAATCGGCGTTTCTGCCCCTGAGGACAGTTCGACTTTTTTACTCGTTTTATAATCTTCAGCCGATACTACTTTCAGCCCTGCCACTTCCTTCAAAGGTTCTTCACGGAACGTTTTCAGGATTCCCTGAATCTGCTCGGCACCTTCTTTTCCTTTAAGTGTAAGACTCTTCAATCCTTCTTGATAGTAGCCGTGGCGGTTGAACAATTCATTGAGTACGTCCTTCAGCGTCTTGCCTTGTTTCTTATAATATGCAGCCGCTTCCGCAGCCATTAAGACAGCTTGTACGGCATCTTTGTCACGTGCGAAGTCCCCGATTAGATATCCGTAACTTTCTTCATATCCGAACAGGAATGTATACTCCCCGGACTCTTCATACTTATTGATTTTTTCACCTATGAATTTAAACCCTGTTAAGACATCTTCCACAGACGCCCCATAATGCTCGGCCACTTCTCTTCCTAGTTCAGATGTAACAATCGTTTTAAATACACGACCGTTTGCAGGAATCATGTCTTTCTCCTGCTTGCGGGAAAGAATATAATTCATGAGGACAGCACCTGTCTGGTTTCCGGTAAGAAGCGTATATTCCCCATCTTCATCCTTCACCGCCACACCCAGCCTGTCGGCATCGGGATCGGTCGCGATCAGGATATCTGCATTGATTTCTTTTCCATCCCTGATTGCAAGTTCAAAAGCCTCTTTATCCTCTGGATTAGGAGATTTTACAGTTGAAAACTCCGGGTCTGGATGTGCTTGTTCTTTTACTATATGAATATGTCGGTAACCAAGTGCGTTCAATCCTCTTTCTGCCATCTTCAGAGCTGTACCATGCAGTGGAGAGAACACGATCTTCAAATCCACTTCATTGCTTATTTGAGGGGTTTCGGAAATCGAAATCAAGTGATCAAGATAGGATTGGTGAATCTCTTCCCCGATCATTTTGATTAACCCTTGGGATTTCAACTCGTCTCGTGTTTTCACTTCGATTTCCAACTCATTTTCCACTTCATTTACCTTTTTGATTACGGTATCTGCGATTTGAGGAGGTAATTGTGCCCCATCTTCACCATATACTTTGTATCCGTTATACTCAGGAGGATTATGGCTTGCTGTCACTACAATTCCAGAGAATGCGTTTAAATAACGCAGTGCAAATGACAGTTCAGGCGTAGGAGCCAGTTCATCGAATACGTATGTTTGAATGCCATGAGTGGCAAGAGTCTTTGCTGCTTCCATGGCAAATTCCGGAGATTTATGACGGGAATCATAGGCAATCGCCACGCCTCTCCTTTTGGCTTCATCTCCCTGATCTTCTATGTATCGCGCAAGTCCTTCGGATGCCTTGCGAACCGTGTAAATGTTCATGCGATTGGTTCCAGGACCGATTTCCCCTCTCATTCCGCCCGTTCCGAATTCGAGATTTTTGTAGAAAGCGTCCTCGAGTGACTTTTCATCATCTTTCATCAATACTAAAGAATCATTGATTTCTCCATCAATGTGCAGATGGTCACTCCATTTTTTCCAAGTTGTTTTCCAACTCATTACGATCCCCTCCTAATGCTGTATAATCATTAATTCTATCATAGATGGCGGTTTTCCTTTTATAAACCTTCCGCCACATTCCGACAGGATGTAACCGTTCTTATTTTAGCATAATATTGTGTGTGGAGGTGCAATGATCATATTCCAATTTTCATCGGCTGACATCCTCTTCAGAAGTTGTGAAGTAAATAAAGAGACCCGGGGAATATTCACTTCACCCGGGTCTTTGTACGGTTCACTTTTTATAATTCACTCCATAAACGTCATGACGCCTGTCTTTTAGCTGTCGGACCGTGCCGGACTGACGCTGGCGCCGCAGCACTTCTAAATCCACATCTCCGATCATCACCATTTCGATGTTCGGATTGGTTTCCCCGACAATCCCATCGCGGGCGAATTCAAAGTCGGATGGAGCAAAGATGCCTGATTGGGCATATTGGATATCCATGTTTTCAGTCTGCGGCAGATTCCCGACGGTGCCTGAAATGACCGTGTAAATCTGATTTTCAACTGCCCGGGCCTGCGCGCAGTAGCGGACGCGGAGATAGCCTTGGCGGTCCTCCGTACAGAATGGTGTAAAGATGATCTTTGCTCCTTTGTCCGTTGCTATGCGGGCGAGTTCAGGAAATTCTATATCATAACAGATTTGAATGGCGATTTTCCCGCAGTCGGTATCAAATACCCTGACTGAATCTCCAGGACTGATTCCCCACCATTTGCGTTCATTTGGTGTGATATGAATCTTGTATTGCTTCTCGATGGTGCCGTCACGGCGGAATAAGTATGCAATATTATAAATTTCGTCATCCTCTTCTTTTACAAAGTGGGATCCTCCAATAATATTGACATTGTAACGAACAGCCAAGTCTGTAAAGAGTTCAATATATTCCTCTGTGAAATCCGTCAGCTTTCTCACAGCAAGGCTCGGTGACTTGATGTTCAGATATGACATTAGCTGGGTTGTGAAAATTTCCGGGAACACAACAAAGTCAGATTTCGCATCTGATGCCACATCGGTAAAATATTCTACCTGATTCGCAAATTCTTCAAAAGAGTTGATTTTGCGCATCATATATTGAACAACGCAGATTCGCACTGGATAACTCGTTTTGAAATGACGTTTGCTGGACGGACGGTAGTCAACATTGTTCCATTCCATCAATGTTGCATACTTTTGCGACCGCTTGTCATCCGGAAGATAATTCGGATTGATGCGCATCAATGTAAATCCGTTCAGTAATTGAAAAGACAAAACAGGGTCATAGATTTTGTGGCGGCCAACCGCATCGACGTACTCACGCGGTGACATTTCTTCGGAATGCTTATAATAATTCGGGATCCTGCCGCCGATAATGATACTCTTCAGGTTCATTTGCCGTGCAAGATCTTTTCTTGCTTCATACAATCTGTGTCCCACCTTCATGCGGCGGTATTCCGGGTGGACCATCACCTCAATGCCATACAGATTATAGCCATCGGGATTATGGTTGGTTATGTATCCATTGTCCGTTACATCATCCCAAGTATGACGATCATCGTACTCGTCAAAATTAATGATCAGGCTTGAACAAGAGGCGATGATTTCCCCATCAAGCTCCGCCACAAGCTGACCCTGAGGGAAAACCTCCAAATGACTTTCCAGATGCTGAACCTTCCATGGGTCCATTCCCGGAAAACATACAGCCTGCATATTGATTATATCTTTTATGTCCCTATGTTCCATTGGACGTATGATCATTTTTTTCTCAAATTGAGATAAATCCAGTTTTTCTCCCATACGTGTATCACTCCTTACAGTGGTGTTAATACCCTTAGCATGCTCGTGCGAAACGAAGTTCATGAGTGCATGTAAGCGAAGTTTGAAATGCCTGTCCCTATCATTTTACCAAAAGGAAATATCATTATAGAAGAATTTTTGAATCAAATTGCTGCAAACCGTTTGCCCAAAACAATAATTATACTTAATATATAGAAATAGAAGCTAACGATGACTACATAAAATTGTTGAAAAATGGTCATCTATTCTTGGCGGATTTGAACAATTTGCCTATATAATAGTAAGAGAAAATATGTAAAGAAAGGACTTTCAAATGAATAAAAAAGCAGATTCCCTTCTCTTCCTTGCATGGGCAGCATCACTTACAGCCACACTAGGAAGTTTGTTTTTTTCGGAAGTGATGAAATATGAGCCATGCGAATTATGCTGGTATCAGAGGATTCTGATGTACCCTTTGGTCATTTTGCTCGGAGTTGCCTACGCCCGTAAAGACTTTAAGATTTCCTTCTATTCTTTGATATTTTCTGGAATCGGACTGGCAATCTCACTCTATCATTATTCTCTTCAAAAGATCTCGTTTCTTTCCGAAAGTGCTCCGTCATGCGGACGTGTTCCGTGTACAGGAGAATATATCAATTGGATGGGTTTCATTACGATTCCATTTTTGGCACTTGCAGGATTTGCAATCATCTTTATCGTAAGTCTATTAACACTTAAAGAATTAAAGGGGGACCATTAATTTGAAAAAAATCATTATCTTTTTAGTCATTATCGTTGGACTGTTTGCTGCCATTGCTTTAGTGACAAACATGCAGAACAGCCAAAAAGCAGAAGGAAATAAATTTAAAAAGGATGAACTTCATCCTGCTACAGTGGATATTTTGGATGACCCCAATTATCAGAATGTCATCCTGCCTGATGAACTGGAGAAAAAGCTTGAAGACAAAGAGGATGTAACGGTATATTTCTACAGTTCCACTTGTCCTCATTGTAAAGAAACAACACCTGTGCTTGCCCCACTTGCAGACGAAATGGGAGTGGATATGGTTCAATACAATGTACTGGAATTTGAACAGGGATGGACCGATTATCAAATCGAAGCAACACCTACCCTCGTTCACTTTGAAAACGGTGAAGAAGTCGACCGGATCGTCGGAAGCCAGCCAGAAGAAGAATTCAGAAGCTTTTTCGAAGAAAACGTGGAATAATTTTAAAATGGCCCATCCTCTCTGCTTATAACAACGAGGATGAGCCATTTTTTCACCTTTGGATGGTACTGAATCAGGCAGAGGTGATAGCGGAACCAACCAAAAAATTGGGACCGACGATAAAGTCAGTCCCATCAATGAGGAGGAATTTCAAGAGAAGATACGCTGTATCCTCAAATTAAAGTTGATTACTTGATATATTCCCCCCTGAATCAATATTAAACGTAAATTTCAACTATTCTAAACAATCACTAAATTAAAAGCTGATTTGCAGCCTTTGAATAAACACTTAGCGAATGCTTGCATTCCGATTCATCTGTGAATTGATCGAATGATAAGGGGAAAAACAGCCCAAACCCCTGAAGAATATGTACATTATGGTAGAACATATCCTCATAAACCTCATCTCTCACTCCGCATTCCACAATCGAGATCAGTGTCTGCAGACTCGATATCACCTTGAATGCTTCCTTCAAAGTACCGCAATATTCAAAGTTCCTGTTCGACGTATGTAAGATTTCCATATCTTCAAATTGCTCTATTTCTTCGTCTGTGAAATAATCAGGGAAAATAGTACAATACATATGACTGATTAATTCCTGGATTTTGTTATCCTGCTCATGTGTTGCAGCTAGTAAGACCTTCACCTTCATAACCCACCTTTGTAATGGTTGTAATCTCTCTGTAATAGATACACTTAGAATAACATAGATAAGTATCCTCAAGTGTGGTAATTATACCCATGAATTTGGTAAAACAGGTGCTTAAATGGTAGTAAATACCCGGCAACATATAAGATATTTGTCATTTAAAGGAGCTTTTTGATGAAAACAATGAGAAAAGGTTCACTCTTTCAGCTGTCGATACCTGAAAATTGGAAAAATGTAACGATAGAACAGATTCTTAAGTTGCGTTGGCAAGCCCCAAAAAAGCTCATCCATATGATGAGAGTGAACAAGGAAATCAAAGTGAATGGTGATTACTTGCCGTGGAATCACCCATTATCCCCCGGCGATCTCCTGCAAATCGATCTATTTAAAGAAACAGATTATGATGTTCTTCCTTCATATGGCGAACTACATGTATTGTATGAAGACGATCATCTGATTGTCGTCAATAAGCCTGCCGGATTAGATACTCATCCCAATAAGCCTGGTGAAGAGGGTACACTTGCGAACCTGATCGCTTTTCATTTTCAAACAATGGGGGAAAACTGTCGTGTGATGCATATACACAGGCTAGACCGTGATACTTCCGGAGCAGTCGTATTCGCCAAACACCCATTGAGCAAAGCCATTCTTGACAGGCTGCTCATCGAACGTAAGGTAAAACGGACATACTTGGCATTGGTTCACGGAAAGTTTAAACAGAAGAAAGGGACGATTTCTGAGCGAATCGGCCGTGACCGCCATCACAATACGAGAAGACGGGTTTCCACGTCCGGTCAGGAAGCTGTCACTCATTATAGAGTATTAGAAGTCAGAGAAAATATGACTCTTACAGAAGTGGTTCTTGATACTGGCAGAACTCACCAGATCCGCGTCCATATGAGTCACATCGGCCACCCGCTGGCCGGGGATACGTTATACGGAGGCAAGCCAGTATTTAAACGTCAGGCTCTGCATGCGGCGAGGATTTCCTTCCCTCACCCATTGACCGGGGAAATGATTGAGCGTGAGGCTGAGTGTCTCGATGATATAGTGCTGGAAAGTTGATTCATAATTGAGAAGCTGCTTTTATGGCAGCTTTTTTTTTGAAGATGTCCATTTCACACACAAAAAGAAGCAGCCCATTCGGCTGCCTCTTTCCCTCATCTATTATTTCAATCCGTTCTTGATCGCTTCCGCTACTTGGATCGTTCGTCGTGTCTGATGTTTTACAGCAGGCTCTACGCTTTCTACCATATTGCCTTCCTGATCAACGGTAACACTTGTGCCATACGGATTTCCGCCTGTAGCAAATGAAGATTGATCCGTGTAGCCCGGTGCTGCGATGATTGCACCCCAGTGCATCATCGTTGTGTACAATGCAAGGACCGTTTGTTCCTGTCCTCCGTGGGAGTTGCTTGCGGATGAAGTTGCACTCACGACCTTGTTTGCCAATTTACCTTGGAACCAAAGTCCCCCTGTGATATCCAGGAAGGATTTAACCTGTGATGGAACATTACCGAAACGGGTAGGTACATTGAAAAGGTAAGCATCTGCCCATTCCAGATCGGCGAGTGTCGCGACTGGAACAATATCCTTTGTTTCATTATAGTGCTTTTCCCATGCTGGGTTTGAAGCAATAGCTGCGTCAGGAGCCGTTTCTTCAAAACGCAGCAATTTCACTTCTGCTCCCGCTTCTTTCGCTGCTTCTTCTGCCCACTTCGCCATTTGATAATTAGTACCTGTTGAACTGTAATACATAATTGCTAATTTTACGTTAGACATGATTAAATCTCTCCTTTTTTATTCTCATATAGTAATGGGTAATGCACATGATTCATTATGCCGGGATGACAGCAAATATAAACCTTTACTTTCCTGACAGGAAAGTAAAGATGAATAACGACGTGATGCTGACAGAATTCGGCATGTAGTCTGGTTCTTGATAACCTAAAAACTTCCTCTATTATGTCTTCCCAATGAAACCGCAAATAAAACGTTTCAATTCCGATTATTCTTTAACTGAATATCTCGAATTTGAGATATTATCTTAAAAAAATAAACATTTTGGTTCGAAACTATTTATTTTGATTTCGAGATAATTGTATATCATATCCCTCTTACCTGTCAACAGTAAAGATAAAATAGTCAGATAAATAAGGCTGGAACAAAACCAAAGACAACTACCTGAATTTTAGTGTTGACTCTAAACACCGCTAATGAATTCCGTGCAAGACTTCGCTTTCCGCGGGTAACCCGTGAGCCTCCTCGTCTCGTTCGCTCCTGCGGGTTAGAAAAGCGGAGGGGTTTGCTCAGAGGCGTGTGGCATAAGGCGAATCGGCCACGAAGGCGTTCTTTGCCTTCTTGGACGAGTTGACTTATGACATGTGCCTCTAAGCCCCGGAGCTGGACAATTAGAAAAGCGGAGGCGGCTTGCTCAGAGGCGACAAGCATAAG
>NZ_JBAJHU010000021.1:0-27554 GCF_036867415.1 Mangrovibacillus sp. Mu-81
TATCCCAGGGGCATAGTTTAACGGTAGAACGAAGGTCTCCAAAACCTTTGGTGTGGGTTCGATTCCTACTGCCCCTGCCAATTTTATTATGGCGATTGTGGCGAAGTGGTTAACGCACCGGATTGTGGTTCCGGCATTCGTGGGTTCGATTCCCATCAGTCGCCCCATAATAGTCACATTTTTTATTCAGTGACATATATTATCAATGGGCTATAGCCAAGCGGTAAGGCATCGCACTTTGACTGCGACATGCGTTGGTTCGAATCCAGCTAGCCCAGTTTATTTGCGGAAGTAGTTCAGTGGTAGAACACCACCTTGCCAAGGTGGGGGTCGCGGGTTCGAATCCCGTCTTCCGCTCCATATATAAGGCGCCATAGCCAAGTGGTAAGGCAGAGGTCTGCAAAACCTTTATCACCGGTTCAAATCCGGTTGGCGCCTCCATAAGAATGCCGGTGTGGCGGAATTGGCAGACGCGCACGACTCAAAATCGTGTTCCTCTGGAGTGCCGGTTCGATCCCGGCCACCGGTACCATTCGCGGGTGTAGTTTAGTGGTAAAACCTCAGCCTTCCAAGCTGATGATGAGGGTTCGATTCCCTTCACCCGCTCCAATCATACATACTTGAGACCTTTTCATTGCGAGAAGGTCTTTTTTGTTATTCTCGTGGAACAGTTCTAGCTGTAGAGAAATTGTAAAGAAATGATTTGAGATTGCAGAGGGGCAGGAAATTTTGGCGTTCCTATCTTTTTGTATTGTAATCATTCTAAGTAGCGCAATAATCCGGAAACCGGCGCAATAAATAAAATACTGGAGCAATTATCTGGAAACTAGCGCAATAAACAAAATACCGGAGCAATTATCTCGAAACCGGCGCAATAAACAAGATTCCTGCACAATAATCCGGAAACTGGGGCGCAATAATGTAAATCTAAAGAGAAACTTTGCTGTCATCAAATGTTATTTACACTCAGAGGACGCCCAGCCATAGTATGTTGTACTATTTTGCTTTGATTCAACCATTTTTTTGTTGGATTACCAACACTTTTCACCACAATAGCAAACAGTCAAGTCAAGTCCCCGTGCATGAAATATGAAACATCCTCCGCTTAATCCGAAAAAAACATTTTACCACTACATCTACTTCTCTAAAGCCAAACATATACCCTGGGCACGTCCATACGCATAAATCCATACCGAATGAATCCGTGTCACACGCAAAAACCCATAGGCCCATACCCTCAATCTCATCCAATAATTAAACTTGTCACAATATTGCACCTTCTTTGTCAATTTTGTTGCCCTAATTAAGATTGGATTCCCTATATAATACAAGAAAGCGGTTACATAAGAAGGGCTGGTGATACGTGTGGAACCAAAATTAAAGACTGGACCGGTAAGTACCCAGGCACAGATCAAGGCAGTATCAAAGAAGAAGTTCAAATATAAGAGTTTGTTGACGTACGCTGCTTTTGTAGGGCCTGCACTTATCTTTTTTCTAGTGATTCAGATTCTTCCTTTTCTAATGGGGGTCTATTATTCTTTTACTTCTTGGAATGGTGTCAGTTCTGTTGTAGAGTGGGTTGGGTTTGATAATTATATACAGATATTTACGGGTGACAAAACATTTTTTAATTCATTTATGTTTACAACGAAGTTTATGTTTGCTGCCGTCATTATCAGTAACTTGATTGGATTTGGGTTTGCGCTACTATTAAATGCGGCTCTTAAGACGCGTAATGTTCTGCGGACGGTGTTCTTCATACCAAATGTCATCGGCGGTTTATTATTAGGATTTATCTGGCAATTCATTTTCGTTAAAGGGTTTGCTTCTGTCGGGAACATGACGGATATTGCATTCTTCAAGATGCCGTGGCTTGGAGATGAAAAAACGGCCTTCTGGGGGATTGTCATCGTGTTTGCATGGCAGATAAGCGGGTACATGATGGTCATTTATGTGGCAGCATTGCAAGGTGTGGATAATTCTCTTTTGGAAGCTGCAAAGATCGATGGTGCATCGAATTGGACGCTTTTGACGAAGATCATCATTCCGTTGATTCTTCCGGCTTTCACGATTTGTTTCTTCCTGACGATCTCAATGGCATTCAAGATATTTGATTTGAATATCTCGTTAACAGGCGGGGGGCCATTTAATTCCACTCAGTCTGTGGCTATTAATATCTATCAAGAAGCGTTCCAGAATAACCGTTACGGTCTTGGGACGGCTAAGTCCATTTTATTCTTTGTTGTTGTAGCGATCTTCACGACCTTCCAGGTTATGTTGACGAAGAAGAAGGAGGTTGAGGCATAATGGGCAAACGGTATACAAAGAAGACGTTTGTACTTGAGATTATCGGAATTGCGCTGGGTATCCTCTTCCTGATTCCTTTTTACTTCGTATTTATCAATTCTGTCAAACCGTTTGCGGCCATTCTCATTGATGCTGCTGCCTGGCCGGAAGAATTCATGTTTTCGAACTATGCGAAGGTGTGGGAAATCATCAACTTTCCAAGGGCATTCTGGAATTCCCTTATCATTACGGTAGCAAGCAATATTGGCTTGGTCATCATTAGTTCAATGGCTGCATGGAAGATGGTTCGCACTCCGGGCAAGTTCAGTAAGATTCTGTTTGTGATTTTCGTGTCGGCGATGGTCATTCCGTTTCAGACAGTGATGATTCCTCTAATGAAACTGGGAGGGGCATTGAACCTGACGAACAGCATTCCAGGGCTGGTCATTATGTACTTTGGGTTTGGCGTGCCGCTTTCTTTATTCCTTTTTCATGGATTTGTGAAAACAGTCCCTGTTGAAATAGAGGAATCGGCGATGATAGACGGATGCAGCCAGTTTGGTGTGTTTTGGAGGATCGTCTTTCCGCTCCTCAAGCCGATTACGGTTACAGTCATCATCTTGAATACTCTTTGGATTTGGAATGATTACCTTTTGCCGCTCCTTGTTTTACAGGATGCTGAGCTGAGAACGATTCCGCTTGCTGCCAGTTCATTCTTTGCACAATATACGAAGCAGTGGGATATGGGGCTAGCGGCATTGGTGCTGGGTATTGCACCGATCATCGTATTCTTCCTGTTCTTGCAGAAACATATCATCAAGGGAATTGCATCAGGATCCATTAAGTAGATATAAAGGTTCTGTATTCCATACAGAACTTTATATACAATAAATTATATCAAGGGGGTAAAACCAGTTATGAAACGCATTCTTTTATTATTCACGTCACTGATATTAGTATTTGGAATCATTGCAGGTTGTTCATCCAAAGAATCTTCGTCAGGAAGTGACGGTGATTCCAAGTCTGGTGATGATGTAGTCACTCTTAACTTATTCCAATTCAAAGTGGAAATTGCCGATCAGCTTCAGGAGATGATCAAGGAATTCGAAGCAGAACACCCAAACATCAAGGTGAAGCTTGAAACGGTTGGAGGCGGCGCGGACTATGGTGCTGCACTTAAAGCGAAGTTTGCCTCTGGGGAAGAGCCGGATATTTTCAATAACGGCGGATTTAAAGAATTAGAACTTTGGCAAGAAAAACTGGCAGACCTTTCAGGTGAGCCGTGGGTGGAGCATGTTCTTCCTATCGGTAAAATTCCGATGACGGCAGAAGACGGCAAGCTTTATGGTATGCCGGTCAATCTGGAAGGCTATGGTTTTGTGTATAATAAAGATTTATTTGAAAAAGCCGGCATCAAAGAAGCTCCAAAGACAATTGATGAATTGAAAGACGCTTCCAAGAAGCTTGAAAAAGCAGGAATCACTCCGTTCTCAGCGGGTTACGGCGAATGGTGGGTAATCGGTCAGCATTTACTGAACATTCCTTTCGCACAGCAGGAAGATCCCGAAGCGTTCATCGCAGGATTATATGATGGATCTGAAAAGTTCGTCGGTAATGAGAAGTTCGAGCAGTTCAAGGAGGTCCTTGATACTGAGCTGAAATATGCAAATGATAATCCACTGACCACGGATTACAATACGCAGGTAACGCTTTTTGCTTCAGGGGAAACGGCGATGCTTCAACAGGGTAACTGGACGGAAAATATGATTACTGAGGTCAACCCTGAAATCAACATGGGCTTCCTTCCAATTCCGATCAGCAATGATGAAAGTGCAAACAGACTGCCTGTAGGTGTACCGAATAACTGGGTATTAAATAAAAACTCAGAGCACCTTGAAGAAGCCAAAACATTCTTAAACTGGATGGTTACTTCTGAAACAGGAAAACGTTATATCACAGAAGAATTTGCGTTCATTCCTGCATTTGATAACATCGAGCCTGCCGGATTAGGTGACCTTGGTACATCAATCCTTGACTATTCTAAAGAGGATAAGACAATTCCTTGGACTTGGTTCAAATGGCCGGATGGAGCAAACAAAGAGTTTGCCGCTGCCATCCAGGAATATGCCGCAGGAAAGATCGACTATGATACTTTACTAGAGAAATTCCAGCAATCCTGGGATAACTTGAAGTAAAACAGAATATCCGGAAGCATGTCTGAAAAGGCATGCTTTCTGTGTATTCTAACGTTCATAAGAAGATGACGGATCGCCAGCGGAAACCGAAGCCTTGCAAGTAAATCGACACGGTGTTGAACTCGTATTTCTTTTTTAGGAAAATTTCATTATTTTGAAAAAACTCTTCATGTATGTACAAGCAGGTATTATACTAGGTATAAGCAAAATGTGGAGGTCCTTTCCTCATGTTAAAGACCAGTATCAGAAACAAACTGATTGTGCTCCTTTTGATCACAACCATTGTACCTTTTGGCAGCTCTATTGTTATTACATATTTGTACACTAAGAATTCAATCGAAGACCAGGTGGTTGCAGAGAGCAGGAACCTGCTGTATCAGGGGAAGGTGAATTTGGAGAGTTATATTAATGAACTGAATGATTTGACTCTATCTCTCTATAATAATCCTGATTTCATTAATTACATGAGAAATCCGGATCAGGGGAATGATTACTTGACGATCGGGATTGTAAAGAATGTTGTGCAAACGATATTATACACAGGTGACACCATCAACGGAGTTCGGATTTCATTTACCGAAGACGACAGGGTCATCTCTGCTACAAAGCGTTCAACGGTTGTGTTCTCGAGTGCAGGGAAGGAGACAAATCAAGATGCATTTCTAAGGGCGGAACGCAGTCCTTATAATATGTATATTGAACCGGCCTTTCCACAGCAGGAAAAAGATATCAAGCGATCAAGAAATATCATTTCGGTCCACAGGGCTTTCAGGAACATTCCTGATGATGAGGTGCTGGCTTATATATCGCTTGATATTTCACCTGAGAAAATCATTGATTTAAGCAGGAATCTTTATATAGGCGAGAAAGAAGAATTTTATCTGCTCACCCCACAGGGAGAAATGATTTACGGCTCAGATCTTGATGTGTCAGACGGTAAGAATAACCAGAAATGGATCAAGCGCATCGTGGAAGAGAAAGAAGGGGACGGTACGCTTGAATGGAAGGAAGACGCCTTCAATGGTGTAATCATGTATGATCAGCTCCCTCAATCGGCAGGCGGGTGGATACTTGCCAAGCGTGTCAGTTATGCAAACCTTTACGAAAGCGCATTCAGTGTGGCGAAGATCAATATTTTGTTTGGTATTCTCGGTCTGACACTGGTCGTTCTGGCAACACTTTTCGTATCGTTCAAGATTACATCACCGATCCGTGTCCTTCTCCGGAATATACAGCAAGTAGAGAAAGGAAATATGAATGTTCAGTTCCCATCGTTCAGTACGGATGAGATCGGTTTACTTGGTTTCAGATTCCAGCAGATGATCGAAAGGATCAATACTCTGATCAACCGTGAATATAAGCTTGAGCTTGAGAATAAAAACAATCAATTAAAGGTACTGCAGTCACAAATCAATCCCCATTTCTTGTATAATGCCCTGCAGTCCATCGGCACGGTTGCATTGAAGAACAAAGTGCCGCAGGTCTACACGCTCATTACGTATCTCTCCAAGATCATGAGATACGGGATGAATATGGAAGAAGATATGGTGCCCCTTGAGAAGGAAATCAGTTATACCAAAGCATTTCTGCTTCTTCAAAAAGAACGGTTCGGTGAGAATCTTGATTACTCCGTTGAAGTGGATGATTCGGTAAGGGATACAGCAGTGCCGAAAATGATTCTCCAGCCGATCATTGAAAACTATTTCAAACACGGGTTTGATATCCGGGAGGGGATCGGCCGCATCGAGCTGGTTTGTATGAGGAAAGATGAAGAGCTCGTCATCACCATCCGCGATAATGGTATCGGTGTGACAGATGAACGTCTTGAAGAAATCTATGAGCATTTTAAGGCGGCTGGGTTAAACAAGATAGGTGAAGCCACTAATATCGGATTGAAGAACGTGTATGTAAGGCTGAAGCTTTATTATGATAATCAAGCAATCCTGCTTCTTGAAAACCCGGAAGGAGGAGGCTTTATGGTCACCATGAAGCTGCCAATGAAAATGGAAGGTGATTCGAATGAAAGCAATCATCATTGACGACGAAAAACATGTACGTGAGGGGTTACTTTTATTAGCGGATTGGGATCATTTCGGGATTCAGACCATACTCGAGGCTGAGGATGGGGAGCAGGCGAAGAATCTGATCACCGAGCACCGTCCGGAAATCATTTTCACCGATATGAGAATGCCGAAGCTTGACGGGATCAACCTTTTGAAGTGGCTCAATTCTTCCGGGATCAAAAGCAAGACGATCGTGGTAAGCGGCTATGATGACTTCGAGTATATGAGAAATGCAATCTATTATAAAAGCTTTGATTATATCTTGAAACCGATTGAACCCGAGATATTGAATGAAACACTGAGTAAAGCGGTCAATGAATGGAATGAGCTGGCCAGGTCGTGGAAATCTCATGTGGAAGATAGCCGGGTCATGAATGAAGTGAAACCGTTGTATTGGGATCGCCTGTTTTCGAACCTGTGCAGCTCAGAAGGACTAACAATAGCATCAGAGGGGAAAATCCTGCATGAATTCGGTGTTGAAATTGGGAAAAGGCAGAAAACAGTCGGGCTCATCCCGATCAAGCCGTCTGTTATGAAATGCTTTCAGGGAGACAGGGATCTCGCATCCTTTACATTGACGAATATCTGCAACGAACTGCTTAAGAAAAATAATGATGGTGTCTGTTTCAGAAATATAAATAAAGATGAGGAGCTTGTCATACTCTTATGGAATGATAAAAATATCAATTTTCTTTTGGATGAATTCTATGCTTCCATCTATCAATTCAACAAAATCTGCTTGACGATCTCTTTAGGGGAAAATTCGATGGACATCCAGAAGGCTTATTCATCGGCATTGGAAGTATACATGAAGCATGACTTAAGGAAGACGGGCAAGATCATCACATCCAATGATGTAAGTTCTAAACCGAATCTTCACCTGCTTGACTATTCAAATGAGTTGAAATGGATGATTCGCTCAGGAAGTCCAACCGGTGTGGAGGAGTCCCTTCAGAAGATATTCGTTATTCTTGAAAAACAGCATACGCTTTCCCGCGAGCAAATACAGGTCTGGGAAAATCAGTTTGATTTACTAAGAAACAATTGGCTGAAAGAATACGGGATAGAAGGTCAGTCTGTATTTTACAAGGGGATTGATTATTGGGTAAGAGACGGTTCTTTTTCACTTGAGAGATTCAAAAATGAAAAGATGAAGCAGTTCAAAGAGTTGATACAAACTTTGACAAATAAGAAATATCAGACTGAGAAGAACAATATGCAGAGAATCGAAGAGTATCTGCAGCATCATTATCAGGAGGAAGTGAATTTGCAGGAAATCGCGGATACATTTTTCCTGAGCAGGGAGTATATTTCAAGGAAATTCAAACAGGAATACAAGCTGACGATTACGGATTATTTAACGAATATCCGGATGGAGAAAGCTATGAAGCTATTAGAGAATCCATATCTTAAAATATATGAAGTTGCGTATGGGGTAGGGTATGGAAATGAGAAGTATTTCAGCAAGGTGTTCAAGAAGCAAATCGGGATTACGCCAAATGAATTCAGGCAGTCCCTTCTAAAACAAAAATGATGGAGGTCAAATCATGGTAAACGTAACAGTATGGAATGAAAATCGTCATGAACAGAAAAGTGAAAAGGTGCGGGAGGTATATCCTGAAGGAATACATGGGGCGATTGCCTCATTTTTGGGGGAAGAGTCCTTTAATGTCAGGACCGCGACTTTGGATGAAGAGCAGCATGGACTGACAGATGAAGTGTTGAATTCCACGGAGGTACTCCTTTGGTGGGGGCATATCGCCCATGATGAGGTCACAGATGAAGTAGTGGAAAAAGTGAAGCAGCGTGTCCTTGACGGGATGGGCCTGATTGTCCTGCATTCCGGCCATTTCTCGAAGATTTTCAAGGAGCTGATGGGTACGAGTTGTGATTTGAAATGGAGAGAAGCGGATGAGAAGGAACGCATCTGGATTGTCGACCCGAGTCACCCGATCACTGCTGGACTGGGAGAATACATCGAACTTGAAAAGGAAGAAATGTACGGGGAGCATTTTGATATTCCGGCACCCGATCAACTGGTGATGGTGAGCTGGTTCGAAGGCGGCGAAGTGTTCAGGAGCGGCTGTACATATCAACGGGGGAACGGAAAAATCTTTTACTTCCGACCCGGGCATGAAACATATCCGACATATTACAACCGTGAAGTCCAACAAGTGATCATCAATGCAGTGGAATGGGCAAAGCCGGTAGAACGAAACAGGCCCGTTTACGGGAATGCAAAGCCGTTGGAAGAAATTAAGGGATCTAACTAAAGGAGGAAGTAAAATGAGTAAGTTAAAAATTGGTGTCGTCGGTTGTGGAAGTATCGCGCAGCATCGTCATCTCCCGGAATACGCCAGAAACAAGGAAGTTGAAATCGTTGCCGTATGTGACATAGTTGATGAACGAGTGAAAAAGACAGCCAGGGAATATGGAGCCGAAGCTTATACAAGTTACAAGGAGCTGCTTTCTAATCATGAAGTTGAAGCTGTCAGTGTGTGTACACCTAACTATTTGCATGCACCGATCTCGATTGCCGCACTGAATGCCGGCAAGCATGTGTTATGTGAGAAGCCGATGGCGACCTCAGCCGAAGAAGCGGAGAATATGATTGCCGCAGCTGAAAAAAACAACAGGAAGTTGATGGTTGCCCATAATCAGCGCTTTGTTCCTTCGCACCAGAAAGCAAAAGAGCTTATTGAAAAGGGCGAAGCAGGAAAGGTTTACAGCTTCCGTTCAGCATTTGGCCACGGAGGTCCTGAGGGCTGGAGTGCGGATGGGAAAGACAGCTGGTTCTTTAAGAAAGATGAAGCGTTCATCGGTGCGATGGGAGACCTCGGAGTACATAAGACCGACTTGCTTCGCTACGTGCTCGGCGAAGAATTCGTGGAAGTCGGTGCTTTTGTGGAAACGAGTGCAAAGGAAAATGCCGATGTGGATGATACAGCAGTTTGTGTGTTGAAGACAGAAAGCGGGACGATCGGGACACTTGCTGCCAGCTGGTCGTATGTGTCAAAAGAGGACAATTCGACAATCATCTATGGAGAAAAGGCGATTCTCCGCTTAGAGGATGATCCGGTGCATTCATTAGTTATTCAATATGCGACTGGTGAAGTGGTCAGGTACGACCTTGGCGGCATCCAGACGAATGAAGACGGCGGACAGACGAATTCGCATGTTATTGATCAGTTTGTACAGTCCGTGTTAAATGATTCTGAACCGCCTGTCAGTGGAAGTGAAGGCATGAAGTCCCTGCAGGTCGTGTTATCTGCACTTGAGTCAAATGAAACAAAAACAATCGTAAAACTGTAACTTGAGGTGAATGCAGCATGTCAAAACTCCGTATGGGGATCATCGGGGCTGGCGGAATCGCACAAAGCCGCCATATCCCTGCATATAAAAAATTGTCCGAAACGGTCATGATTGAAGCGGTCAGTGATATTAATACATTGACTGCCCAAAACGTGGCTGAGAAGTTCGATATTCCAAACGTATACAGTGATTTTCGCGACATGTTCGATCATGTCGATGCCGTCACGATCTGTACTCCGAATAAATTTCACGCTGAAATTTCGATTGCAGCCCTGCAAGCCGGACTTCATGTCTTCTGTGAAAAACCGATGGCGATGACGCCTGAAGAATGCCGGGCGATGATCGATGCTGCAGATGAATCGGGTAAAGTATTAGCGATCGCTTATCACTACCGCTTCATGAAAGATTCCCGGACTGCGAAACGATTCATATCAGCAAACGAAATCGGTGAGCCGATTGTAGCAAGGGCAAGAGCGATCCGCCGTCGCAAGGTGCCTGGCTGGGGCGTATTCACGAACAAGGAGCTGCAGGGCGGTGGAAGTCTCATCGATTACGGCTGCCACTTCCTGGACCTGTCACTCTGGCTGCTTGGAAACCCAAAGCCTGTCGAGGTGACAGGGACTGCCTATAACAAGCTAAGCAAAACACCAGGAGAAGTCAATCAATGGGGGGACTTCGACCGCGAGAACTTTGAAGTCGATGATCATGTGACGGCTTATATTAAATTTGACAACGGCGCATCGATGCTCTTTGAAACATCCTGGTCCGCCAATGTGAAGAGCGATGAAGAAAGCTTGAGCATATCCGGCGAAACGGGCGGCGTCGATCTGTTTCCGCTGAACATCAATCAAATGAAGCATGGAATGCTCCTGAACAGTGAGGCTGACTGGATTCCCGGTGAAGACGACCCGAGTCTTCCACAGGCCGAAAATTTCATCAACAGTTGTCTTGGCCATGAAGAGCTCATTGTGAAGCCTGAAGAGGCAATGGCTGTATCGCAAATCGTCGATGCCATTTATAAAAGCAGTGAAACACGTAAAAGCATCACATTGAAATAGGAGGAAGCATAGATGAAATTAGGTGTATTTACCGTATTATTTTCTCAGAAAAATCTTGATGAAATGCTTGATTATGTGAAAGAAGCCGGCTTGAATGCGGTCGAAATCGGGTCAGGAGGCTATCCGGGAAATGCTCATTGCGATCTCGATGCCCTCTTGGAAAGTGAAGAACAACGAAATGAGTACCTGCAAAAGGTGACATCGCGCGGCCTTGAAATCAGTGCCTTCAGCTGTCACGGCAATCCGATCTCACCGGATTCTGCATTCGCAGAAGACTCGCATGCTGCGCTTGAGAAAACAATCAAACTTGCAGGATTGATGAATGTCCCTGTCGTCAATTGCTTCTCAGGAACAGCGGGTGATCATGAGGGCGCAAAGCATCCGAACTGGCCGGTCTCGCCATGGCCGAATGAATACGGTGATATCCTGAAATGGCAATGGGAAGAGAAACTAATTCCTTATTGGAGGAAGATGGGGAAACTTGCCGAGGAGCATGGTGTGAAAATCGGTCTCGAGCTGCACGGAGGGTTCCTTGTTCATACACCATACACGCTCTTGAAGCTTCGTGAGGAAACATGTGAAGCAATCGGTGCCAACTTGGATCCCAGTCACCTGTGGTGGCAGGGGATCGACCCGGTAGCGGCGATTAAAATCCTCGGGAAAGAAAATGCGATCCATCATTTTCATGCCAAAGATACGTACATCGATCAGGAAAACGTCAACATGTACGGTCTGACTGATATGCAGCCATATGGAAACGTCCAGTCACGTGCGTGGTCGTTCAGGTCGGTAGGATGCGGCCACAGTCTTCAGGAATGGTCCGATATGATGAGTGCACTGCGGACATTCGGATATGATTATGTGGTAAGCATCGAACATGAAGATCCGATCATGTCGATTGAAGAAGGCTTCGGGCGTGCTGTTAAGAATCTGAAGTCTATATTGATCGAGGAGCAGCCCTCGGAGATGTGGTGGGTGTAAGTAATGGTTAAGGAGAGAACCTGGTATTGGTTCTCTTTTTTTTGTAATATGCCAGTGGCATACAATTTTTGTTGAAACGAGAGATTAATGGGCGAATTTTCTTGGGGTATTTTCCCTTTCTCACTGAATAATAGGTTTTACTTCCGTCCGTGGCCTGTAATTAGTCAAACAAATAAACCCGGCTCACTGTTTTTCACAGGGACCCGGGTTATCATTTGAAAAATCATGCGTTTACCACTCTGAATGATCCTTCTCCACCATGGATGCTGATAAACATATCCATCAGTGATTTCGTCAGTTTGTTACCTTCTTCTGCAGGAAGGGTAGGCTTTAAGAAGATGATTTGTAAAGCGTTTGTCGTTCCTTTTCCTACAGGGGCGCGGTTGGAATCAACGAAAGGACTGCCGAATGGGCCTTCCTCATCAGCTGCAACGATCAAGTTCTCCAATGAATTTTTCCTGCCGTTCAGCCCCTTATACGTTTCACCTGCTTGTCCCACCCGGAGCTCGATGTTATTTCCCTTTAGTTCGTTGAGGTCATAGATCCCGATCGGCACTTCATATTGCAATGAAAAAAAGTTATTCAAATCGATCGCCGAATTGATCGTGGAAAGGTAGTTCTGTTTTTTTACCCGGCGGAAAAGGGCTTCGGCCGAATGGCGGTAGCGGTTTGGATCTTTACCGGTGCTCTTGAATACATCCCGCCACTCGGAAACCCCGGAGATGTCTGTGACATTTTTGTCCTGGAGATCAAAGAAGATGGATTCCTGAAATAACTGCAGCCTGCCCTTCAGCATTTGAGGAGAATCCCCGACTTCGATATGATGGTAGTGGATGACGCCTATTTTAAAAGACGGAATGATTGAAGAGATTGAAGTATCAATTGTCGTTTCCATTATTTTTCCTCCACATTTCGTTTGAAATAGTTTATCATAATACTCGGCTGTAATCATTTGAAACGAATTCATACTTGTAATATAAACGGAAAGGGGGCGGGTGTCTTGGATTTTGATCAGTTAAAGCAGGATATCATCGACTACAGTAAAGAAATCGGAATCGATAAGATCGGGTTCACGACGGCAGGCACGTTCTCTGAAATGAAGAACAAGCTGCTGAGGCAGGAAATGCTCGGTTATCAATCAGGCTTTGAAGAAAAGGACATAGAGAAACGGGTGGATCCGTCGCTTATATTCGATGGACCTAAATCGATCATTGCCATTGCCCTCGCGTACCCTTCCAGGATGAAGAATGCCCCCCAAAGCAGACGCGGGGAAAGGCGGGGGATATTCTGCAGGGCTTCATGGGGAACCGATTACCATCATGTGCTGCGGGACCGGCTTGCTAAATTAGAAGAATATATTGCATCACGCTTCCCGGAGGCGCGTTTTAAATCGATGGTGGATACGGGTGAACTAGTTGACCGGGCAGTTGCGGAACGTGCGGGAATCGGCTGGAGCGGAAAAAACTGTTCCATCATTACACCCGAGTTCGGTTCGTATGTATATCTCGGTGAAATGGTTACAAACCTTCCATTTGCATCCGATGAACCGATGGAAGATCAGTGCGGGACATGCAATAAATGTGTGGATGTATGTCCGACCGGTGCCCTGGTGGAAGGCGGACAGCTTGATGCACAGAAATGCATCGCCTTTTTGACTCAGACGAAAGGATTCCTTGCCGATGAATACCGGGTGAAGCTGGGGAATCGGTTATACGGCTGTGATACATGTCAGACCGTCTGTCCTGAAAATAAAGGTATCGACTTTCACTTCCATGAAGAAATGGAACCCGACCCTGAAATTGCAAAGCCGTTGTTAAAACCGCTTTTGACGATCAGCAACCGTCAATTTAAAGAGCATTATGGGCATGTATCGGGATCGTGGAGAGGCAAGAAGCCGATACAGAGAAATGCGATCATTGCCCTAGCTCATTATAAGGACGAAACCGCTGTGGAAGATTTGATCGGGGTCATGAACTCTGATGTCCGTCCCGTGATCCGTGGAACTTCAGCATGGGCATTAGGGAAAATCGGTGGACCTGAAGCAGAAAGAGCACTTCTGAAACAGAAATCAATTGAAGAAGACAAAGAAGTGCTGATTGAAATCGAGAAAGGTCTCGGATTGCTTGAACCCGGCGGCAGTGTAAAAGGATGAATCCAATGGATTTATCCTTTTTTTGTTGTGAACAGAAGGCTTTCCTCATAGAAATAAAAGAGGGGGGAAGACGATGATCAGAAAGCTACTTATCGAAAACATCAACCATGTCATCAGCGAGTACACCACCCGGGGACAGACAGACTATCAAAGTGAAAAAGTGAAAAGAAAAAAAGAATCCTGTGAGAAACGTCATGCTGAAATTGTTAAGGTTGAAGCGGCCGGCAAAGTGAATGAGGTTTCAATGCAGGGGGATGAGACGCAAACGGTCCTCTACGATGTACATTATAAATACTTGGTGAAACAAGGTTCGTATATATATCTGGAGGAAGAAGTAGAGAATCGGAGAGCCGTTTATTACGACGGGAAGATTTACAATGATGGTGAAATCCCGGCTGTGGTTGAGGAGGTGAAAGGGCAGGAAATAACGAGTGTTGAGGGAAATGGTGAACGAACCACGTATCACTATGAACGATTAAAAGCAGTCCAGTATGCAGAGAAGTGGTGGAACACCTACAACCCAGCGTACCGGAAGTTTGAAAATGACTGTACAAATTACATTTCCCAATGTCTGCACGCCGGAAATGCTCCAATGAGGGGCTATCCTTCACAGGGAAAAGGATGGTGGATGAGAAATAACAGCTGGAGCTATAGCTGGACGGTGGCGAATTCCATGAGGCTGCATCTGCCATCCTCGCCAATCGGACTGCGGGCGAGGGAGGTGGAAGGTCCGCATAAACTGAAGATTGGGGATGTGATCTGCTATGATTTCGAAGGGGACGGCCGTTTTGATCACACCACGATCGTCACAGGAAGGGATGCGGATGCCATGCCCCTCGTGAATGCCCACACCTTTAATTGCAGGATGAGATATTGGAAGTATGAGGACTCAACGGCCTATACACCGAATATCAAATATAAATTTTATACAATCGTCGACGACCGTTAAGTATTGTCCTCCCGAGGATAAATGGTATAATGTCACTTAGAGTTTTATGAATGAGGTGACATACATGGGAGTACATGTGGTTTTATATCAACCGGAAATTCCAGCGAACACAGGAAATATAGCACGAACATGTGCGGCGACGGATACCACGCTGCATTTGATTCGCCCATTGGGTTTTTCAACGGATGATAAAATGCTGCGCAGGGCAGGACTTGATTACTGGCAGTTTGTAAATATCGTTTATTATGATTCTCTTGATGAATTTTTCGTGAAAAACGAAGGCGGAGAATTCTTTTATTTAACGAAATATGGTAAAACACCACACACGGAATTTGATTACAGTGTGGAGGAGAAAGACTACTACTTCATTTTTGGGCGTGAAACATCCGGCTTGCCGGATGATGTGATTCAGAATAACCTCGATCGTGCTTTACGGATCCCGATGAACGAAAACGTCCGATCGTTGAATCTGTCAAATACGGCAGCGATTTTAATTTATGAAGCATTAAGACAACGCCATTATCCCGGACTCCTAAGAGAACTGGAACAGTAAGTGATGAAGGAATGGAAATCATAAGATTTTCATTCCTTTTTTAATTTGGCTTATACTAAAGGAAAGGAATTGAAAGGAGTACTACATAAATGAATCAAACCATTGAAACCATTCTGAATCATCGTTCGATCCGGTCTTTTAAAAAATCACCGTTAAGTGAAGAGGAAATACACACGATCGTCAAAAGTGCCCAGGCAGCCAGTACATCGAGCTACATTCAGGCATATACAATCATTGGAGTGAGAAATCCTGAGAAAAAGAAAAAGCTTGCCGAACTCGCCGGAAATCAGAGCTATGTAGAAGAGAATGGTCACTTTTTCGTATTCTGTGCCGATTTATACCGTCATGAGAACATCGGTAAATGGGAAGGAGCCGATGTGATGGCATCATTGGAAAGCACGGAGAAGTTCATGGTTTCATTGATCGACACTTCTTTGGCTGCGCAGAACGCTGCAATCGCAGCTGAATCCATGGGGATGGGAATCTGCTATATAGGAGGAATCCGTAATGACCTGGAAGCGGTAAGTGAAGTGCTCGGGCTGCCCCGACATGTGATCCCGTTATTCGGGCTGGCTGTAGGATATCCGGCAAATGATTCCAGCGTGAAGCCTCGTCTTCCCCTTCATGCGGTCTATCATGAAGATGGATATAAGACTGATGAGGCAGCAATGAAAGCGGAGCTTGACCGCTATGATGAAACAATCTCTTCCTATTATCATGAACGCACCGGCGGCAAGCGGTCCGACCGCTGGACAGAACAGATGGCGAAGATGCTGTCCGGGAAGAAGAGGATGTATATGAAGGAATTTGTGGAGAAGCGCGGGTTTAATAAGAGATAACATTAGTTTAAAGCAGTCATGTACTGCATTTTAAGGCAATGAGGTAAAGTTGAAAATAAATACCCAAACTTAAAAATAAATGCCTGAAAGTTGAAAATAAGCCGCATTTTCATTCAAATCTACCCTTGTAATAGTAAAGGGTTTGGCTGCATAAACATTCTTGCATTAAAAAACCCCGGAAAAGCATATGCTCTTCCGGGGTTTTTTACAACTATTTAGTTAGAACCTGGCTTGTCGTTATAACCAGCAGTGAAGATTGCTGTTAAGAACACCGCAGTCACACCTAAAATAATTATAGTACCCATATCGGTAACCTCCAGTTTCATATTCCACAGTCTGTCTTTAGTATAGCCTATTTTTAAAAAGTTGTGAATGAATGAGGAATATTTTTGTGACAAATTCATTAAATTTCTTCTATAGAATACAGTTGTTACTGCCTGGCGGTACCGCGCTTGTCTAAGACGATCCGTCGTAAAGGGGAGAACATTTCAAGCTGTTAAAAGGAATAAGGAACGAAATACATCTTCTTAACATGTTAGAGTGAACAAGCGCATAGAGTATATTAATCGTCTCTCATTAAGCGACAGGGGGAGGTCCATATGGATATTTTAAAAAAAGTTGAACATTATCGTGAAGAAGAAGTAAAACTGAAATGGGAAGGGACGTTTGCTCAGTATCTGGAGTTGTTGAAGGAAAAGCCTTGGATTGGTCAATCAGCTCACTCTAGAGTCTATAATATGATCAAGGATGCTGGAGTTGAAGAAGTAAATGGGAAACGACGATATAAATTCTTCAGCAATCAATTATTTGGCTTGGAAGAGGCGCTTGAAAGACTCGTGGAAGAGTATTTTCATCCTGCTGCTAAACGATTGGACGTGAGAAAGAGAATCCTGCTTTTAATGGGACCGGTCAGTGGAGGGAAATCGACACTGGTCTCCATGCTGAAACGCGGTTTGGAACATTATTCACGCACAGACAGGGGAGCGATTTTTGCCATAAAGGGCTGTCCGATGCATGAGGATCCGCTTCATTTGATTCCACAGCATTTAAGGGAGGACTTCCATCATGAATACGGAATTCGGATTGAAGGGAATCTTTCCCCGTTAAATACAATGCGGCTTGAAAAAGAATACCAGGGCAGAATTGAAGATGTTCAGGTAGAAAGAGTCTTTTTCTCAGAAGACAAACGTGTCGGGATCGGAACGTTCAGTCCATCTGATCCAAAGTCACAGGATATTGCAGATTTGACGGGAAGCATTGACTTCTCGACGATTGCCGAATTTGGGTCGGAATCCGATCCGCGTGCTTACCGTTTCGATGGCGAGTTGAATAAAGCAAACCGCGGTTTGATGGAATTCCAGGAAATGCTAAAATGTGATGAGAAATTCTTATGGCATTTATTATCTCTTACTCAGGAAGGGAATTTCAAAGCTGGACGATTTGCGCTGATATCCGCAGATGAGCTGATTGTGGCCCATACGAATGAAACGGAGTATCGCTCGTTTATTTCCAATAAGAAAAATGAGGCATTGCACTCGCGTATCATCGTGATGCCGGTTCCATATAATCTGAAAGTGACTCAAGAAGAGAAGATTTATGAAAAAATGATCGGTGAAAGCGACGTATCGAATGTCCACGTTGCGCCTCATACGTTACGTGTCGCTGCAATGTTCACCATCTTGACTCGATTAAAAGAACCGAAGCGCGGTGACATTGATCTTATCAAGAAGATGCGACTGTATGACGGAGAAAGCGTCGAAGGCTTTAACTCTGCCGATGTGGATGAGATGAAGAAAGAGTACCAGGATGAGGGGATGAGCGGTATCGATCCGCGTTATGTGATCAATAGGATTTCATCTACGATCATTCGTAAAGAGATACCGACCATTAACGCGCTTGATGTCCTAAGGGCACTAAAGGAAGGACTCGATCAGCATCCGTCTATTACCAATGAGCTGCGTGAAAGATATTTGAATTTCATTTCGCTTGCCCGCAAAGAATATGATGATATTGCAAAAAAAGAAGTACAAAAAGCCTTTGTGTATTCTTACGAAGAGTCTGCTAAAACACTTATGGAAAACTACCTGGATAATGTCGAGGCATATTGCAATAAGGCTAAACTGCATGATCCTCTGACAGGTGAAGAAATCAATCCGGATGAGAAACTGATGAGGTCAATAGAAGAACAGATCGGCATTTCTGAAAATGCGAAAAAAGCTTTCCGTGAAGAAATTCTGATCCGGATCTCAGCCTATGCACGTAAAGGGAAGAGATTTGATTACAACTCCCATGACCGCCTGCGGGAAGCAATCCAGAAGAAGCTGTTTGCCGACCTGAAGGATGTCGTAAAGATTACCACCTCTTCAAAAACACCGGATGAACAACAGCTCAAGAAAGTCAACGAAGTGGTTGCCCGCCTCATAGATGAACATGGATACAACTCAACTTCGGCGAACGATCTGCTGCGCTATGTGGGAAGTCTGCTGAATCGATAACAACACAATACAAGAACGGGATGCACATGACCATCCCGTTCTTTTTGCCGTTTATAAATGTATAGAGCAGGGAAATGTAAAGAGAAAGAGGTGATGACACATGAAGAAGAAACTTGAAGTAGATAAAAAGCAAGAGCTGGATAGAAACAATGAACCTGACAATGGCTCGATGGCACACGACATGGAGGAGATGGAACTGCTCGGGAAACAGATGGACAGGCTGAGGACAAACGAGGAATTGAAAGAAGATGATAAACAGCCGGATCCCGTTCAATATAAAGAAAAAGATAAATAATGGAAATATTGACAGAAAAATCAGAATATAATACTCTTGAGATAGAGAGAGCCGGAACCATCATCTCACAATGAAAGCGGGTGAAGGGGATGTCTTCTAAACCTCAACCTCGAGAAGAAGCAGAACCTTTTAACGGAAGCATGGCCTCCAATATGGAGGAATTGATCAAGCTAGGCAAGCAAATGGAAAAGTTGCGATCCAGCGGAGAACTGAAAAATCATAACCGAGTACAAGATCCGGCTCAGTACGAAGAAGAGTAGGTAATCAGGCGAAAGCACCTGGTTATTTTTTTTGGATTTTCTGCTCATGCACTCAAATATGTAACCAAATGGATGGTAAAACCATACAAAGAAAAGCATAATTTTGAAAAGATATCATAAGTATTCATTTAAGAGAAAAATAGGCTCGTCCAAATCAATAAAGAATGATTAATTGTCGAAATTATTTGTAAATTAATCAATACTTCTGCATAGGATAGAGTAATCCCCGATTCATTCCTAATAGGGGGAAAAGACAGTAGATTAGGCAGTCAACATAGTGTATGCAGCGTGAAGAAAAGTGTGAAAAAATTCTTTAAGGAGGGGAAATTATTGAGTCAAATGGATAATCATCAGTTTGTCATTTCCAAGGAAGATTGGGCCCTCCACCGCAAAGGTCACGATGATCAGCAAAGACATCAAGAAAAAGTACAGGATGCGATAAGAAACAATCTGCCTGATTTGATTACTGAAGAAAATATCATTATGTCCAATGGCCGTGATGTCGTCAAAATTCCGATTCGCTCATTAGATGAATATAAAATCCGTTACAATTATGATAAAAATAAGCACGCTGGACAGGGAGACGGCGACAGTCAAGTTGGGGACGTTATTGCCAGAGATGGCTCACAGCAGCAGAAGGGACCCGGAAAAGGGCAGGGAGCAGGAGATAAAGCAGGCGAAGATTATTATGAAGCAGAAGTGTCTCTCATGGAAATTGAAGAGGCATTATTTGGTCAATTGGAGCTGCCGAACCTTAAGAAAAAAGAGCAGGATGTCCAAACCGTGGAACACATTGAATTCAATGATATCCGAAAAACCGGTCTTATGGGGAATATAGATAAGAAGAAGACGATGATGTCTGCATTTAAGAGAAATGCTATGAATGGCGCACCTAGCTTCCATCCGATTATTACAGAAGATTTAAAATTCAGAACCTGGAATGAAGTATTGAAGCCTGAATCAAAAGCCGTCGTCTTAGCGATGATGGATACGAGCGGCAGTATGGGCGTATGGGAAAAATATATGGCCAGGAGCTTCTTTTTCTGGATGACGCGGTTCTTGAGAACAAAATATGAGACGGTGGAAATAGAATTCATCGCACACCATACTGAAGCGAAAGTCGTTTCAGAAGAACATTTCTTCTCAAAAGGTGAAAGTGGAGGAACAATCTGTTCATCGGCATACCGTAAAGCTTTGGAACTAATTGATGAAAAATATAATCCTGCAAGATACAATATCTACCCGTTCCATTTCTCGGATGGCGACAACTTAACGTCAGATAATGTGCGCTGCGTCAAGCTTGTTGAAGAATTAATGAAGGTATCCAGCATGTTCGGATACGGTGAAGTAAACCAGTATAACCGTCACTCAACCCTCATGTCCGCTTATAAAAACATCAAGAATGATGACTTCCGTTACTATATCCTCAAACAAAAAGCCGATGTATTCCATGCCATGAGAAGCTTCTTTAAGAAAGAAGAAGAAAAAGCATATGCGTGATAAAAGCCAGCCGAAAAGGCTGGCTTTTATGTATCTATTCGGGAATGTGTCATTCCATGAAAAAATAGTATTCTTTCAGGAAGAGTTGATGATAAAATAGGATTTAACATGATTTCAAATAATTTGATACGATCGATGAGGTATAGAATGTCAAATGAACGAACGCAAATACAGGAACTAAAAGAAGAGATTGCCCAACTGAAAAAACAACTTGAGGAGTCTGAGGAATTAATCAGGGATATTTCGGCACCCATCATTCCATCCATCGTACCGGAAACCATACTCGTACCGATTACCGGACGCCTTTCACCTGAAAGATTCGACATGATTATCACCAGAATCCTGAATGTATCTTATCAAGAAGAGATCAATACAATCATTATTGACTTCTCAGCCATCTCAGAAAAGGATATTTGTGAAATGGATGTCTTCGGCACATATGTTGACAATCTGGCAAAAGCCATTTCGTTGATGGGTATAGAGGTTCTTTTTGTGGGATTCACTCCTTCCCTTACTCAGATTATTGTAAATTCAGGTGTGCAGCAGATCTTGGAAGTGAAAAGCTTCCTTTCATTTAAAACAGCTCTTCAATATTTAATGAATCAAAGAGGAATGAAGTTTCAACATATCAAAGAATAAGAGAGCAGCCTTCAATGGCTGTTTTTTATATGGGATGGGAAGCATACACACCTCCCAATATTAAAGAAATATAAAAGGAATCCATTAAAGAAAAGTCGTATATATACAAGAAGTAAATGCTGCAGGGTGAGGAGAATGGTATATGGAACAATGGATTGAAAAACTGTTCAGTAAAGAGCTTCTGGAGGCAGCGGCGGCAATGTATGGGTGTGATGCCTCGCGTGCAAAGAAGCTGGGGGATTTTGAAAACTATGTGTATGAAGTCCACAAGGGAGGTACACCGTTTATTTTGAGATTGACTCATAGTTCCCACCGTTCCCGAAAAGATGTGGAAGCTGAACTCAGGTGGATGAATTATTTACATGATAAGGGAGTCAATGTGCCGCTTGTCAATCAATCGAAGGGAGGCGGATTGGTTGAAGTACTGGCCGCAGGGGATACCTGTTTCTATGTGTGCTTATTCGATAAGGCTCCCGGTAGTCCGGTAAGCGTCAAGGATGACCTGTTTAATGAAGACCTGTTTAAAGAGTGGGGGAAAATCAGCGGCAAAATGCATCGGATAACAAAGGAATATGAAGCTGGAGAGTTCGTAAGGGAAAGGTGGGATGAAGATGATATCATGCACTATTCAAAATATCTTTCTCCGAACGATGCTCTCATAATCGAAAAGGCTGAGTGGAACAAGAAAAAGATTCAGAAACTGGAAGAGACTCCTGAGAATTTCGGGGTCATCCATTCAGATATTCATCAAGGCAACTTTTTTTATCACGATGGGGAGATTCATGTGTTTGATTTTGATGACAGCATGCAGTTTTTCTTCTTGAGTGATATAGCGATTCCGCTCTATTATTCTGTGTGGTGGAAACACAGAAAGGAGAATCTGAAGGTGCGTTCTGCATTTGGTGAATCCTTTTTAACTGCATTTCTTCGCGGGTATTTGGAAGAATATTCGATTGAAGAAAAATGGATCGAGCATATGCCGTCATTTTTATCATTGCGGGATTTTACACTTTACACGGTTTTCCACAAGAAGTGGGACCTGAGCAATTTATCAGAGATTGAGGAGTCGTTACTGACAGGTCTGAGAGAAAGGCTGCTTCACGATGAACCAATGGTCAGCCTTGATTTCAAAGCGATCCTTCAAAAAGCAGGTGGATAAAGGATTATCTTCCGACTTTTGAACTGAAAGCTTGCAGACGGAGATAGAAGTGCAAAGGAGCTAATGCTGTCTGTGATTTAACTATTATTCACGCTGATGAAAAAGTTTGTTATGATTCTATAGATGATAGTTAAAGACAGAGGTGAAGCTTTATGGTAAAGTCGATTGGATTCATCGGGTGCGGAAATATGGCACAGGCCATTTTAGGAGGGATCCTGAAGGCTGGGATCGTGGATAAACGTGCAGTCATGACCAGTGCGAAATCAGAATCAACAAGAAGGTATGTGGCCGAAGAATTTCAAGTTGAATGTACAGCGGATAACCTGGCTGTCGCAGCCTTCTCAGATATATTGTTTCTTTCAATTAAACCTGATCAATATGAAAATGTTATTTCAGAAGTGAAGGATACCATGAAAGAAGATGCGGTTGTTGTGACGATCGCTGCGGGAATCACTCTGGAGTGGATGGAAGCTCAGTTCGGGAAAGAGATTAAGATTGTCCGCACAATGCCGAATACGCCTTCATTAGTAGGTGAGGGGATGACGGCGTATTGCGTTAATGAACGATTAGCAGAAGAGGAATTGGAGGAAGTATCCCTCATTTTAGGAAGTTTCGGTAAAGCTGAACGGGTAGAGGAAGCCCTGATGGACGCGATTCCTGCAGTGAGTGGTTCTTCTCCTGCATATGTGTTTATGTTCATCGAGGCTCTCGCAGACGGTGCTGTTCTGCAAGGCGTACCAAGAAATCAAGCGTATGAGCTGGCGGCTCAAGCTGTACTTGGTGCCGCCAAAATGGTACTTGAAACAGGCAAACACCCCGGAGCACTGAAAGACGCTGTCTGCTCTCCGGGCGGAGCCACCATCGAAGCAGTCTCGGCGCTTGAGAAAAATGGATTTAGAGGTGCAATCTTATCCGCCATGGAAGCATGCGGAAAGAAATCAAAATCACTGGGCGAGTAATATGTAAACCTAAAGGTCCGTTCCTCACGTTAAAGTGATGAGAAACGGACCTTTAAATTTAGTAGGTTCGATATTCTACAGTGAGGGAAGCCGTTACTCCGATCTGACCTGGCTGCAGGCTTGTGCTATCTTCTGCTCCTTGAACGAGGGCAGTGGGAGCAAATGGAATCACGGCAGTACCAGAATGTTCTGTAATGGATTTGGGGTGAGGGTCTAATTGCTGCCCTGATTGATTAGACAGGGTGAGGGCTTTTTCATGGGCCTCATGATAAGCTGCTGCAAGTGCTTGTTGGTAAGTCTTGGCAGGATCAGAGTTTACAAACTGAATATTTTCTACACGATTTGCCCCGCTTTTTATGGCCTCATCAATTATTTTTCCAAGGGAATCAATTTCACTTACAGTGATGGTGAAAACATGCCTTACCTCATAACCCATGAAAATCTGTTTTCCATCTTCGTAATGATATTTCGGGAAAATTTGATAGGTGGAGGTTTGGATGTCCTTTTTGGGTATACCATTGTCCACCAGTGATTGGACAACCCGGTTTGATCTCTGCACGTTTTGTCTTTGAGCTTCCTCCAAATCTTCACCCTGGGTAACGACTCCAAGTGATACAACCGCCTGATCAGGATCTACATACATCTTATGTTCTCCGGTCACAGTAATCTTTCCGGGCCTTCCATTGGGATTTGCACGAAAATAGGAAGGATAAGAATACATATTCATCGCCTACACACACGTAAAGGATTGGATATTATCTAAATCGATGCCGAAATATACCCATCTCCAGCCGATCCATCTCCAGCCTGCAATCGACCGGCGCCCGACAAATATCGGAAAGAACCAAAATTGATCCCTTCGCAGCCAAATATAAGTGTATCGGAATAAACAGCGGCGGATTGCCCCGGGATCAACGGCCATTACGCTTGGTCCGCCCTGCATGGCTGTCATCTGCGGGGTGAAGCTTGGCGGCGGTCCCGATGGAGGCTGATTACCGCCTCCTTGCTGTCCTCCAGGCGGAGGTGCGCTCGGTGGTCCGCCGCCAGGGAAACCGCCGCCGGGGCCTCCACCAGGAAAGCCGCCTCCGGGAAATCCGGGAAAGCCCGGGAATAACTGTCTATCGTCGTACATAGAAGAACCTCCTCATAAACGAATTCTCAATAGTTTATGAGGAGGCGACCTCTGTGTGCGTGTCTATCTCTTGTGCTCATTCACCAAAGGCTGTCTGCATTACTTGTTTTAACGTTTCGGCAGAAGATCGGAATTGACCTTGCTCTTTTTCACTTAATGGAAGTTCGACTACTTTGCGGATTCCTTCACGGTTGATGATTGCAGGAACCCCTATATAAATATCCTTCTGATTATATTCTCCGTCAAGAAGTGAAGAAACGGTCAGGATACTGTTTTCATTGTTGAAAATCGCTTTCGTGATTCGTGCCAGACCCATGGCGATGCCATAATAGGTAGCACCTTTCCGTTCTATGATCTGGTATGCGGCATCCCTAACATTGATGAAGATTTCATCCAATTTCTCTTGAACATCTTTCTTCTCCAAGTCAATCAACTCACTTAAATGACTCGCCCCGACCGTTGTGTGACTCCATACAGGAAACTCGGTATCCCCGTGTTCACCCAAAATATAAGCATGAATATTACGAGTATCAATGTCAAAATGTTCTCCAACCAAATAACGCAGTCTTGCTGTATCCAGAATCGTCCCTGAACCGATAACTCTTTCTTTAGGCAAACCGGAAAATTTCCAAGTTGCATATGTCAATATATCAACAGGATTGGTTGCGACCAGGAAGATTCCGTTAAACCCGCTTGACATCACCTGCTCTACGATGCTTTTAAAGATTTTAATATTTTTACCTGCCAAATCAAGCCGTGTTTCACCGGGTTTTTGATTTGCTCCTGCTGTAATCACCACGATGTCAGCGTCCTTACAGTCACTGTAATCACTTGCGTGAATCTTCATCGGAGATGCAAATGCCAGGCCGTGATTGAGGTCACGTGCATCACCATCCGCTTTTTCTTTATTCATATCGATTAATACGAGTTCATGAGCAATTCCTTGATTTAAAAGGGCAAAAGCATAACTGGAGCCCACAAACCCGGTTCCGATAAGGGCAACTTTGTTTGTGCATTTGATTGTCATTCTCCCTCACACACCTAACGTAATAAAGTTTTAATTGTGCTTGTCTGATATATTGTGAATTATTTCACAAACCAATGATAACATGATTTCCCGGCTAATTCTACTTCTATCCATTTAATAAATATCTAAACAATCAAGAAATCATCTATTTTTATCTGATTGTCAAACTTACTTCGACGGTCAGAAAGTATGGATAATCCTTTGCTGTACTACAGTGATAAAAGCTCTTCCCTCACTTGACTAAAAATTGGAGGGATTCAGGCGGGTGGCAGTGAATTAGTTATAGAAGGATTGGAGTGTGAATAATGGAAATCAGGAATGGTGACATAGTAATTCGTCCTCTTAAAGAGGAAGACAAGTTTAGATTGGCGAAATGGCTGTCTGATCCTGTTGTACTTCAATATTACGAAGGGAGGGACAGTCCATTTACAATTGAGATGGTTGAAGAAAAATTTATTAATCAAAGCGATGAAGCAGTCCGGTGCATCTTCATTTTCAAAGGGAAAGAGATTGGATACGTCCAATACTATCCCATCGACGAAGAAGAATGGATTAAATACGGCTACAATAAGGCAAATGAAGTGATTTATGGAACCGATCAGTTCATCGGGGAAACGGACTATTGGAATCGCGGAATCGGCACATTGCTGATTGATGCATTGAAGAACTATCTTGTCGGAACTTTGGGAGTCGACCGCCTTGTCATGGATCCCATGGTATGGAATGAAAGGGCGATAAAGTGCTACGAAAAATGCGGCTACAGAAAAGTGAAAATCCTTCCTCAAAATGAATTGCATGAAGGAGTCACACACGACGCCTGGCTCGTCGAATATGCTGATGAACATAACTATAAGAAAGTAGTGAAACAATGAAAACATGTATTTATTTTGTTAGGCACGCCCACTCGGTTTATTCTCCGGAAGAATTGGAGAGGCCACTCTCGGAAAAGGGGGCACGTGACGCCTGGCGAGTGACAGACCTGCTGAAGAACAGAAATATTGAGGCTGTATGTTCAAGCCCCTATAAACGGGCGATTAAAACAGTAGAAGGAATCGCTTCGATACATAATGTGGATATTGATATTTATGAAGATATGAAGGAAAGGAAGCTTTCCGGGGAACCTGTTGAAGACTTTTTATATTCAATTGGGAAGGTGTGGAGTGAACCTCGTTTTTCCTTTCCGGACGGTGAATCCAATCTTCAAGCACAGAAAAGAGGTGTCCAATGCTTCTTCAACATATTAGATAAATACGAAGGCAAAAATATAGCAGTCGGCACACACGGCAATATCATGGTGTTGATCATGAATCATTTTGATGAACGGTACAACCTTGATTTTTGGAAGAGTCTCGAGATGCCGGATATTTATAAATTGACCTTCGATGGAAAAGTGCTTGTTGAAATGGAGAGGATATGGAGTGGAGTTCACCCAATTAAGCTGACTTGAAGCGTAATTCTTAAAAAATCTCCCGGAAAAAGTCTAGGGGGTTCTGTTTTGAAGTACAATATATGAATTAACATTGCTTTTCGTATAGTAATTCGCACCAAAATTAAAAAGCAATTGGGCAAGAAAATCAAAAAGAAGAATGCTTGGAGACATATGCTCCAAGCATTCTTTATCCCAAGATAAGTACTGGTTAGCGAGTTCCAATTCTACAAGAACATCCAGAAAATAAGCTACTAAAATAATGGGAGAAACA
>NZ_JBAJHU010000022.1:0-19017 GCF_036867415.1 Mangrovibacillus sp. Mu-81
CAGACAGGAATGAAAGGTTTAAATTCCTTGAACATGCCTCCATTCAACTCCAAAATCCACATTTCAGTCATGGCTCGATTGCAGTAAGTATCAATTTATTATCGATAATGAGGATTTTAATATCAACATTTGAAAGTTTATTATCGAAAATCGGACTTTTATTATCGAATCTAAAAAAGCTATTATCATACTTATTGTGGTTTGGACATATTATCATTCCGGTTAATATATTTTCGGCCGGTACACATCCCAGAAGCTATTATCGAAACAGAAATTCCTTTTTTAAAATGTAACTTAAATCTAGCAAAACTCCATCTTTATGATTTCAATGGATTGTTTATTATCGAAAAGCATCCAACCAGATAATCATGCAATAAGACAGACTATCATTATTCAAGATGCTCTCAAAATTGCTATCATCCACCTCCTGAAGTATCATTTACATAACAAGCAATTCAAGGAGGGGATACTGTGTCTTCAATCTATGATTTTACAGTGGCCAAATCGAATGGGGAAGAGGCGACATTGGCCGATTACAAGAATCAAGTATTGCTCATCGTGAATACGGCGAGTAAATGCGGATTTACACCGCAATTTGAGGAATTGCAGGGGCTGTATGAGGAATATCGTGAAAAAGGACTGACCGTGCTGGGTTTCCCGAGTGATCAGTTTATGAATCAGGAATTTGATGATCAGGAAGAGATCATAGAATTTTGCCAGGTGAATTACGGGGTGTCGTTTCCGATGTTTAAGAAAACGGATGTGAAAGGAAAGGATGCTCATCCTCTATTTAAGTTTTTGACGAAGGAAAAGAAGGGGTTGCTGCTTTCCGATATAAAGTGGAATTTCACCAAATTCCTTGTGGACCGGAACGGCGAGGTATATGAACGCTATTCGCCGCAGACCAGCCCTCGTAAGATTGAAAGTGATATTCAAACGTTATTGGAAAATTGATTGAAAGAGGAGGGAATGAAATCCTTCCTCTTTCTCCTACATTTTTCGTTTCAGTATTTCCAGTAAAAGGTAAGGTGCTTTTTGAGTTGTTACTTTCAGGAAGGTCCTTATGATTGAGTAATCTTCGTTTGTACGGTTTTTTAACAGTTCGACCCACCATTCTGTTTCATACCTGGCGATCATGCTTAAGTTGTACAGAATCGCATAGTGGAGGAGAACCTCGGGTATGGAGCCGGCTTCGTTACGTATGCTTGGCAGAGCCAGCAGGTCCTTGTCCATATGCCACCGGAAAGGCAGCTGTTCACTTGAAGATGGAACAGTGATCGTATCTTCTGCGATCCAGGAGACATCACCTCTGATTTTTTCCTTAATATATTGTTTAAATAAATCCTGGGACATATGAAATCTGTTAAGTAATGATTCATCCAGGGTCAGTTCGTTTCGTGAATTGAACCATGCCATTGTAGGTTTGTTCAATAAAATTGTAAAAACCTCTTCTAATTCCGGCAGTTGAACAAGTAAGTCCTCCATCTTCAGTTTTTCACCTATGATGTGTTTCACGTGAAACACCCGAGTCGAGAAATGTGAAAATAATCCATTCTTCTGTACTTTCACCTCGTCCTGCAGAAAATGATAATGCTGCTTCTTTCTTTTTCTTGAAGTGACCCCATGAGCGAGGACCTGGGTAGTTTCTGGATACAGGGGGTCCTCCGTCAAGACGATCGCTTTAATAAAATGGATATACCCGTAAAATAATAAAATTGGCTGAAGTGAGATAGGAGAATTCAGTGCTTGTTTATAATAAAGCTCTCCTTGTTCCAGGTAGTACATGAATGGATAGCAATTGTCATAGCTCTTCGTATCAGCTCCATGGAACCCGATTTTTTCATAACATTTTTTTAGAAACTTCTGGGAGTATTCTGCAGACTGAAAGTAGTGTATGAAGTCCCAATGTTGATTTTTGCTTTCCAATTCTTCACCCTCTAACTATTCTGAAAAATTAAACTAATTCAGATGTTCTTGACAGTATTTTAACCAATTGATAACCTACTAATAATATTTTGGGACTAGGGAGGCCGAAAAATATGTGGGAATCTAAATTTGCTAAAGAAGGTTTAACGTTTGATGATGTGTTACTAGTACCTGCAAAATCCGAGGTATTACCAAAAGATGTAAATATTTCAGTTGAGCTGACAGACTCCATTAAGCTTAATGTGCCAGTCATCAGTGCTGGGATGGATACTGTAACAGAAGCAGAAATGGCGATTTCAATGGCACGGCAAGGTGGACTGGGTATCATCCACAAGAACATGAGCATCGAACAGCAGGCAGAACAGGTTGATAAAGTAAAGCGTTCCGAAAGCGGAGTTATTTCTGATCCGTTCTTCTTGACCCCTGAGCATCAAGTATTTGCTGCTGAGCACTTGATGGGCAAATATAGAATCTCTGGTGTTCCCATCGTGAACAATGAAGAGGAGCAGAAACTGGTCGGGATCTTAACGAACCGTGACCTTCGTTTCATTCAGGATTTCTCCATTCAGATTTCGGATGTCATGACCAAGGAAAACCTGGTGACTGCTCCGGTTGGCACTACCCTAGATGAAGCGGAAAAAATTCTTCAGCAGCATAAAATTGAAAAGCTGCCGCTTATCGATCAAGAAGGTGTATTAAAAGGTTTAATCACCATCAAGGATATCGAAAAAGTAATTGAGTTCCCCAACTCTGCAAAAGATACGCAAGGACGTTTATTGGTAGGTGCGGCAGTCGGGATTTCTAAGGATACACTTACACGTGTTGAGCATCTCGTGAAAGCAAGCGTTGATGCCATTGTCATCGACACTGCTCACGGACACTCAGCCGGTGTGTTGTCGGTGGTACGTGAAATCCGTGCAGCTTATCCAACACTGAACATCGTTGCAGGAAATGTGGCGACGGCAGACGCGACAAGAGAGCTGATTGAAGCAGGAGCAGACGTCGTAAAAGTGGGGATTGGTCCTGGATCAATTTGTACAACGCGCGTAGTTGCAGGAGTAGGTGTACCTCAGATCACTGCGGTATATGATTGTGCAACTGAAGCAAGAAAGCACGGCAAATCCATCATTGCCGATGGAGGGATCAAGTTCTCGGGAGATATCGTGAAGGCACTCGCATCAGGCGGACATGCAGTCATGCTCGGAAGCCTGCTTGCAGGGACATCCGAAAGCCCTGGCGAGACAGAAATCTTCCAAGGACGCCGCTTTAAAGTTTACCGCGGAATGGGTTCCTTGAGCTCCATGGAAAAAGGGTCAAAAGACCGCTACTTCCAGGAAGAAGCGAAGAAGTTTGTTCCTGAAGGCATCGAAGGCCGTATCCCTTACAAGGGCCCGCTGGCTGATACATTGTATCAACTGATCGGGGGACTTCGTTCGGGAATGGGATATTGCGGTACGAAAAACCTTTATGAATTGAGGGAACATGCCCAGTTCATCCGCATGACAGGGGCAGGACTCCGTGAGAGCCATCCACACGATGTTCAAATCACGAAGGAAGCTCCGAATTATTCATTATCATGATACAAGCAGAGAGCCGGTACACACCGGCTCTTTTTTATGGGGAAAAAGGTTGGATGAAGAGGCCGCAAGTCCCTTTTACCATGCCAAAACTAGGAATATTCTCTGTCTATTCTTACCTTTCGAACTATGATAAAATAACGAAGGTGTACATAAAAACTTGGAGGGCTAAAAGTGAAAAGAAGTTGGATTCAAAAATCTTTTGTATGTTTCTTGGTATTTCTGATGGCAATGAGCATGGTGCAAAAACCGGCAAGTGCTCAGGCGGATTTAGACGTTAACGCAAATGCTGCGATTTTAGTAGAAGCTAGCACTGGTAAAATTTTATATGAAAAGAATTCCGAGACTGCTCTTGGAATTGCAAGCATGACGAAAATGATGACGGAATACCTTCTTCTGGAATCGATCAAAGAAGGTAAAGTGAAATGGGATCAAAAGTATACAGTTCCTACAAATGTATCCGAGATGTCCCATAACAATGGCTTAAGCAATGTACCATTAAGAGAAGAAGGTACATATTTAGTGAAGGATCTCTATGAAGCGATGGCGATTGAATCTGCAAATGCCGCAACCATGGCAATCGCAGAAATCGTCGGGGGATCGGAAGCAAATTTCGTGAAAATGATGAATAAGAAAGCCGAAGAGCTCGGTTTGGAAAGTTATAAATTTGTGAACTCCTCAGGGCTGAATAATAAAGACTTGGCACCTTATGTGGATCAGGTAACAGGCGGACCGGAAGAAGAAAACGTTATGTCGGCGAAGGACACGGCTACCCTGGCATATCGTTTATTGAAAGATTTCCCGGAAGTTCTGGAAACATCCAGTATCGCAAAGAAATTGTTTGCTGAAGGTACGGAAGATGAATTCAAAATGGATAACTGGAATTACATGCTTCCAGGGTTAATCCGGGCATACGAAGGTATGGATGGACTGAAAACAGGTACGACGGACTTTGCGGGAGCTTGTTTCACCGGTACAGCGAAGAGAGGGGATATGCGGTTCATTACAGTGGTGATGGACGTTCAGGTAGATCCCGGTCAGAACTCTTATGACGCACGTTTTGATGAAACAAGAAAAATGATGGATTATGCTTTTAACAACTACACGATGGAAGAAGTGCTTCCTGCCGATTACAAAATCAAAGGTCAAAAAACACTTCCAGTAGTGAAAGGGAAAGAAAAAGAAGTTGGGATCAAGACGGATTCTGCCCTGAACATGGTTGTGAAAAACGGTGAAGAAGATAAGTACAAGCCAACATTTGCGGTGGACAAGAAAAAGCTGAATGAAGATGGTAAACTGACGGCCCCTGTTAAAGAGGGAGAAAAAGTCGGCAATGTCATCCTTGAATCAAAAGAAAAGAACGACCTGGGCTACCTGACGGATAAAGGAGCAAATGCTGCAAAAGCATCTGTCGTCACAGTTGAAGGCGTTGAAAAAGCAAACTGGCTCGTGCTATCGATGAGAGCCATTGGCGGATTCTTCGGAGATATCTGGGATTCTGTGACATCAACAGTAAAAGGCTGGTTCTAATTTAATGGAATAACTCCAGGTCATCAAAAGGACTTGGAGTTATTTTCATATATGAATGGGTATATTTCCACTAAATACATATAGCTATAAGTAAGGCCCTTCCGCTTTTCGTCTTGTCCAGCTCCGGGGCTTAGAGGCCCGTGTCATAAGCCAAACCGGCCAAGAAGGCAAAGAACGCCTGCCCGTCCGATTCGTCTTATGCCACAGCCTCTGTTCAAAGCCCCTCCGCATTTCGTCTTGACATAACATTAGATTTGTTGTTTATTTAGCAGTAGAGCAATATCATCATTCCGATTGTTTTAGTCACATTTTCACTTATGAAATAATTCTATTAAAGAGTTCCAGCTGTTGATTGGAGTGGAAGACGAAGACTCCTGCGGGAGAAGTGACCAATGTGAGACGTGTCCAACTCTGGGGCTTAGAGGCACATGTCATAAGTCAACTCAACCAAGAAGGCAAAGAACGCCTTCGTGGTCGATTCGCCTTATGCCAACCGACTCTGAACAAAGCCCCTCCGTTTTTCTTCCCGCAGGACTGAAGCGACGAGGAGGCTCACGGGTCACCCGCGGAAAGCGAAGTCTCCCACGGAAATCAACAGCGGTATTTATAGAGTATTTTAAGGAGAAATAAAGACGGGCATAGGATAAATATAAGGGGGATACATAATGAATACTGGTACAGATCGTGTTAAAAGAGGTATGGCTGAAATGCAAAAAGGCGGCGTCATCATGGACGTTGTCAATGCAGAGCAGGCAAAGGTTGCTGAAGCTGCAGGAGCAGTTGCGGTAATGGCTTTAGAACGAGTTCCAGCTGACATCCGTGCTGCTGGCGGCGTAGCGAGAATGGCAGACCCTCGTATCGTGGAAGAAGTAATGGGAGCTGTAACGATTCCGGTCATGGCGAAAGCACGTATCGGCCATATCGTCGAAGCGAGAGTACTTGAATCAATGGGTGTTGACTATCTTGACGAAAGTGAAGTCTTGACGCCTGCTGATGAAGAGTACCACTTAAACAAAAGAGATTTCACCGTGCCATTCGTATGCGGATGCCGTGACTTAGGAGAAGCAGCACGACGTATCGGAGAAGGTGCATCCATGCTTCGTACAAAAGGTGAACCTGGAACAGGCAACATCGTCGAAGCGGTCCGCCATATGCGTAAAGTGAATGCTCAGGTTCGTAAGCTTGTAAACATGAACACAGATGAAATCATGACGGAAGCAAAGCTTCTTGGCGCTCCATATGAGTTATTATTGGAAATTAAAGAAAACGGCCGTTTACCGGTTGTGAACTTTGCTGCAGGCGGAATCGCGACTCCGGCTGATGCTGCTCTTATGATGGAATTAGGTGCTGATGGTGTATTCGTAGGTTCAGGTATCTTCAAGTCAGAGAACCCTGAGAAATTTGCGAGAGCGATCGTGGAAGCGACTACGCACTATCAGGACTACAAGTTAATTGCAGACCTTTCTAAAGAACTTGGAGTTGCAATGAAGGGTGTAGAAATTTCTTCAATCCTTCCTGAACAGCGCATGCAGGACCGAGGCTGGTAAGTTTATGATGAGAATAGGTGTATTAGGACTTCAAGGGGCTGTCAGAGAGCATGTCCGATCCATTGAGGCATGTAACGCCGAAGCGGTGGTCGTGAAGCGTACAGAGCAGCTGGACGGACTTGACGGCTTGATCATGCCCGGCGGAGAGAGTACGACAATGAGACGTCTGATCGACCGCTATGGATTTTTAGAGCCATTGAAAGAGTTCGCTGCCAGCGGGAAACCGATATTCGGCACATGTGCCGGCCTCATTCTATTGGCCAATAAGATTGTCGGTTATGATGAACCTCATCTTGGTGTCATGGATGTCATGGTGGAGCGCAACTCCTTTGGCCGTCAAAAGGAAAGCTTCGAAGCCGATTTGAATATTGCGCAAGTGGGAAATCATTTCAATGCCGTGTTCATCCGGGCACCGCATATCGTGGAAGCAGGAGAGGACGTTGAAATCCTGGCCAAGCACAACGAACGCATCGTGCTCGCCCGCCACGGTCAGTTCCTTGGATGCTCATTCCACCCTGAACTGACAGACGACAATCGTTTAACTGCATACTTTATCGAAATGGTGAAAGAGTCAAAAGAGAAAACATTGGCATAAACCTATTGCAAAATGGAAAACATTGTAGTAGATTATGAAATAACCAATATGAGTTTAAAACGTTGACAGGAAATAGTAGTGAAGACTTCTTGCTGAAAGAGAGCCGGTGGTCGGTGCAAACCGGTGCAGAATCTCCATGAATCCATCCTTGAGTGAAATACTGAACCATTCAGTAGGTATTTCCGGTGATTCCGTTACCATCTCTAAGAGGAAGACAGCTTTGTTGTCTTCAATTAGGGTGGCAACGCGGAACCTCCGTCCCTTTACCAGGGACGGGGGTTTTTTATTATTTTCGGAAGGCTTGCCAACGTTCAAATTCTAACACCATATATTAAAAGGAGGAACAAACATGCTGGACATTAAATATTTGAGAGCAAATTTGGAAGAAGTGAAAAACCGTCTTCAGCATCGCGGTGAAGATCTTGAGGACTTTGATAAGTTTGAGGAGCTTGATAAGAGAAGAAGGGAACTTCTAGTGGAAAGCGAGAACTTGAAAAGCAAGCGTAATGAGGTGTCTCAAAAAATTGCCCAGATGAAAAAGGAAAAGCAGGATGCCCAGGACATGATTGTTGAAATGCGTGAAGTCGGCGGCATGGTCAAGAAACTTGATGATGAACTTAGAGGGATCGAGGAAGAGCTGGAGCGCATCCTTTTGTCTATTCCAAATATTCCACATGAAACTGTTCCTGTCGGTGAAACAGAGGACGATAACGTGGAAGCCCGCAAATGGGGTGAAATCCGCGAGTTCGATTTCGAAGCAAAGCCGCATTGGGATATTGCGACCGATCTTGATATTCTTGACTTTGAACGTGCAGGAAAAGTGACGGGAAGCCGGTTTGTCTTCTATAAAGGGCTGGGTGCAAGACTGGAACGTGCTCTGCTGAACTTCATGATGGATTTACACATGGATGAGCACGGATATACAGAAATGATCCCGCCATTCCTTGTGAACCGAGCAAGCATGACAGGCACGGGACAGCTGCCGAAATTTGAAGAAGATGCTTTCCGTATCGAAAGTGAAGATTACTTCCTGGTTCCGACAGCTGAAGTGCCTGTAACGAACTATCACCGCGATGAAATCATCAAAGGCGAAGAGCTGCCGATCAGCTATGTGGCTTACAGCGCCAACTTCCGTTCAGAAGCAGGATCTGCCGGACGTGACACGAGGGGGCTGATCCGTCAGCATCAATTCAACAAAGTAGAGCTTGTCCGCTTTGTGAAGCCTGAAGAGTCTTATGATGAACTTGAAAAATTGACTGGTCATGCTGAAAAAGTACTTCAACTTCTGGAATTGCCATACCGCGTACTATCAATGTGTACAGCAGATCTTGGATTCACGGCTGCGAAGAAATATGATATCGAGGTTTGGATTCCAAGCTATGGGACGTACCGCGAAATCTCTTCTTGCAGTAACTTTGAAGGATTCCAGGCTAGACGTGCGAATATCCGTTTCAGAAGGGAAACAAACGCGAAGCCTGAACATGTTCATACATTGAACGGCTCTGGATTGGCCCTTGGCCGTACAGTAGCGGCTCTACTGGAGAATTACCAGCAGGAAGACGGATCTGTCATCGTACCGGAAGTTCTTCGTCCATACATGGGCGGGGCAGAATTTATTAAGTAACAGCTGCAAAAGGAGGCATCCGGCGGGTACCGGGTGCCTTTCATATTTTTTTATGAAAATCCTTGACTCCATTTTGCCACCATGATATTATAATTCTTGTCGATACGGAGGAATACCCAAGTCCGGCTGAAGGGATCGGTCTTGAAAACCGACAGGGGTGTTAAAGCCCGCGGGGGTTCGAATCCCTCTTCCTCCGCCATTGATTTATTTATAACCCAGCGCATAAATATTGGAGATTTTAAATTCGTTACTGGAGATGTAACGAATTTTTTTGGTTTCTGTAGATTTTTATATATTATAAATAATATGACAATTTAAGGAGAGAGCATATAAAGTGCCCTGCACAGGGTACAGGGCACTGCATTCTATTTCAAATTCTCGATATCTTCTCTTTTGTTCTTATCTTTGTTGTAATTCAGTACACCCATCTCTTTAATATTTCTACGTGTTTCCTCGGTCCCCAGTTTGAAGATCATTTCAAAAATTTCCTTCATTGAATGGTCATATTGGGCATTTTCCGGGTCTTTATGGTATTCACGGAACGGGATGTGCGCCCTTGTAAATGTCGACATCTCATCATCATGATTTTTTTCTAATAATGTCTTTAGTTTGGTTACTTCTTCAGGAGTAGCCCTAATTTGATAACTGACACTCTTTGCTTCTTCGGCATGAGGCACGACATCTCCGCTGCTAATATCTATAAAGTACGTATTTCTTGTTTCCATGCTGTTCATCTCCCTTTAATTCTCTTCTTGTTATATACATACCTCCTAACCAGTGATCATAAACGAAGGGGAAATGTTCAACGAAAAAGGTGCTCCCCATTTTTGGGCAGCACCTTTAAAGGTATTAGCTCTTTAACATTCTTGTCTGTTCTATAAAGTATCCGATTCGTTCTACGATCGGTTCAATCGAATTTCCATCGTTGACGAGATCATATTCACTGATGTCGAGGCGGAGAACAGGGCACGCGTTAAAGGAGTTGATCCAGTTTTCATAGCGCTGGTGCATTTCTTCCCAGTATTCAACCGGGGTCTGCTGTTCCATTGGACGCCCGCGCTCACGGATCCGGTCGATCACGTTATCGAGGGAACCTTCGAGATAAATCAGAAGATCGGGATGAGGGAAGTAAGGTGTCATCACCATGGCATCGAAAAGGCTTGTATATGTTTCGTAATCAACGTCCGACATATTGCCTTTTTCGTGATGCATTTTCGCGAAGATGCCTGTATCTTCATAGATTGAGCGGTCCTGGATGAAGCCGCCTCCGTATTCAAAGATCTTCTTCTGTTCCTTGAAGCGTTCTGCAAGGAAGTACACTTGCAAATGAAAGCTCCAGCTCTTGAAGTCCTGATAAAATTTATCGAGGTACGGGTTGGTGTCGACTTTTTCGAAAGATGTGCGGAAACCGAGGGCATTTGCCAATCCGTTTGTCATCGTGGATTTCCCGACTCCGACTGTTCCGGCAATGGTAATGACCGCATTACTTGGAATGCCGTATTTATTGCGAAGGTTCATGATAGTGAACTCCTTTTTTTAGTGTAGTGTCTAATTGACTAAGAATCGTGTCCATGTCATCTTTGTTTTGGACGAAGTCAATGTGGTCGCCATTGTAGCGAAGAACAGGGATATCAGGGTGAGTTTCTTCAAATGTATTCATGTATTCTTCATAATCCAATGATAATTGTTTTAAATAAAGGGGACTGATCTTCTTCTCGAAGTCCCGGCCTCTTTTTTCAATGCGCTTCAGCAGTGTATCAAGACTTGCATTTAAGTAAATCACCACATTCGGTCTCGGCATGTCAGACGTCAGGATATCATAGATATTGAGATATTTATTGAATTGCTGCTTGTCTTTCAGTGTGCGTTTAGCGAAGATGATATTCTTCAGAATATGATAATCCGCTACCACCGATTTGTTTTGAGAAATATAATGCTTATCGATATCCTCCAGCTGCTTGTATCGATTGCATAAGAAAAACATCTCTGTTTGAAAACTCCACTCTTCAATATCATCATAAAATTTATCTAAAAACGGGTTTTCATCGACGATTTCCCTTAATAGGTGAAAGTTGTAGTGGTCGGAAATCGCTTTAGCCAGAGAAGTTTTTCCTACTCCAATCGGGCCTTCAACCGTGATGAAAGGAATTCTCCCCATTTAATGTCCTCCTCATATTACGACAATCTATGTGTATTTATCAGCGTATAATTAATTTAACGACAGAAATTATTGTAACACAATTGTAGGATTGATTGTTCAGGTTATTTAATGGTTCAAATAAAATTTGAACTATCTTTTTATCGGTTGTTTTGGGTGAAAGATTAGGCTTAAAGAATTAAACCATCTGCAAAAATAATAGAAAACCCGCCATACTGGTAATGTTAGATTTACCTGTATGGCGGGTTCTATTTATTTATATGTGTATTCGTTTTTGTTTACCTTTTTACGACGTTGAAGTTATCGGTGATCAAGAGCCAGTTCTGCGGGAAGGAGAGACCCAGTTTCCAGTAGCTCATTCCTCTGAGTTTCAGCTCTTTCATAAGATCGAATTTCGCCTGGATGCTCCGTGCATCTTCAAACCACACTTCGTGGTCTTTTCCTTCAGCAGTATATTTAAAGAATGGAGCCTGTGCTTCTTGGTCGTATTCAATGCCGACATTGTTGGCGGCCGCGATTTCGATTGCCTGCTGCGGGCTGATCGCTTTAGCTGTTGTTCCCGGCTCGAATGGAAGGGTCCAGTCATAGCCGTACAGATTCTGCCCCATCATGATTTTCGAAGCAGGCATTTCTGTCAATGCGTATTCGATCACTTCACGAACGGGGCCGATCGGGGAAACAGCCATGGCCGGTCCTCCGCTGTAACCCCATTCATAGGTCATGATGACGACGAAATCGACAATCTCCCCATGCGCTTTATAATCATGAGCTTCGTACCACTTCCCTTTCTGATCTGCACTCGTTTTGGGAGCGAGAGCGGTGGACAGCAGCCAGCCTTCCTGATTGAAACGCTGTTTTGCTTTTCTCAGGAATTGATTATAGGCTTCCTTGTCCTCGGGACGCAGGTATTCGAAATCAAAATGGATATCACGGAATCCATATTTTTTTGCTGTCTGGACAATTGTATTTAGAAATTTATCCTGGATAGCCATGTCATTCAGGAGGATGCGTCCGAGTTCATCATTGAACTGGCCTTCTTCTTGATTGGTAATCGCCATCATCAGTACATTTCCATTATCCTTACCGGTTTGCAGCAGGTTCCCCATCGGAGGTTCCTTCAGGGTCCCGTCACGCTTCGCCTGGAAGCTGAAGGGAGCAAGGTAGGTCAGGTAAGGAGCTGCTTCTTTGGCGCTTTCCTCTAAATTTGGTGAGACTTCATTTCCATACGGTTCCACATAGGCGTTTAATTCTGCCTGTGCTTTCGGTTTCGGCGGAACATATAAGCGCTGGTTGACTTGAAGCGGTAAATTTGGCGATATCCCGTTTACCCTTGCCAGTTCTTGATACGGAACACCAACCTTTTGGCTGATCGCCCACAAGCTGTCACCCTGCTGGACATAATAGAAGCTGCCGACGATCGGAATCACCAGCGATTGGCCGACCACGAGATTATTCGGATTCGGAAGCTCATTGGCTTCCACTATATCGTTAACAGTTGATCCATACGCCTGAGCAATACCAAATAATGATTGGTTCGGCTGGACAACGTGAATTTGCATACTGAGGCCCTCCCTTTATCTTCACTATAATCAGCCTATGAAAAGGGGAGGGAGGTTATGCCGGATATTTTGTCAGAGCTGTCCAACTGCCGGGTGCCAGGCACAAATGCGTTGTTTTGAGCCAGGCACAAATGAACTGTTTTGAGCAAGGCACAATCTCAGGCATGTCACGACATGTCATGAATGAAATAAGGTTCTGGTGTCACCGATCTTTGCTTTCAACACATTTTTCATCATCGTCAGGGCATAATGATTGTCCTCCCCGCTCACAGAAGCAATCGCGTCTTTCGGGACGATCAATCCGAATTCCCTCATATAAGCGTCGTTTGCGGTGAACAGGACACAAATATTTCCGGCGATTCCCGTCAGGATGAGATTTTTCACAGACAGTTGATGAAGCAGTGTGTTCAGCGCCGTTCCGTAAAAAGCGGAATGCTTCGGTTTAATAAGGAAGAAATCATCTTCTGCAGGGCGCAGGGGAGAAATGATATCAGCACTTGTTTCGTTATGGCATTTGTCATAGATCAGCTCGAGGTCTGCTTTCCACAGTTCATAATGATCATTGATATAGATGACCGGATGTCCTTGCTTGTTACAATAATCGCGCAGATTGTTAATGGGTTCGACGATCGTTTTCGCATGGTGTGCAAGTGTCTTCCCGTGTGAGAACTCGAATGGATTTAACATATCGATCACGAGGAGAGCGGTATCTTTAGGTATCATGGCGTTGGCCCCTTTCTAATATAGTTTGGAATGTTAGGGGAAATTTTATAAAATAAAGATAAGGAATAAATGATTGGAGTTCTTTATGAAGACGAGAGAAGAAAATTTTATGATGGAAGCATTGAAGGAAGCGGAAAAAGCAAGGGGAATCAATGAAGTCCCCATTGGTGCTGTGGTGGTTATGGGAGACGAGATCATTGGGCGCGGATATAATTTAAGGGAAACGACGCAGAATGCGATCACTCATGCAGAGACCCTGGCGATCCAGGAGGCATGTGAAAAGGCAGGAACGTGGAGGCTCGAGGGTGCTGAACTTTATGTGACGCTTGAACCGTGTCCGATGTGCAGCGGAGCGATCATCCTGTCACGGATTGAAAAAGTCGTATACGGTGCGCCTGATCCTAAAGCAGGATGCGCAGGCACGTTGATGAATCTTCTGGATGACAGCCGGTTCAATCACCAGTGCGAAGTGATTCCGGGTGTGCTTGAAGAATTATGCGGGGCAATCCTATCCGATTTTTTCCGGGGACTGAGAGCGAGGAAGAAAGAAGAGAAGAGAAATAAGCGGTCATCGTTGTAAAGAACTTACAGGTACTACCCATTGCTTTTTTACGTAAACCCTAGTATACTTAATCTTGCGTCGTTAAATGACGCACTTAATAATTGGTATCAATTTTGCCGTGCTAGGTGGGGAGGTAGCGGTGCCCTGTACTCGCAATCCGCTCCAGCGAGGCCGAATTCCTTTCCGAGGCTTGCATACTGTAGGGCTGCCTCAAGTAAGTGGTGTTGACGCCTGGGTCCTGCGCAATGGGAATCCATGAACCATGTCAGGTCCGGAAGGAAGCAGCATTAAGTGGAAGCTCCCATGTGCCGCAGGGTTGCCTGGGCCGAGCTAACTGCTTGAGTAACGCCTATGGTTGCTTGTCGACGAAAGGTGCACGGCAGTTTCATACATATACAACAGCTCATCCTTTCATTGGGATGGGCTTTTTGTTTGGTTTCGGCCTGTTGCATATATTGAGTTGTTGGATCGACTTTTGTAAAAAATTGTTAAACAGCAAGATTGTATCCAGTTTTGGCAAGAAAATTGGGTGTACCGGCAAGAAATTGGAAGGAATGGCAAAATCAAAACCGGAAACAGCAAGATTAGGATTTAGACCAATTCCCACACCTCTTCATGACCCCGTTCAAACTTTCCGAAATCAGTCCCCGGTTTTCTTTGTAATACTGCTTGAAATTACGTTATAATAGACAGGATAAGACGTATCGGACGAACAGCTCAGAGTGATGGCGTGGAACGTACAACGCCACTCTGCAAGAATCATACTTATATGGACTTTTTAATCAAACGGGTTTACATAAATAAGAGGGGGGAGTATTTTGGCATATCAAGCATTATATCGCGTGTGGCGTCCGCAGTCATTTGTAGATGTCGTGGGACAGCAGCATGTTACAAAGACACTGCAAAATGCTCTCCTTCATCAGAAGATTTCCCATGCATACTTATTTTCAGGGCCGCGCGGAACAGGGAAGACGAGTGCAGCGAAGATCCTTGCCAAGGCAGTCAACTGTGAACGTTCTCCGGTTGCCGAGCCGTGTAATGAGTGTGATGCATGTAAAGGGATCACGGACGGGTCGATTCCTGATGTGATTGAGATTGATGCTGCTTCGAATAATGGAGTAGAGGAAATACGGGACATACGTGATAAAGTTAAATATTCACCAAACGTGGCCGAGTATAAGGTCTATATCATAGATGAGGTTCATATGCTTTCAATCGGGGCTTTCAATGCCCTTTTGAAAACATTGGAGGAACCCCCGAAGCACGTCATCTTCATATTGGCAACCACTGAGCCCCACAAGATTCCGCTCACCATCATTTCCCGGTGTCAGCGGTTCGATTTCAAACGGATCACCGCCATGGATATTGTGGGAAGAATGAGCCATATCGCGACAGAGTCGGGTGTGAACTATGAAGAAAATGCGCTTGTGGTCATTGCAAGGGCGGCAGAAGGCGGGATGCGTGATGCGCTCAGCCTGCTCGATCAGGCCATTTCCTTCAGTCAGGATATCGTGACGATCGATGATGCGTTAACAGTAACCGGTGCAGTCTCCCAGGGCTATTTAAACACACTGGCACGGTCGATTCTTGAGAAAGATGTTTCGAAAGGCCTGGGGGCGCTCGAAGAACTGCTTTTCCAAGGGAAAGATCCTGCACGATTTGCGGAAGACTTCATCCTTTATTACCGCGATATGCTTCTGTATCAAACGGCCCCGAATCTTGAGGAATCGATGGAGCGGGTGATGCTCGATGATGAATTCAAGGAACTTGCGGGTCAAACGCAGGCAAGTCAGATTTATCAATACATTGATGTGCTGAATCAAGCCGGACAGGAAATGAAATTCTCCAATCATTCCCGCATCTATTTAGAGGTTTCCATCGTCAAGCTGTGTCAGCTCGAAGCACCCGTCAGATCGTCTTCACCAGAAGTCGGCGAGATGATGAAGAAAATCCAGGAGCTTGAAAAAGAAATCCAGCAGTTAAAGGCGGGCGGAATCAAAGTCCAATCGGAACCTGCTGCACAGCCGGCTAAAAAGCCTGTCCGTGCGAAAAAAGGATTCCGGGCGCCGGTCGGACAGATCCAGGAAGTCCTCAAAAATGCAACGAAAGAAGACCTTAACCTGATCAAGAGCCGCTGGGGCGACATGGTGGAAACACTGAACCAGCGTCAGATGCGCTCGCAGGCTGCACTGTTGAATAATGCAGAACCGGTTGCGGCAACAGAGGGTTCTTTTGTGTTAAAATTTAAATATGATATTCACTGCCAGATGGCAATGGAGAATCAGGCGTTCATTTCCAGTATGGATTCCATCCTGCAAGAACTCACCGGCAACAGCTATTTCCCAATTGGCATTCCTGAAGACCAGTGGCTCCCGTTAAGGGAAGATTTCATCCGCCACTCACAGACGGATGCCGGTGACGGTGAAACGGGAGAGCCAAAGGAAGAAGATACATTTCTCTCGGAAGCGGAAAAAATTGCAGGAGATTTAGTCGAACTCAAAGACTGATAATTGAAATACCACATCACATGTGTGAAACTTTTTTATAAAAATTATTGGAGGTCATGAAACTATGCGTGGAATGGGTAATATGCAAAACATGATGAAACAGATGCAAAAGATGCAAAAGAAAATGGCAGAAGCACAAGAGGAGCTTGGTGAAAAGCAAATCGAAGGATCGGCAGGCGGCGGAATGGTCACTGTCATTGTTTCCGGTCACAAGCAGGTTCTTGATGTAAAGATCAATGAAGAAGTTGTGGATCCTGAAGATATCGATATGCTGCAGGATTTAGTGCTTGCCGCAACAAACGAAGCTCTTAAGAAAGCGGAAGAATTAACGAACTCCACTATGGGTCAATTCACTAAAGGAATGAACCTGCCGGGAATGTTCTAGGAGGCAATATCATGCATTATCCTGAGCCTATATCAAAGCTGATCGACAGCTTTATGAAATTGCCAGGCATTGGGCCGAAAACCGCGGCCCGACTGGCTTTTTTTGTACTTAGTATGAAAGAAGATACGGTATTGGACTTTGCAAAAGCACTGGTCAACGCCAAACGCAATCTAAGTTACTGTTCTGTCTGCGGTCATATCACAGACCGGGATCCCTGCTATGTTTGTGAGGATCAGCGCAGGGACCGCAGTATCATCTGTGTGGTCCAGGACCCTAAAGATGTGATTGCGATGGAGAAGATGAAGGAATTTAACGGTCTCTATCATGTCCTTCATGGCGCCATTTCTCCCATGGACGGCATTGGACCAGAGGACATCAATGTACCGGACCTGATTAAACGTCTTCAAAGTGACGAGGTGCAGGAAGTGATTCTTGCGACCAATCCGAATATCGAAGGCGAAGCAACCGCCATGTATATTTCGCGTCTCGTCAAACCATCCGGCATCCGCATCACGCGGATAGCTCATGGTCTGCCTGTCGGCGGGGACCTTGAATACGCGGATGAAGTCACATTGTCCAAAGCCCTTGAAGGAAGAAGAGACGTTTAAAAGGGAGAGAGCATCTATGTTTTTCCGGAAAAAAGGGAAACTCAAACGAGAATATGATCAGACTCTGCTTCAGACATTGGAAGAAGCGAAACAGCATTGGAACCAGCAGCGTAGCATCGACGAGATGAGTGTGGACTACAATTTGAATCTTCACTGCTCTTCAAAAATCGCTGAAGCAAAATATTTTTTCTTATTTAGAGAAGCAAAACACCGAAAGATCGTCATAAAAAGGTAGACAACCTTCATATCCTTTCAATAAGAGATACATCATGTTCCATGTTGAGAGGAGAGAGGGTATGAACCCAGTAATCGTGATATCTGTAATCAGCGGACTAATCGTCCTTCTGTTAGCTGCAGGTACACCCGTCAAACCGCTGCGATTTGTCGGACAAGTCGCCATGAAGGTCATGATCGGTGCACTATTTCTATTTTTTCTGAACGCCTTCGGCAGTCAGTACGGAATCCATGTCCCCATTAATCTGGCGACATCCTCCATTTCAGGAATCCTTGGAATTCCGGGAGTGGTGGGGCTGACAGTGATTCAGATGTGGATTCTGTAAGGAAGATAACGAAAGAGAAAAAACAGCCTCTCGCAGGGCTGTTTTTTCTTTAATCTGTTACAAGCGCAGAGGTTCTTTTAACATCCCGCGATTAACTTTGCATAAACGTCTCCGGCATTACTACCGCCACCACCTCGCCGCGGGCGCAAAGCGTTCCCTCAGCAAAGACTTCCGTTTCAACCTTAAACTTCTTTGGGTGAATTTTTTCAACCGTTCCAACCGCCCTCAATGGGACGCCATGTGGAGTGGGCTTCATGAAATCCACATGCAAGGAGGCAGTCACAAAGCGAGGCGGCCCTTGTCCATCTCCCACACTCCCTCCGTTCAATCTATGAAGTTCAATTGCAGCAGAACCGGTCCCGTGGCAATCGATCAGTGAAGCAATCAGCCCCCCGTATACGAAGCCCGGAAGAGCGGTATGTTCAGTTTTGGGAGTATATACCGTCACTGTGTTCCCTTCTTCCAATCCAGTGCGGAAATGGTGTCCCTCTTTATTCAAACGCCCGCATCCGTAACACCAGGCGAAATCATCAGGATAATCGTCCTGGATGGCATGTTTAATCTCATTCATCATCCATTCTCCTTTCTTTAGTAAGACTCCTGTTTATAACTTCTATTAAATAGGGTCCCGTTCCTTTCTTTTTGAAAAATAGAAAGGAATAATGAAGAAAAAATATCTAACGATTACGAATGGCAAAAAAAACTATCCACGTTTCCAACAGCAGGGTACGGGGACATTGGCAAAAGACCATATGAACTCGAATAGGACTGGTTCGTTACAGAAAGTATTTATTGTGATCGAGGAGAAAAGTTTATTCATTTTGCAGATTCATAATCAAAACCAAAGCTCCCGTTCGGGTTGAATCCCGGTGAGGACTTTATTTTTTCCTTTATCAAACGCATTGAGTCGAAGGGATAAAGAGGGCGAATTAAACTCTTTCAAGAAAGTTTAATAAATAGTGTTGACTCTTTGATAGAAAAGGTGCTATTATATTCCTTGTCGCCAAAAACGACACAAAAACAAATTTCAAAAAAAGCTTGACGCTTTATGACGAAAAATGTTATATTTAAGAGGTGCTCAAGAGAGCCTACTTAAAACATTGAACCTTGAAAACTGAACAAAACAAGACAATACGTCAACGTTAATTCTAGATTT
>NZ_JBAJHU010000023.1:0-13336 GCF_036867415.1 Mangrovibacillus sp. Mu-81
GATACGCTCCGTTTGAAGCGACTTTATTAATATAACATGTATCATAACTTCGCGTCAACAACTTTTTTGATTTCTTTTTCATGAAAACTTGTTTGCTGCATCAGCGACGTTTATTAATATATCACGCCCTTAATGTTATTGCAATATATTTTTTACAAAAAAATTAATGCTTGTCCATTTATTTCTTGTTCTTCCTATTGGATATGTTTCATATATATGAAAATAGACTTGCCTGAAAGGAGTTTCATTAAATGACGCTTATACTCGCAGCTCAATACCTCTCTTACTTTATGGCTATTTATCTTTTCGCATACTCGTATGTCTTAGGACTGAAAATCAGTGAAAGCACTAAACCTGTCAGAGGTTTTACATTTATTCTTTCAGTTGTCATGGCGTTTGTCTTTTCAGGATTTACATATGTTTTCATTTAACACCATCACGTTGAATCGAATTGCAAATGGAAGACGCAGACATCATTTGGCTGCGTCTTTTTTCATGTAGTTCTACAGATTGAACAATAATCCTTCTTCGTCATAGTCGTCTCCACCAATCGAAATCTTTTGTTGTTTAACGACAACGGGTTTGAAGGAGTAATAAAAGTATTTCGAAGGATTCTCTTTAAGCACCCATACAAGCATGTTGGAATGGCCTTTGGACTTTAATGCAGACATCGCAAACTTAAATAAAGCACTCCCAATTCCATGTCTCTGATATTCTTTCAACAGATAGATTGCATACAGTTCACCTTCAAATTGTTCATCCCGTTCTTTGCCGATCGAAACGAAACCAGCAATATCCCCGTTATACAGTTCGCACACATAAGTTTGGTGAGAGCCGGTGAGGATGGCTTCCCACTTGACTCTCCTGTCTTCTACTGTTAATGATTCCAGGTATCCGTCTGAAACGATGCCTTTGTATGTCGTTTTCCAGCTGTTTATGTGAACGTTTGAGATTCCGTCCGCGTCAGATGGTTTTGCTTTTCTAATATGGTACTTCTTCATTCCTTTTCACCTCATTCACGTGTTGAACCATTTTCTTTACCTTTCTTTCTTCCATCAGGAAAAGTGTTACACCCAGAATGATGACCATGCCTCCGATGATTTGTGTAAGAAGTATTTTTTCAGCCAAGAGCCAGTAGGCTAGAATAGAGGCACCTATCGGTTCGAACAGAATCGCCATCGAAATGGTCGAGGTACTTAACCACTTAAGTGACCAGTTAAATAATGTATGTCCAAGAAGTGTCGGGACGATGGCCAGCAGCAGAAAGTAGATCCAGTCTTCTTTCGGATATGGTCCGAGACTTTCTCCCCTGATGAGCACATAGATCAATAGTACAGCCGCACTTATTGCATAGACCATAAATGTATAAGTGATCAAGGACAACCGTTTACGGATGGTCTGCCCAAATAAGAGATACCCGGTCACCAACGAGCAGGCAAGCAGGGCCAAGATGTCACCCCATAGTGCCGTTCCGCTTATTCTGAAATCACCCCAGCTGATGATGAAGCTTCCCGTCACCGCTAACAACGCCGAGATGACTGCCTTGCCCGTCAGTTTTTCCTGAAAGAATAAATAAGCACCTATAAACGCAAAGAGCGGCTGAAGAGTGACAAGCACGGTCGAGCTGGCAACAGAGGTGTAGTTGAGCGACTCGAACCAAAGGATAAAGTGAAAAGCGAGAAAGATGCCGGCGATGATAGAAAACGCCCAGTCCCTCTTTGTAATAACTTGGAGTTCCTTCACATATTTTAAGACAAATACCGGGGTCATTAAAAGGACAGTAAATAAGAGCCGGTAAAAGGCGAGGACTCCGGATGGTGCACTGGATACTTTGACTAAAATGGCAGATGTCGACACGGATATCACTCCTATAGCAAGGAGCAGATAAGGATTGACTTTTGATTCGGCCATGGAAACACCCCCGTGTTTTTTCTAAATGATGTATTTCATACGTTCAATTGTTCTCATTTTATTAAATTGTGAGAAAGAATACTATATGCAATTATTATTATTTTCTATCCGTTCAAATAGATATGGAGGGGGTCAGATGGATTTCATAGACACAGCATTATATATGAAACTCGGCACTTCTGCAGTTCTTGGATTGATTATCGGTTTGGAAAGGGAATTGAAACGGAAACCTGTCGGCCTTAAAACGTCGCTTGTCATCTGTATCGTGAGCTGCCTGCTGACAGTGGTATCGATTGAGTCCGCGTATATAGCGGAAGGATCTGAAAAAGTGAATATCACGATGGATCCACTGCGCCTGGCCGCTCAAATTGTTTCAGGGATCGGATTTTTGGGGGCAGGTGTCATTTTGAGACGGGGAAATGACAGCATTTCAGGGCTGACAACAGCAGCAATGATCTGGGGGGCAGCAGGAATCGGGATCGCGGTCGGGGCAGGCTTTTACTTGGAAGCGACAGCGGGCGTCATCCTTATTATCGTATCGGTTGAAGTCGTTCCGACCATCATCACCTTCATCGGTCCGAAACGGTTGAGGGAAAAGGAATTATTCCTGAGGGCAACCATCAAGGAAAAACATGAAATCAAAACAATCATAGAGAAAATCAAAAAAGAAGACATCGCAATCGAAAACATCCGGATCAAGGACCTGAAGAACAATCAGCACCTCCTTGAATTGAAGATCATTGTCGACTTCAGGAAAAAGACCACGGATATTTATTACACAATTTCTGAAATCAAAGGGATCAAGGATGTTGAAATCGAAAGTCTATAGAAAAAAATAACCCCTCGAATGAACGGCGGGGGTTATTTTTTATGAAGCTGTACCTTGTCTATAGAAGGCAGTTCTTTCACCACTTCCAATACACCATTAAAGTCGACTGTATCAGGTGTAAGGAGCAGCAGGGAATACTTGAAGCGTTCCAAGCCTTTCAGGTCATCATCATCTTCGATTTGATATTGAGTGATTTCAATGCCATGACCGGTGATGGCATTATTGATGGCACTGATATGCCCCTCTCCCTTTTTCACGACCAGACTCAAGAGAAGGAGTTGTTTATGTCTTACTTTCATTTTATAAAAGGATTCAAACTTATTTAGGAAGAACAGTGTGATCACGATGATGAATGTAGTGAAAATGGCTTCCCAATACATTCCGATTCCGACTACAAGGCCCAATCCTGCTACAACCCAGATACTTGCAGCGGTTGTCAGCCCCCTCACCGTCACTCCCCCATGGACCATGATCGTTCCTGCTCCGAGAAAGCCGATCCCCGAAATGACATAGGATGGAATGCGGCTCGGATCAAAGCCGACCAGTTCAGGATGTTCTTCCAGGAAAGGCTCGAATCCGTACAACGATACGAGCATCAATAAACAGGATCCGACTCCTACCAGTATGTGTGTCCGCAGTCCTGCCGGGTGATTTTTCGATTCTCTTTCGATACCGATCAGGCCGCTTAAGATGACGATTAACATGATCCTGTACAGGGAAAGCTCAAATTCATCAGGCAATTCCAGGTCTATGATTTCAAAAAAGTCCATTGACGTTTTCCTCTTTTCACTATCTTCTATTATCTTTACTTTTAACCTATATTGAATAATTTAAAACCACTATCGAGGAAGAAGAGGCACTTGTTCCGAAAACTTCCGTGCCGCCCTTTCAAATCCACTGACGAAAATAAAAACCAGGCCACGCTGAGCAGCGTCACCTGGAAACAGTAAACTATTGAACCGGCTTCTTCAAGAGTCCGACCATCAAAGCCGTAATGACAGAACCGATCAGGACAGCCAGAAGATAGAAGAATGGATTCCCTTCTACAACAGGGAATACAAACAGTCCTCCATGCGGAGCCGGCAGCCCGATCCCGAATGCCATGGTAAGTGCTCCGGCAACTGCCGAGCCCGTCACGATGGAAGGGATGACCCGAAATGGATCCGCGGCTGCGAACGGGATGGCACCTTCGGTAATGAAGGAAGCACCCATAAAGTATGCGGCAATTCCGGCTTTTCTTTCATTATCCTTGAATTTCTTTTTAAAGAAGGTCGTCGCCAGGGCCAATCCAAGCGGCGGAACCATCCCCCCCGCCATGATCGCAGCATGCGGCGCAAGATTTCCGCCTTCAATCATGGCAATGCCGAATGTAAAGGCAGCCTTGTTTATGGGGCCTCCCATATCGACTGCCATCATTCCGCCCAGGATCAAACCGAGTAATACGAGGTTTCCTGTCCCCAATCCGTCCAGCCAGTTCTGGACTCCGCTGTTTACTGCGCTTAGCGGCTCTACAAGGAATTGAAGCATAATGAAACCTGTAATGAAGATCCCCAATAAAGGATAGATCAGTACCGGTTTGATGCCTTCAAGGGCTGCCGGGAAGTTATTCGTCAGGCGTTTAATGCCAAGTACGACATAACCGGCAAGGAAACCGGCAATGATTCCGCCGAGAAATCCGCTTTGACCTGTCGCCGCAATCAATCCGCCGACCATCCCCGGGGCAAAACCGGGACGGTCCGCAATGCTCATCGCGATGAATCCTGCAAGTACCGGCACCATCAAGTAGAACGCGTTTGCACCGCCGATTTTGTTTAACATCGCGGCAAATTCATTGTACTCTGCGTGATCCGGGTTAGCTGACTGGATTCCGAACAGGAAGGAAATCGCAATCAGAATTCCTCCACCGACAACAAAAGGAAGCATATTGGATACACCGTTCATCAGATGCTTATAAAATCCTGTACGCTGTTTCTTCTCCGTACCTTCATCTTCCGTCTCTGACTCCGATTTCCCGCCGCTGTATAACGGGGCATCTTTTTTCGCCGCTTTATCTAACAGTTCCTGAGGCTTTCTGATGGCTTCTGCAACAGGGACCTCAATGACCGGCTTCCCTTTAAAACGGTTCATCTCCACTTTCGTATCTGCTGCAACGATGATTGCTGCAGCATTCTCAATATCAGCAGAAGTCAACACGTTCTTCGCCCCGCCAGAGCCGTTCGTTTCCACTTTAAGATCAATCCTCAGCTCTTTCGCTTTTGCTTTAAGCGCATCTGCTGCCATATAGGTGTGGGCGATTCCTGTAGGACAAGCTGTTACGGCTAACACCTTACCTCCACCAGTTGAAGTCTCTTCCGAAACGGGTTCCTCTTCTTCCTCTTTATCATGCAAATTGATAATCTCTAACACTTCTTCTTTTGTCGCTGCGTTCAACAACTCTTTACGGACATCAGCGTTCATCAGAATGGACGAAAGGCGGCTGAGCGCCTCCAAATGAGTTTGATTCGCCCCGTCAGTTGCGGCAATCATGAAGAATAAATGTGCCGGAGCCCCGTCAAGGGATTCATAGTCTATTCCTGCTTTCGATTTTCCGAACGCAATCGCCGGTGATTTGACGGCTGTTGTTTTCGCATGGGGAATGGCAATCCCTTCTCCGATTCCGGTTGTGCTTTGTGATTCACGGTTAAGAATCGCTTTTTTGAATTGAGAGGCGTCCTGTAAGTTCCCGCTCTTATCCAGGACTGAAACCAGCTCGTCGATGACGGCAGATTTTGATTCTGCCTGTAAATCCAATGCGATTGTCTCTTTTCTTAACAACTCTGTTATACGCATTGCGCTTCCTCCCTTTTATCTTTTTCTGATTTCAATTCGTTTATATAAATCATTCACAATTTCTGCTTCACACAAGCCGATGGAAAAAGCCGTCGCTGAACCAGCAGCTGTTCCCAATCGGAAAGAATCTACCAGGCTTAATCCATTCGACAAACCCGAAAGGAACCCTGCGACCGTCGAATCACCTGCCCCCACTGAGCTTTTCAAATCCCCTTTGGGAACTGCTGCGTAATAGACTTCCTCCCCTGTCAGGAGAAGGGCCCCCTTTTCCGCCATCGATACAATCACATTTTCTACCCCTTGTTCTTTCAGTTTCTTTCCATAATGAATGGCCTCTTCAACAGAATCGATCACCACATCAAACATTTCCCCGAGTTCATGATGATTTGGTTTTATCAAATAAGGCTTAAGTGCCAGCACCGGTTGTATCAGATCCCTTTCAGCATCGATCACGATGCGCGCTCCCTGTTTCCTGCAAATTTCAGCCGCTTCTTGATAGAAAGACTTTGGTACTGAAGCCGGAATGCTTCCAGCAAGTACGAGAATATCACCTTCTGACAAGTTTGAGATCTTATTCATAAGCTGATCCTGCTGTTGTTTATAGATCGATGGTCCATTTCCGTTAATCTCAGTTTCATCATCCGACTTCACTTTTACATTGATGCGTGACATCTCTTCTACTTCCACGAAATCGGTCACTATATTTTCTTTTCTTAGAAATTGTTTGATGTATTCACCCGTGAATCCACCGGCAAACCCAAGAGCCGTACTTTCCACACCAAGGACATGGAGGACCCGAGAAACGTTGATCCCTTTGCCTCCAGGCAGTGCATTTTCTTTCCTGGAACGGTTCAGCCCGCCTTTTGTAAATTGATCGAGCTCCATTATATAATCGACTGATGGGTTCAGGGTTAGTGTGTAAATCATGCTGTCACAACCTTTACAGTAGTTTGTTTCACATATGCTGAATCGGGAACGTCTTCACTTCCGTTCGTGATGACAACCGCTTTCTCTAAATCCGCAATCTTGCTGAATGCGATTTCACCGAATTTGGAATCGTCCGCCAACACGATCGCTTCCCTGGATAGTTCAATCGCGGTCCTCTTCACTTGAGCTTCCTCGGGATCCGGTGTCGTGTACCCATACTGGGGATGGACGCCATTCGTCCCGAGAAACGCTTTGTCAAATCGATATTTTTGGATAGCCTCTACCGCTCCGCTGCCAATCATCGCCTTCGTTGTCGGCTTTACGCTGCCTCCGGTAATATAGGTCTGGATACCTTTTTGCAGCAGAGCATCGACATGAGTCAACCCATTTGTCACGACCACAATATCTATTTCCGGAAGGAAGTCGATCATGCCGAGCGTTGTCGTCCCTGCATCAAGAAAAATACAATCTCCTTCTTCAATCAAACTAGCTGCATAACGTGCAATCGCCGTTTTCCCGTGAAGGTTTTTGGATGTTTTCTCAGAAACAGTCAACTCCTTTAACTTCCCTTGAAGAATAGATGCCCCCCCGTGGACCCGCTTTAAAAACTTCTCCTCTTCCAGCTGTGTCAGATCACGTCGGATTGTTGATTCAGAAGCCTCGGTAAGTTCTGTAATCTCCTGGATCTTGATGGTTCCCTTCGCTTTGAGCAAGTCTAAAATAATCCGGTGCCGTTCTTCGGTTAACATAAATTCCTCCTGCTACTTCCTTATTAACTCCATTATAATGAGAACGTTTTCAGAAATCAATCATTTTCTATCAATATCTATCATAATCATTCAATAAACAATCAAAACCACTCAAGCCATCTTTTTGGGAAGCCTTATTTCTGTATTTAAATCCCAACTAAACAACCAATGTCATCATACCGATAAAAAGTACAAGAAGGATTATACTTAGTTAGTATTTTACTGCACCAAGGCAATTCAATTCATTTTCCATAAAGAGATGAGTATGATGGCAGCCAGAGGGAGAGAGATGAAATGAATGAATGGCTCGGAAAGATGTTAGGCTGGATTGAGGAAAATCAGTTGCTAAGTGTTCATTATCTGAAAATCAAACAAGGTCCGTGTTCCTTTTCAGGGAGGCTGCTTCAAGTAAATGACGATCATGTACTTTTCTACACTGATGATACAAAAGAAGTGGTCAATCTGCATATGAATCAGATTGACCACATTGAACCTTTTCAATAAATTCGGGTGTCCTGATCCATTTCCGCTGAGTAATGAGCGACCGGCTACACACAAAAAAAGCCAGCTCCGGTTACAATCCCGGAACTGGCTTTTTATCATACCATCTTATTCGTGGTTTTCTTCATGCTTTGCTTCAGTATTTTCTTCACTCTTAGGATTAGGGTTCACATAATGATAATCCTTACGATCAATCGGTTCAAATCCTTCAGGTTCATAGAAGCGAAGCAGATCCTCATAAATTACTTTATCTGAAAGTTCAAGACGTTTTTGTGCATCTTTGCTTATCTCTTCACAAGCTTTGCTTGCTTCTTCATTCCCTTGTTCAACCGGTTTTCCTGTTTCGTTATTATAGCAAACACCTTTGATGTTTGAATATTTATCAGAAATCACATCACCGTTACGGAAAGGTACGATTTGCTTGCGCTCTTCAGAAAGAAGGTCTTGACCAAAGGTTAAATAATCTTTCGTCTCCTGACCAAGAAGGTGCATAACAGTAGGGCGCAGGTCGATCTGTCCGCCGTACGTATGGTTGACTCCACCTTCTGCGCCAGAGTTCAGGATGAACAGCGGTACACGCTGCAACTGGGCACTTTCGTAAGCACCGACTTCTTTGCCAAGGATTTCAGACATTGCATTGTTATGGTTATCCGAAATACCGTAGTGGTCCCCATAAAGGACAATCATGGTATTGTCATAAAGACCCTTTTCCTTCAAATCATTCACGAACGATTCTAGCTGCTGATCCATGTAGTGTGATGTTTGGAAATAACGATTCACTACACCATCGTTTGTTTCAGCTGTCGGGAAGTCAGTGTCTTCCTCATGACGATCGAATGGAAAATGGTTGGATAACGTTATGAATTTCGTATAGAAAGGCTGTTTCAGACTTTCCAGCATCGGAATTGATTCTTCAAAGAACGGTTTGTCTTTCAATCCGTATGGAAGCTGTTCTTCCGGATTGCTCATATCATAATGCGTTGCATCAAAGAATTTGTCGTATCCCATTGAGCGGTACATTTCTGAACGGTTCCAAAACGTTTTGTAATTACCGTGGAACACCGCTGAAGTGTATCCTTCATCCTTTAACATAGCAGGAGCCGACTGATACGTGTTATTTGCATGAGTCATGAAAACTGCCCCCTGTGGAAGAGGATATAATGAGTTTTCAATGATGAACTCTGAGTCAGATGTCTTACCTTGACCTGTCTGATGGAAGAAGTTATCAAAGTACATTGCATCTTTGTTTTCAACCAAAGAGTTCAGGAATGGAGTAACTTCCTTCCCATTCAATTCTCTTCCGATCATGAATGATTGAAGAGATTCCATTGAAATATAGATAACGTTCTTTCCTTCGGCCTTACCAAAGGCATCCGGATTAGGCGCAACTTTATTTGCTTTTACAAAGTTCTCTACCTCTGATACCTCATTACCATCAGCCATTGCCCGTTTGGCATGAGTCTTTGAGTTTTGAACAATATCGTAAATTGTAAAGTTCGTCGTACCTAAATATTTCACCAGGTAGTTACGATCGAAGCTTCGTGTCAATAATTCCGGACGGTCGATGTTCGCAAGACCAAGGTTCAACAAGAACACAAGGACTGCAGAAGTCATGACTGCAAACACGGCACGGAAACGCAGCTTTTCCTGAGGCTTCACTTTCTTTAAGATCATTAGTCCGATAATGATGAAAAGATCCAAGAAATAAAGAATATCGACAGGGCTCAGCAGCTCTATCGCACTTCCGCCCAACCCGTTATTCGTTTTCGCCTGCAAGATGACCGGCACTGTAATAAAATCATTAAAGAATCGGTAGTACACGACATTTGCATATAGAACGAAAGACATCAGCAGATTAATGACGATAAATGCAATGTACCTGCCTCTGCCTTTCCAGAATAGTGCAATGGCAAAGAAAAACAATGCCGAACTCAGCGGGTTAAGAAATAATAAAAATTGCTGCATGAAATTTTGAATGCCAAGATTGAATTCCGACAGATAGACAGCATACGTTTTTAACCAAAATAGAATGACAACTGTAAAGAAGAAAGTCAACTTCCCAGCACGCATCTCACTGCGCATGTCATTGAAACGGTTCTTAAAGAAGTTCATACTTCATCACCTTTTTATAATAAAATTTGTAAAGTTAATTTGTAGTTTTTGTAAATCTCGTGTGAGTCAACAAGGAGTATTATAGCAGAAATTAATTTCACCTGTATAACAATTTAGTGTGATTCGTAACAAAAATATTTCACCGCCATTCGACAAACAGGCTATCTTCAATGGATAAATCCAATGATATCAAGGTCTGTTTACGTTATTCTGAAGCATGAAATATGGCTGATTTGTGGCTGAATCTACTTGAACTGTTAAAATAATGTAAGTGGGGTTCTCCTTTTTTTTATCCTTTATCTTTTCCCCCCATCTTTACTGCTTATAAACCTGAATCGCGTTTGTAATATTAACCAAATGTAAAGTTTATTACTGGAATCAAAAATGATTGAAGCCAATAATCACTTCAATCACCTTTAAAAACCTTACGCATGAGACAATTTGTTCAATACAAAGGTTTCTACCACTTCCGCCACTCCGTCTTCCATATTGGATGATGTCACATGATCGGCCTTATCTTTGATATCTTGGGGGGCGTTGCCCATCGCGACTCCCAGACCCGCATATTCAATCATCGCAAGATCATTGTAGCTGTCGCCGATTGCGATGACTTCTTCTTTTTTAATCCCAAGAGGTTTAATCAGATAATCCAGACTGGCCCCTTTTGTCACCCCAAGCTGTGTGAATTCCAGGAAGTAAGGCTTTGAGCGCATGACACAAAGCTCACCATCGAGTTCTGCCTGAAGCTTTTTCTCCACTTCCACAAGTCTTACTGCTTCCTTGAGCATTAATGCTTTTACGACGGGTCCGTCAATTGCGTCCTTGAAGCTTGGCACCACTTCAACCGGCAGTCCCGTTAATCTGCTTTCGATATCTGCGAATTCGTTTGGCTCCTCCACGATAATGGCATCTTCCGAATACGTCAGGATGCCCACTCCTTCGCGCTTGCTCAGTTCATACAATCTGTGAGCCGTTTCAGGGGACAGTGTTCGGCTGTATGATTCTTCATCTGTACTGCAATCGATGATCTTTGAACCGTTGTAGGAAAGGATATAGCTTCCATAATGATCAAGCTTCAGTTCTTTCGCCACCCGGCGCATCCCGTAAGTCGGTCTGCCTGAAGCAAGAACCACTTTCACGCCTGCTTCCTGCGCTTCGGACAGCGCCTTCTTCGTACGCTCCGAAATCGTCTGGTCATCCCGGAGTAATGTATCATCTAAATCAAGAACAATCATTTTATAGCTCATGAATTAAAAATCCTTTCTATATATAAAGAAAATAATATTTTCCTACTATAACACCATTGCATGTTTTTATAAAAGGAAAGCTTTGGCTGGAAATGATAAATTAAAGTGGTCCAGAACAGAGGAATTACTCCCTTATGCAAAATAGAAAAGACCGCTGCAGTGGCGGCCTCTTCTATTATAGATTGTTTACTTTTTTGATGAACTCAACGTGATTCAATCCTGATGGGATATTCAGCTTCCTTTTTTCAGTACGCTGTGTTTTTGATGATTTGATTTAGAGCGTGTTTCCGATCGAATGTCTTTAAAGAAGGACACTCCCATCAGGATGATGACCAGAGCAAAGGGCAGGGCTGCGATAATGAGCATGTTCTGCAGTCCCTGGGTGCCGCCGAAGTAGACAACGGCAGCTGCCATCATTGACTGGATCAGACCCCATGCCATTTTAACCTGGTTACCGGGATTCAAGCGGCCGTCTGTACTGAGCATTCCCAGCACAAATGTTGCCGAATCCGCCGATGTGATAAAGAAAATGGCGATGACAAAGATCGTCATGATTGACATCAATGTCCCCAACGGATACTCTGCCAGTGTCCCGAAGGTCGAAGTTTCAAGACTAAACTTTGAGATTTCCGCGATCCCCAAATTCTCAAGTCTTAATGCAGATACCCCGAAAACGGCGAAGAAAATAAAACATACGAGTGACGGAAGCAGAAGGACACCGAATAAAAACTCTTTGATGGTCCTGCCTTTCGATATCCTCGCAATAAAGATGCCGACAAAAGGCGCCCAGGAAATCCACCATGCCCAATAGAAGATCGTCCAGCCATTGATCCAAGTCCGGCTTTCCGAATCCATCGGGGCAATCCGCAGACTCATCTTAAAGAAATCCGCACCGTAATTACCCAGAGTATGGGTAAACATATTTAGAATCAGCATGGTCGGGCCGACGAAAAATAAGAGCACCAGCAGGAGTGCGGCAAGACCCATATTGATATTGCTTAAGTATTTTATTCCTTTCCCAATGCCTGACCAAGCAGACCATATGAATAAAATCGTGGATACGGCCAATACAATGAGCTGGACAGTAAAATTGTTCGGGATTCCAAATAAGAAGGAAAGTCCGCCTGTTATTTGAGCCGATCCAAACCCAAGAGTGGCCGCTACACCGACCACAGTCGCAAATACGGCCAGTACATCAATCCACTGACCAAATGCTCCCTTCATTCGCTTCTCTCCAAATATCGGGATAAGCGTGGCACTGATCAATCCTTTAGCACCGCGGTTGAATTTAAAGTAAGCCAGAACCAGTGCAACAATACCGTATACTGCCCAAGCGTGGATTCCCCAGTGGAAAAAGGAATACTTCAACGCATCTTTCACGGCTGCATCCGTCCCAAGTTCCGCTGCCGGGCTGCTTTTGAACGCATGTGAGATCGGTTCGGCTGTCGTCCAGAACACAAGCCCCATTCCCATACCCGCACTGAAGAGCATGGCAAACCAGGAGGAATTACTGAACTCCGGCTCCTCTCCTTCTTTGCCAAGTTTAATTTTTCCGTATCGGGAAAACATCAGGTAAATACAGAAAAGAAGAATGGCAATCACAATCAATAAGTAAAACCATCCGAATTTATTTAAGATCCCCTGTGTGATTGAAGCTGTAATGGTTTCCAGATTCTTCGGGGCAGCAGACCCCCAAATAACAACGATTAATGAAATAAATAATGCATACCAAAATACTCGTGTAGCCTGTTTCATGTGTCACCTCTCATAAATATGTACCTTACTAATGGTAACATACCTCTTTTGGATAGCCAGAAAACCGCTTTGGACTATTTATTTTCCGATATTCCTTATTATCCTCGCCGATAGATTCAGTATACCGTCATCAATGAAAAAACTGGTCCATGCAGCCGTAACGGATTCGGGTTTCGAATACAAAAACTAAATTAGCTCACCAATTAGCAGTCCTATTCGCAACTGAATTAGACTGCTTTTTTTTGTTGATATACATACGGGTTAAAAAATATACGGTAAACCTGCCCTGAATTTCGAACCCCTTATCACATGGTGTGATAAGTTTTTGTCAGCATGAAAATTCACATGCTAATTGTTTTACCATTGGTGTGCTACGAATGCCTGGGTGCTGATTTTTAGAGGCAGATAAATGAAGCAGACACTTTTTCATCCTTCATTGTGAGTAACCTCCGATTGTTTAAATAAGGGGAGTTTTT
>NZ_JBAJHU010000024.1:0-10668 GCF_036867415.1 Mangrovibacillus sp. Mu-81
AGAAACACCTCTTATTGAGGATGTAGCACGAAAAATAGAGCAATCAGAGGAAAAAATTCCCTCTAATTGCTCCAAAAGCATGAAAATGGACCATTTTACTTGACTTAACGGAAATATCTCCCCTTATATCCCCCGAACCTAGCCCTATTCTGAAGGATAACGGGAAAAACCCCCCTTATTTAAACAATCGGAGGTTACTCACAATGAAGGATGAAAAAGTGTCTGCTTCATTTATCTGCCTCTAAAAATCAACACCCACCCCCTGCTAGTTAATTAGCATTCGTAGCACAACAATTGGTATAACAAATAGCATATGAATTTTCATGCTGACAATAACTTATACACCATGTGAAAAGGGGTTCGGTATTCAGGGCGGATTTATCGTATATTTTTTAACCCCAATATATCAACAAAAAGAAGCAGTCTAATTCAGTTGCGAATAGGACTGCTAATTGGGGAGCTAATTTAGTTTTTGTATTCGAAATCCGAACCTGTTAGAAAAATTCAGGGCGACTTTTTTAATGTGGCAGAAATGCCAGCTGATAAAAGAACAATACCGCAAAAATATATACAAGCGGATGAACCTGCTTCCATTGTCCTTTGACCACTTTTAATAATGGATAAGAAATGAATCCGAGCGCGATCCCTGTAGCAATGCTTGATGTCAGGGGCATGCTGAGGATGATCAGGAACGCAGGGAACGCTTCATCAAGCTGATCCCACTTAATATGGGAGATGCTCCCCATCATCAAGCTGCCGACAATGATCAGCGCAGGAGCCGTTATGGCCGAAATGCCCGAGACCGCACTGACAAGAGGGCCGAAAAAGGCAGCAACAATAAACAGAATCGACACGGTCAAAGTCGTCAATCCGGTTCTGCCTCCTGCGGATACCCCTGCGGAAGACTCGATGTAAGCGGAAGTCGGGCTTGTACCGAACATTGCCCCAATTGTCGTCGCCACTGAATCAGCAAGCAGTGCTTCACGTGCTCTTGGCATTTGGTTGCCTTTCATCAATCCTGCTTGCTGGGCAACTCCGATCATCGTTCCCGTTGTATCAAAAATGGTCACCAGTAAGAAGGAGAAGACCACTGCATACAGACCGTATTGAACAACATCCGCAAATGCTGTAAGGGGATTACTGATGATAAGACCTTCAGGAAGATGAGGGATGGCAAAGATCCCTTTATCAAAAGAAAGCTCACCAGTGAAATAAGCAATCAATGCTGTCACAATCATTCCGATAAATAATGCACCATGGACATTCATTACCATCAGCACAAGCGTCACTGCCAAACCAGCCAGGGCAAGGAGCGCAGAAGGTGAATGCAGATCGCCAAGCTTCACCAGATTGGTTGGGTGAGCTTCAATCAGACCTGTCAAACGCAATCCGATAAAGGCAATAAACAAACCGATTCCTGCTGTGATCCCATGCTTTAAGTTCTGAGGAATCGCTTCGATCAGTTTCGCGCGGAATGGTGTAAGTGAAAGAATGACAAATATAATACCCGCAACAAATACTGCTGAAAATGCAACGATGTAAGAAATGTCCTCATTCGCTCCAACAACGGAGTAAGTAAAGTATGCGTTCAATCCCATTCCGGGAGCGATCGCAATCGGATAGTTTGCGAATAATGCCATCCATAGTGTACCGACTACAGCTGAAATAATTGTCGCTACGAATACTTGATCAAACGGTACACCTGCATCCGCCAAAATGATCGGGTTGACGATCACGATATAGACCATCGTCAAGAAAGTTGTTAATCCCGCCAGTATTTCTGTTTTTGGAGTGGTGCCGTGTTCCTGTAATTTAAACATTGTCATACCTCCATAAAAACGAACATTAAAAACACACAAATTATATAATATTCGGTAATAGACTGAAATTCAATAGATAAACAAAAAAAATAATTCAAAATAATTTTGAAACCCCTTCCATATCCTGCCCTTTTTAGTTAAGATGTTATCAATTATAGACAATTATTCGTTAAATAAGAAAGGAGCGGTGCTAACGTGTACGCACAACTCAAAAATAAATCGATCCCTGAAAGGGTCGAACTCATCACACGCTCTTTAGTCGCTCTGAAAAGCTATAATGGTTCTGAGGGAGAAAGCCAAAAAGCTCATTATATATATGAATTGATCTGTTCATTTCCTTATTTTCAAAAGAATCCCGATAAAGTATGGATGCAAAAAGTTCCTAATGATGGTATCGGGCGGCATAATGTCTTTGCACTCTTGGATGGCGAAACGGCAAAGACGTTATTATTCCATGCCCATTACGATACCGTTGGCACAGAAGACTACGGCGCCCTTCAGGGTATGGCCCATGACCCCGATTTTCTGCAGAAATTCTTTATGGATTATGAAGGGGAAGAGAAAGTTAAGGAAGATGCACTTTCAGGGAATTGGCTGTTTGGCAGAGGAGCCTTGGATATGCAAAGTGGAATCGCCGTTCATCTTGCCAACCTGCTGCACTTTTCTGAACAAGGGAAACTACTGCAAGGAAATCTATTGTTTTTATTCAATGGCGATGAAGAAAGTGAACATGGGGGGATGATTGCAGCTTTAACAGATCTAGACCGCCTGAAGGAGGAAGGATTCGATTATTTGGCAGCCATCAATACTGATTTCATTTCCCCTATCTATGACGGGGATTGCAAGAGATATATTTACACCGGAGCGGCAGGAAAGTTTTTGCCGGGATTTTATATTTATGGAAGGGAAGCACATGTCGGTGATGTACTGACGTCCATCGATCCGACTGCGATTGCTTCAAAAATCAACCTTGAAATCAATCAGAATCTTGATTATGTAGAAAAAATACCGGGTGAATTTACTCTGCCGCCATCATGTCTGTATTTCAAAGACGACAAGAATGCTTATAATGTTCAGACACCCTTGAGCACATCCATTTACTTCAACTACTTTGTTTATGAAAAAACTGCTCGGGATGTATTATACGAAATGAAGAAAGCGGCTATGAAGGCGGTGGCTCATCTGGAGATACGCAGTCAGGAGCAGTATGAAACTTACCGCAGCTTTCACAGCTTTCCTGAAAGGGAGCTCTCATGGCAGGTGGAGGTTCTAACATTAAGGGAATATATCTTCTGGCTGAAGGAAAGGGGCCTTGATCCTGAGCCTGTAATGGAAGAAGTATATCGCATTCATGAAGGGGAGGATCGAAGGGCCATCGGATATAAAATGGTTGAAGCCCTGCAGCATCTCGATCCTGACCGGACGCCGAGAGTCATTATATTCTTTGCCCCTCCATTCCTTCCTCATAATTATTTGAACGAAGAGAATGAGTATGGAAAGAAAGTGAAAGAAGTACTTGGCAGATGCCTGGAACAAATTTCAGGGGAGACAGGAGAAGAATTCGTCTTGAAACGGTTCTTTCCATATCTTGCAGATGGAAGCTTCCTGTCGCTTCACGAGGAAGATGAAGATATCAATGTCATCAAGAAGAATCTTCCACTGATCAACAATCTGTATCCGGTGCCAATCGACACGATCAGGAAGCTGAATATCCCTTCCATCAATATTGGTGTCTATGGGAAAGACGGCCATCAATGGACTGAACGAGTATATAAGCCTTATACGTTTTCAGTCCTGCCGGAGGTCATTCAGCGTGTCACGATTGATCTATTAAAAATATAGAAAAAGCCGCATCGCTCACGCGATGCGGCTTTCATTGATTATTCAGCCCAGTCAATCAGGTTGCGGATATCAAGCCGGTCTGTCTTTCTTGCTTTCTGAAGCGGTTTGCCGATCGTAATCAGCATAATCGGCAGGTAACGATCAGAAATATTGAATTCCGAAATCAGCGCAGACGGATTGAAACCGCCAATCGGACAAGTATCCCAGCCTTTTGCCTTGGCTGCAAGCATTAACTGCATGGCTGCAAGTGATGCATTGCTGAATGCTGCATCTCTTGGATACTGTTCCCGGCTGTAGGCACCTTTGATCTGTTTGGCCAGGATGTCTTTTAATTCTGATGTCATTTCCCCTTTTTCTACTGAAGGATCGAGAACCGGATCGATATTTTTATCCGCCTCAAGATCACCAAGTACCGCTACGACGGCAGAAGCGTCGACCACTTGCTGCTGATTGTATGCTATCGGAAGCAGACGCTCTTGAACTTCCTTTTGATCAAAAACAAGGAAGTTCCAATGCTGAAGATTCCATGCAGATGGAGCTTTGCCTGCCGTTTCTAAAATTCCGACCAATTCTTCTCGAGGTATTTCTACGTCAGGATTGTAGATTTTTGTAGAGCGGCGTTCCTCGGCCACTTGAAAGAAGTTTGTCATGATAATGCCTCCTTGATGTGCGAATAAATGCTATAATATAGGCTATATTTGAAGCGTGTTAACTATTTGGAAGTAAATTATAACATGACCACTATAACGGACGAATTTTTACGAGTCAAGCAACGGCAATGAAAAACTGCTTTCCCATTAATTGAAGAAAGCAGACGCCCAAAGTATTACATATCATGATTGAACATCGAATCGAACGGATCATCATCATCTGCCGGGGTGAAGAAATCTATCTGCTTTAAAGCCAAATAGCTGCCTCCGACAATGAAGATACACAGAATGGGGAGATAAATTATACCAAGCATGCAGCAACCCTCCTAATGAATTTTTTATTTGATCAGGTTAACCTATCTAGACTATAATTTGTGAAACGCGTTTCAGAGCAAGCACTTTCACTAAAAAAATTCAAATCTCTTTATAAAGGGGATTCCATCATGACCAATATCCGAAAAATCGCCAAGCTGGCAGGTGTCTCGGTATCGACAGTCTCAAGGGTTTTAAATGATCATCCTTATGTAAAAGAAGAGAAGCGGCGCCAAGTATTGGCCGCAGTGAACGAACTGAATTACATAAAAAATGCAAACGCCGTCCATTTATCCAAAGGAAAAACGAATTGTATCGGAGTGGTACTTCCTTTTTTGAACCTTCCGTATTTTGGTGAAATTTTACAGGGGATTGCCGGTGAAGCATTAAAGCACGGGTACCACCTGCAGATTTTCCAGACTGATTATGAGAAAGAGGCGGAACTTGATGCTTTTCACCGTCTGCAGATGAAGGAGGTCGATGGTCTCATTGTCACCTCAAGGTCTAATTCGATTGATACACTTGGAACGATCATGGACGGATTAAATGTGGTATTTTGTGAAAATCTTTATGAAGTGGAGAAAAAAGTGTACATCAATCATTATGAAGCGATCCGGGCCGGTATGGATCATCTCTATTCAAAAGGTCATTCCAGGATCGGATTATGCCTTCATCGGACATTCGGGACAAACAGCGAAGAGAGGATGAGGGGATTTTACGATAGTGCCGAAGTGGCAGGTCATGAAGTCCGGGAAGAATGGATCTTCAACGAATGCCTCCATCTCCAAGACGGAAGGGATGTCTTCCATCAATGGGAAGCTTTAAAAGATAAACCCTCGGCACTGATCGTCACAAGCGACCAGGTATCGGCGGGTATCGTATCAGCTGCAAGAAGGGAAGGCATCGATATTCCAGGTGAACTGGCAATCCTGAGCTTCGATAACCATCCGCTAGCAGATGCCTTAGACATCACCTCATTCGAAGTGCCGATCAGGAAGATGGGAGAAGAAGCATTTAAGCTCTTCATTGAAGATGTCCCTTCTTCCCCCGTTATTCTGGAAACGTCGCTTTACACGAGGGGAACCGTGTGAAAGGTGTGGAAATCTGGATCGAGGGTAAACCTATAGTACACTTGAACAAAGGGCTGTCACAGGGAGGCGAATAAATGATGCTTGGTAATAAAGAGGAGAAGGTCCTGGTCATCGTCATGTTTGTCGTTGCCTTATTCCTTCTTTTTGCAATCGTAAGGAAATATATTATGTAGATAATGAGGAGCTGATCCGCTGAGGTCGGCTTTTATTTCATTTTTGGAATGTTTCATACCTGTTTGCTTTCTGCCATATGATTTACTAATGAATGTCTATTGGAAACGATGCACAGCTGAGAAGTAAGTGTTGATGTTAGTAGAGTATGATAGTTTTTCAGGGAAATTGTGAAGGTAAAAGAAAGGGTGGTCGCTATAGGAAAGATCGTTCAGGCTGCAGTCGATTTCCTTCTTGCCGCTGTCAGTGTCTTTCTGCTGGTCAAAATCTTCAACCGTCTAAAAGGGGGGGAACAATCGTATAGAATGAAACAGCTCACCAACCTCAGTGTACTTCAGGAAATAAGGGATATACTGAAAGAAAGTCGAACGAGCGGCCTCAAAGATGTAAAACTCCCTGCAACGCCGTTCATTACGAAAAGTGCAATGAAAATTCACATAAAAAACAAACGAAACGAGAAATGAAAAACGCACATTTTTGACAGTAATCCTACTTTTATAGTAGGATTACTTTGTATTGTTATTGAATTTATTATCTTAAAATAAATGAGGTATCATGTTGAAAAAAATTTATATAATTCATGAAAATAGCGAATGGACCAATCACCTTACAAACCGCTTGAATGAACTCGGACTTCCATTTGAAGAATGGTTCCTTGATAAAGGTATTGTCGACTTATCCGAAACCCCGCCAGATGGAGTATTCTATAACAGAATCAGTGCATCTTCACATACGAGGGACCACCGTTATGCTCCGGAGTTGACTGAAAGCGTCCTGTCGTGGCTGGAGCGCCACGACCGGAAAGTGCTCAATGGAACTAGAGCCCTCCGTTTGGAAGTCAGTAAAGTGAACCAATATATGGCTTTGAATGGAGCTGGAATCCACACTCCAAAAACGATCGCTGCGGTCGGTAAGCAGCAAATCATTGAAGCAGCAGAAAAACTTGGCAGGAAATCATTCATTACTAAGCATAACCGTGCAGGTAAAGGACTGGGGGTTCAATTATTTCACTCTGTTCATGCGCTGAAAGAATATGTATACAGCGATACTTTCGAAGAACCATTGGATGGAACGACACTTGTTCAGGAATATATCGAGTCGCCGGACTCATCAATCACACGTTGTGAATTTATTGGCGGCAAGTTTGTATACGCCGTACGGGTAGATACTTCAGAAGGATTTGAGCTGTGTCCGGCCGATGCGTGCCGGATCGATGATTTATTCTGTCCAGCCGATGAAAAGGAAACGTCACCTAAATTCCGAATCATTGATGATTTCGACGATGAGATCATTACGGATTATCAAACATTCTTGCGTGATAACCAAATCGATGTCGCTGGCATCGAGTTCATAAAGGATTCAGAAGGAACGTTGTATACTTATGATGTGAATACGAACACGAATTATAACAGAGAAGCAGAAGAAGCTGCCGGCACATACGGTATGATGGAATTGGCAAAACTTTTGGGGGAAGAACTCAATAAGGTAAACGAATAGGCAGGATGTTGACCCCTCTAAATCAGAGGGGTTTTTTGATTGTCCAGCTCCGGCGGCTAGGCCCTCGAGGTCATAAGCTAAATGGTCCAAGAAGGCAAAAAACGCCTTCCCGGCCCATTCATCTTATGCTTGTCGGGCCTGGGCGAGCCGCCTCCGCTTTTCTATTGTCCAGCTCCGGCGGCTAGAGGCTCGAGACATAAGTCATGCCATCCAAAAAGGCAAAGAGCGCCTTTGTGGCTGCCCTGCCTTATGCTTGTCGCCTCTGGGCGAGCCGCCTCCGCTTTTCTATTGTCCAGCTCCGGCGGCTAGGCCCTCGAGGTCATAAGCTAAATGGTCCAAGAAGGCAAAAAAACGCCTTCTCAGCCCATTCATCTTATGCTTGTCGGGCCTGGGCGAGCCACCTCCGCTTTTCTATTGTCCAGCTCCGACGGCTAGGCCCTCGAGGTCATAAGCTAAATGGTCCAAGAAGGCAAAAAAACGCCTTCCCGGCCCATTCATCTTATGCTTGTCGGGCCTGGGCGAGCCGCCTCCGCTTTTCTATTGAAGCAGTATTTTATATTGAAACTTTACCAATTATCTGATAATATAAATTTCTGCTCCCAAACGCCTACATAATTTTTACAGATTTCTATTTGTCTCATTCAGCGTGTTAGACCGCCTGAGAGTCGTTACCTCAGCGGTGTGATTAAGACGTTTTTTTTCTCCATTGCGGCTACCATATTTGAAAGGAGAAAGGTATGACGAAGAAATCAGAAACAGTACTACACCCCGATTTTTCAAATGAATCAGAACGCCTGGAATTCACAAAACGCTACATTGATGTTGTGATTGAAACATCTCAATCAAGCAAGGAGAAGTACAAGGAGAATATGGAAAAAGCATTTGGTGACGTCGACTGGGGCGAGTCCAGTGCGGCCTACATCGATATTCTGACAAACTCGAGCTTTTTTGAAATGTCAAAGGAAGAATTGGATTCTCTTCAGAAAGCGAAGGACAAACCATATTTCGCCCGGATTGATTTCAAAAATGAAGGCAATGACACCATCGAAAAACATTACATCGGCAAAACTTCACTATATCAGCGCGAAAACCAGGAACAAATCATTGTTGATTGGCGTTCTCCAATTGCCAATCTCTACTATGAAGGAAGGATTGGCGATGTCTCCTATGAGGCAGAGGGGGAGACCTTTGAAGGTGACCTTTCCTTGAAGCGTCAATATATGATCGATCACGGAAAATTGGAAGAAATCAGGGATATCGACCTTACCACCACAGACGAACTTCTTCAGGATTCATTGGCGAAAAGCTCCAGCAATCGATTAACCGAAATCATTTCCACCATTCAAGAAGAGCAAAACAGGATCATCAGGGCTGACCTGAACAAACCCATCATCGTTCAGGGAGCGGCAGGAAGCGGGAAAACAACAATCGCGCTCCATCGTATTTCTTATTTTATTTACAATTACAAACAGCATTTTGATCCAAGGCAGCTGATGATTCTTGCACCGAGCAATCTGTTTATTGATTATATCTCGGAGGCACTGCCGGAGCTCGGAGTGGAACGGGTGAGGCAGACGACATTTTCCGATTACGTAATGACATGTCTGGAGAAAAAATTAAAGCTTGTTGAAGATGACAAACTGATCAGACTGATAGAACGCGATCAGGACCATGATGTGAAAAAAGCTTCATGGATATCAGGTTTCAAAGGATCAAAGACGTTCAGAAAAATTCTTGATCATTATATAGAAGAGATTGAAAAAAGGTTTCATCCAGAGGAAGATTTTTATGTGGATAAATATAAACTGTACTCTGCAAAGAAATTCATTCATCTTTTTAAAGATGAATACACGTATATGCCCATTTACCGCAGGCTTGAAAAGCTGAAGGCATTATTGCAAAGCTACGTGCGGACGAATAAGAAGCAAATGGTGGAAAGGGTAGAGACTTTTTTTGATGAGAAAATCGAGAAAGCCCTTTATCAGCGTGCTAATGCCGGTAATCGCAAGGAGTACATTTCCAAGGCCCTGGATAAAAAGTCAGACAGGCTCGAAGAAGTGAAGAAGGCAGTCAGGACAAGTGTTGCCACTTATATGAAGCAATTTGAAAAGAAAAATCTTGAGCAGTATTACTCTGAACTGTTTTCCGATCCGGAACGTCTTGTAAAGTATTCTAATGGAGAACTGGATTCAAATCAGGCGCAAGATGTATGCTATTATACATGGAATCTATTGATGAAAAAGAAATATGAGGTTGAAGACCTGGCGCCGCTTCTGTACTTGCAGACACATTTATTCGGAATTGATAAATTCTATAAAGCCAAGAATATCGTCATTGATGAAGCGCAGGATTACAGCTATATGCAGCTATATTCATTGAAGCGTGCACTGGAAACCGATATGTTCACCCTGGTCGGTGATCTTGCTCAGGGAATTCATTCATACCGTGGACTTCAAGCATGGGATCCCGTCTATAAAGAAGTGTTTCCGAGAGCGACCTATACCGAACTTCAAAAAAGTTACCGTACTACGATCGAAATCATGGATAAAGCGAATAAACTGTTGAGTTTACTGCCCCATGAGTTTCCTAAAGTGAATCCGGTGGTAAGACACGGGGAAGCCCCTGACACATGTATTTTTGAAAGAAATAAGGAGCTTCCGGAGATTATTCTGGAGAAGGTATCTAAAGGGAAAAAGGAAGGGTTTCAAACATTTGCAGTGATCGGGAAGAGTATGAAAGATTGTAAAATGATCTACAAAATCCTTGAAAATCAAATTCCAGGAAAGGTGAAACTTCTGGAAGAGCAGGAGTCGATCCCGAAAGATAAAATCGTCATCGTACCTTCCTATTTATCTAAAGGATTGGAATTCGACGTCGTCATGATCACCGCTATCAACGAAGTATTCAGCGATCAAAACGAACTGGACATCAAACTGCAATACGTGGCCATGACCCGTCCTCTCCACAAACTTTCTTTCATTGGAAAAGATCTGAATCAATTTATCAGGTGATACTGATGAGAGAGGCGGGTACAAAAGTGTTTTAGTCTAAGTAAACCCGAACTAATTTGAATTCCGGAATTCAAATTAGTTCGGGTTTTTTATTTGCTTTATTCAAATGTTCATCTAGTATATAGATTGTACCAGCGGTTGATTGGAGTGCAAGACGTAGACTCCTGCGGGAAAAGTAGCTTATGTGAGACCTGTCCAGCTCCGGCGGCTAGAGGCTCGAGGTCATAAGTCAAGCAAGCCAAAAAGGCAAAAAGCGCCTTTCCGGCTTGCTCGT
>NZ_JBAJHU010000025.1:0-2943 GCF_036867415.1 Mangrovibacillus sp. Mu-81
TCCTCGATCGATTAGTATCAGTCAGCTCCACATGTCGCCATGCTTCCACCTCTGACCTATCTACCTGGTCATCTTCCAGGGATCTTACTCACATAAAGTGATGGGAAATCTCATCTCGAGGGGGGCTTCATGCTTAGATGCTTTCAGCACTTATCCCTTCCGCACATAGCTACCCAGCGATGCCTTTGGCAAGACAACTGGTACACCAGCGGTGCGTCCATCCCGGTCCTCTCGTACTAAGGACAGCTCCTCTCAAATTTCCTGCGCCCACGACGGATAGGGACCGAACTGTCTCACGACGTTCTGAACCCAGCTCGCGTACCGCTTTAATGGGCGAACAGCCCAACCCTTGGGACCGACTACAGCCCCAGGATGCGATGAGCCGACATCGAGGTGCCAAACCTCCCCGTCGATGTGGACTCTTGGGGGAGATAAGCCTGTTATCCCCGGGGTAGCTTTTATCCGTTGAGCGATGGCCCTTCCATGCGGAACCACCGGATCACTAAGCCCGACTTTCGTCCCTGCTCGACTTGTAGGTCTCGCAGTCAAGCTCCCTTGTGCCTTTACACTCTGCGAATGATTTCCAACCATTCTGAGGGAACCTTTGGGCGCCTCCGTTACTCTTTAGGAGGCGACCGCCCCAGTCAAACTGCCCACCTGACACTGTCTCCCACCCCGATAAGGGGCGAGGGTTAGAATTTCAATACAGCCAGGGTAGTATCCCACCAACGCCTCCACCGAAGCTGGCGCTCCGGTTTCCAAGGCTCCTACCTATCCTGTACAAGCTGTACCAAAATTCAATATCAGGCTACAGTAAAGCTCCACGGGGTCTTTCCGTCCTGTCGCGGGTAACCTGCATCTTCACAGGTACTATAATTTCACCGAGTCTCTCGTTGAGACAGTGCCCAGATCGTTACGCCTTTCGTGCGGGTCGGAACTTACCCGACAAGGAATTTCGCTACCTTAGGACCGTTATAGTTACGGCCGCCGTTTACTGGGGCTTCGATTCGCACCTTCGCTTGCGCTAAGCACTCCTCTTAACCTTCCAGCACCGGGCAGGCGTCAGCCCCTATACTTCGCCTTACGGCTTCGCAGAGACCTGTGTTTTTGCTAAACAGTCGCCTGGGCCTATTCACTGCGGCTCTTCGGGGCTATAAACCCCAAAGAGCACCCCTTCTCCCGAAGTTACGGGGTCATTTTGCCGAGTTCCTTAACGAGAGTTCTCTCGCTCACCTTAGGATTCTCTCCTCGCCTACCTGTGTCGGTTTGCGGTACGGGCACCTTTTTCCTCGCTAGAGGCTTTTCTTGGCAGTGTGGAATCAGGAACTTCGCTACTATATTTCGCTCGCTGTCACAGCTCAGCCTTCGCGATGACGGGATTTGCCTCATCATCAGCCTAACTGCTTAGACGCACATATCCAGCAGTGCGCTTACCCTATCCTCCTGCGTCCCCCCATTGCTCAAACGGAAAAGAGGTGGTACAGGAATATCAACCTGTTGTCCATCGTCTACGCCTATCGGCCTCGACTTAGGTCCCGACTAACCCTGAGCGGACGAGCCTTCCTCAGGAAACCTTAGGCATTCGGTGGATGGGATTCTCACCCATCTTTCGCTACTCATACCGGCATTCTCACTTCTAAGCACTCCACCAGTCCTTACGATCTGGCTTCACAGTCCTTAGAACGCTCTCCTACCACTGACACCAAACGGTGTCAATCCACAGCTTCGGTGATACGTTTAGCCCCGGTACATTTTCGGCGCAGAGTCACTCGACCAGTGAGCTATTACGCACTCTTTAAATGGTGGCTGCTTCTAAGCCAACATCCTGGTTGTCTAAGCAACTCCACATCCTTTTCCACTTAACGTATACTTTGGGACCTTAGCTGGTGGTCTGGGCTGTTTCCCTTTCGACTACGGATCTTATCACTCGCAGTCTGACTCCCATGGATAAGTCTTTGGCATTCGGAGTTTGTCTGAATTCGGTAACCCGATGAGGGCCCCTAGTCCAAACAGTGCTCTACCTCCAAGACTCTTACACATGAGGCTAGCCCTAAAGCTATTTCGGAGAGAACCAGCTATCTCCAGGTTCGATTGGAATTTCTCCGCTACCCACACCTCATCCCCGCACTTTTCAACGTGCGTGGGTTCGGACCTCCATCCAGTGTTACCTGGACTTCATCCTGGACATGGGTAGATCACCTGGTTTCGGGTCTACGACCACATACTCATTCGCCCTGTTCAGACTCGCTTTCGCTGCGGCTCCGTCTTATCGACTTAACCTTGCATGGGATCGTAACTCGCCGGTTCATTCTACAAAAGGCACGCCATCACCCGTTAACGGGCTCTGACTACTTGTAGGCACACGGTTTCAGGTTCTCTTTCACTCCCCTTCCGGGGTGCTTTTCACCTTTCCCTCACGGTACTGGTTCACTATCGGTCACTAGGTAGTATTTAGCCTTGGGAGATGGTCCTCCCAGCTTCCGACGGGATTTCTCGTGTCCCGCCGTACTCAGGATCCACTCAAGAGGGAACGAAGTTTCAACTACAGGGTTGTTACCTTCTTTGACGAGCCTTTCCAGACTTCTTCGTCTACTCCGTTCCTTTGTAACTCCGTATAGAGTGTCCTACAACCCCAAGAGGCAAGCCTCTTGGTTTGGGCTACATCCCGTTTCGCTCGCCGCTACTCAGGGAATCGCATTTGCTTTCTCTTCCTCCAGGTACTTAGATGTTTCAGTTCCCTGGGTCTGCCTTCCATATTCTATGTATTCAAATATGGATACTGTTCCATTACGAACAATGGGTTCCCCCATTCGGAAATCTCCGGATCAAAGCTCACTTACAGCTCCCCGAAGCATATCGGTGTTAGTCCCGTCCTTCATCGGCTCCTAGTGCCAAGGCATCCACCGTGCGCCCTTCATAACTTAACCGAATTTGGTTGTTACA
>NZ_JBAJHU010000026.1:0-2156 GCF_036867415.1 Mangrovibacillus sp. Mu-81
TTTTTTGGTGTGCCTTGCAGTCACACATTCTAGGTGGTTCAAGTCCACTCGGTAACTTTACCCTTTAAAGTGCCGTAGCCGAAGTAAGCGTTCTACCTTCATATTGAGGGAGGACTGGCAGGGTGTTCTCTGCAAAGAGAAATCCGAAAGGCCTGCAGGCAAAGTCCAGCCCGGAACATTACGTGAACCAGAGGTGGCGGCAATGTTGGGTGACCCGCCCAAAAAACGGGGAAACCTCAGTTCTTCAGAACTGATTTCATAGGAAAACAAGAAAAGGGATAGGACCTATGAAGCACATTGACGTGTTTAGGGTCAGGATGGACGGAAAAGAACGTGTGATGACCGAGGGAAGTCTGTAGATCTCCTAGCCACAAACGTGGAAAGGTAGGGAATGTATAACCTTAAAAGGGAAAGCTGAACCGATGGGCCTGCAGATGGCGGATTGTTCCGTAGTAGTGAGTAAGTTTGAGCCAAGGAAGCCTGGTGACAGTGTGGAGGGGAAAACTCAGACGATTATATGTCGTAGTCATATAACCTGCTTATCTCCCAAAAGGAATAAACAGAGGCGAAGGGAAAATACTTTGTCAAAGTTGTGAGCGGAAGTGAGTGGGAATCGTAAACGCCTTAATGAGAAGAGGTACTTCGAGGGTGTAAACACCCGCCGACGGTGAAAATAACTCGAGGATAAGAGGTACTGGCGACCTGAGTATATAAGAATGAAAAAGAAGCGATTGGTCTACCCTAGTAACGCATTTTCTTCTTATAGAAACAGTAAGGAATCGATTTTTCGTAGCTGATGCGAGACCAACTTGGTGAGAGACGTTGAGGTGGTGAATAGCCATTGAAACAAAACCGAAAATACTACTCGTTAATAGACAAGGTGTATAAGTGGAGTAACCTATTAGATGCATGGAAAGCAGTCAAAGTAAATAGAGGCAATGGAGGAATTGATGGTATCACGATTGAGAAATTCGAGATTCAACCTGACATGTATCTGAGAGAAATTCAACGACTACTAAAAGAAAATCGATACGAACCGGACCCTGTCCTCCGAACTTATATCGAGAAAGATAACGGAAAATTACGTCCGTTGGGAATTCCAACGATTCGGGACAGGGTTACTCAACAGGCAGTCCGACAAGTCATTGAACCAATCTTCGAGAAACATTTCTATAACCACAGCTATGGATTTCGAAAAGGGCGCTCTGCCCACCAAGCAATTGATATCATTAGAAGAGCAAAGCGAGCAGGATATAACTACGTTCTGGATTTAGACATTCAATCTTTTTTCGATGAGATTCCACACGAGGAACTAATGAAAAAGGTTAACGAGAAAATCTCCGACGGGAGAGTTCTCAACTTACTATCTAGTTGGTTGACCGCAGGTATCATGGAAGATGATCAGTTCCATGAATCAAAAATAGGTTCACCGCAAGGTGGCGTTATATCTCCTTTGCTTGCAAACATCTACCTGAATCACTATGACTGGGAAATGCAGAAAAAAGGTTTCTCCATTGTACGGTATGCCGACGATGCCGTAGTTCTATGTAAATCCAGATTAAAAGCCAACCAAGCATATAAAGTCTCAAAGCACGTAATCGAAGAAGAACTGCATCTTCGAATGCATCCTGAAAAGACAAAGGTAGTTCACTTTGATGAAGGGTTCAGATTTTTAGGTCTTGATTTTTGGAGTGATTTTCTCATTCTTCCGAATGACAAAGTGAAGAAATTAAAGGAGAAGGTCCGTAGAATTACAAGAAGACAACAAGGCAGAAATGTAAAACAAATGATTTATAAGGTGAACGAAGTAGTTAGAGGATTTGGTAATTACTATCGAGTCGGAAATGTGAAGAAAAAGTTTACCCGTCTCGATCAATGGATACGAATGAGAATCAGAGCATTCATTAGGAAAAAGAGGTCAACAGTCTCTAACAGTTTGATACCTAATAAAGTCTTAAAACTGTGTGGTTTAGTTTCATTAGAAAGTCTACTCATCACTAGTTCCTAATTCAGGATTGAAATACTCAGCCCGGTGACGGGTGATGACAACTCACTCCTGGAGATGGGGAACTGGCAAAGGAAAGCCGTATGCGGGAAATCTGCACGTACGGTTTGGCGAGGGGTCCGAGGGCGAAAGCCCTCGTCCTACTCTACAT
>NZ_JBAJHU010000027.1:0-1683 GCF_036867415.1 Mangrovibacillus sp. Mu-81
GAGGCCACTGAAAAAGTCCATGATTTTATAAACAGCGCATCTTTCTTCGAGAAATCGAAGAAAGATGCGCTGTTTTCTTGTAAAATGGAAGGACTACATAAAAGTGAGGGATTGGATGCTTGACCATCAATTATCAATGAACGTAAGTCAATATGAAGGATTGTATGATGTTATTGTGCCGCAAGATCACCTTCTTCGGAAAATCAATAACCTGGTGGACTTCTCCTTTATATATGAAGAATTAAAGGATAAATATTGTCATACGAATGGACGTAATGCCATCCATCCAATTCGCCTATTTAAATATCTTCTCCTTAAAACGATTTACACTTTATCTGATGTAGATCTTATTGAAAGAACCAAGGTGGATATGTCGTTTAAGTTCTTCTTGGAAATGGCCCCTGAAGATGCTGTCATTGATCCCAGCCTGTTGGCTTATTTTCGACGGAAACGTTTGAAAGACGAAAATTTATTAGACTTATTGATCATGAAAACGGTGGAAATCGCACTTGAAAAAGGCGTAATCAAATCCAAGTCTGTCATCATGGATGCTACTCACACGAAATCTAGATACAATCAAACCTCTCCTGAAGAAGTATTGCGTAATCGATCAAAAAAGGTGAGGAAGATGGTCTATTCCATTGATGAAACGATGAAAGAGAAGTTCCCTGCTAAACCCACGGAGAATACGATTGAAGCTGAGTTGGATTACACTCAAAAGCTTGTGGAAACCATTGAGAAAGAACCCAAATTAACCGAATTCCCAAAAGTGAAAGAACCCTTAAATCTACTAAAAGAGACCGTTGAGGATGATTTGATGTACCTTCAGGAATCGGCAGACCCAGATGCACGAATCGGTCATAAAACAGCTGATTCATCCTTTTTCGGATACAAGACACACTTAGCCATGGTCGAGGAGCGAATCATTACCGCCGCAACCATTACAACGGGTGAAAAGACAGATGGGAAAGAGTTACCAACCTTAGTAGAAAAAAGCAAAGAAGCAGGTATTGAGGTGAAAGAAGTCATTGGTGATGCGGCTTATTCAGAGAAGCAAAACCTCAAATACGCGAACGAACATGAATTTGAATTGATCTCAAAGCTGAACCTCCATGTCTCTCATGGAGCTCGAAAAAATGAAGAAAAGTTTGAGTTCAATAAAGATGCAGGTATGTACGTTTGTCCTGCCGGGCATATGGCTATAAGAAAAGCTCGCCAAGGGAAGAAAAATCATTCTCATAACCAAGTGAATACGTATTATTTTGATGTAGATAAGTGTAAGCGTTGCCCTTTCCAGGAAGGTTGTTATAAGTCCGGCGCTAAAACAAAATCGTACTCCGTCAGTATTAAATCAGAAGAACACACGAAACAATTGGAATTTCAAAATAGCGAACGCTTTAAGGAGAGGGCAAAAGAACGATACAAAATTGAAGCGAAAAATAGTGAACTGAAGCATAGACACGGATATGAGGTCGCCTCATCTTCGGGTCTCGAAGGCATGTGCCTACAAGGAGCCATGACCATCTTCACCGCAAATATAAAACGAATTATAAAATTAATGGATTAAATAGAGGAAAACCCTCCTTTTCAAAATAAAAAAACAGCCTGTTTGGAAAAAATCATTCCAAACAGGCTGTTTTTTTATTAACTTTCTTTGAGAGCCAATAGTTCTTCAGTGGCCTC
>NZ_JBAJHU010000028.1:0-1553 GCF_036867415.1 Mangrovibacillus sp. Mu-81
CCACTAGCATTGCAAAAATATCCACAAGAGAGTATTGGTATTACATCATATTACTTTTGTGTATAATATTTACACTTCAATTACTTAGCTTTGAGCCAAAAAGTCAAGGGGGTTGTAAATGAACCCAGTTATCCAAAAAATGGATATTATTTTCTTGTTTTCTTATATTTTGCCATCGAGCTAGTACTTACCCCCACTGGTTTTACAATGGCCACACCTGCATCATGAAGTTCAATTTCATTTGGCGGGTGCTGGCGCTTTTGTCTTCCTTTCGATTTTCTTTCTGGTAAACGGTGTAACTCATGGAGAAAACTTTTCCATGTCCTTTCGGAATGGATGCGGAGAAGGGTGAGTACTTTCCAGGTGGTCTTCTTAGTTTTCTCAACTAACCTAACATATAGTGTGACACAGTACGCCGTCATGGCGAAAAAAATCTGATTCCAAATTCCCTGGGGTTGGGTACTTTGTAGTTTAACAAGACGTAGATGTTGTTTCATCCACTTGAAAAACAGTTCAATGATCCAACGGTGCCGGTACAATTCGGTTACTTCTTCGGCTTTCAGATCCCAACGATTGGTGACGACACGGTATTCTTTCCCCTCTTCATCCGTGAATTCAACAAGACGAAGGGGCTGTTCCATGGATCTGAATGTACTCCCCATGACGACTAAGGCGTCTAGCTTAACCTTACTGCCATCGGGAACGTCATAGGATTTAATGATGTTCGTCTTATGCTTAGCCTGGATGCGCATAGCGAATGGAATCTGGTTTCCCACCCAATGGTCCATTTTTTTGTAATCCACATAGCCGCGGTCCATCACATGGGTTGCATGAGGATCCGTCACGAGCTCCAGCATGACTTCACGATCATCCACATTACCTGTAGAGGGAATGACCATGTCGGGATAAGCTGTGCCGGGATCAGTTACTACAATACGAGTATGCAGCTTTACGCAATTACTATGCTTTGTAAAATACGTCCATTTCCCTAATGTAGGTCCAAGAAGCAGAGAAGAAGAATCCACGAGATGAAGACGCCCCAAAGAAGGAATCCCCTTTCTGTTACTCGTCAATTCATTCAATTGGGTAACAGCGGCAAGAAATAACTGCCGTGGTAGGACCGAAGGTAAGGCATTGACACGACGACATAGTTGAGAAGCACTAATACTAGTGAGCCCAAACAGCTCCTCTGTCCCTTCCATGGCACGAATACGTTCTTCCGTTTCCTCGTAGGATTTCCAATTTCCTAATTGCATGGTGAGACAAATCCTCATTAAATTAGCGGTGGTAAGTTTTTTTACACCGTTGTCTAAGGACGTGCATTTAAATTTTTCAAACGGTAAGAAAGAAAGGCATTTACTAAATACAGTCTGATTTGGTATGATGTTATCCATGAAAGTCTCCTTTAGTAGCAGTCACGGATAACGTGGGTTCAGCTTCTACTTTAGGGGACTTTTTTGCTTTCGTCCATAAAACAGCCTCCTATTATTCCAATTAATAGGGGGAAATTAAATTTATTTTTTGGCCTGTGGATACATATGCAATGCTAGTGG